>CAVFEY010000034.1:17188-26919 GCA_963621725.1 Firmicutes bacterium AF25-13AC
AATACGGGTATCGCGCAGCGTGCGGTCGGTTTGTTGGGGGTGCTCATTCATGAACGAACCATCACTCCGTCGGGGTCGATCTTGTCCTGAATCTTCTTAAGGGTACGGCGCAGCAGGCGCGAGACCTGTACCTGCGAGATGCCCAGCTTCTTGGCGATCTCGATCTGGGTCATGCCCTTCACAAAGCGTAGCTCGATCACCTCGCGCTCGCGCGGCGAGAAATCGCGAATGGCCTCCTCAATCACCAGGCGGTCATCGGTAAAGTCGAGCTCGTTGTCGTCGTCGGCATAGCGGTCGAGAATCGAGGGCGCATCATCGGAATCGGACGCGCCGGGAGCCTCGATGGGCACCGAGGTATAGGCCGAGGACGATTCCATGGCTTCGAGCACCTCGTCGACGGTCACGCCCAGGTAATCGGCGATTTCCTCAACCTTGGGCGAACGCTGTAGCTCGTTGGTGAGCTTATCGGTAGCCTGGTTGACCTTGGCCGAGAGCTCCTGCAAGCGACGGGGCACGCGCACGCTCCAGCCCTTGTCGCGGAAATGACGCTTAATCTCACCCAGAATAGTAGGAGTGGCAAACGTGGTGAACTCGAGCCCGCGCTCGGGGTCAAAGCGATCGATAGCCTTGAGCAAGCCCAGATAGCCGACCTGCAAAAGGTCATCGAGCGGCTCGCCGCGGTTCTTAAATTTGTTGGCAAGAAACCTTACCAGGTTCATATGGGACATGACGAGCTGCTCGCGGGCATCCGGATCACCGGTCTCCTTATAACGACGAAACAGCTCGCGGGTTTTCTCCTTGTCCCAAGCGGTCTTGCCGCTCCGGGAACGTTCGGTCATATTAGATATCCGCCTTGAGGTCGAGGGAAAGCGTTAGGGGCGCCGTAGTCTTTTCGTAGGAATCGCACACGCTCGCCAAAATGAGCTCGGCATATATGGCAGCCTGGTCATCCTCATCGACAGTCGCCTGATCGCCAAAGGTAAAGGTCATACCCACGTGAGATTCGTCGACATCGAATTTGATCGAGATATCATCGGAATCAACAGCCGTACAGCCAAAAATAAAGGCTTCCTCGGCGGCCATACGAATATCCTCGATGCGATCGACGGACATAGAGCACAGGGCGCCGACGTTGGCGGCCGTCATGCGCACCAAGCGCGCGAGACGCGGATCACCGGCAACGCTCAGCGTAATGGGGCAGGTTGCTTCGCTACTCATCGCAGGACTCCTCGGAGGTCTCGGCGGGCGTATAGGTGTAATACTGAGCAGGCTTGGCTGCGGCCTTCTGAGCTGCATCCGCACCATCGGCGGCCTCGTCCTCAGCCTCACCAATCAGAACGCGCTCGGTAGGCTGCTCGGCCTCGACGGCGGCGAGCTTGCGATCGGCGTCGGCTGCAGGAGCCTTCACCTTATTGAAGAGCTTCTGCACGGCGCCAGCCGCAGAGTCGGTCACGCTCGACACGGCGTTGCTTGCCTCGGCCACGCTGCCCGTAACCTCAGAGATGTCGCGAACCACGGCTTCGACCTCAACGAGGTTGGACGTCAGAGCGTCAACGGCAGTCTTGCTCGACTTGAGCAGCGGCTCCACCTGGGCAAGTGCCGGCGTAAGCTCGTCTACGGCGCCATCGAGCTTTGCCACCACGGGCTGTGCCTCGGCGAGTGTGTTGTTGAGGTCGCTCACCGTCTTGTCGAGCGAGTCGACGACGGTGCGGGTCTTGCGCAGCGTGAGCGCGAGCTCGATAACAGCCCACACGCCGGCAATGGCAAGTAGCAGCAGGACAATTTGAATGGGACCCATACAAGCCTCCCAAAGGAATCGAAATACAGACGCTGTTTATGGTACCCCAAAGAAGGGGAAAGTTACCCAAAGGGAATGCGCGAGGCGCCAATGACCTACTTAGGAGCGTTGCCGCTACGATCGCGCTCGCTTTGCTCCACACGCCACTCTTCCCAACCGCGGCCGGCAGGCTGCCAGAATGCGCCGCGCTCCAGACCCTCGGGCAAATAGCGCTGGTCGACCCAACCTTCGGGATAATCATGCGGATACTTATACACACCGTACTCATCGCTGCCCGGGCGATGACGATCGCGAAGATAACTCGGTACCTCGCGCAAGCCGCTGCTATGAATATCGGCCAGCGCCGCATCGATCGAAGCCTCGCACGCGTTGGATTTTGGCGCCAAGCACACATAGAGCGCAGCCTGAGCCAGGTTAATGCGACATTCGGGATAGCCAATGACCTCGGCAGACTTAAACGCGGCATGCGCCACCAAAAGCGCCTGCGGATCGGCGTTGCCAACATCCTCAGAAGCGTGGATCATAATACGGCGCGCAATAAACTTGGGATCCTCCCCTGCGTCAATCATGCGCGCGAGCCAATAGATCGTGGCATCGGGGTCGCTGCCGCGCATAGACTTAATAAACGCACTGATAATGTCGTAGTGCATGTCGCCGTTTTTGTCATACGAAAAACCACGACGTGGGTTGGCAATCTTAACGTCATCCACGGTGATGGGATAGCGCTCCCCCGCCGCCGGCGCTGGCGTCCCGTCCGTATCGGGACGCGTGACGGCAATCTCGCTCGCAAGCTCGAGCGTCGTGAGCGCCGAACGAGCGTCACCCGCGGCCAGCGCGCAGATGGTTTTAACCACATCCTCATCGGCCGAGAACTTGCCGTTCAGACCCTGCGGTGCCTCGAGCGCACGCTCGATGAGCGTCGCGATGTCCTCGTCCTTTAAGTGCTCAAGCTCCACCACGCGACCACGCGAGAGCAACGCCGAGTTGACCTCGAAGTACGGATTCTCCGTCGTGGCGCCAATCATAATGTTCTCAACCGCATGCAGCAGGGCATCCTGCTGCGACTTAGAGAAGCGATGAATCTCGTCGATAAATAGAATAGTGCGGCGGTCGTAGGTATTCAGGCGCGTCTTGGCCTCGTCAATCACGCGACGCAGGTCCTTCACGGTACCCGTCACGGCGCTGACCTCGACAAACTCGCTCTTGGTATGGTTGGCGATGATATGCGCCAGCGTCGTCTTGCCCGTACCGGCCGGCCCATACAGAATCACGCTCGATAGCACATCATGCTCGATGGCCGCACGCAGCCACGAGCCCTTACCGACGGCCTTTTGCTGACCCACGTATTCGTCGAGCGAATTGGGGCGCATGCGCACCGCGAGCGGCGCATTTTTAAAGGAACGCTCGCGCGTCGAGGCAGAAAAAAGGTCGTCCATAGCCATCCCGTGCATCAATCAAAAACGTTTTTCACTAACAGTATACCGAATATATACGAACTACCGTTCGTTAATATAGGTACGGTGCGGAAACTTTAATCCCGGGAACAACTTGCTCGTGAGCTCGCAGAAATAGCCGTTCGTCATGCTCGCGATGTAATCCACCACCGCTTGATCCTTGTCATCCTGCCAGGCATAGGTACGATCGTAGTAGGAAAGCTGCTGCTCAATGCGAGAAATATGATGCTTAAAGATGTACGAGGACTCGTCACCTTCGTTTATATCCTGCAGGCAACGGTCGTAGAGCTTTTCGAACGCCTCGCGCAGCTCCGCTTCGGAGTCGCCTTCGATGCCGCCCTTGCTATAGATCTTTACGTAGTTCTCGCGCTTGGCTCGGCGAATTTCCTCAAACAGCTCCTCGCTCATCTCGATGCGCGGCTTGCCATAGCTGTGCTCAACGATATCGATGGAGGCATGCGTAAGGATCCAGCTGTTGTATGCCCCACCCAGGCCATCGTCAAAAGCATCGGGCGCCAGTAGGCCCGCCGCAATGGCGTCTTGGCGATCGCGCCCAACGTAGGCAAGGATATCCGAGATTCGGACCACGCAGCCTTCAAGCGTCATGGGACGCAGGTGCTCAATTGCGCTATAACCCGTGGCAATGCAGTCCTCAACCGTCTGATCGAACTGGTCAAAGGAATCCATGTCCGAGAGCTCAAACACGCGTTGCTCGTACTCGCCGTTATGGCACAGCACGCCATCAAGCGTCTGGAGCGACACGTTGCGGCCATACAGCGCATCGAGCACGCGGACCGACTGCACGTTATGGAAAAAGAAGCGGCCGGTGTGCTCGTGGTAGATATCGTTGAGAAAGCGCTCACCGGCATGACCGAAGGGCGTGTGGCCCAAGTCGTGGCCTAAGCCAATCGCTTCGATCAGATCGCAGTTAAGCCCCAAGGCGCGACCGATATCGCGTGCGATGCGCGATACAAGCTGCACGTGCAAACCGCGGCGCGACAGGTCGTCGTTGCTGCGAAAACTGAAGACCTGCGTTTTGCCTGCATAGCGGGTGTACGCCGGAAGATGAAGAATCTTTTCGGTATCGCGCATAAACGCCGGACGCATGAGCGTGCCTTTGTCGGCAGCGCGATCAATACGACGAACGACCTGGTCGTCGTTGCAACGATACGGGTTGACGGCGCCCGAAGCACGATCGGCGGAAATGCGCTCGACAAGCTCGGGCGACAACGCCGAGGGAATACGGTCCATGCGCGCCTTAATGACGGCCGTTTCTTGATTAGTTGCCATGGCATGCTCCTTAAGAAGGATGCGCAATCAGTTACAATGTGCAGCCCACGACCTCGATTATGGCAAAAATCGGCACCAAAAACGGGAGCAATGGCAGGGAGTGCAATTTTGTAATGAGGCAGGAGAGGGCAAGGACCAGGAGCGCGACGGCAAATGCCACGATGCCGCCCATAGGGTCGAGCGTGCAAAGCGCGAAGAGCGCCTTGACGTCCCCCATGCCGATGCCGGGGGCGTGGCGAACACGACGCCAGAGCGACTCAGTAAGCACAAGGGCAAGGTAGACGATGACCGCAAGACCGGCGTGGTCAAGCGCCGTATTAACACCTTTGTCGAGCCAAACGCCTGCTAACGCCGCCACGGCACACGCGCCGGCAAGCTCATTGGGAAAGCGTCGCTCACGGGCATCAACCACCGCACCGGCAAAGATGCAAATCCAAAATGGGATGTAGGACATTGTGCACCTCCATGGTCAGCTGCTCAAACGCAAAAACCACCACAAAGGTGCCTGTCCCCTTTGCGGTGGTTTTGGTGGTGGTTATTTGGCGCCTTGCATGACCTCGTCGAGAGTAACGTTGACGGCGTGCTGCGTCGGGACCCAGTCGACCTTTAGGAACAGAGCAGCCACCGTGATGGGGATATAGCTGAACATAAAGATCGGGAAGGTAAACAGGTTGGTCACCAAACGCCACTTTTGCGCGCAATGAATGTGCTTGTACTCGAAGATGGTCGTAAGGAGCGCCAGGATAAAGAAGGTCTGGTACATCATCACGAAGGTCATAATGAGCGAGGCGGCACAAGCCTGCATCTCGACCTCGGTGGCCAAGAAGCCGTGCGAAAGCCCGCCCACGATGAGGAAGGTCGCGTTGGCGAGCATGGAAATCAGCGATAGCAGCATACCCGGCGCAATCGTCATAAACATGTCGTAGGCAGCAAAGCGATGATAACGGAACGTCGACTTGACCAAGTGCTTACCATAGGTAAAGAACACCTGGTAAAAGCCCTTAGTCCAACGCATACGCTGTTTCCAGGACGCCTTAAACGTCACCGGCTGCTCGTCAAAGAACTCCGCCGGCGCATAACCGATGCGGATGCCGTGAATGGCGCAGAACGTGGTGAACTGGATATCCTCGGTCAGCGTATGGAACTGCCAACCGTGCATGCCCTCGATAACGCTGGCGGAGATGAGGTAGCCCGAACCCGAGACGGCGCAGGACGTCTTGCAGATGTTACGCGCGTTGTTGAGAAAGCGCGCCTCGCGAAGATACCAGGTGGCGTTGGCAGACGAAATCCACGAGCTGCCGAAGTTCTTAGAGTTGCGGCAGCTCGTGACCACATGGAATCCCTGGTCAAAGGCATCATTCATCTTGGAGACGTAATCGCGGGAGATAACGTTGTCAGCATCGAAGATAAAGTAGCCCTCAAACGTATCGGGATACTCGTTGAGAATGCGATCGAAACCAAAGTCCATGACCCAGCTCTTACCCTTGCGGGCCAGGTCGTTGCGTTCATAGACAATGGCGCCCGCCTCGCGCGCGAGCTGCGCCGTGTTGTCGGTGCAGGCGTCGGCGACCACGAAGACCTCGATGAGCTCGGACGGATAATCCTGGTCCTTGATGGAGCGAACGAGATTGGCGATCACGGCCTCCTCGTTATGCGCCGCAATAAAGAAGGCATAGCGGTGGAGTTTTTTGGCCTTGGGAGGCGCGACCTCGCCACGAAGAGCACCGATGACAAAGAAGACCACCTGGTACAGAAAGCAGACCGTGAGCAGCGTGACGACAATCTGGTTGAAAATCACGATGGGTGTGTTGGTTTGTAAAAAGGCGAGCATGCAGGCTCCCAGGAACGCGTTACGTAAACAATCGTATATCTTACCGCAGGCTTACCGAGTTCAAGAAACCACCTAATACCGGCTAGGCTTCGAGAAGGCCAAGCTGCGGGACGATGTCGTCGCCGGCGGCGGTGCGGCCAAGCGAGCGCGGGGCCAGGTCGTCAAGAACCGCAGCGAGATCCCACGGCAGCTCGTCGCGGCATTCGATGCGCTCGCCCGTCACGGGATGGTCGAATGCGACGCGCCAGGAATGAAGGAATTGCCTGGTCAGACCCTGATCGGCGCGTGCATCGCACTTGCCGTAGAGTGGATCGCCCACGCAGGCGTGGTTGATATGGCGCATATGCACACGAATCTGATGCGTGCGGCCCGTAAACAGGTGGCACTCGACGAGCGTATAGCCGTCGTCAAATCGCGTGGAATCGAAGCGCTCGAGGACCTTAAAGGTCGTAATGGCCTGGCGCGCGAAAGGATCGTCCGAAACCGCCATCTTGACACGGTCGCGCGTCGATCGGGCAATGCCGGTGTTGATGGTGCCCTCGTCCATGGCGATGTGACCGTGAACGAGTGCGATATAGCGACGGTCGAGCGTACGCGTGCGGATGAGATTTTGGAGCGCGCGCTGGGTGTCGTCGTCCTTTGCCGCAAGCATGAGACCCGAGGTATCGCGATCCAGGCGATGCACAATACCGGGGCGGTCCTCGCCCTGCACGGTGCCCAGATGGTCGATACCACAGTGATAGACCAGGGCATTCGCGAGCGTACCGTTCTCATGACCATGCGCAGGATGGCACACCAGGCCGCGCTGCTTGGAGAGCACAATGAGATAAGCGTCCTCATAGCGAATGTCGAGCGGGATGGCCTCGGGAATCACATCGGTGGGATCGTGCGGCTCGGGCAAATCGACCGAAATACGATCGCCGGCTCGCACGGCGTACTTTTTGGACAGGCAGGTCTCGCCATTGACAGCGACGGCGCCACCCTCGATCAGATGCGCGCAGGCAGAACGTGTAGGGCAGCCGTCATTGGCGCCCAGATAAGCGTCAAGACGCTGACCGGCGGCATCGTCGGCAACAAGAATATGGATGTCGGCCATTAGCGCTCGTTCCTTTCGCGAATTTTGCGGGCACGCTCCCCGCGTTGCTGGGCCTTGCGCTTAGCGCGGGCCTCGTCACGGGCGTTAAGCTCGGCGGTCGCATCGACCTCACGGGCAGCGGGGCTCAAGAACATGTAGCCGAAGAGAGCGAGCACGACACCCAAGGTAATGCCGATATCGGCCACATTGAAGACGGGGAAGTCAATGAAGGTGGTAGCAATAAAATCGGTCACGAAGCCAAAGGCCAAACGATCGATAGCGTTGCCGATAGCACCGCCCGCAACCATCGCCATGCCCACAACCTCAAGATGGGCGAGCTGGGGTGCACGAACGAGGTACACGGCAATAGCGATGATGACCGCCAACGCCAGCACGGCAAACGCGATGCCATGCCCCTCGCCCATACTAAAGGCAGCACCGATATTGCGGACAAACATAAAGTCGATGACACCGGGGATGACAGTCACATGCAAAGCTTCGCCCACGGCACGAACCGCAAGCTTGGTCAGCTGATCAACAAGCAGCACAACGAGCGCTACCCCACCAGCAACACCCAACCGCCAACGCAAAGGCGGCGTCATATCCCCAGCACGACCCAAATCAATCCCCTACCCTCAGATAATCAAATTCCGTTTAACGCAAATAATCATCTTATAGTGACAAACGCCAAACGCGCAGCATATCCACCAACGCTAGCGAAATAACCAGCTAAAAACGAAAGCGGCATTCCGAAAACAGAATGCCGCTTGGACTTGACAAAAGTTGACGTTGGGGACGTACTTATTTGACAGTCTTTTAAGAACGTCCCCAAAGGCTAGTTCAGCGCTTCGGCACAACGCTTGCAGATATGCGCGTGGCCGTTGTACTCGCCAACGGTGGTGCGGTAGTTCCAGCAACGGTCGCAGCACTCGCCCTCGGCAGCCTCGATAGCAACGGAAAGCTCCTCGCCCTGGGTCAGCTCAACAGCGGAGACGATGTAGAACTCGGCCAGGTCGACGGCCTTATCGCCGGTCAGCAGCGCATACATCTCGGCAGGAACGACCGCCTTGACGCGGACCTGCTGGCTCTTAGTGAAGGTGCCGGCGGAGCGGGCATCCTCAAGGGCCTTGGTCACGGCGCTACGGAGCTCGAGCGAAGCCTCGAGCACGCCCTCGAACTCATTGGCCTCATCGACCGTGATGGGTGACTTGTACCAATCGAGCAGCGCGGCGTACTTCTGGTGATCGACGCAGCCGGCGGGCGCATAGGCCATGGCCTCGTCGACGGTATAGGACAGGATCGGCTGCAGGTCGCGCATGAGCATCGAGAAGAGCTCGGCCAGCACGGTCTGGGCGCTGCGGCGCTCGAGCGAGCCGGGCTTGTCGCAGTACAGACGGTCCTTCAGGGCATCGAGGTACACGTTGGAAAGCTCGGTAACCACGAAGTCGTAAAGCGCACGGTAGGCGCGCGGGAACTCGTAGCTGGCGTAGGCATCGTCGACCTCGGCCTGGACCTGGGTCAGGCGGGCAACCATGAGCTTGTCGAGCGGCAGCAGGTCGGCAAAGGCAACGCCGTCGGACTCGGGCTCAAACTGGCCCTCGAGCTCGGAAAGCAGGAAGCGCAGCGTGTTGCGGAAACGACGGTAAGCATCGGACGTACGGGCAAGGATCTCATGGTCGATCGACACGTCGGAGCTGGTATCGACGGACGCAACCCACAGACGGATGATGTCGGCGCCCATCTCGTCGCAGACCTTGTTGGGGTCGATGACGTTGCCGAGCGACTTGGACATCTTGCGGCCCTGGCCGTCGAGCGTGAAGCCCTGCGAGACAACCGCCTTGTACGGGGCGTGGCCGTTGGCGCCCACCGAGGTGAGCAGCGAGCTTTGGAACCAACCGCGGTGCTGGTCGGAGCCCTCGAGGTACACATCCGCCGGGTACTCCAGCTCGGGACGGTACTCACAGACGGCCTTCCAGGAGACGCCGGAATCCCACCACACGTCGAGGATGTCCTTATCGGCCTTGAGGTGATGGCCGCCGCACTTGGGGCAGACGCAGGCCTCGCCCAGGTAGCTCTCGGGAGCGTCAGTGAACCAGGCGTCGGAGCCCTTCTCGTGGAAGAGCTTGATGACGGCGTCGAGCGTGGCGTCGTTCATGACCTTCTCGCCGCAGTCGGCGCAAGTGTAGCTGGGGATAGGCACGCCCCAGGTGCGCTGGCGGCTGATGCACCAGTCGGGACGCTGCTCGACCATGGCACCGATGCGGTTGGCCGCATGGGCCGGAT
>CAVFEY010000035.1:0-10998 GCA_963621725.1 Firmicutes bacterium AF25-13AC
TTGGAACAGGGTGCACCGCAACTCGTTTCGCGGATGCGGCATCCGGTGTTTAAGCCGAGCGATGTCCTGCATGTCGGGCTACAGCAGCTCCACGACTATCAGGAGGTTTGCTTAAACAAGCATAGGTGTTGCGGTTTTAGCCGATGTCCTCATGGAGGAAAACGACATGCTGGGTCTGTCTGATTAAAGTCCAACAGTTTCCATGAGGCATCTAGCGCGGTAAAAGCTAAAGACCCGGGAGACCCCAAACTGTCAACCATCTTTACGGGTGCAAGGGAAACGGGCAAGACAGCCCCCTCTCGCTCCTATCCGAAACGGCGCTTGAACACGGCTGGATTGCAGCGAATGTCTCCGCCATGCCCGGCATGCTCGAAGATATCATCGAGCACACAAAGGAGGCCGCAGGCCGTTACCTCTCGCAGCCCCATACACGCGTGAGCGGAGTTCAAGTTGGGCAGCGGGGCGGTTTAGCGCGCCAATATAATCAAATCGTGCACTTCCATAGCCTCTCGTCTACGTGGTGTACCGTCGTCTCCCCTTTTATCAGAGTTGGGCGATTTTCAGGCACCCGAGCTGAACTCAAATTGAACTCAACGATGCCTTATCGGTCGAGGGCGTCCTAGCGAGAATATACAGAGGCGCACATTTCGCAGGGAACCTCCCATTCGTTATCATATCGGGATGCTGTCAAGGCAGCGTCAATGCGTTCGACCTACACCTTCTCGCTTTTCGAGGCCTCGTCTGCAGGACCATCGGAATCGATACGGAATCGATCGGCATACCATTCATCCGAAGCAATCACCTTATGGAGCATCTGGAGATGCAGGTCGACATAGTGGCAGAACGCCTTGCCGCATTCCACGAGAGGCGCATTGTTTCTCTCGTTGGGCTCGGCTCCAAAATTAAACTCGACCTCATAGCCCTCCCCAGGCACACCCATGCTCGGCAGAATATCAGTGGAGAAGTGGACGAATCCAGACGTCACCTTGTATACATCTTTTACCTTTGGATCGAACTTCTCGAGTAAGTCTTGAAGTCTTCCATCGTACATCTTCTCACCCGAGAAATCTTTCAGCTTGTTCACAGGCACACCTTGAAACACCTGCTTGAGAAAGTCATCCTGGTCTTCGGCGGCGAATAATGCGAATGTCCGCAGGCAGACTCCAACCTGTGCGCGGAGAAGCTGGGCGACGCAAACAAGATTCCTCGACTCGAGCATGGAGATGAATCCGTCTATCAGTCTCATCGCATACTCAGAGGAGGATGCCAGATATAGATCCCATTGGGTAAAGTCGCCGTTCATGAAGGGAATCACTGCATTGCGCTCGGCGACTCTCAAGGCACTCAGGCTTTGTTCTATTTTCTCAGCTTCTTGTTTGAACTGTTCGCTATCCAAAATGCCCCCAAATGCCAGCTTCTCAACAAATCAAAAAAGCAAGAGAGACAGAGATTAGGTTCCTGCTCCACTGAACCCGCGCTTCCAGTCGAGACACTCCTCCTCGAAGATCTCCCCAGAGTCCCGTCTCTCGCGCCCCTCACGGAACTGTCTATATCAGTGTAGCCAATCCAAGCACAGCCCCACCGCACGGCCCAGTCGTTTCCGGTCCTGCGTGGCCCCGTGAAGGCGGAAGGGCGTGGTTGTCGTCATCGCGTTCCTTTCTCCTCGTACCTTTTTGGGCATGCGTCACGGGCCCCCGCGCGGCGCTGAGAGCGAATCGGCGCAGGCTTGGGGCCAGTTGCGTAGAGGTTGAGGTTCGGGTTTCGCCGGCTTACGCAGCTTGGCGGGCAGAGCGCCCGGGCTCGCTGCGCCTAGGGCGCGGCGGGATCCGCGACGCCGGAGGTGTCGATCTCGCCCAGATTGGCGAGCTGCTCGATGAGGGGGAGGCCCATCGGGTCGTCCACCTCGACGCCGCCGAGCACGATGGTGCTGTCGCGCGTGTCGATTTGGGTTGTGAACACGGCCGGGTCGAAGCCCGAAGCGATAAAGCCAATGCCCGCGAGGACAACACCCGCGGCAACGAGCCCGCCCGCCACGGCGAGGTAGATCTTCTTCGCGCTGGTCATGGTACTCACTCCTTTCTACGCCGCGAGATGCGCGGCAGCGCCGCCCTTCTCGCCCTTACCCTTCCAGAAGGGCGAGGCGGCCTTCCTCGCCCAGAGCGCCGAGAGGCGCACAATTTGTTTTGAGGCGGCCCAAGCGCCAGCACCAACGAAGAGCGCCACGCCGACGAGGCCGAGTCCCACGCCCGCCGAGGCGAGGGCGTACGGGAAGTGGCCGATGGTGACGCCGCTTACGGCAAACAGGAGCTCAACTACACCCACGCCCCCGAGTGCCGCCGCGACGATCCACACGCAGAGCGCCAGCACCCAGATGCAGATATAGACCGTGACGACCACGGCGGCGAAGGCGGCGAGCAGCGGCACCCACACCGGGGAGCCCACGATGGTCAGCACCCACAGCAGCGCGGTGCTGCGCTGGCGCGTCCTCGCGATCGCGCGCGGCACGGCGGGCAGGTCGTCGAGCGTGGCCTCCGCCACCTCGCCGGGCGTGCCCATGGCGGCCACGGCCTCCTCCTCGCTCATACCGTCCTCCATGCGATCGGCGATGGCCTCCGCATAGAACGCCTTGGTCTCCTCCACCTGCTCGGCCGGCAGGCAGGTGAGCAGCTCGCCCAACCGGCCCAGAAACTCATCACGCGTCATGGTGCGCCCCCTCAACGTATGCGTAAATCTCCCGTACGGACGGCCACTCGGCCAGGAACTCCTCGATGCGCGCTCGCCCGTCGTCCGTGATGCGGTAGTACCGGCGCAGCCGCCCGTTGTGCTCGGCGGAGCGCGCCGTGATGCACCCGGCCTTCTCCAGGCGCTTGAGCAGCGGGTAGAGCGTCGACTCCGTGAGTCCCATGCTCGCCGGTACGTCCTTCACGATCTGGTAGCCGTAGGACTCCTCGCCGGAGACGGCCGCGAGCACGCAGGCCTCCAGGAAGCCGCGCTTCATCTGTGCCTCCATCCGCACACCTCCTCTCGTCATATACTGTGCTATACACACTATACGATGCAAGGTATTAGACGTCAACTCTCATCGCAAAGATTCTCCGGCCCCTGCGCACTGCGAACGTGATGTCGCGGGGCGGTTGGCATTATGCATGAAACGTCAAGTAACGCTCTTTTGATCCACTTCCACTCGGCCCCATATGCCTTGTACAACGCCCCCTTCGACCTCGGGTTCAAGAGAGCCGCTAGGCTGGACGTGCCGGACGGTAAGGTCCTGGACGCCATGGTGGACTTCTCCGATGCCATGCGGGTCATGGGTCTACGCCGATGGAGGCCCACGCACGCGGCAGGGCTCGCCCGTCACCGCTGGTCGCCGGACGGTCCCCACGCCCCGCTCGCCAACGCACAGGCGACAGCAGCAGTCCAGCGCTAACTGGAGACGCCGGAATGCCCAGAAGATGCGTTTCCCACCGCTGCGACAGAGCTTTTTGCAGGGGTGGCAATTTTTCCGAATATCGAGGTCAGCTAGGCTTCGGTAGCCACCTTGGGAGCATCGCCAATAAACTCTTCCTTTATACGTTCGGCATAATCGCAGGCGATACCCACAAATTCCAGTCCCGAGCAACAGGAGTACAATTGCTGCTATTGTTGCCAGCTGTTGGGAGATGGAAGATGGACTGCGATGGCTACCCATGCGTTCCCATGCCGTTGATGTGCACCGCCTTTGTGCCAGGGCAGATTGACGCTGCGGTTGCAGGCATTTCCGACCCCGATTCACGCACCATCGCCACGGCAGAAGCGCTGTACTTTCGCGGACAGGCCACCCTCGCTGCCAAGACGGCGCGCCCCTATCTTGACGCCACCGATCCCGCACCGCGCTATTCCGCATGCTTTATCTGCGGATATGCCAGTCTGTCGCTCAACCGTATCGCCGACGCCCGTCGGTGCCTTGCGGGCATCCTCGATACGCCAGCCGACAAAGAATCGCCCGCCATCCACGCCACGCATATCCTGTTCGCCTCGGCCGCAAGCGTCCTGCTGCACTTGCCTTCCCCGTATTCTGCCGAAGAGTTTTATCCACTTGCGGCGCATCTGCCCGAAGGCCTGCGCCTGTTCGCCAGCTACGTGATGGCGCACGCCTTGTATCTGCGCGGCGAATACGGCCGCAGCCTGGGCATGGCGGAAAACGCCCTGATTATGAAACAGGGAAGTTATCCCATCTCGGAGCTGTTCCTGCACCTGGCAGCTTCTATGGCATGCATGAGCCTCAAGGACATCGACGCCGCAAAGGCACACTTCGGAGCCGCTTGGGACATTGCGCGCCCCGACGGCCTTATCGAGCTCATTGGCGAGCACCACGGCCTTTTGCAGGGGCTCATCGAGGCATGCCTAAAATCGCAATACCCTGACGATTTCGCACGCATCATCGAGATTACGTATCGATTCAGCTACGGCTGGCGGCGCATCCACAACCCCGATTCAGGCGAGGACGTGGCCGACGATTTAACGACCACGGAGTTCACCATGGCCATGCTCGCCTGCCGCGGATGGACCAACGCCGAAATCGCACGCCACATGGAAGTTTCGCCGGGCACCGTTAAAAACCGCCTATCAGGAGTGTATGCCAAACTTGGTATCGGAACTCGCGCCGAGCTGGTCGCGCATATGTTGCGTTAGCGACCGGGCCGTCAAGCGCATCGAACGTGTTCCGGAACCCGGCGCTTCGCTCGATTAATTTGGACATTTTGACCCTTGAATGGCACTACCGCCACGTGATGCCTTCTCGCAAAATTGGATTATTTCCACCGATACCTGCGGGATGGGAGCCAAAGATGCTTGATCGCCGTTCGTTACTTGTTGCCGGAGCATCCTCGCTGGCGAGCATTATGTTGCCGCGCGTGCCGGGAAGCGCAAACGCCTTCATATTGCCGTTCGCGCCCACCGAAGCCTATGCCGACGAAGAAGACCCCTTCAGGGTGCTCGTTCTCTCGCGCACCATGTTTGGTGTGGTCGTGGTCGACGTCGCCAACAAGAATACGCCCATCACGGGTGCCCAGGTCACGCTCGTGTCGCGTTATGCCGCGGGCAAGCAGCTCTCCGCCACTACCGACGACGAGGGCACGGCCATCTTTGAGGTCGCCCCTCTTGCGGAAGGCTACGTGGACGAGACGACGCTTCTCGACGCGTACGACTTTAACGGCGGCATCTCCATTAGCATGGCGGGCTACCGTGATGTCGAGATTCCCCTTGCGCGTATCCAGGGCGGCACCGCCATAACCGCGCCCACGCGTCCGCTCTCCGATGGCGAGCCGTACTTTCGACAGCTCACGTTCGACGAGTGGGACATCCAGTACGCTGAGGCTACGTTCATGGCATTGCCGAAGAACGACACGGCAAACGAGCAGCCCGATACGCACGCCTTTACCGTGCAGGCGCATCTGCCGCAGGGTGGACAGGCAACGCTGCGCATCAACAAAGTGACGCCCGCCGCGGGCAGCTCATCCGAAACCGTCACGCAGATCGGCCAAGTCAAGGCCAGCGCATCGGGCGCGGATAATCTGGCCACGTTCACACTCGAAGACAAGTTCCTCGACGCAGCATCGGGTCTTCTGGAAGAAGGGTGCAAGCTGCGCTTTGCGCTCGACTACCAGGGCAAAACCTACACGCTCTCCTCCCCCATGGCCGTTGTCACCGCGCCGGCCGCAAAGGCAGAATCGGGCTCGACCACTATCGTCCCCACTACCATGGACCAAGAGATTACTCCCTTTGATTTCCCGGCGGCGTTTCCCGGCATCGGCGGCAACAAGTTCACCTGTTGGATGCCCACATTTCCGATCCTCTTCGATTTCTCGTTTGCTGGATACGTGCTGTTTGGCGGAGGATACAAACCGGTCGGCTACATGAACGATTCGGGCAATCCGGATCCGGAATACTGGAAGAAATCGCCGCGTGAGTCGGGCACCAAGCAGGCAAACCGCTACCTCGACGAGATGGAGGGGAAGTGGAATCAGTACAAGAGTATGAGTGCCGGCTCGGGCACCGATCCAAGAAACACTAAGCTCCTTCGTCACCATTGCACGCTGCTGTTCACGATGGATATCGCCACACAGCTGTACGGCTCGCTCGCCTACGATTGGGTGGGCAAAACCTGGGGCAACAACAACGACCCCGCATACGGCAATATTAAGGCACTCTTCCAAGTAAGAACCGACCTCAATTGGACCGAGCAGTTTACCCTAGGACCGGTGCCGTTTTTCCTAAACGTCAACCCCTGGGTGCTGGCGAAGCTGGCGCTCGCCGTGGGTGCCCACACGCACGGCAGCGGCGCGGCATTTTTTAAAAACATTTCGCTCGACTATTCAAACACCTCGGGCTCGTTCACCATCCAGATCGGGCTTGCCGTCACCTTTGGCGCCGGCGTTGCAGGCGTCGCTTCGTCTGCCGTGCGCGGCGCCGCATCCCTCACGCTGTTCATTGGGTACGAGAAGGCAGATGGACACCAGCTTCCGCGACTGCGCGTAGGTGCAGACGTCGATGTCGATGTGATACTCCAGTTCGTAATGTTCAAGTGGACCACCAAGGCCTGGTCGGGGTCGTGGCCCACACTCCTCGATTCGTGGAATATGTCAGTGAACAATGGCAACCAGTATGTACCCCAGCGCTCTGAGCTCGCATTGGGTGGAGATACGCCTTACACGTTGGATGCCCGGTTCGGCACGCCCAGCAACATCGAGGCGGGCGGCATGCCGCAATTTATCGCATCGGCCACCATCGTCACCAACGCCGAGCTGCTCGCATGCGCCGAGGTTAAGGCCGCTGTCGTAAACGTCGCGCCCGTCGTGCGCGATTGGGATCAAGCGGTCACGCGCATTGAGCTCGAGGCGGATGCAGAAAGCGACGACACGGGACAGATCGAGCATTTCGTCCACGCACTGATAGAGAACGACGAAAACGCCGCGCCGATGCATGAGTACACCTATATCGGGCAGGCGACGAACGCCGTTGCGGACCCCAACGCCAATTCTGCTGGTGTATCGGAGGACGAGCGTGGCGGCATCAAGCCCTCGAGCGATAACGTGCTGTTTCCCGGCGTGCTCAGCGAAGCCCACATGAAGCTGGCAATGATTGCCGGCGTAGAATGCCTGTTCCGTATCGCCTCGGTGCGCTACGGCGACAATGGCCGCTCGCGCCTAGTGGTGCACACAAAGGCAAACGGCACGTGGTCCGCCCCCACGCCCGTGGACTTTCCCCTTGGGTTTGGCGAAGGTGACGTGGAGCGCGACGGCATATACGATTACGACTTCGACGTGGTGGAATATACGGACGGAAGAGGAAACCAGGACGCCTACGTGTTGCTGGTCTCGGGCGAGCGCCCCGACGGCGACAACACCCTTTTCGACACGGCGAGCACATCCGGCATGCTGTCCGTTGTGCGCCTGCGCATCAGCAACGACGGAGTTCGCGTGGTATCGCACACGTCGTGGCGCAGCATCTCGCGCGGCCGCCTTCAGGAGGATGGCCACCATTGTCTGCAGTGCCCACGCATCACGGTGGGCAAGGCGCTGGTCGACGGACGTCTGTCGGGCGCTTACCTCCACCGCCGCGGGACCACCGCAGAAAAGGCGCTCGGCAGCGAGGCTGAGGTTGCGCTGGAGTGCTTTACCCTATGGTCGGACGTTTCGGGCGACAGCCTGACGTTCCGCCAAGTTCTCCGCTTTCCGCAAGCACCGTCGAGCATCGAGCTGGGTGAGCCCGAGAATATCAACGGCAAAATGGTGGTGCCCGTTGCATACGAGACCGCAGACGGTTGCGGCTGCGCATCGTACGCCGTGATCGGCCAGTCCATCGCGGGCTGGGGCGTTATGTCGCCAGATGCCACAGTACCCCACGCGGTGCCGTGGCCGCAGCACACGGGCTTTTTGGCAACTGTCAACGAGCAGCTGCAGCATGTTACGTGGACGCGAGGCGCATCGGCATTTGCAACGCAGCCCGTGGGTGCCGCAGGCTGTGGCCCGGCATCGTTTAGCGTAAGCAACAACGGCAGGTGCGTGCTCTATGTAGAGAACACCGATGGCAAGGTGGGACAAACCTACGACGAAGAAGGCAACCCGGTTGCAGTGATGGGCAAGCACTTCCGCATCTTCGCCAGCACCTTGGCGGGCGATCTGTTCACGGAGCCGTTTGTGATGTGCGAGCTGGACCATCCCGTCGATCAGATAACGACATTTTTGACGTCGGGAGGCATGCTCTCCGCGCTCGCCACGCACATTGTGAGCGCGGAGAAGAGCGAGGCAGAGCTGCACGGCATCGAAGTGCCCTTGGTGGCGTGTGCCACTCCGACGGGCGCGGTCGCCACCTCGGGCGCGGTGGTGCCCGGAGCAGCAGGCGAATCCTTCATGGTCACGGTGCGAAACGACGGCAACACCTTGCTGACCGCCGGCACGATCGATCTGTACCGAGAGGGCTCCAGCCAGCCGTTCTCCAGCGCTTCCATCGGATTCGGACTGAACGCACGCATGGCTTCAATTTACGATCCAGAGCTTGCCGAGGACGCTTCGGCCAACGACATGGCACACGTGAAGTACGCGCTCAAGACGCTGGGCGCACGTTTTGCAACGCACCCGCTGGTAGCCGACAACGGCAACGCCGTGCTGGCACCGGGTTGCACGGCACAGTTCCGCATGAGCTTCGCCATCCCCGAGAGCTGGAGCAACGAAGTGGGCAAACGCGTAACGCTGTATGCGAAGGCGCGTAATCTGGTGGCGCTCGATCCCGTAACGCTCGAGGAAATTCGACCGGGCGCGAACTCGGCGCTGGGTGCCGTACTGCACGAGCTTCATGTGCCCGACGCGTCATGCGAACGCTCAGAAGTTCAGGTCGGCGTATGCGACAGCGCGGATACGACAGGACTTCACGACGCCCCGATGACCGTGGACGGCGATGGCGGCTCGAGCGGCGGCGGTTCCGGCACGGGAGGCAGCTCCGGTGGCGGCAGCAGCTCTGGCAGCGGCAAGGACCGCGGTAACAGCAAGCGTTCTGGAAAAGCAGGCGCGCTTGCTGGAACGGGTGACAGCAACATCCCCCTGACGGCAGCCGCAGCAGCACTCGCCGCGGCTGGTGCCGGCCTTGTCGCCTACAGCGTCCGCCGCACGGCGCTCGAAACCGACACCGCCAATGAGGTCAATTCGGATAGGCCTCGCTAGCTCCTAGTTACCTTTGTGAGAGACGTCGACTCGGCTCATCGAACATCAAATAGGCTGGTTCTGGATACCCAGAGCCAGCCCGTTGCGAATTAGATGTCGTCAGAGGAGTCGAGTTCTGCCTCGAGCTTGGCACGGCGTCTTTTCGCCGTGAAAAACGTTGCGCACAGGCCAGCAAACGTGGCCGCGAAAATCGTCGCACCGCAGAACACGCCCGTGGCCAGGTTCGCCAACCAAAAGACGCTTTCGAGCGGTACGATCTGCGCCTCAGCGATACAGCGCATTGCGGCAATAACAAGCGCGAACGCGGCGCCGCTAAGACCGCTGAGAAGCAGGAAATATCCAACAGGAAGATGCTCGGTTTGCCCAAAACGATTGGTATCGACATAGCCCTTCCGCGTTTGCAGTCCTGCGCAAATCAACATCACGAGAACGAGCCACAAATACATGGCTGCCTCGAACGGCGTTGCAAAGCCATGCGGCATTTCACTGGCGTCGCTGTGAACCCACGCAACCTGTCGAGCTATAAACTGGTAGAAAAAGATCATCAACATGCCAAACGAAAGCAGCACGAAACCAATCTTGTAGATTTTTGCGCTCTCAGCCTCCAGGCGCTCATCCTTTGGGCCGGCATATTTGCACCACTTTTGCACGAGTTTTAAATCTTCAAATTTCATAGCGAACTCCTAAAGAGCGTTAGGGTCGACGTCGATCCCGTCTTCCCAAAACAGATCGTTCAACGTAACGCGTAGCGCTTTGCAGATCGCCACGCACAAATTGAGCGTGGGGTTGTAGCCGCCCGCCTCGATCAGGCCGATGGTCTGGCGCGTAACGCCCACGGCCTCGGCCAAGTCAGCTTGCGAAAGGCCAACCGCCGCGCGCGCCGCCTTCATGCGGAGGTTCTTTTTGCCCGGCATGGAGTTCCTTTCGTAGTAATGGACAGATATCCGTTGCAACATGACAGAAATATATTGCATATATCATACAATGTCAACTATATCTGTCATTATGAAAACCATATTCGTCATCGCCATGCGGACATTACAACTTCGGTTCACTATTCAAACTTACTCGGACAGAACCGACTCGGTTTTGTCCGAGTAATCTCGAGCATAATCTGATTCATGCGATACAATTAACTCGGACAAAACCGAGTCGGAAGGAACCGAGTAAGTGGAATTCATTGGCAGGGAGCGTGAACTCGCCCGTATTAAGAAAACGCTCAAAGCACCCGAGCAGCGCAATGTTCTCATTTACGGCAGGCGTCGCGTCGGAAAAAGTGAGCTCATCAAGCAGGCGCTAACGGATTTGTCAGACGTCGCAACGGTCTATTACGAGTGCCGCCAAACCTCCGAGGCAGACAACCTCGAGAGTCTGTCCGTCCTTGTTGCTGAAGCGCTGAGCTTTCCTCCGCTCGCCTTCACAGGCATCCGCGAGCTCATCGAATTTCTGTTTGCCCAAGCCAAAGACAAGAACATTACCCTCGTTCTCGACGAATACCCCTACTTGAGAGATGCGGTTAAAGGCTTAGACAGCATTCTTCAGACCTCAATCGACGCTCACAGGGAAGACTCACGTTTAAACATTGTCCTGTGCGGCTCCTACGTTGAGATTATGAAATCCCTCATCGAGCATGAAAGCCCCCTCTACGGGCGAATTGATCTCGCGCTTGAGCTTAAGCCCATGGATTACTTTGACGCTGCGAAGTTCTATCCCGCGTTCTCGCCCGAGGACAAGGTGCGGCTCTATAGCGTTTTTGGCGGCATCCCCTTTTACAATCGCCTCATCGATCAATCCCAAAGCG
>CAVFEY010000035.1:11008-26715 GCA_963621725.1 Firmicutes bacterium AF25-13AC
CTGGCGCCCGCTTAGAAAGCGAGGTGCCGTCCTATCTCAACGCCGAGATCTCGAAGATGACCAACGCCAACGAAGTTTTCGGGGCTCTCGCACAAGGTTACTCCCGTTGGGGGGACGTGCTGGCACAGTCGCACGTCTCGAGCGGTCCGGCCATGGCAGACGTGCTCGACAAGCTCATGTCACTCGAAATCGTCCAAAAGCGTGCACCCATCAACGACCCTACGAACAAGCGCAAGTCTGGCTACTTTGTAGTGGATCCGCTTTCGCTCTTTTACTATCGCTATGTTTTCCGCAATGCCTCAGCGCGTCAGCTGCTCGACCCGGAAGTCTTCTATGATCGTCACGTCTTCCAAGACTTCGAGGAAAACTACGTTCCTCATATGTTCGAGGAGATCTGCCGTCAATACCTCGTGCGACAGAACAGGACCGGCAAGATCGAACCGGCTTTCGACGCCATAGGCAAGTACTGGTACGACGATCCCGCAAACAAAACGAGCGGCGAATTCGATGTGGTAACGCAAGACCCCGAGGGCTACGCATTCTACGAAGCAAAGTTCCGCAAATCCCCCATCACGCAAAAAATGGTCGACGAGGAAATCGCCCAAGTCGAGGCAACGGGGCTCAAGTGCCATCGCTATGGATTCTTCTCCCGTTCGGGCTTCGAAGCCGGCAAAAGCGATCGAACCGTCTTCATCGACCTGCCGCAGATGTTTGGATAGGACAGGACAGGTCCCTCCCGTACTCCAAGCATTCATTATCTAATCGAACGATTGTTCGATGGATTTCGTGTTGGTTGGAATCGTCTGTGGGCTGGGCTATGCTACCTTGACTATCTATATGACTTAAACGCAGCAAGGGAGCACCGAGAGAGCGAGTATGGCAAAAAACACCGCAAACTATGGTAACGACAGTATCCGCCAGCTCAAGGACGAGGAGCGCGTACGCCTGCGTCCCGCCGTCATCTTTGGCTCGGACGGGCTCGACGGCTGCGCACATGCCGCCTTCGAGATCCTGTCCAACGCCGTTGACGAGGCGCGCCAGGGCTACGGCAAGCTCATCACCCTTACCGCCTTTCGCGATGGCTCCATTCAGGTAGAGGACAATGGCCGTGGCTGCCCGCTCGACTGGAACCCTTCCGAGAAGCGCTTTAACTGGGAGCTCGTCTTTTGTGAGCTCTACGCCGGCGGCAAATACAATAACAACCAGGGCGGCGACTACGACTTCTCGCTCGGCACCAACGGCCTGGGCTCGTGCGCGACCCAGTACGCTTCCGAGTACATGGACGTTACCGTCTGGCGTGACGGTAACAAGTACTCCTTACACTTTAAGAAGGGCAAGGTTGTCGGCGCCAAGAAGAAGGCACTCGAGATTGAGCCCAGCGACGAGAACCGCACCGGCACCACTATCAAGTGGCGCCCCGATCTTGAGGTCTTTACCTCGATTAGCATTCCCCACGATTGGTATCGCGAGACCATGCGCCGTCAGGCCGTGGTCAACGCCAACGTGACCTTCCGTCTGCGCATCGAGGGCGACGATGGCGAGTTTTCCGAAGAGGACTTTTGCTACCCCAAGGGCATCGAGGACTACGTGCTCGAGAAGGTCGGCACCGACTACCTTACCGAGCCCTTCTTTATCGAGGCCGACCGTCGCGGTCGCGATCGCGAGGACCTGCCCGATTACAACGTAAAAATCACCGCGTGCATGTGCTTCTCGCGCACCTTCATGATGCAGGAGTACTACCACAACTCATCGTGGCTCGAGAACGGCGGCTCGCCCGAGAAAGCGGCCCGTAGCGCTCTGACCAGTGCCATCGATGCCTACATTAAGCAACAGGGCAAGTACAACAAAAACGAGAGCGGCATTAAGTGGCAGGACGTCCAGGACTGTCTGGTGCTGGTGACCAACTGCTTCTCCACCCAGACGTCCTACGAAAACCAGACCAAGAAGGCCATCAATAACCGCTTTATCCAGCAGGCCATGACGGCATTCTTTAAGGAACGCCTCTCGACCTACTTAATCGAGAACAAAGACGCCGCCAACAAGATCATGGAGCAGGTGCTCATCAACAAGCGCTCGCGCGAGAATGCCGAGAAGACGCGCCAGAGCATCAAGACCAACCTGCAGCAGAAGACTGACATGGCCAACCGCGTGCAGAAATTCATCGACTGCCGCTCCAAGGACAAGAGCCGTCGCGAGATCTACATCGTAGAGGGCGACTCGGCAGCGGGCGCCATTCGCACCTCGCGCGATGCCGAGTTCCAGGGCGTTATGCCCGTCCGCGGTAAGATCCTCAACTGCTTGAAGGAGGACTATCCGCGCATCTTTAAGTCCGACATCATCATGGACCTCATGCGTGTGCTGGGCTGCGGTGTGGAAATCAAAGACAAACGCATCAAGAACCTCGGTGCCTTTGACCTGGACAACCTCAACTGGAACAAGGTCATCATCTGTACGGATGCCGACGTCGATGGCTACCACATCCGCACGCTCGTACTCACCATGCTCTACCGCCTGGTGCCAACGCTTATCGACGAGGGCTACGTGTATATCGCCGAGTCGCCGCTCTACGAGATCAACTGCAAAGAGAAGACCTACTTTGCCTACACCGAGCTCGAGAAGAACGGCATCCTCAAGGAGATCGGCGACCAGAAGTGTTCCATCAACCGCTCCAAGGGTCTTGGTGAGAACGATCCGGACATGATGTGGCTCACTACCATGAACCCCGAGACGCGTCGTCTGATCAAGGTGGAGCCCGAGGACGTCACCAGGATGGAAACTATGTTCAACCTGTTGCTGGGCAACGACGAGGCAGGCCGCAAGCGCCATATCTCCGAGCACGGCAAGGAATACCTGGACCAGCTGGACCTGCAGTAGCAGCAAATCGATAACGACGGCCCATAAGAAGTTCAAGAGGATATCGTGGCAAAGAAGAAGACGAAGAACCAGCCAAAGAAAAAGCAGGTTAACGCCGAGAACGTCATCGGCCTGCACTCCGAGGTCACCGACCAGCCGATCACGCAGACGCTCGAGGTCAACTACATGCCCTACGCCATGAGCGTCAACGTCTCGCGTGCGTTCCCCGAGATCGACGGCTTTAAGCCCTCGCACCGCAAGCTGCTCTACACCATGTACAAGATGGGTCTGCTCAAGGGCGAGCGCCAGAAGAGCGCCAACATCGTGGGCCAGACCATGAAGCTCAACCCGCACGGCGATGCCGCGATCTACGAGACGATGGTGCGCCTGGCAACCGGCAACGAGGCGTTGCTCGCACCGTTCGTTGAGTCGAAGGGCAACTTTGGCAAGTACTATTCGGGCGACCTGAGCTACGCCGCCTCGCGTTATACCGAAGCCAAGCTCTCCCCCATCAGCGCCGAGATCTTCAAGGACATCGACAAGGACCCGGTCGACTTCGTCGACAGCTACGACGGTGCCATGAAGGAGCCGCGCCTGCTGCCCACCACGTTCCCCAACATCCTTGTCTCGGCCAACAAGGGCATCGGCGTCGCCATGGCGTCCGACATCTGCGGCTTCAACCTCAACGAGGTCTGCACCGCCACGATGCACTACCTGCAGGATCCCGATTGCGACCTGCTCGAGTACATGCCCATGCCCGACTTCTCGACCGGCGGCGAGATCATCTACCGCCGCGAGGAGATGGAAAAGATTATTGAGACCGGCCTGGGCAGCTTCCAGATTCGCTCCCGCTGGCGTTGGATTCCCGAAGAGCGCATCATCGAGGTCTACGAGATCCCCTACACCACCAAGACCGATGTCATCATCGAGCGCATCGTCAAGCTCTCCAAAGAGGGCAAGGTCAAGGAGATCGCTGACATCCGCGACGAAACCGACCTCTCGGGCCTGCGCATCGCCATCGACCTTAAGCGCGGTGTCGACCCCGACAAGCTCATGGCCAAGCTCTATCGCTCGACCACGCTGCAGGATTCGTTCTCATGCAACTTCAACGTGTTGGTCGATGGTTACCCTCGCGTTATGGGCGTGCGTCAGATCCTGCACGAGTGGGTCAAGTGGCGTATTGAGTCCACGCGTCGCCGCATTAACTTTGACCTGGGAAAAAAGTCCGAGCGCCTGCACCTGCTGCACGGCCTCGAGGCGATCCTGCTCGACATCGACAAGGCGATCGCCATCATCCGTGGCACCAAGCTCGAGGCCGAGGTCGTGCCCAACCTTATGCGCGGCTTCGACATCGACGAGACCCAGGCCGAGTTTGTTGCCGAGCTCAAGCTCCGCAACATCAACGAGGAGTACATCCTCAACCGCACCAAGGACATCGCTAAGCTTGAGGGCGAGATTGCCGAGCTTGAGGAGATCCTCTCCAGCGAGGAGAACATCAAGAAGGTCATCAGCGACGAGCTGGCCGCGGTCAACAAGAAGTATGTGATGCCGCGCCGCACGGGCAGGATCGAGCCCCATGAGGTTATCGAAGTAAGCTTGGAGCCCGAGGTCGAGGAGTACCCGGTCACCATCATGCTCTCGCGCGATGGCTACCTTAAGAAGATGACGGACCGCGTACTCAAAAAGACGACCACGCTCAAGTACAAGGACGGCGACAAACCCTTTATCGAGTTCCCGTCCTCCAACACGCACGAGCTGCTCGTGTTTACCAACAAGAGCCAGGTGTACAAGTGCAAGGTTGCGGCATTTGAGGACACCAAGTCGGCCCAGCTGGGCTCGTACCTGCCGACCGATCTTGAGATGGAACCCGACGAGAGTGTCATCTGGGTCATCGACCCCGAGGACTACAAGGCCGACGTGTTGTTCGTCTTTGAGAACGGCCGCGCGGTGCGCGTCGCGCTTTCTGGATACGTCACCAAGACCAACCGCAAACGCCTCAAGAACGCCATCTACGGCGGCAGCAAGCTGCTGTATGCCCAGGTGCTCAACACAGATCGTGACATCGCGCTGGTCTCGAGCGACTACCGCCTGATGAACTTCAACACGTCGCTGCTCAAGACCAAGACGACCACCAACACGCAGGGCGTCCAGGCTTTCACGGCCAAGAAGGGCCGCTCGGTCACCACCGTCGGCACGACCGAGGAGATTCTTGGCGCCGGCGTCTCGGCCGAGAAGTTCACCGCGCAGAGCCTCCCCTCAGCCGGTGCCCTCATGAAAGAAAACGACATGCCGAGCCTGTTTGACTAGGACGACGGCAACGAGATCGTTAGATACTTCGCAAAGCGACGAGGCCCGGAACGCAACGGCATTGCGCCCGGGACTCGTCGTTTTTCTTCTCAACTATTTTTTAACGCAGATAAATTGATTTCTGCTTATTTTTCTGCGTAAAAAATGTCAGCGCCACTGCTTCGATGCCCTTTGGTCAGTCGTTAGCAAAACTTGCAAAAGTTAGCAAAACTTGCAAAAGTTAGCAAAACTTGCAAAGGAGCTACCATGGAGTACAGCAAGAACCCCTTTACCCCGACGTTCGGAAGCGTCCCTCCCTTTCTAGCGGGTCGCGAGCATATCCTGCGTGACATCAACCGTGGCTTTATCAACGGCCCGGGAGATCCCAACCTGTCAACCATTTTTACGGGCGCAAGGGGAACGGGCAAGACGGCGCTTCTCTCGCTCCTTTCAGAAACGGCGCTTGAACACGGTTGGATCGCAGCAAATGTCTCCGCCATGCCAGGCATGCTCGAAGATATTGTCGAGCGAACCAAAGAAGCCGCAGATAGCTACCTCTCACAGCCTCACGCGCGCATAAACGGTGTTCAAATTGGCCCAGTGGGCATCGATTGGACATATGCTCAAGAGGCTCAGGGCAACTGGCGCACGCGCATGAATGGCATCTTTAAGCAACTCGAAAAACATGACATCGGACTTCTCATCACCATCGATGAAGTCACCGTCGATCTCGAAGAAATGCTTCAATTTGCCTCTGTTTACCAGCACTTTGTACGCGAAGGTAAAAAAGTTGCCCTACTCATGGCAGGACTGCCCTACAAAGTATCGGCGTTGCTGCGTAACGATTCCGTCTCGTTCCTCAGGCGTTCCCAATATCATCAGTTAAGACGAATCACTGACGTTGAAATTGCAAACGCGTTTCGCAAAACCGTTGAGGCCGGAGGACGTTCAATCACACCAGAAGCGCTCGAGAATGCTGTGAAGGCCGTCGACGGATTCCCCTACATGATGCAGCTCGTCGGATATCGCACTTGGGATGTTTCGGAGAACTCGCCCCAAATCAGTGCATCCGATGTCCAGCAGGGTTCCCTACTCGCACGCATGGAGCTGCGTGATCGCATTCTCGAAACGACCTATCGAGAGCTTTCCGATAAAGACATTGAGTTTTTACTCGCGATGCTGCCCGATTCTGGCCCCAGCAGGGTCTCGGAGATAGCCAAACGCATGGGCGTCGCCAGCAACTACGCAAGCCAATACAAACGCCGCCTTCTCGAGGACGGCGTCATCGGGGAACGTGGGCGTGGTCTCGTTGGCTTTGACATCCCCGCATTCAGGGAGTTCCTGAGCGAGAAAGTCTCCTAGCACGCGGAGATTGTCCATAAGGACATCAACGCATGGCAATCAGTAATCCTCTTGGTAAGGGAAGTAGGCTTTCCGCCAACGCTGATTGCCATGCGTTCTTCTTGTCCTTAGGCGAGCTTGCGAGCGAGCTCTCGCACCTCTTTCAACTTGGGCGACGATGCCATGCTGTCGCGCTCGGTCATACCGCTGATGGCGACAATGCCCTGGTCCTCCCACTTGCAGTACGCACAGGTCGACTTGTACATAGCGATCGCCGCATCATAGACGCCCTCGCTGTGGCTATCGAGTAAAAGGGCCGTCTTGGTGAACGGGAAGCCCGTAGCACCGAAAGCGTATAGGCGATCGATGGCGGCCTTCTCCTGCGCAGTGATATCAAACCAGTAGATAGGCGAAGCGAAGACAACCATGTCGGCGTCTTTCAGCGACTCGATCACGTTGGCCATGTCATCCTTCTGCACGCAAGTGCCCTCGTGGGCGAAGCAATACTGACACCCCAGACAACCAGCGATTTTCTTACTGGCAACGCGGATGACCTCGACCGTATGGCCACCCTCACGCGCGGTCTCAGCAAACGCCTCGACCATGGTGTCGGTATTGGCGCCCTTGCGCGGGCTACCGCTCAATACAACGATATTCATAAGAATCTCCCTTCTTCATGCCGCAGGCGCGCGGCATACATTTCGTTGTAACCAAAACGGATGGAGCTATTCAGTCGTCTGCAGGCCACATCTCTCGTCAGTGTTCTCTAGACATAATCTCACCGCCTGATAACTCCTCGACTGTCTTGACTCTCTCTCCGAAAATTGAACAGCAAATCGTTGCTCGCAAAGTATCGACTGTGAGAAAATTAGCTTGAGCTTTCTCCCTGCTCGCATAAGCGTTCGCGTGAAAGAGCCTAGCCGCATCGGCCAGGCGCAATATAGATCCGCGGAAACCGGCCTACGAACAAGGAGCGTCTTATGTATGGACAGCATGTTGCACCGCAGACCCATAACAAACGGACTGGCCTGTCTATCCGCGACGTCAAGCGTCATGCAGACGCCAGAATCGCCGCCTTCGGAGTAAGCATTCTTGTGGCAGGACTGCTTTTGCTACCCTGCGCAGCACTGGCGACAGAAATGCCCGAAACCGATGTCGCAGCACCCATTACCTGCGACGAAGCCAACGCGGAAGGCAGCCTCACAGCTACCACCGTTGTCGACCATAACTATGACCTGGAGCTCCCTCCTGCCTTCATGTTGGTCCAGAATGAGGCGTTTGTATACGATTTCCCCGACAAACCCGAGGACTTCATCTACGGGCTTAACGACACCGTCCATCTCTTCAAGATCGACACCGATACCGAAGGCCTTATAAAAACCGAGAACCCCGAAGAGGCCAGCGTCTCTATTGCCCTGACCATGATCGACAATCACGTTAGAGCAACCGCCGTCTTTACAGGCGGCTACGCCGACGACCAAATCCCTTACAGACTGAACCTCACCAGCTCAACCCGCCTTGGCACACACGTTGACCGCGACTTCGACAGCGGGCAGGGGATTATGCACGAGACGCGGCACGATTACTACATCCGCTACGTCTTCGACAGCGACGTGCACTTGATTGCAACCGATACGAGCGGTTCCAAACCCGATCCAAGTGTTAAACCGAGCCCAGAGGTCAAACCCGAACCGGAAACCAAGCCCGACCCCACACCGAAGCCCAAGGCAGAAAAGCCCGCGGCAAATCCCGTTTCCACTAAGGCAGTAGCGGCGGTTAAACCAGCCGGGACCACCCTACCCGCGACGGGCGACAACGGTGCGATGGCTGTCGCCCTGAGTGTTGCCGGTGGCGCAGTTGCAGCAGTTGGTATTTCCGCAACAAGGCGTCGCAACCACTAGCCAGCATTTCGTACCCCGCAGACAAAGCTCTATCCCCGCTCCGATGAGCTTTACTCACCGAGAAGTTTCTTCCCCACGGAAATGAGTTTCTTTCCAACGGCCGCCTTCACGCCATCAACGCCCCGCGAAACCGTTGAAACAGACTGTGCCGAACCGCCATCGAGCTCTACCCCATCGCAAACAGTGTCGACGGCGTCTTCTGGCAACATTTTTGGTCGCCATAGCTCCGATTCGGCAGGGCCCAGTCTCCGCTCGATCTCGAGCAAGACTTGTAAGGAGTCCACAGTCAAGATCAACTACGGGAATCGTGACGAGCCGATACCGCCCGCATGCCCCCTTCGGAATAGGCGCTGAGCAGCTCCTGGGCGTAGGCGAACTCGGGCCCTCGCCTCCAACCGAGCAGGCGGTTGACCGCGAGATTTCCCTGGACGTTGTGGACGAAGAGCAGAGAGGCGTCTGCCAGCCCCAGCTCCCGGGTCGCCCGGTGAAGGCGAGGAAAAAGGGCACGAAGGGAGCGAAGAGCGTTCCGTCGGAAAGTCGGAACGCTCTGTTTGCATTTTTGGGATCGTCCCAAATCCTTGCCAGCTCTGTGGCGGATATCGAAAGCTGCAGATCGATTATCTGCGGATAGTATTAATCCATGCCTGAATATCTTTCTCAGAGGTACGGAGCATGGATTCATCGAACTGCACATCGAGGCCCGGCATCACGATTGCGCCTTTGCAGGCTTCCTCAAAGTCCTTCAGCGCGTGTCCCAGCCAGCCGCCATTGGTGGCAAACGGATACACGGTCTTCCCGGTCAGATCAGCCCGCTCCAGGAAACTGCGCATGGCGGGCGCAAAGGTGTACCACCAGACAGGAGAACCCAGGATGATGGCGTCGTAATCTCTCCAGCCAATGTGCAGCGGCTTCAGTTCCGGGCAATAACCCTTGGCAATCTCACGCTGCCCCTGATTGACGACTTCATCATAATCGCCATCGTAGGGAACAACCGTATCCATACGAGCAATATCCCCGCCGATTTCCCTCTGGATCATCTCGGCGATGCGCTTCGTGTTGCCTCCATAGGAGTAGTACAGAATCAAGGTTTTCATTTCACGCTCTCTCCTCATGCAAGAGGCTTTCCGCTGAACACGGGAAATGCGCTGAATTCACCATAGTTGGCGATGCGCTCCATGTTCTTGAGAGTTTCCATGTCTTCCTCGGAGATCGCGAAATCCACGTCCGCGTTGCTTTCCATGTGGGCGGGATCTGCCGTCTTGGGAAGCGCGACGGCTCCAAGCTGAAGGACATAGCGGATGCAGAGCTGGGCGGCAGATACGCCGTACTTCTCTGCCATCTTAACGATCGCCGGATTCTTCAGCGCCTCGCCGTGGGCGATGGGAGAGTATGCCTCCACTTGAATGCCCTGCGCCTTGCAGAAGTCCACCAATGCCGAATCGGTGTTGGTGATGTGCAGGAGGATCTGATTGACCATGGGCATCACGCGGCAAGAGCTCAGGAGGTTCTCAAGGTCATCTTGCAGGAAGTTGGACACGCCGATTACCTTGACCTTGCCCGCCGCCCGCGCATCCTCCAACGCACGCCAGACCTCCTTGTTCTCCTCGAAATAGCGCTTCTCCACACGGAACTCGCTCCACGGCTGGGGAGAGTGGATAATCATCTGGTCGAGGTAGCCGAGCCCCATCCTCTCCAGCGTCTCATCGATGGACTTCGCCGCATCCTCGTAGGTCTTCAGCTCTGCCGCGATCTTGCTGGCGACGAAAAGCTCTTCCCGGCGAACGCCGCAGGTGCGCACGCCCTCGCCGACGCCGCGTTCGTTTCCGTAGGCCTGCGCGGTGTCGATCAGGCGATAGCCCAGCTTTACCGCCTCGCGAACGGCTTCCGCCGCCTCGGCATCGTCGATGAACCAGGTGCCCAGTCCCAGCTTGGGAACCTGAACTCCGTTTGCCAACGAGTAGGTTTCATTCAAGATCATCGTTCTACTCCTCGCCCCAGATATCCTTTGCCATGCGGAAAACCGCCCACGCCTTGGGCCAGCCGCAGTAGAAGGCTGCATGGGTCACGACCTCCGCGATTTCTTCTTTTGTAATACCGTTCTTCTTTGCCGTCGTCAGGTGATAGCGGAAGCTCTCATCGGTAAGCCCCTGAGCCATCAGCGCGACGACGGTCACGAGGGAGCGGTCACGGAGGCTGAGCTGCCCCTCTCGGCTCCAGACCTCTCCGAAGAGCACGTCATCGTTCAGTTCCGCGAATTTCGGGGCAAATTCGCCCAGGGCATCTCTGCCTGCCGTCTGCTTGACTGCCATGTTTCGTTCCTCCCTACAGCCTTGCGTACTCTTCATGGGATACCGGCTCGCACCACTCGTTCTCGCAATTCTCGCCGGGAACCTCCACGGCGATATGGCTGAACCAGCTGTCCTTCTTCGCTCCGTGCCAGTGCTTGACGTTGGCGGGGATCATCACAACGCTGCCCTCGTGCAGGCTGACGGCGGCCTTGCCTTCCTCCTGGTACCAGCCCTCGCCAGCCGTGCAGAGCAGGAGCTGACCGCCTCCTTTGTCCGCGTGGTGGATATGCCAGTTGTTGCGGCATCCCGGCTCGAAGGTCACGTTGGCGGCGAACAGGCCGCCTTCCGGATCGGTCAGCGGATTCAGGAACGAATCGCCGGTGAAATACTGGGCATAGGCGTTGTTCGCCGTTCCCGTGCCGAATGCGTTGACCTTCTCGAACTGCTCTTTTTGTTCATACCTCATAATTGAAACCTCCTGTTAAGGATTATCGATTCACGCCATAGCGCAGCCAGACCGCCCCGCCGTCCATAGCCTTCGCCTCTTTCAGCGTGAAGCCAAGGGCCTTGCTCTCCGAAATGCCTTCTGCGGCTCGGAAAACCGGCGGCGTATCCGGGCTCCCGTCTGCCGCCGCCGCCAACACGATGCTGATCTCATCGCACATCCCCGCTTGCAGGAACGACCAGTTCAGCACGCCGCCGCCGCCCAGCATCAGGGTCTTGATGCTGAATTTTTCTTTCAGCTTGGAAAGGGCCAGACCGTGATCCAGCTCCGTTTCTTCCGCGATGATGTACGAGATTCCCAGCTTTCTCAAAAATGCCCTGTAGGCGTTGCCGACCTGCTCTGTCAGCACCTCGACGACATGGGCGGTGGTGTCCACATAGCGCAGGGTGCTGCTTTCCCACCCCAGCTTGCCGTGGGGGTCCACGGAGACATAGAACATTCCGAAGTCCGGCTGCGCGATGAAATCACCTGCCGGAACGGCCGGCGCATCTTCGTCCAGGTCCGGCTTCCTGTAGAAGGTGAAGTTGTCGTCCGTCGTCACCCTGCCGGACAGCCAGCCCTGGTGATGGTAAAAGGGCTCTTTCCCGAAGGCGATGTCGTAGAACGCATCGCCCGCCGCTCTGCCCTGCGGCGTTCCCATGTAACCGCCCATAATCTTTCCGTCCAAAGCGCACATCATGTGGCAGAAAACATACGGCCTGTTCACGTTCGATTCCCCTCCTTATGATTGACAAACATTCTGTTTGGAAGCATGCTTCCTTTGAACTTCATGTGCATCCTAGAACTTGAAGTTAACTTTAAGTCAAGGGGATTCTGGAATAATTCGGAGGGGTTTTCAGATGGTCTATACGGTGGGAGAGATGGCGAAGCTGCTGGGGGTTGCGGCGTCCACCTTGCGCTACTACGACAAGGAGGGGCTGCTGCCCTTCGTGGAGCGCTCCTCCGGTGGCATTCGCATGTTCCGGGAATCGGATATCGAATGGCTGCAGGTGATCGGCTGCATGAAGAAAGCCGGGATGTCCATCAAGGACATCCGGCAGTACATCGAGATGGCGCTGCAAGGAGACAGCACCATCGATCTGCGCCTTGCCATGTTCCGGCGCCAACAAGAAGTTCTGAAACAGCAGATGGAGGAATTGCAGCACACCATGGAGATGGTGGATTACAAGTGCTGGTATTACGAAACGGCGAAGGAAGCGGGTACGGTCGATGCCCCGCAGAAGATGGAGCTTGCCGAAGTCCCGGAACGCTTTCGGAAGATTCGGCAGGAGCTGCGCACTGCGCCGGGGACTGCGGCAACGATATGATAAAACCGCTTAGGCAACGGCAGTCAACCGCTTGATTATCACGGTAACTTTATCGTTCAAAAAGTACTACTAACAAACGACCACCCCGGCTATCCGCTGTTCGCGGAAGAGCAGGGGAGCTCTTGTCGCCGGAGTGGAACCTTTTCAACTCGCAGAATAGCAGAATCGCCTCGCAAGCCAGAATCAGCACGGGACGGCAGCGGGCAGAACCGCCACCCCTAGATTGCCCTCACGCTGCCACTGGCAGCCCTGATTAAATATGCTAGGTATCTCGGGATAATGCTTTCGGTCGCATACGCGCAAGAGTGTCCGCTGATTGCAACTGGCTGTTCCCCTTCCTACGCCAATGGTGTGCAGACATCTTCGATATTCTTGCTCGTTATGGCGAAAATCGCGTCTCCAGGGTTTGCCTGTTTCGATTTAGCGTATTGCTCTTCAGATCATCGTGGTGTGCTCGTAGCCGCGCTCCACGAGGAGCCGCTCGGCAACGTCGAGAATCTTCTCGACCGTCTCCTCCGGGTACTTATTGCGTGCCACGGGCACCTCCGTCCTTGTTATCGCGATAAACATACCATGAGTGGCGTACGGGTCGAAAAGGGCTGGCGCCAAAAGAGCCCAACGGCCGTTACAGCTTCGTTAGAAACGCGCCCCACCATGGATGGTGAACCCGAAAGGTAAGGCGCGCGGGCACGGCGACTCGGCCCGCGCGCCCGGAAGAGAAAGGACGAACCCATGGGTTACATGCTCGAGACGCGCGGGCTCACCAAGCGCTTCGGCAGCGGCGACCAGGCGCAGGACGCCGTAGCCGACGTGAGCCTTCATATCCGCGAGGGCGAGGTGTACGGGCTGCTCGGCCCCAACGGCGCCGGCAAGTCGACAACGCTCAAGATGATCTGCGGGATGCTGCGGCCGACGGCCGGGGAGATCCTCTTTGCCGGGCACGCCTGGCGCCGCGAGGACCTCTACGCAATCGGCAGCCTCATCGAGGAGGCGCCGCTCTACCCCAACCTCACCGCGCGCGAGAACCTGCGCGTGCGCACAACGCTGCTGGGCCTTCCCGAGAGCCGCATAGATGAGGTGCTCGCCGCCGTGGACCTCGCGGACACCGGGAAGAAGCGCGCCGGGCGCTTCTCGATGGGCATGCGGCAGCGCCTGGGGCTCGCGCTGGCGCTGATCGCTCGGCCACGTCTGCTCGTGCTCGACGAGCCCACCAACGGCCTCGACCCCATCGGCATCGAGGAGCTGCGCGACCAGATCCGCGGCTTCGCGGCGGCGGGTACGACGGTGATCGTCTCGAGCCACATCCTCTCCGAGGTGCAGCAGATGGCTGACACCATCGGCATCATCTACGGGGGGCGCCTCGCCTACGAGGATGCGCTTCGACCCGGGCAGGACCTCGAGGAACTCTTCATGAGCGTCTGCCGGGAGGGGCGACGAGCGCGCGGGGAGGTGGCGGCATGACGGGCGAGAAAGGCGGCCTGCTCGCGGGCCTGCGCGCCGAGGCCCTGAAGTCGCGCCACGCGGCACCGGTTCGCCTGGCCGTGCTCATGGCGCTGCCGATGCCGCTGCTCGGCGCGATGCCCTACCGGGGCGTGCAGATCTTCAGCGCGTGGAACTACTGGTACGCGCTCTTCCTGCCCGTGTCTCTCTCGCTCGTGGTGGCGTGCGTCGCGCGGGCGGACGCTCGCACGCGGATGCGGGGGCTTCTGGGCCTGGGCTTCCCGCTCGGGCGCGCCTGGTGGGCCAAGGCGCTCTGGTGCCTCGCGCTCTGCACGCTCTCGAACCTCGTGGTCTTCGGCATCTACCTCGCGGGCTCGGCGTTCTCCTCGCAGGGCCTCACGGTCGCGGGCACGCTCACGATGCTCCTCTGCGCGCTCGTCAACACGGTGACCGCGGCGTGGATGATCCCCGCAGGGCTCTTCCTCACGGCGCGGCTCGGCATGCTCGCGGGCATCTTCTGCCCGCTCGCCGCGCAGCTCGTGGGTGGGTTCGCCTGGTCGCTGGTGCCGCTGCCGCAGCTCTTTCCGCCGTCGGCGAGCATGGTCATCCCCACGAGCTTCATCCCCGTGCTGCCGAGCGGCGAGCCACTCGCGGCGGACATGGCGCTCGGCGGGGCGCTCACGGCGGACGGCATGCTCACGCTGGCGGGCCTTGCGGTCTGCGCGCTCGCGTTCGCCGCGCTCACGGCGGCGGGCGCGGCCTGGTTCGCGCGCTCCGAGGAGAGGTGATGGCCATGACACGACTCTCCGACCCGACGCCGCGCATGACTCTCCCGCGGGCCCTGCTCTCCGAGGCCCTGCGTCTGGCGCGCTCCCCGCTCACGGCGGTGCACCTCGTCTGCGGCCTGGCAGCCGGTCTTGCCTGCGGCGAGTACTTCTCCGTAACCCGATGGGACCCGGCGCTGGGCGCGGACGCCTACGCCCAGTTCCTCGGCGCCCTCATGCCGCTCATGTCCGCCATTGTCTGCGGGCTCGCCGTGGACGAGGAGCGCGCTGCCGGGCGCCTCGCCAACCTCACGGCGGTCCCCTCGCGCGGGCGCGCCGTCACGGCGAAGCTGCTCGCCCTTGCGGCGCTCGGCGCAGGCGCGCTGGCCGTGGCGCTCGGCGTGTTCGGGGCCGTGCTCGCCGCCGCTGGGCGCCTGCCGCTCGGGCCCACTCCGCTTGCGGCCGCCTGGGCGGGCATCGTGCTGGGCAGCCTGCCCCTCTACGCGCTGGGGCTCGGCGTGGCCCTGCGCCTCGGCCGCAACGCCGCCATCTGCGCCGGCGCGGCGGGGATGCTCCTCGCGTTCTTCTCAGTGGGCGGACTTGCGCACGGCCTCATGACCGGCGAGCTCACCGGTGCCCTGGCGACGCCCCTGAGCTGGGTGCCGCTCGCCTGGCCCGCGCGCCTGGGGTCGCTCGGGGTGGAGACCTTCATCGACGCCGCACGCGCGGCGGGCCCTCTCCTCACGACTGCGCTCGCTGGCCTCGTGCTCGCCCTGGCAGCCGCCGCCGTCCTTCTGGCCTGGTTCTGCCGCTTCGAGGACGGGAGGGCAGATGCGTAGGAAGCCGCTCGCCGCCGTGCTCGTCCTCCTCTCCGCAGCGCTCGTCCTGGGCGGGAATGCCCTGCTCGACGCCGGCTGGGGGTCGGCGCTGCGCTCGATGTTAGCGCTACTGTAAAAACAACCAATTCCGCCATCGCACTTTAGCCGATTCCGCCAACGCAATTTCCCCGATCACGCCAACGC
>CAVFEY010000036.1:0-24433 GCA_963621725.1 Firmicutes bacterium AF25-13AC
CTGCTGATCTTGGGCTTATTTGCCGCCGTGTGTGTGCTACTTGCCGTGGTCCCCGGCCGTTCCAAACGCATCGGCAGCCGGTTTTTCGCCTTTATTCAGGAGCGCGCAGACACCACGTCGCAGACCTTCGTGCGCCTGACGGTGCTTATTTTGGTCACGCTCGTGGCGTTTTCCGCTATTTTTAGCCTCGATATCGTGTTGGGCGCTTTTGCCGCCGGCTTTGTCCTGCGCTACATCATCCCCGAGGGCAACCATACGCTCGAGACCAAGCTCGATGGCCTGGCCTATGGCTTTTTGATTCCGGTGTTCTTTACCGTATCGGGCGCGAAGATCGATCTGACGGCCGTGGCGTCGCGCCCGGGCTTGCTCGTGGGCTTTATCGTGGCGCTGCTGATTATTCGTGCCGTGCCCATTCTCATCTCTATGAGCATTTGTCCCGTGACGCGCGATGTGTCGGCGTATGGTCGCATTACGGTGGCCCTGTACTGCACCACGGCGCTGCCGATCATCGTTGCCGTGACAAGCGTTGCCGTCAACGCGGGCGCGCTGTCGCAAGACATTGCGTCGGTCATGGTTGCCGCCGGTGCCATCACGGTGTTCTTGATGCCATTGCTCGCGCAGCTCTTCTACCGCGTGGTCGACGCCGCGCCGGTCGCCGCCGTGGCAGAAGTTGCCGAGCATCCATCCGATGCGCTCGACATTCTGCGCGCCCATCACGATTTGGCGAGTCTGCTCGCACGCGAGCACGAGCTGCTGACCTCGCATGGACATGGTCGTGTATTCGAGGGCCTGCCTACGCTCGATACGATTGCCGAGCGTCTTTCCGCCGAGGCAGCGAGCGGCCACATCGATGCCCGCATCGTGGACGCGGCGCACCTGCTTGCCGATAAGACCTATGGAGACGAGGTCGACCCGTCCGAGCTGACTCCGCGTGAGCGCCGCCGCCTGGAGCGCGCCAAGCTCGCCGTGCACGAATACCGCCGCCGCATGCTGGAGCTCTATGCAAGAGAAGAAGCCGAGGACGACGACGGCAAGTAGTCGATACTCTCTCGGGGAAGCCGCGTCCCGCTTTGAAGGCTCGGAACGGGATGTGGTTTCCGAAACGGGGGCCGTTGGGAAACTGTGTCCCGGAATGGGCGCTCAGAGTGGGATGCAGTTTCCGCGAAAGACCCGTTGCGGAAACGGTATCCCAGAATCGGCGTTCAAAACGGGGCGCTCTTTCCGAAACATGGCCCTGAGGGAAGCTGCGTCCCGGTCTGAGTCGGAATTCCGGGACACAGCTTCCCTTTCAAACAGAAGAAGGCGCGCTACCTGCAGTTGATGCAGACGGCGCGCTTTCTTTGTTGGACTATGTTGAGGCTGGGAGCTGAGGCTTGTGGTCCCTTAAGAGCGGGCGGCTCCGTCGACGGGGAGCACGGCGCCCGTGACATAGGAGGACATGTCGCTCGCTAGGAAAACGAAGGCGTTGGCGACGTCCTCGGGCTCACCCATGCGGCCGAGAGGGATAGTGGCGATGATGGGTTTGATGACCTCTTCGGGCAGGTTGGCGACCATGTCAGTCTTAGTCACGCCAGGGGCAACGGCGTTGACGCGAATACCCATAGGGGCGAGCTCGCGCGAGAGTGACTGGACCATACCGTTGACGGCAAACTTAGACGTGGGGTAACCGACGCCGGAGGGCTGGCCGTACTTGGCGACCATCGAGCTTGTGGTAGTGATGGTGCCGCCGTGGCCGGCTTCGGTCATGATCTTGGCGGCAGCCTGGTGGCCATTAAAGACGGCGACGACGTTAAGGTCCATGACCTTTGCGAACTCCTCGGCCGTGTAGTCCAAGAGGGGTGAACGCTGGGAGATACCGGCATTGTTGACGACCGTGTCCAAGCCGCCCATGTCGGATGCAGCCTGGGTAAAGGCCTCGGTCACGGCTTCGAGTGAGGTGAGGTCGCAGGAGCGGCCCCAGACCTTGGCGTCGGGATAGGCGGCTGTCAGCTTCTCAACGGCCGCATCGGCGGTCTCTTGACGCGAGCCAAAGACAGTGACGGAGGCGCCCTCCTCGATAAAACGGCAGGCGATGGCATAGCCGATACCGCGCGTGCCTCCGGTGATGATTGCTTTCTTGCCCTCGAGCAACATGGTATTTCCTCTCATCGCGGGCGGACATTCGCAGCACAGCGTAGCCGTAACCGGAATCGGCCGTGTTTGCATATCGGTGAACGGTAGCCCGCGTTACCGATGAGCGGCTCGCGCAAATGTGCCCTGTCGTTGTGCTTAGGGCAGGAGACAAAAAGGCTCCCATCCCACATCGGACGGGAGCCCTTCGAGCAAATGCGTTGTGGGGTGTAAACCGAACTAGTTCGCCATGACGCCTTCGGTCCAAGCCTCAACGTCCTCGATGCGCAGGACGTTGGCGACCTCGGCCACGCAGTCGACGCTGGCAAGCTCGGCAGCGGCAGCCTGGACGTCCTTCTCGAGTGCGCGGTGCGTCAGGAAGATGACCGAGCAGGCATCGCTAACGCCCGACTTGCCGTCCTCGACCTGGTTGATGAGCGAGATCGAGATGTTGTGCTTGGCAAAGATATCGACCGTCTCGGACAGGGCGCCCACGCGGTCGGCGACCTTCAGGCGCACATAGTACTTGGTCTGGAGCTCGTCCATGGGCTTAAAGGCGAGGTTGTGGCCATAGGGCTCAATCTCGGGCAGCGGAGCCACGCCGCGGCTGATCTGCTCGGAGAGCGACAGGATGTCGCCCACGACGGCGCTTGCGGTGGGGAAGGAGCCTGCGCCGGCACCGTAGAACATGGTCTCGCCCACGGCGTCGCCTACCACGTAGACGGCGTTCATGGCGCCGTTGACCTTGGCAAGCATGTGGTCGGCGGGGATCAGCGTGGGATGCACGCGGACGTCGACGCCAGCGTCTGTGTTGCGTGCGATGCCCAGCAGCTTGATGGTGTAGCCGAGCTCGCGGGCCTGGGCAATGTCCTCGGCGCCGATGGTGCGGATACCCTGCTGGTAGACATCGTCGGTGGTCACGCGGGTGCCAAAGCCGATGGAAGCGAGGATCGCTGTCTTGCTGGCGGCATCGAAGCCGTCGACGTCGGCGGACGGGTCGGCCTCGGCATAGCCCTTGGCCTGTGCGTCGGCGAGCACGTCGGCATAATCGGCGCCCTCGGCGTCCATGCGCGACAGGATGTAGTTGGTGGTGCCGTTGAGAATGCCAGCGATGGTCAGGATCTTGTTGCCCACCAGGTCGTGCTCGAGCGTGCTCACGATGGGGATGCCGCCGCCGCAGCTGGCCTCGCACTTAATCTGCACGCCGCACGCGCGCGCCTTCTCGGCGAGCGTTTCGACATGACGGCCCAGCAGGGCCTTGTTGGCAGAGACGACGTGCTTGCCGTTCTCGAAGGCGGTGGTGAAGATTTCGGTCGCGGGGTGCTCGCCGCCGATGAGCTCGACGACGATATCGACGGCGGGGTCGGTGACGACGTCGTGCCAGTCGCTCGTAAAGGCCTCGCGCTCAATACCGGCGGCTTCGGCCTGCTCCCAGGCAAGCGCGCAGGCGCGGGTCAGCTTAAGGTCGATGCCGTAGGCGGCCAGGTACTCATCGTGGTGGCTCTTGATCAGACGGGCCACGCCGCCGCCGACGGTTCCCAGACCGATCAGACCGACGTTCACGGTGCGCAGGGGTTCGCTCATAGATAGCTCCTTCGTGCATCTTATGGATGGATTAACCGCTTAAAGGTTGAGTGCATTCTAGCGTGAAGTGCGGGCGCGTGCTTGCCTGGCAGCGGGAGCAGCATAAAACGCCACCCCCGAAACGCTGCGGAAACATTGGAAACACGCTCGCTACAAACGAACTTCCGTAACAAACTGTCAACGTTTGCACCATAAGGTTTGCCCTGTACCGCAAGACGGCCGCACCACGGCCAGCGAAAAGGGGGACACCATGTTTAGCATCAACAACGTACTTAACCGCAGGAGTTTCTTGGCTGGCGCTGCGGCGCTCGGTAGCACCGCAGCACTCGCTGGTTGCTCGTCGGGTGGCTCGGACGGCGGCTCCGCCGATGACGGCAAGACCTTCAAGATCGGTGTCATCGGCCCTTTGACCGGCGCCGCGGCAACCTATGGTGTCTCGGCCGAGAAGGGTGCCAAGCTCGCCGCCAAGGATTTCTCGACCAAGGACCTCAAGCTCTCGCTTAAGTCCGAGGATGACGTCGCTGACGGCGAGAAGGCCATCAACGCCTTCAATACCCTGTGCGACTGGGGCATGCAGGCTCTCGTCGGCCCCGTCACGACTGGTGCCGCCGTTGCCGTCTCGGGCGAGATTGCCGACGACATGCTTATGGTCACGCCTTCGGCTTCGTCGCTCGACGTCACCAAGGACAAGACCACGGTCTTCCAGGTTTGCTTCACCGATCCCACCATGGGCGCCAGCGCCGCGAAGTTCTTGGCCGAGAAGTATGCGGACGCCAAGATCGCCCTGTTCTACAACTCCGGCGATACGTACAGCTCGGGCGTTGCCGATGCCTTTGCCGAGCAGGCCAAGGCATCCAAGCTCGACATCGTCGATACCGAGACCTTTAAGGACGACTCTTCCACGAGCTTTACCAACCAGCTCACCAAGGCCAAGGAGGCCGGTGCCACGCTCATCTTTGCCCCGATCTACTACACGCCGGCGTCCGTTTTGCTCAAGAACGCCAAGGACATGGGCTACGACATGACGCTCATGGGTACCGACGGCATGGACGGCCTGCTCTCCGTTGAGGGCTTCGACACCTCTCTTGCCGAGGGCGTGCTGCTCATGACCCCGTTCTCTGCCGACGATGAGAAGAATGCCGACTTCGTCAAGGCCTATAAGGATGCCTACGACGAGACGCCTAACCAGTTTGCCGCCGACGCCTACGATTGTGTCCACGCCATCGCCGAGGCCATCGACAAGGCGGGCATCGATATTACGGCCGATGGTGCCGACATTGCCGACGATCTTGCCAAGGCCATGCGCAAGATCAAGATTGAGGGCCTGACGGGCGAGCTCACGTGGAACGACGAGGGCCAGGTCGAAAAGCCCGCTACGGCCTATGTGATTCAGGATGGCAAGTACATCGCCGCCTAAGTGCGCATAAAGCGCTACCGGTGAGGCCGTTTTATTCAGGGCAAGGGCGCTTGTAACAGAACAGAAACATTACTTTCACATAATAAAGTGGCTAAACTGCATAAACTGATAGAAATACGCATAAATATGGATAAATGGACAAAGCAAAAGAAAAGTTGAAATAATCGCCACTTTTCTCAACTAAAGCGTCTACTATTTTGCGAACGCCGAACACGGCGAAGGATGGCCTGTCGGGTAACCGAAACCCGACGAGATTTGAGAGGAGAGCCGCATGTCGAGCCTCACCGGTAAGTCATTGAACCCTGTTATGAATCGCAGGAGCGTTATCGCGAGCGCAGCAGGTCTGGGGGCGATGTCCATTCTAGCTGGCTGCTCCTCCAACGGCGGCGACAGCGGTTCCGCTTCGAGCGACGCTTCGTTTAAGATCGGCACCATCGGCCCGCTGACCGGCGCCAACGCGTCCTACGGCAAGTCCGTTACCCAGGGTGTCGAGCTTGGCTGCAAGGATTTTTCGACCAAGGAGCTGCCGCTTGCCAGCAAGGCCGAGGATGACCAGGCCGATGGCGAGAAGGCCGTCAACGCCTTCAACACCCTGCTCGACTGGGGCATGCAGGCCCTCGTCGGCCCGACTACCACGGGTGCGTCGGTTGCCGTTGCCGCAGAGTGTGGTAACGACCCCAAGACGTTCATGATCACCCCGTCCGCGTCCTCCGAGGACGTCACCGACGGCAAGGATTGCGTCTTCCAGGTTTGCTTCACCGACCCCAACCAGGGTGTCAACGCTGCCAAGTTCCTGGCGCAGAAGTATGCGGACGAGAAGTTCGTGCTGTTCTATAACTCCGGCGACGCCTATTCTTCGGGCATCGCAGATTCCTTTAAGGCCCAGGCCGCTGAGTCCAAGCTCGAGATTGTTGACGAGGAGACCTTTAAGGACGACTCCGCCACGAGCTTTACCAACCAGCTGACCAAGGCCAAGCAGGCTGGCGCCACCATGATTTTTGCGCCGATCTACTATACGCCGGCGTCCGTCCTGCTCAAGAACGCCAAGGACATGGGCTACGATGTCAAGATGATGGGCTGCGACGGCATGGACGGTATCCTGGGCGTTGAGGGCTTCGATACCTCTCTTGCTGAGGGTCTGCTGCTCATGACCCCGTTCTCCGCCGACGACGAGAAGAACGCCGACTTCGTTAACGCTTACAAGGATAAGTACGGCGATACCCCCGACCAGTTTGCCGCCGACGCCTACGACGGCGTGCACGCGGTGGCCGAGGCCGTCAAGGAGGCCGGTCTTGGTGTCGACGCCGACCCGACCGAGGTCGCCGAGAAGCTGTCCAAGGCTATGCTCAAGATTACCGTTGACGGTCTGACCGGCAAGCTCACCTGGAACGATAAGGGCCAGGTTCAGAAGGAGCCCACGGCGTACGTCATCACCGACGGCAAGTACGTACAGGCCTAATTGGCCGCCTTACATAGAGCGGTTTTGATCCCAAGCAGGGGAGGTTTTGGCCTTCCCTGCTTGCTTGGTATCTAGGGACGATGTAACGTCCCTGTTTCATACATCAACTGGAAACCTATTCGAAAGGGGGATGTGGAACATGACGGTCTTTATCCAATACCTGGTCAACGGCCTGTCCATGGGCAGCGTCTACGCCATCATCGCGTTGGGCTACACCATGGTCTACGGTATCGCCAAGATGCTGAACTTCGCTCACGGCGACGTCATCATGGTCGGTGCCTATGTCTCGTTCTGCGCCACGTCGTATCTCGGCCTCCCGGGCTGGGTATCTGTAATTCTTTCTTGTGTGGTCTGCACGGTTCTCGGCGTTCTCATCGAGGGTCTGGCCTATAAGCCGCTGCGCCAAGCAGGCCCGCTGGCCGTTCTGATCACGGCTATCGGCGTGTCTTACTTCCTGCAGAACGCCGCGCAGCTTCTGTGGGGCGCCACGCCCAAGAACTTCACTTCGCTCGTCACCTTCCAGGTGCCGGAGTTCTTGGCCAAGTTCAACGTAAGCGCCGTCTCGCTCGTCACCATCGTCGCCTGCCTGGTTATCATGGCCGGCCTGATGTTCTTTACAGGTAAGACCAAGATGGGCAAGGCCATGCGCGCCGTGTCCGAGGACAAGGCCGCCGCTCAGCTCATGGGCATCAACGTCAACCGCACCATCTCGATGACGTTTGCCATCGGCTCGGCGCTTGCCGCCATCGCCGGCGTGCTCCTGTGCTCCTACTCGCCGGTGCTGCAGCCCACGACGGGTGCCATGCCTGGCATCAAGGCCTTCGACGCCGCCGTCTTCGGCGGCATCGGCTCCATCCCCGGTGCCTTTGTCGGTGGCATTCTCATCGGCATCATCGAGGCGATGGCGCAGGCTTACATTTCCACGAGCCTTGCCAACTCCATCGTCTTTGGTGTTTTGATCATCGTCCTGCTCGTCAAGCCTGCCGGCCTCTTGGGCAAGTACGTCCCCGAGAAGGTGTAGGTGAGCGTTATGAAGTTTCTTAAAGACAAGCAGACGCGTCACGACTTTGTCACGTACGCCATGTGCATCGTGGCCTTCGCCATCGTGTTCTTTATGCAGTCTAACCACATGATTCCGCGCATGATCGCCGGTCAGCTGGTTCCCATCACGGCCTATATCGTCATGGCCATTTCCCTCAACCTCGTCGTCGGCATCGCGGGCGACTTGTCGCTGGGCCACGCGGGCTTTATGAGCGTCGGTGCCTACACGGGCATCGTCACCGCCGTCGCGCTGGAGAGCGCCGTTCCGTCCGATCCGATGCGTCTGATCATCAGCATTGTGGTCGGCGCTATCGCCGCTGCCATCTTGGGCTTCTTGATTGGTATCCCGGTCCTGCGCCTGAGCGGCGACTATCTGGCCATCGTGACCCTGGCTTTTGGCGAGATCATCAAAGAGATCGTCACCTGCCTCATTGTGGGCGTCGACTCCCGCGGCCTGCACGTGATCTTTAACATCACGGGCAACTCTACGATCGACGACCTGCACCTGCTCGAGGACGGCACCGCCATCATCAAGGGCGCCCAGGGCGCCTCGGGCGTGTCGACGTACTCGACCTTCCTCGCCGGTGCCATCCTGGTCATGGTCGCACTCGTGATCGTGCTCAACCTGGTCCGCAGCCGTACCGGCCGTGCCATTATGGCCGTGCGCGATAACAAGATTGCAGCCGAGTCCGTAGGCATCTCCGTCACGGAGTACCGCATGATTGCCTTCGTGGTTTCCGCTGCCCTCGCCGGCGCTGCCGGAGCTCTCTTCGGCGGTAACTTCTCGCAGCTCTCCGCCACCAAGTTCGACTTCAACACGTCGATCCTCATTCTGGTGTTCGTGGTCCTGGGCGGCCTGGGCAACATGCGCGGTTCCGTCATCGCGGCGGCGTTGCTCACGGTGCTTCCCGAGCTGCTTCGTCAGTTCTCGGACTACCGCATGCTCATCTACGCCATCGTGCTGATCCTGGTCATGATTTTTACCAACAACCCGCAGCTCAAGGCGTTCTTCGGTCGCGTCAAGGACCGCTTTGCTTCCAAGAAGGAGGTGGCAGCCGATGCCCAGTAAATTTGAGTTCAAGAAGGGCAAGATGGTCCCGTATCCTTCTGGCGCCATCGTTCCCGATCGTGACCTGGGCGAGCGCCCTGCACTCGAGTGCATCCACCTGGGCATTGAGTTCGGTGGCCTTAAGGCAGTCGACGACTTTAGCCTGACTATCGGCAAGACCGAGATCGCCGGTCTGATCGGTCCCAACGGCGCCGGCAAGACCACGGTCTTCAACCTGCTCACCAAGGTGTACCAGCCCACGCATGGCACCATCCTGCTCGACGGCGAGGACACCTCGGGCAAGTCGGTCTACCAGGTCAACCGCATGGGTATTGCCCGTACCTTCCAGAACATTCGCCTATTCAACACCATGACGGTGGAGGATAACGTCAAGGTCGGCCTGCATAACCAGGAGCGTTACTCCGGCTTTGAGGGCGTGCTGCGCCTGCCGACGTATTGGAAGCACGAGAAGGCTGCTCACGAGCGCGCCATGGAGCTGCTGTCCATCTTTGATATGGAGCATCTGGCAAACGAGCAGGCCGGATCGCTGCCTTACGGCGCTCAGCGTCGTCTGGAGATCGTCCGCGCGCTTGCCACCAACCCCAAGCTACTGCTGCTCGACGAGCCTGCTGCCGGCATGAACCCGTCCGAGACCGCGGAGCTCATGGAGAACATCGTCAAGATTCGCGACACCTTTGGCATTGCTATCATGCTTATCGAGCATGATATGTCGCTCGTTATGAACATCTGCGAGGGCATCTGCGTGCTCAACTTTGGTAAGGTCATCGCCAAGGGCACGGCAGAGGAAATCCAGAACAACGACGCTGTTATTGAGGCATATCTGGGCAAGCAGGATAAGGGGGAGAACTAAATGGCAGAGCCGATGCTTTCCGTCTACAACATCAACGTCTGGTACGGCGCCATCCACGCCATTAAGGACATCTCCTTTAACGTTAACGAGGGCGAGATCGTGGCCTTGATTGGCGCCAACGGTGCCGGCAAGTCCACAACGCTCAAGACCGTCTCGGGCCTGCTGCGTTCCAAGACCGGTTCCATCAAGTTTATGGGCGAGGACATTACTCATACGCCCGCTGATAAGCTGGTTGGTAAGGGCCTGGCTCAGGTTCCCGAGGGTCGTCGCGCCTTTTTGCAGATGACGGTCGAGGAGAACCTGGAGATGGGTGCCTATACGCAGCCCAAGTCCACGGTGGCTCCGGGCCTGGAGCGCGTCTACGAGCAGTTCCCGCGCCTGAAGGAACGTCGTCGCCAGGTCGCCGGCACCCTTTCGGGCGGCGAGCAGCAGATGCTCGTTATGGGGCGCGCCCTTATGAGTAACCCCAAACTGCTTATGCTCGACGAACCTTCCATGGGTCTGGCACCGATTCTGATCGAACAGATCTTCCAGATTGTCGAGGACCTGCACAAGGCCGGTACCACGGTGCTTCTGGTCGAGCAAAACGCGCAGATGGCGCTTTCCATCGCCACGCGCGGTTACGTGCTCGAGACTGGCAAGATCACCATGACCGGCACCGGTCAAGAGCTGCTGCACGACGATAACGTCCGCAAGGCCTATCTGGGCGGTTAATCCATTCAACAAAGGGGGCGCTGACCAACCCGGTCAGCGCCCCCTTTTAAGTTGCGGTGAAATAGGGACTAAATGGGGGCGCTAGACGCCAAAACAGTCCCTATTCCACCGCAACTTCATGGGGATGTGTGACAATGCCCGTCGGAAAACATCTGCTGTCTTTGGGGGCTATCTACTATGCTGTATGAGTTTTGTGCCGAGCACTTTGAACGGGTGCCGGCGGCCATCGAGGCCGGTGCGGGGCGCATTGAACTGTGTGACAACCTCGCCGTCGGTGGCACCACGCCTTCCGCCGGCGTTATTAGCGCTACAGTCAACTATGCTCACGAGCATGACGCACGAGTGATGTGCATGATTCGTCCGCGTGGTGGCGACTTTCATTACAACCAGGACGAGCTGCGCATGATGGAGATGGACCTGGGCCTTGCCGTGAGCGCCGGCGTTGACGGCCTGGTCTTTGGCTGCTGCAAGCCCTGTGCCGGCGGCTGGGCGCTCGACGAGCTCACCCTCGGCGCTCTCGTGATGGCTGCGGGCTGTGCGACCGAGGAGTGCAAGCGCGAGTCCCTTGACATCACCTTCCACATGGCATTTGACCAGCTCTCGCCCGAGGCTCAGCTCGATGCGATTGATACACTTGCCGACTGCGGCGTTACGCGCATCCTCACGCATGGCGGTGCGACCGGTACGTCGATCGAGGATAATTTCGATCACCTGGCTCGTTTAATCGAGTATGCGGGCGATCGTTTGACCATCCTTCCCGGCGGCGGCATCACTACGGCAAATCGCGACGCGGTCGCGGCGGCGCTAGGCGTCTTCGAGCTCCATGGCACCAAGATCGTGCCGCTGGAGGTATAACCCGTGGCGCTGGTATTTGACGTTCAGCAGGCGAGCGGCAAGCCCGACGATAATCGTCGCCCTGGCACCGCGTGCCCCTTTTGCGATACCGAGGAACTCGCCAATATCATCCGGCGCGATGGTGACTGCATCTGGCTCGAGAATAAGTTCAAGACCTTGCGGGCCACCCGTCAGACCGTATTGATCGAGTCGGCCAATCACGATGCCGACCTGGTGACCTATGAACCGGATGAGCTGCATCATGTGATGCGGTTTGCCCTGGGCTGCTGGCAGCAGATGATCGATTCCCAACAGTACCGCAGTGTGCTCATGTACAAGAACAAAGGCCCGCTTTCGGGCGGCAGCCTCGTTCATCCGCATATGCAGATTGTGGGTCTGGGGCGGGAGGACGGTTATGCAGCACTAGCCCCCGCCAACTTCGAAGGCATCGATGTCTGGCGACACGGGAGGGTCGCAGTCAACATCTCAACCGAGCCGATCATGGGATTCTTTGAGGTCAACGTCTCGGCTCCACAGGGAATCGCCGCCAGCGACGACGCCCGCGACCAAGCCGAAGCGGACCTGTTTGCCGATGCGATTCAGGTGGCCCTGCGCTATATCCTGCACGAGCACCATGGCGGTCGCGCGGAGTCGTACAACTTGTTCTTCTACCACATGGACGGCCGGACCATTGCCAAGGCGCTGCCACGTTGGGTGGTTTCGCCCTACTTTGTGGGCTATCGTCTGGCCCAGGTCAATGCCGAGACCACGCTCGATATCGATGCTGAGCGCCTGCGTGCGCATCTGGAAACGCTCGCGTAGCAAGGCGAGCGCCTGCGAAAAGAGTGCTGCTTAGCGTGCCATCGCGTCGCGCCCGGCCTCGACCCGCTTGCGCTGTTTGGCGCGCTCCTCGCCGGTCAGACGTTCAAAGAGATGTCCGATAATCGAGGCCAGCACCTGCTGAAACAGCGTGCCGCACATGACGGGGAACACGACCTCGCCGGGAAAATACTGTGTGGCGATGACGGCGCCCGAAGAGATATTGCGCATGCCACAGGTAAAGCACATGGTGGTCGTCTCGCTATACGGCAGATGCAGGACACGTGCGACCAGGATGCCGATGATAAAGCCACTGATGGCGAACGCCAGGATAAAGAGGGCGACTTCCAGGCGTACCATGTTCATATGCAGCACGTACTCGCTCATGGCGGTGGAGTTGGACGCGATGACGCCCATCATCATGAACTTGCAGGCGGGCGAAAGCGCGGGGGAGAGTTTCTCATGACCCCAGCCGCGCGTGAGTTCGTTAATGACGATACCGAGCACGGCGGGTATGGCGATCATAAAGGCCATATTCTGCATCATGCTCGGCACGTCGATCGAGACGGTGGCGCCCAGCAGGAGCTTGAGCGTAAGAGGAATCGTCACAGGTGAGATGACCGAGGACGTCAGGATGATGGTGAGCGCGAGCGGGCCGTTGCCGCCGAACATGCTAATCCACATAAAGGCAGTGACCGCCACGGGCACGCTGTATTCGAGCACGATACCGCAGACAAGGTTGGGATTGGAGCCAAAGAATAACGATCCCATGGCATAGGCTGCGATAGGGATAAGCACCGCCGAGACGAGCAGCGCCAAAATCAGATGCAGGGGATGGCGGAACACCTCGGTTACCTGGTGGAAGGTGTTGCTGAGCGCACCCTGAAACGTCATAAAGGCAAACAGGGCGGGAACGATAGGCTTGAGCACGCCGATCTGGTGGGGAAAGAGCACGCCGAGCGCCACGCAAATCGGAACGATGACCTGCATATGCCCCGCGAGGAACTTGCCCAGTCCAGCCCATTGCCTCATATGCTCTTGTGACTCCCTTTGCTTGTGAATCCGTTTTGACTGGATATGCTAGACGCTCACATGTGTCCGTGCGTCAGAAACGCTCGATTATTTCGAGGCTATTACCGGCATCGTTTACCGAAACCGCGGCGTGCTGCGGCGATTTGCGTCCGCGCCGCACGGTATAATAAATCCGTTCAACAGATCTGCCTGCCGAAGCGGGCATACACAGAGGACTCATCGCTATGAACCGTGAGAGGTATCGCGGCGACCTGCCCCTATCGGGGGTGGGTGCCTATGTCATCGCTTAAGACGACGCATCGCTGGGCGGTCGCTCAGCAAAACTCCGAGCTCGAAAAGGAGCTTTCGGCTGGTCTGGGCATTCCCGGGCTGGTGGCGCGCATTATGGTCGCGCACGGCATTGGCTCCATCAAAGAGGGCCAATTGTTTTTGACGCCTTCGCTCGATCGCGACTGGGCCGACCCACTCATTATCCCGGGCATGTCGGTCGTTGCCGACCGCGTCGAGCGTGCTATTCGCAACCACGAGCACATTGCAGTCTTTGGCGATTTTGACGTTGACGGTATTACGTCGACCTGTCTGTTGACCGAGGCGCTGCGCACGTTCGGCGCCGATGTCACGCCGTTTATTCCGCATCGCTTTGATGAGGGCTACGGTCTTTCGCGCGCGGCGCTCGACCGCGTTAACGAGCTCGCTCGCCCCCAGCTGATCGTGACCGTCGATAACGGTATTGCTGCCAAGGAAGAGGTCTCCTATCTGGAGAGTCTGGGGATCGATTTGGTGGTCACGGACCATCACGAGCCGTCCGACCAGGTGCCGCAGGGCGTGCCCCTGACCGATCCCAAGCTCGAGGACGAGGGCCCCTCGCGCGAGCTTGCCGGTGCCGGTGTGGCGCTTAAGCTGGTGCAGGTCCTGGGCGAGCGTTTGGGCAAGCCGTCGTATTGGCGTTCGCTGATAGAGGTCGCGGCGCTGGGCACCGTGTCCGACATGATGCCGCTCACGCCCGAGAATCGCGCACTGGTCGCCGAGGGCATCCAGCAGATGCGCGTGACGGCCCGCCCCGGTTATATCGCGCTTGCCGCGCTTGCCAAGGCCGACCTTTCTACCATTACGGCCGACGGCCTGTCGTTTTCGCTCATCCCTCGTCTGAATGCTGCCGGCCGCATGGCTGATCCCAAGCTGGCGCTCGACCTGCTGCTTGCCCGCGACCCCATCGAAGCGAGCGCGCTTGCCGCCGAGCTCGAGGAAATCAATCGCCAGCGCCGTGAGATCGAGGCGGAGCTCACGCGCGATGCCATGGCAAAGGTCGAGGAGACCTATGACGGCGGACGCGCGATCGTCGTGGGCGGCGAAGGCTGGCACGAGGGCGTCAAGGGCATCGTGGCAAGCCGTCTGACCAACCGCTACCACGTGCCGGCGCTGCTGTTCTCGATCGAGGACGGTATCGCGCGCGGCTCTGGTCGCTCGGTGGGCAAAGTCAACCTGTTCGACGCCGTAGAACGCTGCTCCGACCTGCTGATTCGTCGCGGCGGGCATGCCGGTGCGGTGGGCGTGACCATCGAGGCATCCAAGCTCGATGAGTTCCGCCGTCGCCTTTCGGCCGTGCTATCGGAGCTTCCTGCCGATGACTTTGAGGACACTGACGAGGTTGCCGCCACCGTTGACCTCTCCGAGCTAAATATCGAGACTATCGAGCAGATCTCCCGTCTTGAGCCGTTTGGCCAGGGCAACAAGGTGCCGCTGTTGGCGGCCGAGGGCGTGACAATGTGCGATCGCGCCGTGGTGGGCAAAACTGGCGAGCACATGCGCTTCGTGGTGACCGATGGCGCCGCGAGTGTGCCGGCCATTATGTTCCGCGTGCCGCAGATTGATAAGCTCATCAATTGCGATAGCGCCGTCGACTTGGTGTTCGAGGCCGTGGCCGAGCATTGGCAGGGACGTGTAAAGCCCAAGCTTATGATCAAGGATGTCTTGGTCCGCGATACCACGGCGCCCAGCGTTGACGACCCGGCATGTGAGCTTCGCCGCGGCGTGGAGCCTGCGGACGTCGGTCTTCGTCTGGAGTCCCGCAAGCGCCAAACGCTCGCCCAGCTTTCCTATACCGAGCTGACGCGCTCGCTTATTCATAGCTTTATCGGCTCGAACCAGCCGCACCGCGCGCAGGTCGAGGCGCTCGATGCCCTGGCCGATCACCAAAGTGTTCTGGCCGTTATGGGAACGGGGCGCGGCAAGTCTCTTATCTTCCATGTGCATGCTGCGCGCGAGGCGGTCCTTCGCGGGCGTGCGAGCATCTTTGTCTATCCGCTGCGCGCGCTCGTTGCCGACCAGGCCTATCACCTCTCGTCGACGATGGCCGCGCTCGGCATTGGCGTGGGCGTGCTGACCGGCGAGACCGTGGAGGCGGCGCGCGATGACGTGTTTGCCGGCTTGGCTTCGGGCCGCACCGGCATCGTGCTCACGACGCCCGAGTTCCTGTCCATTCACCGCGACCGCTTTGCGCGTTCGGGGCGCATCGGTTTTGTCGTTATCGATGAGGCGCATCATGCCGGTCTTGCCAAGGGCGGCGACCGCAGCGCCTATCTCGACATGCCCGATATCCTCAAGGCCTTGGGCGACCCGGTCGTTCTGGCCACGACTGCCACCGCAACGGCTCCGGTCGTTGCGGAGCTCGCCCGCGTGCTACCGATTACCCGTACGGTGGTCGACGAGACGGTGCGCGAGAACTTGCAGCTCGAGGACGATCGCGATCTTTCGAGCCGCGAAAACCGCCTGGTGTCAATCGTGGCGACGGGGGAGAAGACTATCATCTACGTCAACTCGCGCGACCAGTCCGTGGCGCTTGCTAAGACGCTGCGCAAACGGGTACCCGATTGCGCGACCCGCATCGCGTTCTATAACGCGGGCCTTACGCGCGCCGACCGCCATCGCGTAGAGGAGGCGTTTCGTGACGGAAGCCTCAGCTGCATCGTTTCGACCTCTGCCTTTGGTGAGGGCGTCAACCTGCCCGATATCCGCCATGTCGTGCTCTACCACATGCCGTTTGGCGGCATTGAGTTTAACCAGATGAGCGGCCGCGCCGGTCGCGACGGCCAACCTGCCGTGATTCACCTGCTCTATTCGTCGCGTGACGCTCGCATTAACGAGCGCCTGCTCGACTGCTACGCGCCCGAGCGCGACGAGCTCGTCACGCTCTATCGCGCGTTGCAGACCATGTGGCGCTCCAACCGCGGCAAGACTGGGGACGATTCCTTTAGCGCGAGCGATATCGACATCGCGCAGATGTGCCTTGCCATCGATGCTCGCACGCCGGTCGACGAGCGCTCGGTGGAAAGTGGCCTGGGAATCTTCGAAGAGCTTGGTTTCTGTCGCGTTTCGGGGTTTGACGACACCCGTCGCATCGCGATGGCCGAAAACCCCGGCCGCGTGCAATTGAGCAGGTCAATTCGCTATTTGGAGGGCTTGCGCTCGCGCATGGAGTTCTCGGCTTTCCGGAGTTGGGCGCTCGATTCGTGCGCTTCTGATATGCTAGCCAAAGTTAACCGCCCGATCGTACCGCGGGCCTAGGGGAAGGGGACCTCGATGGATGCCGCAGCCCGTACCGCCCATGATTCCACCCTCCAGCCTTTTTCGGAGATGGAGCACTATAAGCATGCCGATGAGCTGCCACCCGAGATTATGGCGGACAGCTACGACAGGCTGGAGCGCCTGTGCCTCAAATATATGAATGAGGACGACTTCTCTAAGGTGGAGCAGGCCTATTGCTTTGCTGCCGAGAAGCATTGCAACCAAAAGCGCCGCTCGGGCGAGATGTACATTAACCATCCCGTCGAGGTGGCCATCATTTTGGCCGATCTCAAGATGGACTGCGATGTGGTGTGCGCCGCGCTGCTGCACGATACCGTCGAGGATACCGAGACCTCGCTTGCCGATGTGTCAAGCCTGTTTGGCGATACGGTGGCCGAGCTCGTCGATGGCGTGACCAAGCTTACCAACATCGAAGTCGATAGCATGGACGAGAAGCAGGCGCTTACGCTGCGCAAGATGTTCCTCGCTATGTCCAAGGACATCCGCGTCATTATCGTTAAGCTTGCCGACCGCCTGCATAACATGCGCACCCTTGCAGCCCTGCGCGAGGACCGTCGCCTGTTTAAGGCTCGCGAGACCATGGACGTGTATGCGCCCCTGGCCGACCGTCTGGGCATGAGCTCTATCAAGTGGGAGCTCGAGGACCTGTCCTTCTTCTACCTGGAGCCCGATGCCTACCAGCGCATCGCGCGCATGGTGGCTGAGTCGCGCGAGGTTCGCGAGCGCTATCTGGCCGAGACTATCAAAACGCTCACCGATGAACTCAACCGCATTGGCCTGGAGGGCTTCCAGATCAACGGCCGCTCCAAGCACTATTGGTCCATCTACCAAAAGATGAAGCGCAAGGGCAAGGAATTCTCCGAGATCTACGACCTGGTGGCACTGCGCGTCATCACGCATTCGGTGCGCGATTGCTACTCCACGCTCGGCGCGGTGCATACGCTGTGGCACCCCATGCCCGGTCGCTTTAAAGACTATATCGCCATGCCCAAGGTCAATAACTACCAGTCGCTCCATACGACGGTTATCGGCCCCACGGCCCGCCCGCTCGAGATTCAGATTCGAACCTATGAGATGCATGAGCAGGCCGAGTACGGCATTGCCGCCCACTGGCTCTATAAGAAGTCAGGCGGATCGTCTGCGTCTAAGACCAATGATGCCCAGCGTCTGGACGACCAGATTAACTGGCTCAAGCACTCACTCGACTGGGCGGCGTCTGACGAGATCACCGATGCCAAGGAATACCTGCACTCGCTGAAGGTCGACTTGTTTGACCAGGAGATTTTTGTCTTTACGCCCAAGGGCGAAGTCATGGCGCTTCGTGCCGGCTCCACGCCGCTCGACTTTGCCTACGCCGTTCACACCGAGGTGGGCAACCACTGCGTCGGCGCTAAGATCAACGGTGCGGTGGCCCCGCTCACGCACGAGATCAAGACGGGCGACCGTGTCGAGATCCTGACCAACAAGAGTTCCAAGCCGTCGCGTGATTGGCTCAAGATCGTTAAGACACCTTCCGCCAAGTCAAAGATCCGCCGTTACTTCGCCGCCGCGACCAAAGACGATGACGCTGCTGCCGGCCGCGATATACTGGCCAAGGACCTGCGCAAGCGCGGGTATGGCATCTCTACGCCGCGATCCACGCGTGCGCTCAACGCCGTGGCGGAGCAGTTTAACTTCAAGCAGCTCGAGGACCTGTTTGCCGCCGTCGGCGCCGGCAAGGTTGCCCCGCGCGCTGTGGGCAATAAGGTCGAGCAAATCTTGGACCCCAAGCCCGAGGAACAGCTCACCAAGGCCGAGGCTATCGCCGAGGTCGTGAAGCAGCCCGCTCGCGGCTCCAACCGCAAGCCGCAAAAGCGCGGCAAGAGCGCCAGTAACGGCATTATCGTCAAGGGCGAGAGCAACAGCGGTCTGCTTGTCCGTCTGGCGCATTGCTGCAATCCGGTGACGGGCGACGATATCGTCGGCTTCATCACGCGCGGTCGCGGCGTCTCGGTGCATCGCGCCAACTGCCCCAACGTTAAGGGTCTTATGGAACATCCCGAGCGCATGATCGACGTGGAGTGGGACGGCGCTGCCGACACCCTCTTTCAGGTCGAGATCGTGGTCGAGTGCCTGGACCGCATGGGCCTGCTCAAGGATGTCACTATCGCCATTGGCGATGCGGGCGGCAATATCCTTTCTGCCGCCACGTCGACCAACCGCGAGGGTATTGCAACCCTGCGCTTTATGGTCGAGATTTCGGACGCGAGTGGTTTGGATCCGCTGCTGGCTTCCATCAGCAGTGTCGATTCGGTCTACGACGCTCGCCGTCTTATGCCCGGCGAAGGCGGAGCTCAGCTCAAGCGCCGTGTGTAGGTGCGAGAGCCTCTCAGCATCATAGATATTGGTTACGTTCGAGGCATCGTTTGGTGCCTCGAACGTATTTTAGAAGGAGGGTATGCGCATGGGCGATATGACTTTGGACCTGACACCCCGAGGTGCGGCTTCGATTGAGGCGCTCGTCAACGGCCCCATTCAGACCAACAGTTACGCCGTGATTTCGAATGACGAGTGCTTAATCGTCGATCCGGCGTGGGAGGGCGAGTGTCTTGTGGAGCATATCCGCACCGCGCATCCCGAGGTGCGCGTACTCGGCTCTGTCTGCACGCACGGTCATGCCGACCATGTTGGCGGGGTTGCCGGGGTTCGAGCTGTCGTTGGCGACAGCGCGCTATATGAGTTGTGCGCTAAGGACGTGACGGTACCTCGCGCAAATATCGAGGAGCAGCGCGCCATGTGGGGTATCGAGACACCCGATCCGGGTGAGCCGACGCGTTTGCTTGCCGAGGGCGATACAATCGAGGTGGGCGACGTCTGCCTGCAGGTGATCGAGACGCCGGGGCATACGCCGGGCGGCATCGTCCTGTTCGCCGCGACCGAGCGGGGGAACATCGCCTTTGTGGGCGACACGCTTTTCCCGGGCAGCCACGGTCGTACCGATCTTTCCGGCGGTGACGAGGCGGCGATTATGCGCTCGCTCTCCAAACTTGCCAAGATGCTTCCGCCCGATACCGTTTGCTTGACGGGCCATGGCGATTCGACCACGATGGCGCGCGAACTTATGCAGAACCCGTTTATGCAGATGTAGGCTCGAAGCCGTCGTCCGAACCACGAAGACCGCTCAATCGTCAAGCTATTTTCCCCAGTGGGTCGATTCTGTGGGGCAAACGGTCAAAATTTGTCCAATCGGATGGTATTCGTGAACAAACGAACGTTTATGCTCGGGTATGTCGTGGTAAAATCTCAGGCGTTATCGGAGCAACCTTACAGGAGGTTTCTTTTATGCTCGTCAACGCAGCAGACATGCTCAAGAAGGCCGAGGCCGGCAAGTACGGTCTCGGTGCCTTCAACACCAACAACCTCGAGTGGACCCTGGCTATTCTCCAGGCCGCCGAGGAGGCCAAGTCTCCGCTGATCCTTCAGTGCACCGCTGGTGCCGCTAAGTGGATGGGCGGTTTCAAGGTCTGCGCCGACATGGTCAAGGCTGCCGTCGAGGCCACGGGCGTTACCGTTCCCGTCGCCCTTCACCTCGATCACGGTTCTTACGAGGACTGCTTCAAGTGCATCGAGGCCGGCTTCACGTCCATCATGTATGACGGCTCTCACGAGGAGACCTTCCAGCTTAACCTCGACCGCACCAAGGAGCTCGTTGAGCTTGCCCACTCCAAGGGCATGTCCATCGAGGCCGAGGTCGGCGGCATCGGCGGCACCGAGGACGGCGTGACCTCCAGCGGCGAGCTCGCTGATCCTGCTGAGTGCAAGCAGATTGCTGACCTGGGCGTCGACTTCCTCGCCTGCGGTATCGGCAACATCCACGGCGTGTACCCTGCCGACTGGGCTGGCCTTTCCTTCGAGCGCCTGGGCGAGATCAAGGCTCAGACCGGCGACCTGCCCCTCGTCCTGCACGGTGGCACCGGCATCCCCGAGGATCAGATCAAGAAGGCCATCTCCCTGGGTATCTCCAAGATCAACGTCAACACCGATCTGCAGCTCGTCTTCGCCAAGGGCGTTCGCGAGTATATCGAGGCTGGCAAGGATCAGCAGGGCAAGGGCTTTGACCCCCGCAAGCTCCTCAAGCCTGGTCGCGACAACATTGTTGCTCGCACCAAGGAGCTCATGGAGGAGTTTGGCTCCGTCAACAAGGCGTAAGCGTCGCTAAACTTCCCACCGGAAGCCCCGTCTCCCTACGCTGTTTCCTTTGCGCTCACCTGGCTTCGCCAGAAGTCGCGCCAAGGAAACAGTTCCGGGAGACGGGGCTTCCTTCGTTTAACGCCGCAGGGTTACTGGGCTGAATTCATTTTTAGAGGTACCGTTTATCGGTGTTGAGGGTTCCTTTATTGGGGCTTTCTTTTTTATCTCGCTACAATGGGCTTCAAGAGTTCTAATGACTTGGAGTTTGGTATGGCTGTTGTTAATGTGTTGCCTTCGGATGGGAAGGTTATTGACGAGGGTCCTGTTGGTTGCTCTGTTGATGTTTGCAATGATGACTTCCGTTTTCTAGATGTTGGCTTGCCACCCGAGATTCTGCGTTTAAAGGACGCGGGGTATCTTTCGCAGGCTATTGAGGCCTGCGACCGTCTACTTGCCCAAAATCCCGATCCCTCGCTTGCTGCCTGCGTTCGTGCCGAGCGGTATCGCATGCTTGAGACGCCGCTTCATTTTTCGGTATCGCGCGATCGAGCTATTGCGATGATTCGCGAGGAGTGGCCTGGGTTTACCGAGGAGCAGTTTGACGATCTGATTGACCGTAAGCGTATTGACTGGCGCTTTATCGATGGCGAGCTGTTCGTTCTCGACAACTTCCTCGATTCGCTTCGCGTATATCCCAAAGAGGTCCCCGGCATGCGTCCCGATTCTACGGACGGAATAGCACTGCGCAACGAGATGCTCAAGGAGATGGAGTCGCAAAACGGATTGACTCGCGTTATTACGCTTAAGGCGTCCTTGTCTGTCCCCGGCGCTCTAGAGGGGGAGACCGTTCGCGCTTGGCTACCCGTTGCCGCCGCCTGTCGTCAACAGTCTCATATCGAGGTTCTCGATATGACGCCGGAGGGTGCTGTTGCTCCCGCGAACGCTTCGGCGCGTACCGCCTCGTGGTCTTCTTCGAGTGATCGCTCATTCTCGGTGACCTATCGCTATCAAATCAATGCCGCTTATCGCGATATTTATGGGGGTGCGCTTCCGTCGCATCCGTGTATGGACGCGCCGTTGCCCGAAGATATTTCTGAGGACCGTCCGCACATTGCATTCACGCCGTATCTGCAGCAGCTGACGGCCGGTGTTGTTGACGGACTCGAGGATCCGCTCGATCGCGCTCGTGCTATCTATGATTATCTGACGCAGCATATCGACTATCGCTATCAGCCGCCGTACTTGCTTTTGGGATCTATTGCCGATGACTGCGCGCATTCGCTCCGCGGCGATTGCGGCGTTATGGCGCTCACGTTTATCACCATGTGCCGTATCGCGGGCGTGCCTGCCCATTGGCAGAGCGGCCTGTACGTTGCGCCCGATTCGGTGGGGTCGCACGACTGGGCAGAGTTCTATACGCCGCAGACCGGTTGGCTCAACGCCGACGTGTCATTTGGATCTTCTGCTCGCAGGATGGGGGAGGAGTGGCGCCGCCGTCACTACTTTGGCAATCTCGACCCGTGGCGTATGGTGGCCAACAATCGATTCCAGGCAGAGTTTGAGCCCTCTTTCGACGGCATGCGCGAGGACCCTTACGATAACCAGATGGGTGAGGCTTCGGTCGACGGTCGCGGATGCCGTCAGCGCGAGATGCTCCGCACAGTCGAACTCATCGAAATGCTCGAAGTTCCATTTTCGGACTAATCGGTAGAAAGCTGTGATAAACTAACTCACGCATTACGTGCCCGAGTGGCGGAATTGGCAGACGCAGTGGACTCAAAATCCACCGTTGGCAACAACGTGCGAGTTCGAGTCTCGCCTCGGGCACCATACATGCAAGTGAGCGTTCAAGGGGGTTGCGGCCCCCTTTTTCGTGCCGAACTCGCGTGAGCGCGCGAAGCGTTAAGCAAACAGGCCTGCGGCCTGTTTGTAGCGGAGCGTGGCGAGGGCGCCGCGCGTCCGAAGCCCGGGGCTTCGCGAAGCGAAGGCCCTTCGAGTCTCGCCTCGGGCACCATACATGCAAGTGAACGTTCAAGGGGGTTGCGGCCCCCTTTTTCGTGTACGTAATGTGATAACGCGCTGTACGTGTTATTATTCGCAAGGCGTTGTTCCCGCAATGCCCTAAAGAGGAACCCGAGGGTTCCCACCTTTTGGCGCCAATGAGCAGCTGACTGGTCATACAACTTAGATTCCCTTCCTCAAATCGAGGAACTCTATGTGTACGACCTGGTTGCTGAGAAGCGCCGGGTTATTTTTTTATGAATGGAGGTAGGGAAAATAGCTAAGTCTGATGACACCCGCATCAACGACGAGATCACTGCATCTTCGTGCCGTTTGATTGGCGTCGATGGCTCTCAGCTCGGCCTGTTCGCCATCCGCGATGCCCAGCGCGTCGCCGACGATCAGGGTCTCGACCTGGTCGAGATCGCTCCCAACGCGGAGCCGCCGGTCTGCAAGGTCATGGATTACGGTAAGTTCAAGTACCAGCAGGCCATGAAGGCCAAGGCTGCTCGTAAGAACCAGTCCAAGGTCGAGGTCAAGGAAATGAAGTTCCGACCCAAGATCGACGTTGGCGACTACGAGACCAAGAAGGGCCACGTTCTGCGTTTCCTCAAGAAGGGCGCACGCGTTAAGATCACCATCATGTTCCGCGGCCGTGAGATGGCTCACCCGGAGCAGGGCCTTAACGTTCTCGAGCGTCTCGCCGAGGATCTCAAGCCTTACGCTACGGTCGAGTCCAAGCCTAAGATGGAAGGCCGTAACATGCTTATGCTGCTCGCCCCGATTAAGGGCGCCTTCGATGAGGATAAAGCGGCAAGCGATACCAAGTAACTAGTGTTCTGTAACCGATTAAGGAGTATTTCATGCCTAAGATGAAGTCCCACAGCGGCACCAAGAAGCGTTTCCGCAAGACTGGTACCGGCAAGCTTATGCGCGCCAAGGCTTTCAAGAGCCACATCCTGAGCAAGAAGTCCACCAAGCGTAAGCGTGGCTTCCGTCAGGAGACCGAGATCGCCGCTGCCGACCGCAAGGTCATCAAGTCGCGTCTCGCCTAAGTTCGCGTTCCCGTTTTTCGTTTTACCGTCTAGGAGTTGATAGAACATGGCACGTATTAAGCGCGCTGTTGCCGCCAAGAAGAAGCGCCGTACCGTTATGCACCGTGCGAAGGGTTACTACGGTGCCGCTTCGCGTACTTACAAGCATGCTAAAGAGCAGGTCCAGCACTCCCTGCAGTATCAGTATCGTGATCGCCGCAACAAGAAGCGCGAGATCCGTTCTCTCTGGATCACTCGTATCAACGCTGCTGCTCGCCTGAACGATATCTCTTACTCTCAGTTCATGCACGGCCTGAAGGTTGCCGGCATCGAGCTCGACCGCAAGGTCCTGGCTCAGATGGCTTACGAGGACATCGAGTCCTTCAACGAGCTGGCTACCATCGCCAAGAAGGCTCTCGAGGCCTAATAGATTCTCTTGAATCGCTAGGGGAGTGTCGCGTTGTGCGCGGCGCTCCCTCTTTTTATCTGAAGCGCTGGTTTATATAGCAAAAGCGCGGGTAGATAGACACTTACAGGTGACCGATCTTTATATATCTCTTAACCGAAGGGTCATCATCTGATACGTGCAGTATTTCTGCACCAGCCTTTCTATGACTTATATAGGAAGCGATGTATTGTGTAGGACTTGTGAAGAGTGGAATTCCCGCCCACGGGGCCCCTCCGGTCTGGCAATATATCTCCTTGCCGCGCGGCC
>CAVFEY010000037.1:0-24296 GCA_963621725.1 Firmicutes bacterium AF25-13AC
CATCGAGTCTGACGGAGAGATTACGCGCCTGGCGCGCCGCTGGTTCTACCTAGACGAGCTGGAGCGCGCGGCGGGCGATCGCCTGCGGGTGATAACCGCTGAGGCTCGCTCGTATCTGGGTGTGACGAGTGTGGGCCATCGTCGCTACGACGTGGTCGTGAGCGATTGCTTTGGCGGTGCCGAGCCCGTACGCGAGCTGGCGACGGTTGAAGCGTTGCGTTTGGTGCGGGGCAGCCTAAATTTCGGTGGCGTCTACGTTGCCAATATCGTGAACGCAAGCGAGGGGAGCGATGTGACGTTCCTGCGCGATTGCGCTGCCACGGCACTCGAGGTATTCGCCCACGCCTGGGTGGTCCCATGTGGCGATGCGAAGTTCGGCGGCGAGGAAAACTACCTGCTCATCGCCAGCGACGGCAACTACGCCTTTGCCGAAGCCGTGCCCTTCGACACCGACTTTCTCGGCACCGTCCTTCACGACAAATAGGTCTCCCCGTCCCAAAAAGACTGGTCTTAGGCGTGGTCGCGCCAGCCGAGAACGCGCTGCTTCATGCCCTCTATGTCGAGCGCGCCTTCGGCAAAGCCCTTGCGCACGAGCTCTTCGGGAACGTACTCGTCGTAGCGATCAAAGTAAGGCACCTCGCCGGGATAGACGAGCTCGATAGGATCGAAGTCCTTCTCGGCCTCGGCGGCGAGCACCTCAAAGAACGCCTCCTCGTCGGCCTTCATCTTAAACTGCATAAAGTACGGGCGTGACGGGTCGAGTCCGCGAAGGCCCAGCTCCGCGGCACACTTAATCTTGAGCATGCGTTCGAGCGCCAAAAAGGCGTAACTGCCCAGCCAGGGGAAGAGCACCCAGGTGTCGCCTCCCAGGTTAATGAGCGGCTTGGTTCCCGCACCCGAAAGCTTGGCCGTATGGCGAGCCTGCGCCAAGCGGGCCCGCGCGTTACCCATAAGGTACGGATATGCCGCGTGCTCGTTGAGCGCCTTGCGCATACGCTCGAGTACGTGTGTATTGATGTCACCGGGGCAGTCGCCAAAGTAGGCCGGCACACGGCCTTTGACCTGCGTGGCAAAGACGGTATGACGCTTCCAGTCCACTTCCTCGACAATCCAGCAGTGTCCGGCGATGGCGATGCGCTCACCGGGCGGTGGCGGATTGACGATCGTGCCCAACTCGGCCGACTCGCTGCGAACGGTGAACTCCTCGTTTTCCTGGAACACGGCGTAGAACTTAAAGTTGTTAATGATGCGCTCGCCCGCGAGACCCACGATGAGCCCGCCACCTTCGGTGACCTGGATATGGTCGATCTTAATGAGGTGACGTAGCAGCACACGGTAATCGTCTGCCGAGACACGGTGGAAATAGCTGAGCGTGAGCACGCGCTGGGCTAGTTCGGCCGGCGTGAGCTCGCCGGTGCTGGCGAGGGTCGACATAGTCTGGTGATAGAGCAGGCTGTAGGGGAGTCGATCGAGCTCGGGCGGCTCGACCCACTTTTCCTCGCGATAGAGTTGTACGAGCGCGATACCCTGCAGGAGCTTCCAGGGAATGGTTTCGGGCATCATCGTGCGCGGCTCGGGTTCTTCCTCGCGCATGACAAACCACATCTCGGGCGGAAGGTCGCGACGGCCTGTGCGCCCCATGCGCTGCAAAAAGGAGCTGACGGTAAACGGTGCATCGATCTGGAAGGCGCGCTCCAGGCGGCCGATATCGATACCGAGCTCCAGCGTAGAGGTGGTGACGGTTGTCTGCGCCTGCTCCTCGTCGCGCATGAGCTCCTCGGCCGTCTCGCGCAGCGATGCCGAAAGGTTGCCGTGATGGATCAGAAAGCGGTCGGGCTCGTGTCGACTTTCGCAGTAGCTGCGCAGCATGGAGCACACAGCCTCTGCCTCCTCGCGCGAGTTGGCAAAGACCAGGCACTTGCGGCCGCGCGTATGCTCAAAGATATACCCCATGCCAGGGTCGGCGTTGTCGGGCGCCGTGTCGGTGGGGTTGAGGAGCGTCTGCTCGGTGGCCCGGGGGATGTCGACTTCGCCCTCGGGGGCCGAGGAAGTGCAACGGTCTTTGGGAGCGGCCTTGCCCCGTGCCCGTTCACGACGTTGACGGCGCTCCTCTTGTGTGAGCTGTCCGCTGTGACGCATGTCTTGGGCGCCGGCGGACAGTGCCGCGGGTGCCGCTGCCTCAATGCGCTCGCATGCAAGCACTTCGGCCTCTTGAGGACCCATGTTCTCGAATCCTCGCTGCTGTGCCTGGGGACCCGAGTTGTAGAAGTGCTCCATGGAGATACGCCACACGCGACGCGGTTCCTCAAAACGGGGGATAACGCAGTCGCGTCCCGTTCCCTGTGAGAGAAAGGCACCCGTGCGCTCGGGGTCGCCGATGGTGGCCGAAAGGCCAATGCGGCGGGGCTGCACGCCTGCCATGCGCGAGAGTCGCTCGATAAGGCAGAGCGTCTGCCCGCCACGGTCGCCGCGCATGAGCGAATGGACCTCGTCGATGACCACATAGCGCAGGTCGCAAAACATGCGCGGGATCGCCATGTGCTTATGGATTAAGAGCGCTTCGAGTGACTCGGGCGTAATCTGCAAGATGCCGCTCGGTTTTTTGATGAGCTTAGCCTTGTGCGACTGCGAGACATCGCCATGCCAGTGCCAGACAGGGATATTGGCTTCTTCGCACAGGTCGTTGAGGCGGACGAATTGGTCATTGATGAGCGCCTTGAGGGGGCCAATGTAGAGGGCGCCCACGCTTGCGGGCGGGTTCTCCCAAAACTCGGTCAGGATGGGAAAAAAGGCTGCCTCGGTTTTGCCGGAAGCCGTGGATGCCGTCAGGAGCACATTGTCCTGCGTGTTAAAGATGGCATCTGCCGCCGCAACCTGGATAGAGCGCAAGCTCTCCCAATCGTGGGAGTAGATGAAGTCTTGGATAAACGGGGCGTAGCGGTCAAAGGCGTTCACGGGGCCTCCTCTCAAAAACGAATCTCTCAACGCGGCTGGCAACGGCTTGCTGCATTACTGCCTCAACGTTTGCCCAGATAGAACCTACCAAAATAAACCTGTCCCTTTTTGGCAGGCTAGATGGTGAATTCGGCGAAGTTACGGTCGCCGTCTGCGGTGCCGGTGTCGCCTGTTGCGGCTGCCGGCACCAGCGCGTCGCCACCAACGCTTTGCAGCAGCTCCGCCACATTTGCATCGGGGTTCTGACACAGGATATCGAGCAGTTCGATAAAGTCACGAATGACTTCACGCGGCGTCAGATGCGTGTCGGCTCCCACACGACCGAACTCGATCTTGAGGAAGTCCACCAAGTCGTTCTCGGTAAGCGTGGGCGTCCAGCCAAAGTAGCCGGCGTGAATTTGCATGAGTTTTTCGATCAGCACCAGCAACTCCTCATAGGTGAGTGGCTGCAGGCGGATGATGGGCGCGAGCATGTCCTTAAGGTCCTCGCGCGCAAAGCGGCCCTGAGCGAGTCGGCTGCGCAGGGCCTCGTAGGAGAACACGCCTCGGCGGCGGTCTTCGATAGAGGTTGGAGTGCCGCCCATGATCATGCCCAGGTACTGCGCCTTGCCCTGGAGCGTGTCGTTGTACATAGTCAGGATCTTCTCGTAGTTGTATTGGCGCGTGATCGCGTTGGGAATCTTGTACAGATTCACGAGTTCGTCGATGAGCACCAGCATGCCCTTGTATCCGCTGCAGACCAAAAAGCGTGCAATGAGCTTAACGTAGTCGTACCAGTCGTCATCGCTGATGATGGTCGAGGAGCCCAGCTCGGCGCGAGCCTCGCTCTTGGTACGGTATTCGCCGCGGATCCATTTGGTCACGCGGCTCATGGCTTCCTCGTCGCCCTCGGATACGGCCGTGCGATAGCGGCGAAGCGTGCGGGTGAAGTCGAAGCCGTGGACCATCTCCTCGAGCGGGGCCAGTTGGGCATTGACGACCGACTCGTCGACGTCGGCACACGAGGCAACCCAGCGATCCAGAATTAGGTTGAGCGCACCGCCCTCGGGGCGCGTCTTGGTCGATATATTGCGTATGAGCTCGCGGTAGGTGGCAAGGCCCTGCCCCTGCCCGCCCTGCAGACGGCGCTCGGGGGATAAGTCTGCATCGGCGACGACGAATCCCTCGCCCATGGCATGCGTTCGGATGGTTTGGAGCAAAAAGCTCTTGCCGGCGCCGTAGCGACCGACCAGAAAGCGGAAGCTTGCGCCGCCGTCGGCGATGAGACTCAAATCGGTGAGCAGGGCGCGAATCTCGACCTCGCGTCCCACGGTGATATAGGGAAGGCCGATGCGCGGGACCACGCCGCCCTTGAGCGAGTTGAGAATGACGGCGGCGACGCGCTTGGGCACGCGGGGTGCTGCGGATGCGGTATCACTCATAGTCTAGGTATCCTCTCACGTCTGCTTCGTAGTCCTCGATAATTTGCGGTCCTGCCGCGCCAAATTCAATTACGGTGTCACCCACCAGGTCAAAGAGAGCCTCGTTGATGCTATCGACGAGCATGTCCTCGCTCTGTCCCGAGTGCGCCACTGCCGATGTCGCTTGCGCTGCGTTCTGCTCGAGCAGTGCGCGCAGATACGCGGTTGCGGCGGGCGCGAGTTCGCTCGCGGCGTCAGTGGGCGCAGCCGCTGCGAGCGGGGGCGTCGGCGCGAGAAGCGGTGCCACGACACCAAACTGTTCGGTGGATATGGTTGGCTCGTCGGTCTCGTCCTGCCGAATGGGTGCCGCGACCGCCTCGACAATCGCGTCGGCTACGGGCTCGGCTTCCGGTTGCCCTGAGTCCGCTGCCTCGGCTTCCACAGGTGTGCCGTCCTCGCGCTCTTCATCGATCAAAAGCGCTTCGCGCGTTTGCGCAGCGGCGCTCCGAATGTGCCCCAGCTGACTCAGATCGATATCGATCTTGACGGGTTGGTGTGCGGCGTCCCACGAAAGCCATGCCACAATCTCGTCATCGATAATCTTGGCCAGATATTTGGGGACCTTTTCTTCCTTAAGGGGATGGGCGGGGTCCAGCGCCAGGCGCAGGCGTTGGTCGCAGGCGCGCATCATTTCACCGAGCTTGCTGCTCTTTTGCCTACTGCCGTGGATACGCATGCATTCCCAAAAGCCGTTTTGGCAACGGTAGATATGGATGGGATCCAAGCGGTATTCGCAGTCCTCGTGGCGCTCGGGCGCAAAGAATACGGCCGAGGCAAACATGGTGTAGGGCATGGCCGTCTCCTCCCCAAATAAGCTCGCCACGATGCCGGTCTTTCGGTGCGTGTCATAGTAGCGCGCCATACGGACATACACGGCGCACGCCACGTGGCGCAGATCGCGGTGGTGGCTGCGGTCGAGCCGCGAGTTACTTAGGTTGTACGTGGAGAGGGCGTTGATGGCGGCCATGAGTCGCTCCTCGCGCACCTCATCGGGCGGAAGGGGGAGCGTGGGCTCGGAGGTTTTGCGACGCTTGGGGGTCTGGCCGGACGGTGCCGGTGCTGGTACAAGGTCTCGTGCCGCGCGCCGCAGCTCGATAAGGGCGTTATCGAACATGACGGTTTTAGAGTCGCGAAGCAGCTTGGGGTCGAGCCCGTGGAACACGGCGTAATCTTGCAGCCACACGCGTGCAAATCGGTCGATGCCGGGCTCGAAGGCGCGATAGACATCCCAAAAAGCCTTGATCTTGTTAAAACCATCGAGCGGGTCATCTACGCCAATGCCGCAAATCAGCTCATAGAGATACAGAAAGGCAAAGGACGTAGACGTTTCCTCGACGGTTCCGCGGCGCACTTGGGCACGCCAGGTAAAGTAGCCGCGCAACTGCCGGTCGCTCATGGCGTTGTAGGTGGGAAAGTACGATTTAAAGGTGCCGTTGTAGGGACAGTCGTCCTCAAAGTCGGCCATCAGCAGGCCCTGGCGGTAGAAAAGCTCGGCTTCCGAAAGCCAGCGACCTGCGCCGCCTTTGGGGTCATCCTGCCAGCGCGATATCTCGCGCATTTTACGGTACTGGTCGGGGAGGAAATTCTGCATCTGTCGGCCGGTTTTGAGAATCGGCTCGTCTGCGTAGACTTCATGTGAGAAGCGGGCAGACTGATGGGTCCGGGCCTCGGCCATAATGCGCTCGATGAGCATCTTGATGTCCTGGTCGGCCACCGCTCCTCCTCTCGAACGCAGCTACGGTGACCTCATATCATAGCACAGCATCAAACAGGTGTTCGAGATACCGCTGCGTAGATAGATTTAGAACAGGAGGGCGTAGATGACGGCGATGACGACGGAGGGGAGCATATTGGCCGTGCGGAAGGTCTGAGGACGGATGAGGTTGACGCCGACGCAGAAGATGAGCATGGAGCCTACGAGCGAAAGGCTGTTGAGGGCTGCTGTGGTCATGATGGGGGAGAGCGCGCCGGCAAACAACGTGATCGTCCCCTGGAACACGGCGACGGGCAGGGCGGAGAAAATGCAGCCGCGGCCAAGCGACGCCGTCATGGTGCAGACGATGATGCAGTCCAATGCGCCTTTCAGGGCAAGCGTTGACCAGTCACCGAGCAGACCGTCCTGGATCGATCCCACAATGGCCATGGCGCCGATACACACGGTGAGTGAAGTCGAGACAAAAGCGTTGGTGAACTCGTTATCGCCCTCGCTGCCGGTTTTGCGCTTGAGCCATTCGCCAAGGTTCTCGATGGCGGCTTCCAAGTTGACGGCCTCGCCGATGAGCGAACCGAGCGCAAATGAGACGATGAGCATGGTGGTACCGGTGGTCGCTAGCGCCTTTCCATCGATGATGAGCATCTTTTGCATGGTGCCGCCCAGGCCGATAAACAGGACGCACAGCCCCGATGCTTTCATGAGCGTGTCTTGGATGCGCGGTGTAATGAAGCGGCCGCCCGCTAATCCTAAAAGACCGCCCGCAACTAAAAGCACAACGTTGATGATTGTTCCCAAGCCCGGCATGAGCCCTCCTGTATTGATGCCAACGTGGCAATCGTAGCAGAACGAAATGCGAGGCACATCGCAACCCATCTAATACGTTATATAAGTGGTATTAGGAATGATGCGCAGCATTTAAGCCTCAGGTGGTTGTCGGGACATAGGGATAGTATTCAAAGCGCAGTGTCATAAGCCGCTGCGGGGATTCAATAGCCGCGGCGATGATATTGGCATCGCGGGCACGATCAAACCCTTCGAGCTCGATCTGGTACGAGACGTCTTGCATAATGTCCAGACGTCGCCAGGTTAGAAGTGTGTCGCCATCGAATTCCAGGGTCTTGCTTCCGTTTGCGGCAACGGCGTATAGACGCAGCTTGGCGGTGGTTGCAGGGTCGACAACTGTGACCTTTTTAATTTCGTTTCGAGTATTCTTGGCGCCCAACAAGGTGAGCAGTGTTGGGGCCACGACCTCGCCCGATGGCAAAAAGACGACTTCGATGGATTCAGGAAATGCGATGATAGCCGACTTGCGGACGGGCTGATTGGCGGCGGCAACTTCGATGTTCGCAGCGTCGATGACCTCTGTGTGGTCGAGCGCGGCAAGCACGCAGCAGTTACCTTCATCGATCTCTTGAGGATCAGCAAGCCCCAGGCTGTCCGCGAGCTCGGGATCGTTTGGATCGGTAGCGGGCTCATTCGGTGCTTCGAAAGAAGCTGGGACGCTGTTTGTCGGCGACGGCGTGTCGCCCGCACCTGCTTCTTTATCCGCGCTCTCTTCTTGTATGGTTGCGTTGATGGGTTCGTCGTTTGGGGGGAGCGTCTTGGCGTCAAGCGCGGAGGGGAGAATTCCGATGGCTCCGGATCCGTTCCACTCCATTTCGAGAAGCGCCGGGTCGGCAAGAATTCGTTGCCTGCTTTGCGCGTGGGCATCGATTTCAATAGGGCCTGCCTCTATCCCTCGTGTAAGGCTGAGTGATCCGGCTGGTTTCTCGAAATGAGCGTCTGTGTCTTTGGCGCTGACGGCGTAGAACAGCAGGGACGCTTCTCCCGCCGCGATGGCATCGGTGTCGGCTTTGGTCAGCCGCAACGATGCCGTGAATGAGAGGGTGGGCTGCGTGTCGTCTGCATTCGCGGCGGCGCAGCCCAGACATATACCGCCTCCTTTCTCAAAAAACGTACCGTCGAAGGCGACCTTCGCTCCGTTCGCCGAGTCATCGATCGAAGCGATGTCGATGCGCAGCTCTAAATTGCATGGATCGCCATCTGCGTCGAGCACAACCGAGCGCCACGTGCAGACGGCGTACCCCGCCTGGGAGCCGTTTGCCTTGTTCGAACGATTGATATCCACGACTATCGAACCGTCCGTATTACGACGAAGGCATCCCGAGGTTGAGATTGCAGCCTGTGCGATCGAAAAACGCTTGCACGCAATGGTGCTCGACGGATTTGATGCGGAGCTTAGGGCTGCTGGTAAGGAGTCTGCCATGACGGGAGTCGCCCAAGCGGCGACAGGCGTTCCGGTTGCGAGCGCGCCGCAGAGTGCGACGACGGGCAAAAGGTTCTTCGATGCCATGGGGTCTCCTTAGCTAATTTAGTGCGGCCTGTCCGTGTTTTGTTTCTGGCTGCGTTTGATGTGCAGGCCGAGGCCGGCGGTTCCCGCGCCTGCTGCTGTGGCGCCTGCTGCCAAGAGCCATCGTCCATCGCCTGTCTGCGCCAACGGTTCCTCGCGGTCGCCGCGGTCGAGCCCCGAGAGGTCGACCGTCACTTGCGTGGCGGCCTGCGCCTGTTCTTGCTGGGCAAAGGCCATGGCTGGGCCAAACGCTAGGATGCTGACGGCGGCGGCCAGGGCGACGGCCTTATGCCGTGTGCGCACCGGGCTCGACCGTCCAGGTGATCGTTGCAACCTGATCGCCTTCGCCGGTTACGTGGAAGATATCGCGCGTGACGCGGGCGACGTTTCCGCTTGTCTTGAGCTTAATTTTGTCCGTGCCGCCGGCAATGCCCTGGTAGCCCATGTCGAAGGCTGCATTCTTGGAAAGATCGAGGCCCGTCCCCTGCATTGCGGTGTTGGCGTTCTGGAGCGCGCCGTCGGGGCCGACCTTAAAGTCGATGGAGTTCTGCGCGGTTCCGGCCTTGGCGTCGGCGGCAATGGTCCAGGTGTTCATGGCGTCGATCTTCATGTTGGTGACATGGATGCCGTAGGCCGAATGATTGTCGATGGTGGTCGCGTCTTCTGAGGGGCCCTGAAGCGTGCCGTCGGCCTTGGCGACGAAGGGAATAACCGTCGGAACTTTGAACTCAACGTTGTCGATCTCGGTCCTGACCATTACTTTCGTGGTTCCAACGCGCCCGGCTGCCATAGCTGGCGTCGGGGCGGCGCCCATTGCGAGCGCGAGCGCGAGCCCTGCGCCCACGACGAGCGCTCTGGCTCCGTTCATGTTCCTGGTGATGTCCATGGTCGTTCCTTTCTATTCGCCGCGGGCCGTCCCCGCGATGATTGGACGAATGCTGGTGAATTGCGTGCGGTGCCGCGTCGGCCGGAAAGCTAGTTCTCGGCTTGCTCAACCCGTACCTTGACACGTGTCGGATTGCCGTGGCTGTCGAGGGTCTTTGTATCGAGTGCCTGGATCTCGATGTACGCCTCGCCTTCTTTGATGTCGCCGGCGGGACACGTCTCGATTGTCTTGCCGGTCTCGACCACACCGGATTCGTACATGGTCTCGTCGTTTTGGATGACGCGGAATCGCTGGGGAAATTTATTGTCTTGGACGTTTTGCACGTTGACGCGCAGCTTGCCGTCCTCCTGCAGCTGAGCGACCGGCGCGACCGAAATCGTCATCATGTTGTCGCGGACGATGGCGTCGAGCTCATCTTGGATTTCCTGACGCGTTTTGCCCTCGGCCGTCGTAACCGAAGCGCCCGCCTCGGGTACGGGCTGCGACTGCCAAGCGTATAGTCCGACGGCGACAAGGGCACAGACGATGGCCAAGCAGGCAACGATGAGCTTCTTGCGACGACCCAGGCCTGCAAAGCGGGGTGGCTTCTTCGCGCTCATGCGGCATCCTTGGCGGTATAGATGCGCGCAAAGGTGGACGGGTCCGCTCCAAAGAGCATGTGAAGCATCAGGCGGCGCGAGTAGACGAGCTCGTCGAAGTCGGGAGGGAGCTCGATGTCGTGGATATGCGCGATGTGGTGGGCGAGCGCCGAGAACGACTCGGGGTCGCAGATCACATCGGTGGTAACGTGGTAGACCGTCGTATCGGGGAATGCCTCTTCGTCGAAAGGCAGGAGATGGGGATCGTCGTCGACTTCGATGGCGATGCCGTACTGGGGCCAGTAATATGCCATGGGAACCTCCCTGCTTCTGGGCCAAAACTTCTATCGGTTTTGGCTGTCGACGCCGACCGTATCAGCCGCTACTTGACCAATTTCTGACCAAATGCTTGACGGATTGGCGTCTCCGCAGATAAAAGGCGGCAAAAAATACTTCAACTTTTTTCGAGCGAGAATCGAGCGATCGGCGACGGCAGGGCGATATGTGTCAAAAGCATCGTCTGTCGAGGAAATCCAGCCGCTCACCGAATTACACGAACGTAAAAAACGCCAATTATGGAGACAGTCTCGAACACGTCGACGAAACGATGCGGTAACATCTCCCTGCAAACACTGTAGTTAGCTAAAGGGGGAGTTCGCGTGCCTGCAACCATTAAACCCTTCACCGACGAGTTCGAAGAGTATGGTCGCGATGAGTCTCGCACATCGGGCGAGGCCTCGAGCATCTCGTTTCCGACAACGGAGGACGAGGTCCGCGCCATTTTGAAAAAGCTCCATGTCGAGCGTGTCCCGGTGACGGTTCAGGGCGCCCGAACCGGCCTTGCCGCCGGTGCCGTGCCCCACGGCGGGCATATCCTCAATACTTCCCGTATGAATCGCTACTTGGGCCTTCGCCGCGATGAACAAGGCCAATTTTTGCTGCGCGTGGAGCCGGGCGTTGTGCTCTCGGAGCTGCGCAAGCAGCTGAGCAAGAAAGTGCTGCCGACCGCTGGCTGGGACCAGGCATCGCTTAAGGCCTACGATGAGTTTCAAGAGGCCCCCGAGCAGTTTTTTACCACCGATCCCACCGAGGCATCTGCCTGTCTGGGCGGCATGGCGGCATGTAACGCCTCCGGTGCCCGCAGCTACGCCTACGGCCCCATGCGCCCACATATCACGGGACTCCACGTCGCGCTGGCTGATGGCGATTTGCTTGAGCTTCAGCGCGGCGAGGCTTTTGCCCAGGGCCGCCACCTGTCGCTTGTGACGGCAGCGGGCCGTGCTCTCGAGCTCGACCTTCCCGACTACACCATGCCCAAGACCAAAAATGCTTCGGGCTATTTCGTTGCTGACGATATGGATGCCATCGATCTGTTTATCGGTGCGTGTGGCACAATCGGCGTCATCACCGAGCTCGAGATTGTCCTGCAGGCGGCGCCTGCGGTCGTTTGGGGCGTGAGCTGCTTCTTTGACAGCGAAGACAAGGCCGTGTCCTTCACCGATTCTGTGCGTCCCGTCCTGTCCCACGCGGCTGCCATCGAATATTTCGATGCGGGCGCCCTGGATATCCTGCGTCGTCAGCGTGAGCAGTCGACCGCGTTCGCCTCGCTGCCGTCGCTCGACAAAGAGGCCAAGGTCTGTGTCTACGTGGAGCTCGACTGCGATGACGAAGTTCAGGCGACTGAGGAGCTGTATCACTTGGGGTGGGTACTGGAGCTTGCGGGCGGCAGTGACGATGCGACATGGGTCGCGCGCACCGAGGTCGATCGCGAGTGTCAGCGATTCTTCCGCCATGCGGTCCCCGAGAGCGTCAACATGCTCATCGACGAGCGCCGCCGCACGGATCCCACCATCACCAAACTGGGCTCGGACATGTCGGTGCCCAACGCACGCTTGGGCGATGTCATCGCCCTTTATCGCCGCACGTTGGCCGAAAGTGGGCTTGAATCTGCCGCCTGGGGGCACATCGGTAACAACCATCTGCATGTGAACATCCTGCCGCGCGATGCGCAGGATTATCGCCGCGGCGGAGAACTCTTTGCCCAGTGGGCTTCCGAGGTCACGGTCATGGGCGGCGCCGTCTCCGCAGAACACGGCGTCGGCAAGATCAAGGCGGGCTTCTTGGAGACGATGTACGGTCACGAGGCCATGGTCGAGTCGGCGCGGCTCAAGCTCCAGCTCGATCCTGACGGGCAGCTGGGTCGCGGTAACCTGTTTTCGGAGAAGCTCTTGGATGAGCTCGTCCAGAAAGGGGGCGCGCGAAGATGAGCGATTTCCATATGGTGGTGTGCGTCAAGGCCGTGCCGGGCAGCACCGAGGTCAAGATGGACCCCAAGACCAATACCATCGTGCGCGATGGCAAGCAGGCGGTCATTAATCCCTTTGATGCGAGCGCTTTGGAATGCGCGCTGGCGCTGAAGGACGACTTTATCGGCTTTGGCATGGATGTGCGCGTGACGGTGGTGTCGATGGGCATCCCCGCGACCGAGTCGCTGCTGCGCGACTGTATCGCCCGCGGTGCCGACGACGCGCTGCTGCTGACCGACCGAGCCTTTGCGGGCGCCGATACCCTAGCCACCACCTATGCCCTCAAGTGCGGCATCGAGGCGCTCGACGAGGACTTCGACCTGCTCATCTGCGGCAAGATGGCGGTGGATGGCGATACGGCCCAGATTGGTCCCGAGCTTGCCGGTGCCTTTGATATTCCCTGCGTGACCGACGTGAGCTGCGTGCAGAGCGCGGGCTTTACGACCTGTGGCTCGCTGGCGCTCGTTCACGGATGCGATGCCGGCGAGGAGACGGTGTACCTTGAGATGCCGTGCGCGATGACGACTGCCAAGGAGATTGGCCAGTTGCGTATGCCGAGTATTGCCGGTATTCGCGCGGCGGAGGAGGCGGACGTGCGCGTGGTCAGTGCCGCCGACGTGAACGCCGACCCCGCGCGTTGCGGTCTTGCCGGGTCGCCGACACAGGTCGTGCGCTCGTTTGTGCCCGACCGTGACCAAACGTGCGAGGCCGTTGAGGGGACGGCGTCCGAGCAGGCGGCAAAGCTTGCCAAGATTATCGAGGGGATGGCATAGATGAGCGGACTGATTATCGATAGCGAAGCCTGTATCGGCTGCGGTCGCTGCGTTCGCGCCTGTGCCTCGGGCGGCATCGTAGTGGAAGGCGAGCGACCCAGCCGATGCGCCCGCGTAACCGACGGCTGCATCCTATGCGGTGGGTGCGTCGACGCCTGCCCTGTCAACGCTATCTCGATCGAGCGTGACGAGGCCGCTGGTGCGGTGGACCTTGATGCATATCGAGACATTTGGGTATTCGCGCAGACCGACGAGCACGATACGGTGACTCCCGTTGCCTATGAGCTTATGGGCAAGGGCCGCGAGCTTGCCGATGCTCGCGACTGCCGTCTGGTGGCACTGATCGGTATGGGTCCCGAGGGTTCTCTCGGCGACCTGGAGCATCTGGTTTGCGCGGGCGCCGACGAAGTCCTGGCCTGTCGCGACGAGCGCCTGCGCCAAAACGATGCGGAGGTCTACGCCCGCTTGATCTGCGATTTGGTAGCCGAACGCAAACCCGAGGCCATCCTATACGGTGCGACCGCTTTTGGCCGCGAACTGGCACCCGGCGTTGCCGTGCGCTTGCAGACGGGCCTTACGGCTGACTGCACCGTACTTTCGATGGATACGGAGACGGGACTGCTGCAACAGACGCGTCCGGCGTTTGGCGGCAACCTGATGGCCACCATCGTCTGCCCCAATCATCGTCCCCAGATGGCAACGGTTCGTCCCGGCATCTTTAAGGCGCCCGACTTTGACTACGACCGCTCCGGCACGATCACCCAGATATCGCTTGCGGATGATGCTAAGGCTCGTGTCGAGATCTCGATTCCCGCCGAGGAGTGGGGACAGCAGGCCTCGATCGCCGATGCCGAGCGCCTGGTCGTGGTGGGCCGCGGCATTGGCTCCAAGAAGAATCTGCCCCTGATGCGAAGGCTCGCCGAGGCTCTGGGAGCCGAGCTTGGCTGCACGCGACCTGTCGTGGAGGCCGGCTGGTTGGAGTATCGCCATCAGATTGGCCAGACCGGCGTATCGGTTTCGCCCAAGCTTCTCGTGAGTATCGGTGTTTCGGGCGCCATCCAGCATCTTGCCGGCATCGGTGGGGCAGAGTGCATTATCGCCATCAACGAGGACCCGGATGCCCCCATCTTTGGTGCTGCCCAGTACAAGGTTGTCGGCGATGCCGTCGAGGTCGTCGAGGAACTGCTGGCCCAGCTTGAGCGCTAGGCGCGCGCCAGCCAGTCGCGCATCTCGTCCTTAAGGCGGCTCCAAGTCGCCTGCGTGGCGGGGTCGGTAAAGGGCCGCGTAATGCCAAAGGGCGCGTCGAGCAGGCGGTAGATATCGCCCTGCTCGCGCGCCAGCGTGCGGCTCGCTGGATAGACGAGCTCAAACATAAAGCAGATGAGTCCCACCAGGTAGTCCGCCGGCTCGTTGCGCTCGTCGCGCGCGACGCACCGATGCTCGTCAAAGGCGGCAAGCGTCGGTACCGAGAAGCGACTGGCTAGAAACGCGTCCTCATCCACCTTGAGGATGGTATCGACGGTGCTGTCGGCGATGGTGCGCATAATGTCGATCTTGTCGCCATCGCGCACGATATCGCAGAAGCACCGTGTACGCTCGTCGAGTTGTGCCGGCAGGCGAAAGTCGCTGTGATAGGCGATGCTCGCTCGGATGAGCTCGTCATGCGCACCGGTTTCGATAAAGTCACGGATGTTTGTCGTGGCGGGTGCATCGGCGGGATTCTCGCCAAAGAGGACCTCGATGCCCAGCGCCGCATGGCTCATGCTCTCGGCGTCCTTAAAGGTGTCCCAGCGTCGCAGCTGCTCAAAGCGGCCCATATCGTGTAGCAGGCCGCAAAGCCATGCCAGGTCAATATCTTCTGACGACCAGCCCTGCTCGCGCGCTACGGCATCGCATGCCTCGGCCACGTGGTACGTATGCTCGATTTTGAGCGCGATGCGTGGGTTGGTGGCGTCGTAGGCATCGGTGTAGCTTTTGAAGGCCGCGCGCGCCCGGTCTCGATCGATAGCTGTCATAATGACTTCCTAAATAGTTGTGTCTTTCGATCCGGTGGCAATTGTAGGTGAACTCGGTTGCTGTCGGATGATGATTTTGCCGTATCGCTACATGCGGCTCGGAGACCTTGTCAGGATGAGAAGCGTATGGTGCTCAAAATCGTTAGAACCGTCTGGCCGGTGATGCTTACCTATGTTGCAATAGGCGCGCCGTGCGGAATGATCATGGGGCAGACGGGAATGGAGCCCTGGATGGTCTTTGCCCTGAGCAGCACGTTTGTGACGGGCAGCGGCCAGTTTATGATCTGCAATCTTTGGCTGGCGGGCGTACCGGCACCTTCGATTATCGCGAGCGTTGCCGCCATCTCCTCGCGTTTTGCGCTTTACTCGGCATCGATCGCGCCGCATCTGACGGGTGCCTCGAAGCGTCAGACGCTGGCTGTTGCCGCGACACTTACCGAGGAGGCATACGGCATCTCGCTTGCCAAGTTGGTTGAAGGGGAGGATTGGGGCCCGCGTGAGTCCTTCGTGCTCAACGTGATCCTTATCGCAACATGGGGCGTTTCGTGTACGACGGGCGCCATCGTCGGCGCCGTTGTCGATGTTCCCACCGCCATTGCAGCCTTTGTCTGCACCTCACTCTTTATCTGCCTGCTCTTTTCGCAGCGGCTGTCACGCGGCAACGTTGTCGCGGCGGTTTCGGGCGCGGTGTCCGTCGCCGTATGCAAGTTCTTGGGCCTCACGAATATTGCCGTGCCGGCAAGCGTCGTGGTCGGCATTGCCATTGCGCTGGCGTGCGATGCTGTATTTGACGGAAGAGGTGCCCGCGATGCCCGTTAACGAGTTCTTGGTTCTGTGGCTGTCGTCGTGGGCTGCTATCGCGTTCTTTCGCATCGCGCCGGCGTTCGCCTTGCGCGGGCGGACCCTGTCGCCCCGCATTACCGAGGCCCTGGGCTATATCCCGCCCGCTGCCTTTGCCGCGCTGGTCGCCAACGACTTGGTGAGCCCCGGCGCGTTCGACGCGGGACTCTGGCCTGCCTTGGTCCCCTGGATTGCGGCCGCCGGCGTCGTGGTCGTGGCGGTCAAGACAAAATCGATGCTGTGGTGCTGCGTCTCGGGCATCGTACTCTATATCGTCTTGAGCCTTATATAGGGGTGGCGTCGCGGGCGCCGAATCTCGTTCCATCCCAACTTGTCGAATTTTTCACCGAGCTGGTCTATTTCTTCTGGTACCATGGTCAAACTTTACTGTAGCAAAGCCTGACGTGGGCTTTTGTACCCCGTCAGCGGAAATGGGGGTTTCATGGCACAGGAAGCGACCGCCAACGAGCAAAAGAAATTCAAGGTCCCGCGCATCCCGGGCGACATCATGATCTATCCGATGATCGTCGGTCTTTTGCTCAACACCTTCTGCCCGCAGGTTTTTGAGATCGGCGGCTTCTTTACGGCTGCCTGCCGCGGTGGCTCCAATACCATCGTCGCCGCGATCCTGCTGTTTGTGGGCGCCGGCATCAGCTTCAAGTCCACGCCGGGCGCCATCAAGACCGGCATCGTCGTGCTGATTCCCAAGCTGGTCGTCGCAGCGGCTCTCGGCCTGGGCGTGGCATATTTCTTTAACGATAACTTCCTGGGTCTGAGCTCCGTGTCTATCATCGGCGGCATTACGTTTTGCAACATGGCGCTCTATACGGGCATCATGGGCGAGTTCGGCGATGAGTCCGAGCAGGGCGCCGTCGGTATCCTGTTCTTTACGGCCGGCCCCGCCGTCACGATGATCATCCTTGGTGTTTCGGGCCTTGCCAACATCCCTGTCGGTACTATCATCGGCTCCATTTTGCCGCTCGTTATCGGCATGGTTCTGGGCAACCTGTTCCCGTTTATCAAGAACCTGCTAGTTCCCGGTGCCAACCCTGCGATTGCCGTCATCGGATTTCAGCTTGGCGCGTCCATGAGCCTGTCGAGCTTTATCACCGGTGGTATTTCCGGCATCTTGCTGGGCCTTGTCACGCTGTTTGTCGTCGGTCCCATCACCTTTGCGTTCGAGCGCCTGTGCGGTGGTAACGGCAAGGCTGCCGTGGCTTGTTCCACCATCGCCGGCACGGCTATGACCACGCCGGTTGCTCTCGCCGAGGTCGCGCCGCGCTACGCCGAGCTTGCGCCCACCGCGTACGCCCAGATCGCCACTGCCGTTATCATCACGGCAATCATGGCTCCGATTCTGACCGGCTGGGTCGACAAGAAGTTCTGCCAGGGCAAGGAGGACCTGTCGCCTGCCGGTGTCGAGGCCATCGAGGAGGCCGTCGCGACCGACATCGACGGCGAGTAACGGCCGTTACCGATAATTGATTCCGGCGTGCAATTCGCGCCGTCCGAGCGCCCGAACAGAAACTGTTTTGCAGTGATGTTCGGGCGCTTTGCTATGATTCCCTTTACCCCTGCGGAGTAAAGGGGTGTTTATTGCCCTGATTCGAATTGGGCGATTCTGACCATTCGGATATTGAAGGGATGGCGTCTAGTGGTTAAGGCACTCAAGATTGAGATATTCCTGCTATGCATGATTGTTCTTATCGGGCTTGCCGCGCGAAGTCGTCGCTCCTTGTTCTCGAGCACCCTGCAACTATTGTTTAGCATGCTTGGCTACACCTCTGCCGCGTACATATTATTCGATATGATCTGGACGCTTTCGGATGGTGCGGACGGCACGTTGGGTATTGCTGCCAACTGGATTTCCAACGCGGTTTCGTTTTCGCTCTTTGCCATCGCGTGTCTCATTTGGTTTATCTATTCCGAGACGATGCAGGGCTCTCGCCTTGTGACCTCGCGCTATAGGGTGGTGCTTGTAACGTTGCCTACGGCTCTGGTGGTCGTGCTGGCGTTTACCAGTTACTGGACGCACGCCCTGTTCTATATCGATTCGCAGGGCGTGTATCGTCGCGGCTTTGCTTATATGATCCAGCCCATTGTCAGCTACTGTTACGTTATACATGCGTCCCTGCATGCGTTTGTGCAATCTCGCAGGGTCGAGAGCCTACAGACGAAGGCTATCTATCGAACCTTGGCATTTTTCGCCATTCCGGCCCTGGTGGGCGGTACCTTTCAGGTCGTATGCTCGGTGCCCGGCCTTTGTGTCGGCATAATGATTAGCATGTTGCTGCTCTATATCATCTGCCAGGAGCAGCTCATCTCGACCGACCCGTTGACTGGACTCAACAACCGCAACCGTTTTGAGACCTATATGCTGTCGCTCTTTTCAAATGTGGATCAGGCCGAAGATGTGTATCTGCTCATGATGGACGCCGACGGCTTTAAGCAGATTAACGATCGCTATGGACATGTGGAGGGCGACCATGCTCTTCAGGTTATATCCGCTGCGCTCAAAGAGGTCTGCTCGGCGTCTGGTGGCTTTATCGCACGCTACGGTGGCGATGAGTTCGTGGTGCTCCAAAAGGCAGTGGCGGAACAGGATATCATGCATCTGTGCGCGACAATCAACGACGAGCTCGCGCATGCCGAGGTGCCGTATGCATTGCGGATGTCCATCGGTTACGCGCGGGTCGGCGATAGTGTTGATACCTGGCAAGACTTACTTCGCGCTGCCGATGCGGAGCTCTACCGCGTCAAGGCCGAGAAAAAGAAAGCCGGCGTTCAGATACGCTAGGAAAAGGGGCACACGACCGCATGGATGGTCGTGCGCCCCTATTGCGTTGGCGGGATTAGTAGCGCGTTGGCGGGATTAGTAGCGGCTGTCGAAGATACGCCTCGGTTTTTTCTTGGAACGAGGCAGTTCGCTAGGCTTTTTTGGGTTTGTTGACGATGATGATGCCGCCGCAGACCAACAACAGGGCAACGATGACGGTAACGGGGCTCGTGCCCGCGCCTTCGCCGAGCAGCAGCGCGCTCAGCAGCACACCAAAGACGGGGTTCATAAACCCAAAGACCGAGACGCGGCTGACGGGGTTGACGGCAAGCAGGCGCGACCACAGCGAGTAGGCGACCGCGGAGATAAGCGCCATGTAGATGATGAGCGCGATGGCGGGGGCAATCGCCGTGGGGGAGAGCGCGCCACCCATCAAAAAGCCGATGGCGGTGAGGACAAGGCCGCCGACCAAGAACTGCCACCCGGCAAGCAAGACGCCGTCGTGCTCGCGCGAGAAGATGCCAATCAGGCAGGTCGAAAGGGCACCCGCGACGGTGGAGGCTAGGATAAAGCCCTCGCCATCGAGCCTGAAGCCAAAGGTGCCATCCGCGCCCGAAAGGTTGACGAGCGCGACGCCGGCAAAGCCCAGTGCACAGCCAAGCACCTTGGCCGTATTGAGCTTCTCGGTGCGAAACGCCAGGGCGGCAAAGAGGATGGCTAGGAAGTTGGCGCTGGCCTCGATGATGGAGCTCGACATGGCGCTGGCGCGCGAGAGGCCCAGATAGAAAAAGAAGTACTGACCGATGGTCTGAAAGAGCGACAAGATAAAGATGGGTTTGATGTCGCGCGCTTGCGGTATGAGGGGGCGGCGTTGGGCCGCGCTCATCCCAACGATAACCAGGGCGCCGGCAAGCGTAAAGCGTAGACCTGCAAAGAGCAGCTGCGAAGCGCTATCGTGCGCTGGGATACCAAAGAGTGCGTAGCCGATCTTGATGCAGGGGAAAGCCGACCCCCAGAGCGCACAGCAAACAAGACAGCCCAGGATAAGTCCGGGCAGGGTGGCGAGATACGGCTTGCGGCTTTCCATGATGTCCTTCCTGTATGCGCGAAGCAAAAAAGAACCCGCCACCGGGTGTGCCGGTGGCGGGTGTTGTTACCCGAGGGGATTGTACCCGATGGGAAAGGTTTAGGCGAAGTAGGCTACGCCGCTCTCGAAGATCGGCATGAACTTATCGCCGGGGACATGCTCGGGCACGTTGCGGTACAGGTTGTCGCCGCGACGCTCGGCATGGCCCATCTTGCCCAGGACACGGCCGTCGGGGCTCGTGATACCCTCGATGGCGAGTGCGGAGCCGTTGGGGTTGACGGAAAGATCCATGCTGGGCTTGCCGTCCTCGCCCACGTACTGCGTGGCGACCTGGCCGTTGGCGATAAGCTGGGCGAGTACCTCGTCGTTGGCGACAAAGCGGCCCTCGCCGTGGCTGATGGCGACGGTGTAGGGGTCGTCCAGGCTACACTGCGACAGCCACGGGGACAGGTTGGACGAGATGCGGGTGCGCACCAGACGGCTCTGGTGGCGACCGATGGTGTTGAACGTCAACGTGGGCGCATCGGGCGTGGCGTCGACGATGTCGCCGTAGGGCACCAGGCCGAGCTTGATCAGGGCCTGGAAGCCGTTGCAGATGCCCAGCATCAGGCCATCGCGGGCCTTGAGCAGGTCGCGGACTGCCTCGGTGACCTCGGGAGCGCGGAAGAACGCCGTGATGAACTTGGCAGAGCCGTCGGGCTCGTCGCCGCCCGAGAAGCCGCCGGGGATCATAACGATCTGGCTTGCACGGATGCGGCGAGCAAGCTCGTGGGTGCTCTCGGCGACGGCCTCGGGCGTGAGGTTGTTGATCACGAAGGTGTCGGCCTCGGCACCGGCGGCACGGAAGGCGCGGGCGCTGTCGTACTCGCAGTTGTTGCCGGGGAACACGGGAATGATCACGCGCGGGCGGGCGATCTTGGCGCCGCCGTACACGTGGATATCCTTGGCGCGGAAGTCGATGGTCTCGACCTCGGGGGTCTCGCCGGCGCTGCGGTAGGCAAAGACGCCCTCGATGCCGCTCTCCCAGGCCTCCTGGAGCTCGGCGAGCTCGATGACCTCGGAGCCGGTGTCGATGACATAGCCCTCGACGGTGGTGCCCAGGGGCTCGACGACAACGCCGTCGGCGACCTCGGGCAGCTCGGCGTCCTCGGCGAGCTCGACGATAAAGCTGCCGTAGAGCGGGGTGAAGAGGCTCTCCACGTCTACATCCTCGGCAAGCTCGATACCGATCTGGTTACCGACGCACATCTTAAAGAGGCTCTCGGCGCCGCAGCCGTAGCCGGGCGTGGATATGGCCAGGGCGTTGCCGGTGGCAGTGAGCGCCTCGACGGCGTCAAACGCGGCGAGCAACTGCTGGGCGTCGGGACGATAGTCCTCGCCATAGGTGGCGGGGGCGATGCGGACGACGCGGTGCGTGAGGCCCTTGAACTCGGGCGAGACGGCGCGGGCGGCCTTGCCCACGGCGACGGCGAAGCTGATCAGGGTCGGCGGAACGTTGAGCTCGCCGGTCTCGTCTTCAAACGAACCGCTCATGGAGTCCTTGCCGCCGATAGCGCCGGCACCCAGGTCGACTTGGGCCATGAGGGCGCCCAGGACGGCTGCCGTGGGCTTGCCCCAGCGCTCGGCCTCGGTGCGCAGACGCTCGAAGTACTCCTGGAAGGAGAGATAGGCGCGCTTGTGCTCAAAGCCGGCAGCCACGAGCTTGGCGATGGACTCGACCACGGACAGGTAGGCGCCCGCAAACTGGTCGGCTTCCATCAGATAGGGGTTGAAGCCCCATGCCATGGCACTCGCCGTGGTGGTCTCGCCGTCCACGGGGAACTTGGCGACCATGGCCGAGCTGGGGGTGAGCTGCGTCTTGCCGCCAAAGGGCATGAGCACGGTCGCGGCGCCGATGGTGGAGTCGAAGCGCTCGGAAAGGCCCTTGTTGGAAGCGACGTTGAGGTCGGTGACAAGCGAGGTCATGCGCTCGGCAAGCGTGGTGCCGGCCCAGCTGGGCTGCCACACGCTACGGGCGCACACGTGGGCGACCTGGTGCTTGGGCGCACCGTTGGAGTTGAGGAACTCGCGGGACAGATCGACGATGGCGACGCCGTTCCATGCCATGCGCATGCGCGGCTCGGCGGTAACCTCGGCGATAATGGTCGCCTCCAGGTTTTCCTCGGCGGCGTAGCCCATGAACTCCTCGACGTCACCGTCGGCGACGGCGCAAGCCATGCGCTCCTGGGACTCGGAGATAGCGAGCTCGGTGCCGTCCAGGCCGTCGTACTTCTTGGTCACGGTGTCCAGGTCCACGTACAGGCCGTCGGCAAGCTCGCCTACGGCGACCGAGACGCCGCCGGCGCCAAAGTCGTTGCAGCGCTTGATCAGACGGCAGGCATCGCCGCGGCGGAACAGGCGCTGCAGTTTGCGCTCGACCGGGGCGTTGCCCTTCTGGACCTCGGCACCCGAGGTCTCGATGGACTCGGTGTTCTGGGTCTTGGAGGAGCCAGTGGCACCGCCGATGCCGTCACGGCCGGTGCGGCCGCCCAGCAGGATGATCTTGTCGGTGGGGGCGGGGCACTCGCGGCGCACGTGGTTTGCCGGGGTAGCGCCCACGACGGCGCCGACCTCCATGCGCTTGGCCACGTAGCCGGGGTGATAGAGTTCGTTGACCTGGCCGGTGGCAAGGCCGATCTGGTTGCCGTAGCTGGAGTAGCCGGCGGCAGCGGTGGTTACGAGCTTGCGCTGCGGCAGCTTGCCCTCGAGCGTCTCGGACACGGGGACGGTGGGGTCGCCGGCGCCGGTGACGCGCATGGCCTGGTACACATAGCTGCGGCCCGAGAGCGGGTCGCGGATGGCGCCGCCCACGCAGGTGGCGGCACCGCCGAAGGGCTCGATCTCGGTCGGGTGGTTATGGGTCTCGTTCTTAAAGAGGAACAGCCAGTCCTGGTCCTCGCCGTCGACATCGACCTTTACCTTGACGGTGCAGGCGTTGATCTCCTCGGACTCATCGACATCGGTCATGACGCCGGTCTTCTTAAGGTACTTAGCGCCGATGGTGCCCATGTCCATGAGGCAGACGGGCTTGGCGTCGCGGCCGAGTTCGTGGCGCATCTCCATGTAGCGGTCGAAGGCCTGCTGCACCACGGCGTCGTCGATCGTCACGTCGTCCAGGACGGTGCCGAAAGTGGTGTGGCGGCAGTGGTCGGACCAATAGGTGTCGATCACGCGGATCTCGGTGATGGTGGGGTCGCGGTCCTCATCGCGGAAGTACTGCTGGCAGAAGGCGATGTCCGCCTCGTCCATGGCAAGGCCGCGATCGGCGATAAAGGCGGCAAGGCCGGCCTCGTCGAGCTCGCGGAAACCGTCGAGCACCTCGACGGGCTGGGGCTCGGGGGTCTCCATGTACAGCGTCTCGGGCAAGTCGAGCGAGGCGATGCGCGCCTCGACAGGGTTCACCACGTAGTGCTTGATGGCCTCGATGGCAGCTTCGTCCAGAGCGCCCGAGATCATATAGACCTTGGCGGAGCGCACGGCGGGGCGCTCGCCCTGGCTGATGAGCTGCACGCACTCGCTGGCGGAGTCGGCGCGCTGGTCAAACTGGCCAGGCAGGAATTCGACGGCAAAGACGGCGCCATCGCTTGCGGGGAGCTCGTCGTAGGTCACATCGACCTGGGGCTCGCTAAAGACGGTCGGCACGCAGGAGCGGAAAAGCTCCTCGTCGATGCCCTCGACGTCGTAGCGGTTGATGATCCTCAGGGCCTCGATGCCCTTGATGCCGAGAATTTCGGTCAGCTCGCCCTTGAGCTGCTGAGCCTCGACGTCGAACCCGGGTTTCTTCTCCACGTAGATACGAGAGACCATTGGTTCCTGCCTTCCTGATCGGTTGGGCGTACGGTACGGTATGCGGCAGCGGTCGGTTTGCGGGGCCTGCCCTGCGGTCGCCTTGAGCCACATGTTTGTAAACCTCACTATGATACGACAGCTCGTGGCGCGTTGCGGACGGCGAGGGTGCTACAGTGAAGCGCAAACAAGAGAAAGGCATCACATGGCATTCGTTTCACTCGCCATCATCGCGCTCGTGGCCTTTGCAAGCCCCTTCATCGCCTCGGCGATTCCCGGAAAACCCGTTCCCGAGACGGTCTTTTTGCTCGTGCTCGGTGCGGTGCTGGGACCTCATATGCTCGGCGTCATCCATGTAGATGCCGAGGTTTCGCTCGTGTCAGAGCTCGGCCTGGCCTTTTTGTTCCTGCTTGCCGGCTTTGAGATCGACCCTAAGAACATTACGGGTGTGGAGGGGCGCTACGGCTTGGCGACGTGGGCCGTCACGTTTGGTATCGCCTGGCTTGCCGTGCGCTTTACGCCGTGGTTCTCGGTCAGCCATTTCGACGGTATCGCCGTGACGCTCGCCTTGACCTCGACGGCGCTTGGAGCGCTCATGCCCATCTTGCGCGAGCGGTCGCTTGCCGGAACGCGCGTCGGTGATTCGATTCTCGCCTATGGTACGTGGGGCGAGCTCGGCCCCGTGCTCGCCATGTCGGTACTGCTGTCTGCCCGTACGGGCATCGAGACGC
>CAVFEY010000038.1:0-1235 GCA_963621725.1 Firmicutes bacterium AF25-13AC
GGATATCGGACACAGGGGCCGCAAGGGCCCTTACACCAACTTTCTCGACACTACCAAACCTATCATTGCAATGCTTGAGATGGTCGATGTCAATATAGGCGCAGGTGAAGGGATCGCCTTTGCGCCAGAGTTGCTCGACGTGACGGTCGAATCCGTTGCGGTTGCCCAAGTTGGTGAGCGGATCGATATAGGCGTTGCGCTCAAGCAGCTGGCGCTCTTGTTGCAGGATGGCATGCGTCTTTTGCAGTTGCTCACCAACGGCGCGTAGCTCAGCAGGCAGCGCGGCAACATCGAGTTCAGCGGTCGAGACGCCGTTCGCAAGTCGCTGAAGATAGGCAATAATCGATTGCTCGCCCAGGCGATATGACTCGTTCATGATGGATAACCTCCTTGGGCGGAACAACGGTTTGTATCATATCCCCAATTCGGTTTGAATTGGGGATATAAGTTAGCTAATGGAGACAAATGTCCCCTTCGACGGTGGCGTTTTGCGCGCGAGCGTGTCAGTTGTTATTGCCGCCATCGAGCAATGCCTCAAAATCCTTCGCCGGCATGGGGCGGTAGTAGAGGAAGCCCTGAGCGTAGCGGGCGCCCATTTGTCGTAGCATGTTTGCCTGCTCATTTGTCTCGACGCCTTCAACCACGACGGGCAGATGGAGCGACTGCGCCATCTCGAGCATCGATGAAATGATTTGCGTACTGCGGCCTTGATCGCGGTCGGTGGGCACAAAGGTGCGGTCGAGCTTGATGACGTCGACGTTGACGTTCTTGAGCATCGCGAGCGTGGACTGACCGGTGCCAAAATCGTCCATATAGGTCGAGAAGCCGCGGGTGTGCAGATCTGCGGTCAGCTTATCCACGGCCTCGGATTCTCCCGTATAAGCCGTCTCGGTGATCTCGATACGCATGAGCTCGGGCGGTAGGTTGTATTGGGCGGCGAGCGCCCCCATATGTTCGGCAACGTCGCAGGCAAGGATATCCACGCGCGACACATTAAGCGAGACCGGAACCACGCGAAGACGGCGATCGAGACGCTCGCGAAGCCATATGGCGACACCCTGCCAAATGTACTTGTCGAGTGTCACTACAAAACCGCTTTCCTCGAGTGCGGGGATAAACGTTGCGGGCGAAATGAGAGAGCCGTCCTTGTCAATCCAGCGGGTGAGTGCTTCGGCGCCAATAATCTCGCCGGTTTCCATATCGACCTGGGGCTGAAGATAGTACGTGATGCGACC
>CAVFEY010000038.1:1356-23887 GCA_963621725.1 Firmicutes bacterium AF25-13AC
GTCGATGGGGTAAACGCCCATGGACGGCCAAAAACCTACGCCGTCATCATGCCTGGCTACGGCCTCACGAACGCGATTGTAGATTTGATGGACGGTGATGTGCTTAAAGGGGATAAGTACACAAAAGTCATCTTGGCCCCAGTACCCTGCGACGCCCATATCGGCATTCTCGATGTCCTTGAGGACCGTGCCCACATCGGCGAGTACGCGGTCGCCCTCGGCCTGGCCGCGCCATTCATTAAACAGGCGCATGTGGCCCATGTCGACCGTGGCGATGCACCAGGTGCCGTTGCGCCTTGCCTCGAGAAATGCGTTGGCGCGCCGCATAAACTCGCTGGGTCGATAGAGGCCCGTGAGCGAGTCGATACGTTCGGCGATGGCGCTTTTGCGCTCCGCCTCGGGTATGGGGAGGCTGTCGTTGGGGACAAGCCCGCCGGCCGTGCGAAGGCGACGGTCGAGTTCGCCTAAAACGGCGGTCGCTTGATGGGTTGAGTGCTCGTAAAAGGCCGGGACGACAAGACAGACGGGAGTAATGGTGTCGCCTGCGATTCGAACAGGAGCGAAAACGGCCTCTTTAAGGTGGCGGGTCAGTTGCTCGAATGCCTCGTGGTCCAGGTCGTTGCTGAGCACGACGAACTGGACGCTTCGTGAACGGTAGACCCGGCTCCTGCCGCGGGTGATCGACAGCATGCGGCCTGCGTATTCGGCAAGCATGTTGTCGACAGCCTCGGCCCCGTAGAGCTCGTTGAGCTTTGTCGTGCCACGAACGCGCACCGCTATAAGCCCTGTCTCGCAACGATCGCGGCGGCAGGCGTCGATGGCGTTGGCCAGCATGCGCTGCGTTCCGAGACCTGTGGCGGCATCGACGGTTTCGGCAAGTGAGTGGTTGACGAGCTCGCCGACATAGAGCGAGGGGACATTTCCGTCGCCGTCGATACGAAACCCGCGAGCACGGCAAAGGACGTAGTCGCCGACGGCGTTGCGCACACGATACTGCATGACGCGACGGTGCTTGGTGCCGTTGTAGACTTGGTCGATGTCGTTGATGCAGGCCTCAAGGTCGTCGGGATGGACGCGCGTTTTCCAGTAATCGCGACAGTTGTCTATGTGCTCCGAGGGAAGGCCAAGATCGCGCAAGGCACCTTGTGACCAAAGGGTGCGATGTTTGTCCAAGTTCTCGATAAAGAAATAACGGCCCTCGTTGAGCATCGAAAAGGCGTCAAAAATACGATCGCTTATTTCGAAGTCGTCGGCGTGAACTTGCGTGATATTGCGTCGATCGAGGTGCATGGCATGACGTAGCTTGTAGTCGTACATGCGATGGTCGGCATCGAGCGTCATGCGATTGGAAGCTTCGCCCAGGGCAGGGTCGGCATGTGACACTCCGTAGCTAAACGAGCGGGGCATCTCGGAATCGTTGTTTTTGAGCAGAACCGTTCGGCAGTGTTTCAGACGTTCGGCGAGGTCGTCCTCGGTTGCAATCGTAGATAGGATGGCAAACTCGTCGCCGCCTATGCGAAACGCCGCTTCGCCCACCTTCATATACAGCTTAAGATAGAGACTTACCTGCAAGATATAGCGGTTGCCCTCGTCATGCCCAAAGACGTCGTTGCAGTGCTTGAGATTGTCGATATCGATGAACGCCATGGTAACGGGGGCGTCCTGCTCCCAGAGCTCCTCGAGGGAACGGGCAAAGCCGCCACGGTTGCCAAGCCCAGTAAGCTGGTCGGTAAAGGCAGTCCTGATCAGATCCTCCTGCCGCTCGAGAAGGTCACGGACGGTCTTTTCGAGCGTTTCGGTGTAATTGCTGACAGTATCCATGTTCTAAGCGGCTTTCTGAGGTCGGGGCGGATTGCGTCGGGCGAGTTTGTTGTGTACACGCGTCGTTGCTCGGCGTTTTGCGTGTATCCAGGCCCCCGCCTTGCTGCGTTGTTGAGTTAATTTGTCGGCTAATGTTCGCTGTTGATAACAGCTGAGTAGTGTAAACAACAGCACACAATTATATATGGGTGCACATGCTGTGGGCGGCTATTGTTCGACAGGCGGTGGCGCGACGATGCGATGTTCGATGAAAATGCGACTGAGACGATATATGTTGACGGGTATACTTGTTCCGTTTGAATTTGCGGGGACGGAGATGGTCGCATGGCACAGTCAAATACGACGCGCACGGTGGGGCTGGCACTCGAGGGAGGCGGCTACCGCGGCATGTATACGGCGGGCGTGCTCGACGTATGGATGGAGCATGGCTTAACTTGCGACCATATGGTGGGTGTCTCGGCGGGCGCGGCGTTTGGCTACAACTTTAAATCGCGCCAGATCGGCCGCGCCATTCGCTACAACAAAGCCTATTGTGCCGATAAGCGCTATGCGAGCGTGACGAGCTGGTTGCGAACCGGCGACATGTTCAATGCCGATTTTGCCTATCACGAGGTGCCCATCGAGCGCGATCCCATCGATTTGGAGACATATCGCGCCTGCCCCATGCGGTTTACGTGCGTGTGTACCGATATCGAGACGGGCAAGGCCGTCTATCACGATCTGCCGTATGGCGACGAGCGCGATATCGAGTGGATCCGGGCGTCGTCGGCAATTCCCGTGGCGACGCGTCCCGTTGCTATTGACGGGCATAAGTATCTGGATGGTGGCGTGGCTGATTCTATTCCCAGCGCATGGCTGTTTGCGCAGGGGTATGACCGCAATATCGTGGTACTCACGCAGCCAGCGGGCTTTGTGAAGCAGCCCAACAGCGTGATGCCCATGCTGCGACGCGTGTTCCGTCACTATCCGGAGTTTGTCGCAGCGCTTGAGCATCGGCATGAGGTCTACAATACCACGCTCGATGACCTGGCACGTCGCGAGGCTGCCGGCGAGATCTTTGTGGTGCGGCCGAGCGAATCGGTGAAGGTGCCGTCGCTGTGTCGCGAGCCCGATGAACTTGAACGCATCTACCAGATTGGTCGCCGCGATGCGGAGGCGACCTTGCCGGCACTGGAGGCATATCTGGCAGAGTAGGGCAAACTGCCGCGTGCTCAGCGGAAAGCGCATCCCAGAATGGACGTCCAAACTGGGATGCGTTTTCCATTGCTGAAGTTATGGGGCCGCGGAGCAACTGCTCGGCTTATGCCTATGCCTGCTGCCAGGTGTCTACGAGCTCCTTGGCCGCGGCGTAGGGGTCATCGGCGCTGCAGACGGCACTCACCACAAAGAAGCCGTCGACGCCGGTAGCCTTGAGCTGCGGAAGGTCGGCCGTCTTGACGCCGCCGCCCACCACGATGGGCACGGGGCTTGCCGCATGGAGCGCGGCCAGGTCCTCAAAGCTCTTGGTGATGATAGAGCCGTCGGCCGCGCGTCCGCAGTCGCGCTTGGTCTCGGTCTCGTGGAGTGGGCCGATGCCAAGGTAGTCGACCAAACTCATATCGGCGGTCTTGACGTACTCGAGCATCTCCTCGCAACGGGCCGAAAGGCCCACGATGGCGTCGGGGCCCAGCAACTTGCGACAGACCTCGACGGGAATATCGCTTTGGCCCACGTGCACACCGTCGACAGCAATACCCTGCTCGCGCGCGGCAAGCACACAGTCCAGACGGTCGTCGATCAGCAAGGCGACCTGACCGGTCTTGCCGGCCTGAGCGATTGCCTGCGCGGCGTCGCCGGTCAGCGCAATGATCTCGCGGGCGCTTGCCACCTTGGAGCGCACCTGGATGCAGGTAAAGCCGGCGTCGAGCGCCTGGGCCACCACATCGCCCACGGGGCGCCCGAGCGTGTTTTCGGGGCCGAGTACCAGATAGGCCGAGATATCAAGGTTGTCGCGGATGCTCATCGTGTTTCCTCCTGCTTCTTGATCTGTGCTTCCATGCGCTCGAGCTTGCCGGTCATGGTGTCGGTAAATCCGGGCCGGATATCGGCTTTGAGCACGACTTCGGTGCGGATGCCCTTGCTCGCCAACACAAAGGTTGCGTCGCGCACGACCTGCATGACCTCGTCCCAGTCGCCCTCGATCTCGGTGAACATCGAGGTGGTGCGGTTGGGAAGGCCGCTCTCGCGAATGACGCGCACGACCTCGGCGACCTCGGCGGATAGCTCATCGCCGGTGCCGCATGGGGCGATGGCCACAGCGACGAGCGTGTTCATGCCGGCATTGGTTGCGGGCTCGGACATGGCTTATGCCTCCTCGAACTCGAGTCGGTTATCGGCGATGTCCTGGGCGCTCGCGCGGTAGAGCTCATCGATAAAGGCGACCTTAAAGCTTGCCGGGGCATCGGCGACGGCGGCAGCACGCGTGCCAGCGACGTTGTAGACGGCGGTGCCGCAGACGGCTGCCGTAAACGGATCGGCGGCGCAGGCATACACAGCCAGCACGCCGCCCTGCGAGCAGCCGCAGCCGGTGATCTTTGACATGAGCGGGCTGCCGCCGTGGGACTTGGCCACGGTCGTGCCGTCGGTAATCAGGTCGACTTCGCCCGAGACCACAACGGCGCCGCCGGTGTAGCGGGCGAGCGCCACGGCGGCATCGCGGGCGGCGTCTACCGTGTCGGTGGTATCGACACCGCGTACACGGCTCAGATCAGCTGCCTCGCCCTCAAGACCCCACAGGCCGGCGAGTGCGATGATCTCGGAGGCGTTGCCGCGCACGATAGCGGGCTTGTACTGCTTGAGCTCGTTTACCAACTGGGTGCGCAGGCTGCCGATGCCCAGGCCCACTGGATCGAGCACCCAGGGCTTGCCGGCGTCGTGTGCCGCCTTGGCCGCGCGGGGAATTGTCTGCTCGTAGATGGGGAAGAGCGTGCCCATATTGAGATAGATGGCGCCGCCGCCGGCAACGAGTGCCTCGCCCTCGTCGGGCAGATAGACCATGGCGGCCGATCCGCCCACGGCGAGCTGTGCGTTGGCGACAAAGTCGATCGTCACCGTGTTGGTGATGGAGCCGGCCATCGGATTGGTGGCGCGAATTTCCTCTACGGCCTTGACCATATGTTGCTTAAGCTGTTCCGAATCAATCACTGCACATGCCTCCTTGGCATAGAAAAGGGGCGCTGTGCATAGACAGCGCCCCTGTAAAGGCGGCATGCTCCCTACGCCAGCATTAACTGACAGGTTCAAAGGATTGGGCCCCATGCCCTCTCAGCCTTGTGGTTTGCACCGCCGGCACTCCCGCATCGAATCTGTTGTTCCCTATACTAGCGCACCGTTACAATGGTTGCGGTGAAAATGACTGGGGGACTCTATGATCAAACTTGTGCTGACCGATATGGACGATACGCTGATTCCAGCCGGGCATGACGGCGCCAGCGACTACGCCATTGAGGGTATTCATGCCATGCAGGCGGCGGGTCTGCACTTTGGGCCGGTTTCGGGTCGTCAGCCGTCCGCGATGGGCTGGATGTTCAAAAACCGTTCCGAGTGTTTTTCGACCGGTGCGTTCTGTAACGGCCAGGTGATGTTTGTCGACGGCGAAGTAGTCGCTTCGCGCGCAATCGACAACGATGCTCTGATACGTTTGGCTGACTATCTGGAGCAAGAAACCGACGATACATTTCTAAAAGTCTACAGCCTGGGCGATGACTTTTGGGGTAACGATGCCTATTGCGTGACGAGCAATCCCGAGCGTGTACGTCGCGCTATGGAGTCGGGCGGCAATGCGTGGCTCAAAGGCGAAGAGGCCCCGTGCCGTCCCGTCGTCGATGACGCGCCGGTGTTTAAGGCGAATATCTGGAGTGCCCGTTCGCGTGAGGAGCTCGCGGAGCTACGCGAGCGCGTTGCCGTTGAGATGCCGGAACTCTCGCTTGTGTTTCCCAACAACCGAGTGCGCCTGTTCGACATCCTTCCGGATGGTTGGGACAAGGGCTGCGCTGCGCTGGAGCTGGCGCGCGCCTTGGGCCTGACGCCCGACGAGGTGGCCGTATTTGGCGATTCCGATAACGATCTGCCCATGATCGATGCCGTTCCCAACTCCGTTGCAGTCGCCAATGCCAACGAGGCCGTCACGGCTGCCGCGCGCTGGCATATCGGCGCCGCGGCAGATGATGCGGTCGCCGGGGCTCTGCATCAGATTGCCGCCTGCGCCGCGACGGGGGAGATGCCGCCGTTTATGCGTCAGGAGGGTGCAGCCGACGCGAATCTCGCGAACAGCTAAGGAGACAGCCATGAAGCTCCAGCAGCTCAGATATGTCGTCAAAGTTGCCGAATGCGGCAGCATTACCGAGGCCTCGCGCCGTCTCTTTGTGTCGCAGCCTTCGATTACCGCATCGATTCGCGATCTCGAAAACGAGATGGGTGTGCACATCTTTGAGCGCACCAACAAGGGCGTCATTGTGTCCGAGGAAGGCGAGACCTTCTTGGGCTACGCGCGACAGGTGCTCGACCAGGCCGATCTGCTCGAAGGCAAGTACAAGGGCGCGTCCGAGCAGGTGCCGCACTTTAGTGTGAGCTGCCAGCATTATTCCTTTGCCGTTAACGCGTTTGTCGATGTGATCCGTGAGTTCGATGCCGCGCGCTACGACTTTACCCTGCGCGAGGAACAGACTCACGAGATTATCGAGGATGTCGCGCATATGAAAAGCGAACTGGGCATCCTGTACTTATCCGAGCATAACCGCGAGGTCATCGAGCGCATGCTGGTGGCCAACGAGCTCGTGTTCGAAGGACTCTTCTGCGCCACGCCGCATGTCTTCGTCTGCGCCGACCATCCGCTGGCGGACCGCTCCAGCGTGACGCTCGAGGATCTGGAAGACTACCCGTTCCTGTCCTACGAGCAGGGCAGCTACAACTCGTTTTACTATTCCGAGGAGCTGACCTCGACGTTCGAGCGTCGCAAAAATATCCGCGTGCGCGACCGTGCGACGTTGTTCAATTTGGCCATGGGCCTCAACGGCTACACGGTATGCTCGGGCGTGATCAGCCACGAGCTCAACGGCCCCGGCATTATCTCGATTCCGCTCGACGTGGACGAGTACATGGAGATTGGCATCATCACGCGCAAGAACACGACGCTTACGCGCTACGGTCGGGCCTATATCGACGCGATTCGTCAGCATATCTAGGCTGCTGTGCTCCGCACGGTTCAAGTCTCTTTATGACAGTCCAGACTGATATAGGAAACATCTATATCAAACTGTTATAAACGTATATTTTACGATGGTCATATGAGCGCTCATACTCTGTCCCAGTAAAGCAACCAATGCAAAGGGAGATATCTATGAGCACTTCGATTCAACCGAACGCGCCGTTTCGCGCCGATATCGTCGGCAGCTTTCTTCGTCCGCAGGCTGTAAAGGACGCCCGTGCCGCCTATGTCGCGGGTAAACTCGACGCTTCCGGCCTTAAGGCCGTCGAGGACGATGCCATTCGCGATTTGGTGGCCAAGCAGAAGGCCGCCGGCCTGCAGGTGATCACCGATGGCGAGTTCCGCCGCAGCTACTGGCACCTCGATTTTATGTGGGGCCTCAACGGCATTGAGCGCCGCACCTCACGCACGGGTTATATGTTCCATGATGAGGAGACGACGGCCGACACCGCCGTGGTTACTGGTCCCATTAGCGGCGAGAACCACCCGTTCGTCGAGCATTTTAAGTTCGTCAAGGCGCTTGAGGGGGAGGGCCAGGTCGCACGCCAGACCATTCCGGCGCCGATCCAGACGTTCTCTGAGGCCACGCTCGATCGCTGCGACGGCCAGCAGGAGAGCCTGCGCGCTGTCTATAAGACCGATGAGGAACTTGCCGACGCCATTGCGGCCGCTTATCGCACGGTGATCGCCGACCTGTACGCAGCAGGCTGCCGCAACATCCAATTTGATGACTGCACCTGGGGCATCTACTGCGATACCGATTTTGTCGCCAAAACCGGCATGAGCCCGGTCGACCTGCAAAAGGTGAGCGAGCTGGGCGTGGCGCTCAACAATGCCGCCATCGCGGGCAAGCCCGACGATCTGGTTATCAACACGCACGTGTGCCGCGGCAACTATCACTCCACGTATGCCTTCGAGGGTGGTTACGATCCCATTGCGCCGTACCTGTTCGCACATGAGAACGTCGACGCGTTCTACCTTGAGTTCGATACGCCACGCGCCGGTGGCTTTGAGCCGCTCAAGTACGTTGCTCCCGGCAAGAAGGTCGTGCTGGGCCTGGTGACCACCAAGGCGGCTGAGCTTGAGGACGAGGACGTTATCGTCGAGCGCATCCGTGAAGCCGCAAAGTATGTGCCGCTCGAGAACCTGTACCTGTCGCCCCAGTGCGGCTTTGCCAGCTGCGAGATTGGCAACAAGCTGACCGAGGACGAACAGTGGGCAAAGATCGCGCTGGTCAAGCGCATTGCCGAGCGCGTTTGGAAGTAACGCTACCGCTTGCAGGTGACGGCGCGCGCGAGACATTGCGTATCACGTACAATGGTTCGGATCGTATCGTTCGGGCAGGTTATCCGATATGCCTGATCGCCCTTCCATCATGAAAGGACTTCCATGTCCCAATCCTCGACGCCCGCCGTATCTGAACTCGAGGAGACTGTCGAATAGTAGCTGCGTTCAGCCAAATTAAAAATGGCGTCCATGCGTGTGTACGCGTGGACGCCATTTTTAATGCGTCAGTATCCAGTGGATGCCGCGCGCCATGCGCAGGTCAGTTTGGGCAAAATGATTGCCGGGGTTGAGCTCCAGCGTTGTTGGGATGTCGCGCTCGATAAACAGCTTTTCCATCGCGCGCGTATCGTCGAGTACGTGCCGCATCATGCGGTTGGGCGTCTTGGTTTCCTTTTTACCGAGCGACAGATAGGCGGCGTCGGGCGTAGCCGTCATCGTGCGCTCGCGCGCGTAGTCGATAAAGCCGGGGAACCACAGCGACCCCGATGCACTCGCCACGCGCTCAAAGACATCTGTTTGCCAAAGTGCCCACAGTGCAAAAAGACCCGCCAACGAGTAGCCGGCAACGCTGCGCCAGGCGGGCGGTTGCGGGAGCGATGATTCGGCCTGGGGGATTATCTGCTTCAACAACTCGTCAAGAAAACCAGCAGCCTGTCCGCCAAAGGGCTCGGCATCTCGTATAGTTCCGTCGCATTCCCAGGGGCTCAGCTCGCGATTCCAATCGAGCCCTCCAATGGCGACAAGGGTGAACGGCGGGCAGTCGAGCTCTCGGCAGCGCTCGTAGACTTCACTACCGTTGCCCATAACCACGGGGAGATAGATGACGGGCGCGCCTTCCGCACACTCTGAATAAACGGTTATCTGCTTATGATGCGCTTCCAAGGCAGGCTTCTCTCAGTGTTGTGATATTGACAGCCTCAATTGTCGCACGCTGACACGGGGGCAGACGCTAAAAGAAAGGCGCGGAGCCGCTCGATGCGATTCCGCGCCTTGTTGTTTTGCTTTAGCAGACTATGCCGTTACGCCACGAAGAAGTAGACGAGGAAGGCGAGGGCTGCGATCCACATGAGCGGCTTGATCTTGGAGGCCTCGCCCTTAAAGAGCGCGACGACCACGTAGGCGATGAAGCCCAGGCCAATGCCGGCAGAGATGGAGTAGGTGAAGGGCACGCCGGCGACAATCATGAACGCCGGGAAACCCTGCGACACGTCGGACCAGTCGATCTCGGAGGCCTCGCTCATCATGAGGTAGCCGACGTAGACCAGAGCACCGCAGGTGGCGGCGCTGGAAACGATGGTGACGATGGGGGAGAAGAACGCAGCGAGAATGAACAGCACGCCGGTGGTGACGGAGGTGAGGCCCGTGCGGCCACCGTCGGCGGCGCCGGAAGTGGACTCGACGAAGGTGGTGATGGAGGAGACACCCATGAAACCGCCCACAGCAGCGGCGGCGGAGTCGACGATCAGGATCTCCTTGATATTCTCGACGTTGCCGTCGTCGGTGAGGAACTCGCCCTGCTTGGCCACGGCCATCGCGGTGCCCATGGTGTCGAAGAAGTCACTCATGAGCAGCGAGAACGAGATGACGAGGAGCGCGGGGTCGGTAAGGACCTTGACGATGGCAGGCACGCCGCCGGCGTCGGCGATGGGGCCACCGATGCTCGAGAAGTCGAGCGGGGCGATGATACCGGTCGGAGCCTGGGTCACACCTAGGGGGATACCGGCGATGACGGCGACGACGATGCCGATGAGCAGCGAGCCCGGCACGTTGCGGGAAGCTAGGGCAACCGTCACGACGATGGAGATGATGCCGACGATAAAGGTGGGGGAGGTGATGTCGCCCAGGCCGACGAGCGTACCGGCGCCAGCGGTGATAATGCCGGCATCGCACAGGCCAATCATGGCGATGAACAGGCCCAGACCCACCGAGATGGCGTGACGCAGGACAACCGGGATGGCGTCCATGATGGCCTCGCGCAGGCCACAAAGCACGAGCAGCAAGATGACGATACCCTCGAGGAAGATGACGCTCATGGCCACGTGCCAGTCACCGCCGCAGACGGTGGTGGTGATTCCGGCGATCATCGCGTTGACGCCTAAGCCCGACGCGCAGGCGAGCGGGCGGTTGGCGAAGATGCCCATGCAGATGGTCATGATGCCGGCGCCCAGGCAGGTGGCGCAGGCGAGCGCTCCCGCATCGATGCCAGCGCCCGAGAGCACCGCGGGGTTGACGGCGATGATGTAGGCCATCGCCAGGAATGTTGTCAGTCCAGCGCGGAGTTCGGTCCCGATTGTGGACTTGCGCTCACTGACGTGAAAAAGTTCGTCCATGCATACCCTTTCCTTGTTCGGCCCCGAGTTTAGGCCGATTGACACGAACTCAACTACTATAGCCCCTTTACGACGCTGTTGTTCCTCGCATGTTGATGTTCGGCGCTTTGTAGCAGACGGACGGTATTTTTCGCATGAAAATGTGTGGGTACCGTATACTTAAGCGGTTACAACGACCCCTATGGAGGAACGTATGATTAAAGAGCTTTGCCACGACGAGGCTATCCTGTCCCAGCGTTGCGAGGTTGCGACCGTCGAGGACGAGTCGGTTGCTCAGGACCTGATCGATACCATCAAGTCGCTCGACGATGTCGGCTGCCTTGCCGCTAACCAGATTGGCGTTACCAAGAAGGTTTGCGTCTACCTGGACGATGCCGGCGAGCCTCACGTACTCTACAACCCCCGTCTGGTGTTTGGCCTGGGCGCCAGCAAGATGGAGGAGAGCTGCCTGACGCACGAGGAGGTCACCAAGTCCACGCGCTATATCAAGTGCAAGGTCGCCTTTGATCAGATCGTCGACGGCAAGATGAAGGAGTGCCGCCGCGACTACGCGGGCTTTGAGGCACAGATGATCCAGCATATGATCGACCACTGTCTTGGAAAGTTGGTCTAAGGGGACCAAAGCACCGCACTTCGTCTCTTTTGGCCCGGGCATGACATTGTTGTCATGTCCGGGCTTTTGTGTTTAGCGCCTTTTTGTTTGGAGACAATGAAATTAGCAAGAACGTAAAGCTAGGAGGCGCTATGTGTACGAGTATTCGATTTACCGATAATTCTGGCCACATGTATCTGGGCCGCAATCTCGACTGGAGCTTTGACTACGGCCAACAGGTTCGTGTGATGCCGCGCGGGTTTCACATTCCGTATTCGTTTATCGACGATGCGACAGCGGCGCACGCGGTGATCGGTATGTGCATCGATTACAAGAACTATCCCATGTTTTTCGATTGCGGTAACGATGCGGGTCTGGCTGTGGCGGGGCTCAACTTTCCCGGCTATGCCGAGTATGCCGAGGGCCCTGTCGACGGCAAGACCAATATCGCGGCCTATGAGTTCCCCCTGTGGGTGGCAGCGACGTTCTCGACGGTCGATGAGGTCGAGGCCGCGCTGCGCGACACGGTGATTGTCGCCAAATCTGCCGGAGAGGGGCTGGGCGTGTCGCTGCTCCATTGGATTATTGGCGACAGCCAGCGCAGCATCGTGGTCGAGATGATGGCTGACGGCCTGCATGTATACGACGATCCGGTCGACACCCTTGCCAACCAGCCGACCTTCCCGTGGCACATGGAAAACCTGCGCACCTATATCACTGCCACAAGCGATTTTCCGCAGACGGCGACATGGCGTGGCGCCGAGCTCAAGCCCTATGGCGCGGGTGCCGGCATGCGCGGTATTCCGGGTGACTGCTATTCGCCGAGCCGTTTTGTAAAGGCGGCGTACCTCAATGCCAATTACCCGCAAAAGGAGAGCGAGACCGAAAACGTCGTTCGCATGTTCCGCTCGCTCGAGGGCGTGGTGATGATCGAGGGAGCGTCCAGGATGGGCGATGGCAAGTTCGAGAAGACTATCTACACCGGATGCTTTAGCGCGCGCACGGGCAATTATTACTACGCGATGTATGGGGATCCGTCGATTCGCTACGTGAGCCTGATGGATGCCGAGGGCGCGAGCCCCGATAGGCTCGTGGTTCCCGAGCCGCGTCGTTCGTAGCCGATGGCTTTACCGCAATGCAAAGCGGCCCTGCATCTCCCGTGAGGTGCAGGGCCGCTGTCGTTGATTTATGGCGCCGCTAGAAGTTGGCGTCGTTGAGTTGTTCGTTCTCGAGGCCGTCGAGCTGTTGCTGTTCGGGCGTATCGGCGACACTCTCGAGCAGCTCGGTGGGATCGACGTTCATGCTCTTGCCGGCCTCGTTGCCGTTGACCAAGTCGTCCGAGAAGATGTCGACTTCCATTTCCTCGGCCTCTTCGATCTGGATCTCGAGCGGCACCTGGGTGCGCACGAGTTTGACGGCCGGGCGCATGCGGGCAAAGAGCGGTACGTACTCGATGATGATGGCCGAGTTCTCGAGACCATACCAACGTGCCGGGCTTCCGCAGGCGCGGCGGACGGCGTACTTGATGGCCATGACGCGATGGTCGTTGCGGTTGATGTCCGTTTCGGGGGCAAGCATCTTGCGCAGCATGCAAAAACGGAAGTCGCCCACGTTGCCGCGCGTCTCGTAGATGGAGTAGGTGTGGTGCTGCGGCGGCAGCTCGCCCGAAGCCATCAGGTCGCCGACGATCTGACGCAGATAGGCGTTGACGCGCTGATTGACCTTAAAGCCCAGGTCCAAGCGCACGCGGAACAGGAAGTCTGTGCCAAAGGTCTCAACGGAATACTCGTGCGTATAGGGCTCGTCGGTAACGTGTACGTTGATGAACCAATATGCCTTGGCGCGCTTGGGGTGCTTGTCCAGGATGGAATAGAGCACGTCGCGGTCGAGCGTGAGCGGGTCGGGGCTGTTGGTGAGGAACACCAGATTGTCGGCGAGCACGGGGTAGGTCTCGTCATTGCGCAGGCGGTTGAGCTGGTCGATGTACTTGGAGACGGGCAGCAGAATCGTCTGCGTGCGCTCGATGGCGGTGCCGCGACGCCACACATACATAAGGCCGAACAGCAGTGCGGCCAGGAAGATCATGACGTAGCCGCCGTCAAAGAACATGGTGAGGCACGAAGCGAAGAAGCACAGCTCAATGGCACCAAAGAGCAGGGCAAAGATGCAGGCGCCCAGCTTGTGCTTGAGGATGCCGGCGATATAGCTCGTCAGCAGCGTGGTGGTCATGAGCATGGTCACGGTGATGGCTAGGCCATAGGCGCTTTCCATGCGCTCGGAGTTCTGGAACAGCAGCACGATGAAGATGCAGCCGACCCACATGATGTTGTTGACGAGCGGAATATAGAGTTGACCCTTGGTGTCGCTGGGGTAGTGGATGCGCAGGTGCGGCATAAGGTTGAGGCGCGTTGCCTCGGATACCAGCGAGAATGAGCCGGTGATGAGCGCCTGCGAGGCGATGATGGCCGCCACGGCCGAAAGCACAATGGCAAAGGGGCGCAGGGGCTCGGGAAGCATCATATAGAACGGGTTGACGATGTCCATCGCGAGCATCTGGGGATTGGAGTTGTTGGCGAGCAGCCAAGCGCCCTGACCCAGATAGTTAAGGATGAGGGCCGCCTTTACGAACGGCCAGGATGCGTAAATGTTTGCCTTTCCCACGTGACCCATGTCCGAATAGAGCGCCTCGGCGCCGGTCGTCGACAGGAAGACGAAGCCGAGCACCATGATGCCCGAGTGGTTGATGGGCGAGAACAGGAACATGATGCCGCGGATGGGGTTGAGCGCGCGTAGGATGGACAGGTTGCCGAGCATGTTGAACAGGCCGGCGCCCGCCAGGAACAGGAACCATAGCGTCATAAGCGGGCCGAACAGCTTGCCGATTGACGAAGTGCCGGCGCGTTGCATGGCAAACAGACCGCAGATAATGATGATGGTAATAATGATGACGTTGGTTTGCCCGTCACCCAATAGCGCGTGGCCCCACTCGATGGTGCGCAGACCCTCGATGGCCGTGGTAACCGTGACAGCGGGGGTGAGGATGCCGTCGGCGAGCAGCGCCGCGCCGCCGATCATGGCGGGAAGAATCAGCCAAGGCGCCACTTTGCGCACCAAGCTAAACAGGGCGAAGATGCCGCCCTCGTTATGGTTGTCGGCCTTCATGGCGATTACAACGTACTTGACCGTGGTCACGAGTGTCATGGTCCAGATGACGAGCGAGAGCGCGCCCAAGATCATGTCCTCGCTGACGGTACCGATGCCGCCGTTGTTGGCGACGATTGATTTCATGGTGTACATGGGGCTCGTGCCGATGTCACCGTAGACGACGCCGAGCGTAACGAGCAGCATGCCAGCGGAGAGGGGAATGGCTCCATGCCCGCCTTGACTACGCTGGTCTTGGAGGCTTGCCTCCAGCTTGTTGTGTGCCACGTGGACTCCCTTGGACATCTGGCCTCTGCCACGAGCAGTAGACCTTTATGCCATCTTTATACATATAAGAGCAGTTTGGCACATCGGGGTGTTTTAGACAATAATCCCCATCTGGGGATTATTCATATACGCAGGTAGTATTTCAGAGCAGGGGCTATTAAGCACGTGCTGTCTGGGCGATGCCGGCCTTGGCGTTTGCGCGTTTGCCGGCGAGTTCGCAAAAGATCGCGCCGCCGATGATAAGCGCGGCGCCCATCAGGCGGACCGGTGTTATGGTTTCGCCCAAAAGGACGGCCGAGAACACGACGGCCGAAAGCGGCTCAAGGTAGCCGACGACGGCGACGGTCTGCACGGGCAGTTTGGCGACGGCGGTAAAGTAGAGCAGGCAACCGATGCCGGTGTTGACGACGCCGAGCATAGCGACGGCGCGCCAATCGATGCCGGCGGCAATGCTGGGGGAGAGGAACGAGGGGGCACCTTGCGTGAAGAGCGTAAGGACCAGCGCGGTCACAAAGGCGGCGCTCACCTGGAGCGTGGAGTTCTCGAGACCTTCGATATGTGGCGCTCCCTTGCTGGCGATGACCATCAGTGCATAGCAAAATGCCGAGGCGATGCCGCAGGCGATACCCGCAATGGGCATATTGCCGCCTAGACCTTGCGCTGCAATGAGAAAAGCACCGCAAGCAACGGCGATAAAGCCGGCGATTTTGCCGCCGGTCAGCTTTTCGCCAAAGATGAGCGGGGAGAGCGCCATGACAATGATGGGGCCGCAGTAGTACAGCAGCGAGGATACGCCGACGCCGATCGTCTGGTAGGCACGGAACAGAAAAATCCAGCTGGCACCCAGCGCGGCTCCCGAGAGAAGGAGTGCTGCGGCTTCGCGGGGACGAGATGGCGCCTGCAACTTATGGTGCTGGGTAATGGCGAGGATGGTTACAAGCGAGAGTGCGCCCAAAAACGTGCGCAGGAGCACGATATCGGAGCTCGGTAGCGCGATGGCAGCGGCGATGATGCCGTTGGAGCCAAACAATAGCAATGCTGCTAGGTACGTAAGCAGTCCGTTGTTCATGCGCTGACATCCCCTCTATATCCGAGCATGTTCACTATGGGTGAACTGGCTTTAGAAGAAAAGCGAATATAATGCATGGCAAACATGACAAAAACTCATGCAAAGGTGGAGGCGTGCCGTGGAGACCAATATCCAAAAGATGCAAGTGCTGCTCGAGACGGTGCGTGCCGGCAGCTTTACGCGTGCTGCAGAGCGGTTGAGCTATTCGCAGTCGGGCGTGAGCCGCATGGTGGGCGACCTTGAGGCAGACTGGGGTTTTAAGGTGCTTGATCGCAGCCGCGAGGGCGTGGTGCTTTCTGCCGACGGGCGGCAGGTCATGCCGGCAGTCGAGGCGTTATGCGAAGAGTTTGGCCGCCTACAGCGACGCGTGGACGAGATGCGTGGGCTCATGCGTGGCAAGATCTGCATCGGTACGTTTTCGAGTGTGGCGACCCACGTGCTGCCGCCGGTGATTGCGCGCTTTCGCGCCGATCATCCGGATGTCGATTACGAGCTGTTGATGGGTGATTACTCCGAGATTGAGCAATGGGTGGCGGAAGGCCGCTGCGACCTGGGCTTTATTCCGCGCGAGCCACGCGGCGCCGGCATGGCGTCGCGGCCGTTGGTGCAAGACGAGCTGATGGCCGTGGTGCCAGCGGACTCCTCGCTTGCCACCGCGGAGGTCGTTTCCCTTGCCGATTTGGCCAACGAGCAGTTTATTCTGCTGGAACGGGGTAGCGACGATGAGATTACGCCGCTGTTTCGCCGCGCGGGGCTGACAGTGCGCTCAAAACTGTCGACCTGGGATGATTATGCGATTATGGCTATGGTCGAGGACGGCCTGGGCGTGAGCATTCTTCCCGCGCTCATCTTGCGCCGCTGCCAGTTCGATGTTGCCGTGCGCCCGCTCGAGGGACATCCTCATCGGCAGATCAACGCCATATACCGCACCGCCGACGTTTCGCTCGCGGCGGCTCGTTTCCTCGAATATCTCTAAAAGCGCGTGCCCGTTGTCCACCTCGGGACGATTCTCGGGGTTCGGTACATTTTCTTGTGAAATTGAACTTCCAGATAATGCGCCGCGCTATACTGCTTGCTAAATTGAACCTTGGTTCAATTCGTGTTCTATAAATTGAACTTTGCCAGCAAGGAGGTTCCTGTGGCCCAAGAGACGTTTAGCGATCGCCTGCGACAGACCATGTCCGATCGCGACGTTCGCCAGTCGGACGTAATCCGCGCATCGGAGATGCTCGGCAAAAAACTCGGCAAGAGTCAGATGAGCCAATATGTGAGCGGCAAGACGATCCCGCGGCGCGATGTGGCAGAGCTGCTCGCCCGCATTTTGGAGGTCGATGTTTCCTGGCTGCTCGCCAGTGACGCCGATCAAGGCGAGACGTCCTCGTCCCATAACGTTGCCAAATCCGAACCTAGTCCCACGGCTCAAATTCCAAGGAGCACCACCATGCGTACTTTTTCTAAATCCACCAAACTCGAGAATGTCCTGTATGACGTGCGCGGTCCCGTCGTCGACGAGGCCGCCCGTATGGAGGACGAGGGCGAGCGTATTCTCAAGCTCAACATCGGCAACCCCGCGCCCTTTGGTTTCCGCACGCCCGATGAGGTCATTAAGGACATGCGCCAGCAGCTGCCCGACTGCGAAGGCTATTCCAACTCGCGCGGCCTGTTCTCTGCGCGCAAGGCGATTATGCAGTACTCGCAGATCAAGGGCCTGCCCAATGTTCAGATGGAGCACATCTACACGGGCAACGGCGTGTCCGAACTCATTCAGCTTTCGATGAACGCGCTGCTCGACAATGGCGACGAAATCCTGATCCCCAGCCCCGACTACCCGCTGTGGACGGCGTGCGCAACCCTTGCCGGCGGTCATCCCGTGCACTATCTGTGCGATGAGCAGGCGGATTGGTATCCCGACCTGGAGGATATGGAGTCCAAGATCACGAGCGCGACCAAGGCCCTCGTCATCATCAACCCCAACAACCCCACGGGCTCTGTCTATCCGCGTGAGGTGCTCGAGGGCATTGTCGAGATCGCGCGCAGGCACCAGCTCATGATTTTTGCCGACGAGATTTACGACCGCCTGTGCATGGACGGCTACGAGCACGTCTCCATTGCATCGCTCGCCCCCGACCTGCCTTGCATTACGTTTAGCGGCCTGTCCAAGTCGCATATGATCGCGGGCTATCGCATTGGCTGGATGGTGCTTTCGGGCAACCAGCGCTGCATGAGTGACTTCATCATGGGCGTCAACATGCTCTCTAACATGCGCCTGTGCTCCAACGTGCCGGCTCAGTCGATCGTCCAGACGGCGCTCGGCGGCCATCAGTCGGTTAACGACTACATCCGCCCCGGCGGTCGTGTCTACGAGCAGCGCAACTTTGTGTATGAGGCGCTTAACAAGATCGATGGCATCTCGGTGGTCAAGCCGCGCGCGGCGTTCTATATCTTCCCCAAGATGGATGTTAAGAAGTTCAACATCACCGATGACGAGCAGTTTGCCCTTGACCTGCTGCACGAGAAGAAGATCCTGATCACGCGCGGCGGCGGCTTTAACTGGGCTGAGCCCGACCACTTCCGTATCGTGTACCTGCCGCGCATGGAAGTACTCAAAGAGTCCCTCGAAGACCTCGCCGACTTCTTCGATCACTACCGCCAGAGCTAATTAGTTCCGCCGTTCTACCGAACGGCGGACCGCTTGACGCTGCGCGAGCCGCATTCACGCCAATCTGACGTTCAATTTCGAGGGCGCGACCAGAAGGTCAGCGCCCTCTCATTTCACGTCACCTTGGCGCAAATGCGGCTCGCTCGCTGTCGTGTGCTCAGCCTGCGGCGTTACCATGGTCCATTAGGGACGGAGGAAAACAGATCATTTTCCTTGGTTCGCGGAACTAGATCACGATGCCGTTGCAGTGGTCGATTTCGTGTTGGATGATTTCGGCGGTGTAGCCCGAGAAGTTCTTGATGCGGTGGACGAAGTTCTCGTCCAGATATTCCACCTTAATGCGGCGATAACGAGTGCAGGAACGCTCGCCGACGAGCGAAAGGCATCCTTCGCTCGTCTGATAGGCATTGACCTGCTCAAGAATTTGAGGGTTGTACATCAGGGGCGCCCTGTTGCCATCCTTTACGCAGATGATGCGTTTGCGCACGCCGATCATGTTGGCGGCGAGCCCCACGCACTCGTGCTCATGCTCGTGGAGCGTATCTAGGAGGTCTTGCCCGGTCACGGCGTCGTCGGGCCCTGCGTCTTCGGAAGGCAGGCGCAAAAAGAACTCGGATTTCATGATGGGCTTAATCATGGCGGGCTCCTCATGTCTTATGCTTTCGTGGACTTTTAATAATAGCGCGGAAGGAAAGCCGCGCGTCCGCGTTACAATCTTTCGACGTTGGACCATGTTGCCAGATTCGTCGTGTACGGCGTCTGGCGTAAGTCTAGGGCTCATTTTCGCCCTGGACTGTTCCTCTGGGGCGATGCGATTGTCGTTCTAAGAGGAAGGAATTTCATGGGGACCAAATCCCAAAAGCAAACTCAATCACCGTCGACAGCCTCGGCGATTCTCGTCGTAATGTATATTGCAGCCTTTGTTGCCGCGTTTAACGAGAACATCATTAACGTGGCGTTGCACGACATTATGGCAGCCTTTTCGGTGAGTGCCACCACGGCACAGTGGCTCGTCTCGGGCTACATGATCGTGACGTCGATTTTTACGGCCATCATGGCCTTCCTGTCCGGCCGTTTCTCGACGCGCAAGCTGCTGTTTTTCGCATGCGGATGTATGGTCGCCGGCGAAGTCCTGTGCCTGGTCGCTCCGTCGTTTAGCGTTTTGCTGCCAAGTCGTATTTTGCAGGCTGCGGGATCGGGCATCTTGTTTCCGCTCATGATGAACGTGGTGCTGTCTTGCGCCCCGCGCGAGAAGCTTGGTCTGTATCTGAGTCTGGGCGGTGCCTGCATTACGCTGGGGCCGGCGTTTGGACCCGTGATTAGCGGCCTTATGTGCACGTTGTTTGGCTGGAGGGCGGTGTTCGTGGTGCCGCTGGTGGGCGGCATTGTGGTCGCTGCGGCGGGCGTAAAGCTCGTTCAGAATGTCGGAGAGCGTTCGAACACCACGCTTGATATTCTGTCGGTGGTTTTGCTCGCTGCCGGTATTACGGCATTTGTGTATTCCGTAGGCGAGTTCTCGACCAATCTGATTGCCGGCATCGCGACGCTCTTCGCCGCCATTGTGCTGCTCGGCCTGTTTGCGGCCCGCCAGCTCAAGCTCGAGCATCCGGTGCTTAACGTGCGTCCCATGGCGAGCGTTCGTTTTTGGCCTGCGTGCCTGCTTGTGGTGGTGTCGATGATGACGACGTTCTCGATGAGCGTTTTGTTGCCGCTCTATTTTGAGGGCGCATACGGCATGACCGCACTTGTTGCGGGCTTGCTCATTTTGCCGGCGATTGCCTGCAATGCTGTGACCTCGATTGTGGGCGGACGCGTGATGGACGCCCGTGGCGCATGGCCGCTGCTGCCGGTCGGCTTTGCCCTGATTGCCGTGGGGCAGACTGCCATCTCGGTGACGGCGGCAAGCATGAACATCGGCGTCGTCGTGGCGCTGACCGTTGTGGTGTATGCCGGAGTCGGTTTGGTGCTGAGCCCCTCGCAAACGGCCGGCTTGGAGACGCTGCCTGCCGCTGAACATCCTCACGGAACGGCATTGCTTAACACGTGGAACATGATTGCCGCATCGTTTGGCCCGTCCCTGTTTATCGGCCTGCTCTCGAGTTCTGCAGCGACTGCCGGCGCGGCTGGCGCTGCGACCGACGTTGCCCAGGCGATTGGATTTGCAACTGCCGTGCGCGTGGCGGCCGTGATTGCCGTGGTCGGGTTCGTGGCGTCGCTGGTGTACGCTCGTCGCGAGTCGCACATGTCGCATTAATGTGTGCACATAGATTCTGCAGCTAGATTGGATGGCGACACCATAAACTAATGGACGTTTTGCCGAGAGGCATGAATGTTTAAAGCGCAAAGAGTGCGCGACGGGCCCCGCGAATGGGGCGATGATGCCCGAGAGGGCCAAGAAGGAGTCTCATGTCCGAGAACGAAGAGATCATGAACGAGACCGAGAACGAGACCATGGCTGCCGAGGTTGAGGCAGTCGAGACCGTGGAGACCGAAGCTGCCGAGGTTGAGGCTGCTGACGAGGTTTCCGCCGAGGAGGAGGCCGAGGTTGTCGAGGCCGCCGTTGATTACGATGACGAAGAGCTGATGGACAAGATGCAGAAGGCCGCCCGCCTGCTGCGTAGCCGTCGCTTTGCTATTTCCAAGGAGGAGGAGGCCAAGGCCGAGCGCATGGCGAACATCGAGCGCGCCATCAAGCTTCTTGACCTCAAGCCCAAGATGGAGCAGAAGGAAATGTCCGACCTGCTGGGCATGCGCCTCCGTGAGCTCGATGGCCTGATGGCCGAGGCCGAGGCTGCCGATCTGGTCGGCCGCATCGACGACGCCGAGGGCGATATGCGCAAGATCGTCGTCTTCGCTGCCGAGGATGCCGCTGAGGGCCTGGTCGAGCTTGCCAACAAGAAGGAGAAGCTCCTGCCCGAGCTTTCTTACGAGGAGGCCACCGAGCTGATGGCCGCTCTCGATAAAGTTATCGCTCCGCTCGTCGCCATGGGCCTGGACGAGGATCGCGGTCCTCGCGGCGGCCGTGACGACCGTGGTGGTCGTGGCGGCGACCGTGGTGGTCGCGGCGGCTTTGGCGATCGTGGTGGCCGTGGTGGCGACCGCGGCGGTCGCGGTGGCGATCGCGGTGGCCGCGGCGGCTTTGGTGACCGCGGCGGCGACCGTGGCGGTCGCGGCGGCTTCGGCGGCAACCGTGGTGGCTATGGTGACCGCGGCGGCAACCGTGGCGGCTTCGGTGGCAACCGTGGTAACGACCGTGGCGGTCGCGGTGGCGATCGCGGCGGCCGCAACGGTGGCGGCTTCCGCGGCAACCGCTTCTAGTTGGGTTACGCGGTTTTACCAAACCGCGTAACTAGTTGACGCTGCGCGCCCACCAGAGCGACAACTTGTCATTCAAAGAGGACGGCATGACCAGAAGGTCTATGCCGTCCTCTTTTCATGCCAATTTGTTCGCTCTGGTGGGCGCTCGCTGTCGGTGCCAAAACATCGACATTGCCATGATCCAGACCTGCTAAAAGATAGTCGTTGGGTGTTCCTATAGTTTTGTCAACCGTCGGGGCTACTCCCGGTAGGGCACCCGGTCGCGCATCACGGCGTATATCGCCCTGAGCCGCTTCCTCGCGACGGCCTTGAGCGCCCGCCCGTGCCCCATGCCCCGCGCCCTGCAGGCCCGGTAGTACTCGCCGTAGCGCCCCGAGGACCTCACCAGGCTGTTGCACGAGAAGATCAGCAGGGACTTGAGCCTCGCGTCGCCGCGCCTGGACGCCCTGACCGACCTCACCGACCTCACCGACGTGCCGGAGCTCCTCACCCTCGGGGCTATGCCGCAGTACGAGGCCAGGTGGTCGTGGTCCGGGAACCTCCCGATGTCGACCGACACCGCGAGCTGCGCCGCGGTCCTCGGGCCGATGCCGGGCACGGTGAGCAGACACGCGTAGGTCTCGTCGCCCTCGAGCAGCGCCGCCGTCTCGGCCTCGAGGGCCCCGGCCTCGTCGAGGGCCTCCGATATCCGGGCGGCCAGGAACCTGACCTGCCTGTTCTCGGCCTTGTTAGCGTCAATATAATTTTCACCATTTCCACCAACGCATTTTCGCCAATCGCG
>CAVFEY010000039.1:0-22328 GCA_963621725.1 Firmicutes bacterium AF25-13AC
GGACGTGTAGACCATGGATCTTTCGACTTTGATGCCGCAACAGCTGCAGATCGTCAAAACGCTCGACCGTCCGCTGTTTGTCTCGGCGGGCGCCGGTTCGGGCAAGACCTTTACACTCACGCGCCGCATCGTCTATGCGCTCTCGCCCGAATCCGGTCCGTTCGTCGAGCATCTTGACCAGGTGCTCGCCATTACCTTTACCAAAGATGCCGCGGCCGAGATCCGTGACCGCGTGCGCCGCGCGCTCATCGACGAGGGCATGGACGAGGAGGCCCTGACCGTCGACGATGCGTGGATCTCGACCATTCACGGCATGTGCTCGCGCATCCTGCGCGCACACGCGTTGGAGCTGGGCATCGATCCCGAGTTCACGGTGCTCACCGATACCGACGAGCTTATGGACCAGGCTGTTGAGCATGTGCTGGGTCGCGCGACGGCGCCCGATGCCGCCCCCGAGCTTGCGGCATCGCTCAAGGCCCTCTACGCCTGGTATCCCATGGCGGGCGAGGGCGGTCCCTTTGGCGCCGGCACGACCATCAAGGGTCTGGTGCGCGACCTGCTGGAGCTGTCGAGCCAGTTGCCGGGCGGCATGGACGACGTGCGCGTGGTGCGCGGCCAGGCCGATACCTCGGCACTCGCCGATGCCTATCGCGTGGCGCTGGGCGCAAGCAAGGCCGCGACCGAGAAGGCGCAGGTGGCGCTCGATGCCATCGACGCGTTCGAGGCGAGCGGCAAGACCATGGCCGATGCGGCGCGACTCATGATGTCGTGCACCATGCCGCGCGCGAGCAAGGCATTCCCCAAGGAGCAGGTCGAGCTGCTCAAGGCCGAGGCCGCCGATGCGTTTATCAATATCGTGCTTGCCTGCGGTGGCCCCGCGCTCGATGCGCTGGTGGGCTTGGCCCGTTCCGTGGAGGCTGAGTACCGCGCGCTCAAGGCCGGCCAGTCTGCCCTCGACAACAACGACCTGCTCCGCATGGCATACGAGGCGCTGCGCGACTACCCGGCCATTCGAGCGGCATACGAGGGCCGCTTTAAGATGGTCATGATCGACGAGTTCCAGGATACCGACCAGATGCAGGTCGACCTGATCCGTTACCTGACGGGTGCGGGGGAGCGCGCGCTGTGCACCGTGGGCGATGCACAGCAGTCGATCTACCGCTTCCGCGGGGCGGAGGTCGAGGTGTTCCGTCGCCAGGAGCGCAAAGTGGGATCGACGGCGGCGTCCGAGACGGTCGCCGCGCCGGATGTCCCCGCCGGCGAGCTCGTCAAACTCGTGCGCAACTTCCGCAGCCATGACGAGGTGCTGCGTTACGTGGCACGCGTCTTCGACGGCGATGACGGCGGCCTGATGCAGGGCTTTTTGGATCTTGAGGCGAGCGACGGCCGCAAGGACACGCTGGTGGCAGACGTCTCGCGTCGCCAGGCCCTCTTTGTTTCCGGCGGCAGTACGCAGGAACGCACGCAGGCCAAGGCCCGCGCGATCGCCGAGCGATTCCGCGCGCTTGCCGATGCCGGCCAGCCCCAGGGCGGCATGGTGCTGCTGCTGGGCCGCATGACCAACGCCGATATCTATGCGCAGGCCTTCCGCGACCAAGGGCTCGACTGCGTCATCGCAGGCGGCTCGGTCTTTGCGCAGGCTGCCGAGGTGCAGGCGGTGCGCGCCCTAGTCTGCGCGCTCGCCAACCCGGCCGATACGGCGCAGGGCCTTATGCCGCTGCTGGCCTCGCCGATGTTTGCGCTCGGCGCTCAGGAATTCCTGGCGCTGGCGACCAAGCTGGACGACCAGACGGGGGAGACCTCGCGTCGCAATATCGATATGGGAATCATGAGCGATTGCGATGTGCCGGGGCTGCGGGATCTGCCACTCGTGACGCGCGCCCGCGAGGTGTTGCGCTATGCGCTTCGTCGCGTGGGGCGCGATTCGTTCGCGGCGATTGCGCGCGATACTGTCAACGCTTCGGGCTGGTTCGTGCGTCTGGCGCAGCGTGGTCCCGAGGGCAAAGCCATCGCCGCCAACGTGCTCAAGGCGCTCGATGCCGTGGCTGAGGCTGAGGCCGATTTCGGAAACTCGCCGCGTTCCATCGCGCTGGCCTTCGACCGCTTCCTGGCGGGCAAGGAGGCGCCGGGCGCGCTCAACGAGGAGGGTGACGGCGCGGTACGCATCATGACCGTGCACGCGTCCAAGGGTCTGGAGTATCCGGTCGTCGCGGTGTCCGAGTGTTTTGGCGTGCGCAAATCGTCCGGTGCGGCTCAGATGGGCCGCGTCGACGGTGGGGCGCAAGTCGTGGCGCTGCCGGCTCGTTTTGATGGCGTTAAGCTTGCCGATGGGACCTTCGTGAAGGGCGATGACGTCAAAAAGCAGTTTGAACACGCGTTTAAGGGCAAGGGCACGTCACTGTGGTTGCCGCCAGAGCTCATGGAGGATGTCTGCGCGACGGGTTCTCCCGCCGAGGCATTTGCTCGCCTGCGCAACGACGACCTGCAGCTTTCGCTCGAGGAGCGGGCTCGTTTGCTCTATGTCGCCATGACGCGTGCGCGAGAGCTGGTGATCTTGGCGATGGATGCCGGCGTGAGCCGTTGCAAGCTGTGCGCGCCGACCTTCGACGTCGAGACCGATCTGACCTATGACGTGCTGCGTCGTATTCTGCCGACGGACGGCCTGGACGTGCCGCAGCTCGATGCCGATCGCCTGGTGTTCGACAGCTCGCGGCCAGGCGACTACGAGCTTATCTCGCTGGTGGACTTTACGTTTGGCGAGCAGGCGTTTGAGGCCAACGCTTCACTGGATGCCGAGGGCAGGCTTGTCCGCGGCGATGCGGAGCCGGAGGGTGCCGGTGCAGATGCCCGCGCCGCCGTTCCCGGTCCTGCCGACCCCGAGCCCGATGCGTTTGAGCTCGTGTATCCCCAGGCGGTGGGCGTGCGCATGGGCACCTGCCCGTATCCGGCGCGCGATTCGTACAGTTACTCGTCAATTGCCACGGCGCTGCATGCCGAGTCCGAGGACCGTGCCGCCGAGGCACACGTGCCCATGGACGAGACCGGCGATGATGCCGAGTCGGATGGCTCGGAGATGGCCGATGCGGACGTGGTCGCCGTCGAGCCCGCCGGCAACCCCATGGCGCTGGGCTCGGCGTTCCATGCCGCCTGCCAGTGGCTGATCGAGATGGGTGCCGATGGGCTTCCCGCCGCGCGCGCCGAAGCGCTGGCGCGCCAGTGGCGCCTGACGCCGGAGCAGCGCGAGCGCTTCGACGTTGCCCTGGACCGCTGGCTTAGGTCGGCTGTTCGTGCCGACCTGCTCGCATGGCCGTGCGTTCGCGCCGAGGTGCCGTTCTTTTCGCTGGGTTGCGAAGACGAGGACATTGCCCGCTACGGTGCATATGCCGAAGGCGCCATCGACGCTTTGGCGACGAACCCGGCGGATTCGTCGCGCGCGCTGGTCATCGACTACAAGACGGGCGGCACACCGGACGAGACGCCGGAACAGCTGCAGGAGAAGCACGCCCTGCAGGCGCGCGTCTACGCTGATGTTCTGCACAAGGCGGGCTTTGAGGCCGTGACGGTCAAGTTCGTCCGCGTGGAGCAAGTCGACTCGATCCCCTCTGGCGAATCCGCCGAGCCCCAGGTGGTCACCTACAACCTCTAGCCTCAATAACTTGCGGTGGAATAGTTCCTGAATTGCTGCCCGGGTGGGCCAACCAGGAACTATTTCACCGCAACTCAAGAATGCATGCTCTTTCGTCGGAGCCCCTCATCTGTCACGGAACGGTCACGCTCCTGCATAAACGGAACGGGCGGTCGCTATCGTAATTTGCGAAAGGGGCTGCTATTTCATGAAGCAAGAAACAGACAATCGATTGATTGCCGCCGGTGGCGAGCACGACATCATGCACCATCTGGGTGGATACCATCGATGCTGCCTGGGCGATCCGATGCATCTGGAATTTGCAGGTAAGAATTTCTGCGAGATGCTGGGTTACCAAGAGACCGAGCTGACCGAGCTTACCGGTGAGGTGTACACGGCGTTGGTACATCCCGACGATACGGCCCTTTTCGATGATTTCGCTCAGTGTTTGGCCGAAAACGAAGGCTGCGACAGTGTCGTATACCGGTTAATCCGCCGAGACGGATCCGTCATCCGCGTGGTCGATACCATGGCGTCCGTCGTTTGCGAGGACGGCGTCATTCGCGGTTACTCAGTTGTTTGCGAGGTACCGGACGATCAGCTTGAGTCCGCATCGACCGTTCCGGGCGAGCGGATGGCAATCCTTAAGGTGTATGGAAACGCCGCCGTTGACATAGAGCGCATGTGTGGTGTTGCATCCAGTTTGCTCGGTGTGAAAGACTCACACTCGAGTACAGGGGGACTTCTCGATTTTATTGCGATATCCGATCGCGTTAAGGTCAGGAAGGCTATCGATAAGGCGCATGTGGAGGAGTACTCCGACATGGAGACCTGCGCTCTGATATCTGCGGATGGCGAAACGCAGGTATGCGATCTGTGGGTCGAGTGCATTCAGCTCGAGGAATCCGTCGAGGACAGCCTTTTTTGCATCAAGATTGAGGGGGATATCGAGCATCAGCGCAACAGCGAGGATAAGCTCTCGTTTGGCAGACTCCTTTTTTCGAGTTTTGCCGAGGATTTGTTTGAGGTTGACCGGCTTGAGGGCTCCGTAACGTATATCGCCCGCAGTGACAATGGCATCATTAATTTGCCGCTCAATGTGCGGATGTTCATGGATGACACGACAAAATACCTTATTGATCATGTGGGACCGGAAGACATCGTTGCCGCGAGGGACTTTTGCGAAAAGGTTACGTCGGGCGATCCCGAATCGGGTGATATCGAGTCGGCGAAGCTGAAATTCTCGGTGGTGTTCCGCGATGGCTCCGTTAGGCCCGCCCTGCTTACGATGGCTTCGATTTCTAGGGCTAAGTGTTTTATCGGGCTGAGTTTCGATCATGCCGATGCCGAGGGAGATCCGCTTTCCACCGTCGCAACGCAGAAGCAAATCAATGTCGCGCTATTTGGTTCGTTCCGATTGGTCGTTGATGGCAAGGCCGTTAATATCCGCTCTGCAAAAGCAAAGGAGCTCTTGGCGCTTCTCATTGAGAGGCGCGGCGCGTTTGTCTCCACGCGTGAGATCATCGCGATGCTGTGGGAGTGCGAGCCCGACGAGACGACGAGGGCGCGAGCGAGGAAAGTTGCCTCGCGCCTTATGTCCGAACTCAACAGGAATGGTATCGGATATATCGTGGAGAGCGACCGAGGAGCCCGCCGCGTTATTGCCGAGTATATCGAGTGCGACTACTACGACTATCGCGATGGGCTCAGGGGGCCTTCGGGAGATTTTCTGCCAGAATACTCTTGGGCGGAGTACGTAAGAATCGACTAGATGCCTCGTTGACAAATTAATGCTGAGCGAGTCTTGGTTCGGGTTCCGTGGGAGCCTTGGCGGGTCGAGACTCGTTCATGCTGTCACGGAACTGTCACGCTTGTTCGCTTTTCGGACGTTCCTAAAGATACGCTTATTGGCAACCATTGGAATGGGGGAGCCATGAAGCAGAATAAGAGGGGCGAAGCGCTTTCCGTTGCAGACGCCGGTAAGGGCATCATGGATCGTTTGGGCGGATACCATCGTTGTTTTTTGGGCGGACCTATCTATCTTGAGTTTGTGAGTCAAAACTTTTGCTCGATGTTGGGCTATCGGAAAACAGAGTTTTCAGAGCTTGTTGAGGGCGTCTATACAGTGACGGTGCATGCGGATGACGTTTCGACGTTCGTGGATTTCGTTCAAAAAATGGCAAAAAAAGAGACCTCTGAGAGCCTCTCCTATCGTCTTATCAAAAAAGACGGATCGATTATCCACGTTGCCGACACGATGACGTCGGTTGTTGGTAACGATGGCTTTATGAGGGGCTATTCGGTCGTTAGCGAAATACACGAAGGCTCAAATGAGGCTTGGGCTTGCGATCAGAAGATTGCGATTCTAAAAGTGCTCGGCGGCAATGAGCCAAAGATAATGCAGGTGAGTGGTGCTGCTTTCGACTTTGCCGCAAACTTAGAGGTTACAAAGAGGCTTAGCTTTTTAGACTTTGTCTCTATTTCCGATCGCGCTCGAATTTGCGGTGCCTTAAAAAAGGCATATAGCGAGTGGCGCTCGGGCGCTGATTCCTACACACTTGTCTCCGTTGACGGTTCTGCTCATGTCTGCAAGGTTTGGGTTGAGCGTATTCGCGATGACGGCGACTTTGACTCTGCCGTTTTTTGCGTCAAGGTACAGATCGAAAACGAAAGCCTGCGCGAAGAGGAGCATAAGGTTGCGTTTAGCAGGCAACTATTTTCCAGTTTTGCCGAGGATCTTTTCGAAGCCGATCGGGCGCAGGATACTGTAACGTATATCGCTCGCAGCGACAGGTCCTTGTTCGACATTCCCTTAAACGTGAGGATGTTTACGGACGACATTACAAGGTATTTGCTCGATCGTGTTGCCCCCGAGAGCCGGGAGGCAGTGAAACAGTTTTGTATTCGTGTTCGATCCACCCAGTTTTGTGAGGGGAGCATCGGAACCGCGAAGATTGGCTTTTTATTGCGTGATCGCTATGGAGATTATGTTCCTGCCACTGCTACGGTGGTAGCGGTTTCTGAGAGAAAATACCTCATGGGGCTTAGTCTCGATTCGGATTCACCGCATGTCGAGCCAAGCGGCGCGCTTATCGTGACGCAAAAACAAGTGATTGCGACGCTGTTTGGCTCCTTTTCGCTTTCCGTCGATGGCAAGGCCGTCAACATAAGGTCTGCTAAGGCAAAAGAGCTGCTCGCCCTTTTGATTGAGCGCCGGGGAGCGTTTGTTTCTTCGCGTGAGGCAATTGCCATGCTTTGGGAATGCGAACCGGACCAAACTACAAGGGCTCGCTATCGTAAAACGGCATCGCGTTTGGTATCTGAGCTCAAGAGAAACGGCATCGAATATATCGTTGAGAGCGACCGCGGGGCGCGAAGAGTCGTGCCCGAGTGTCTTGAATGCGACTATTACGATTACCGTGACGGATTGCGAGCGCCTTCGGGAGCCTTGCTTCCTGAGTATTCGTGGTCAGAGTTCATTTTGATTGACTGATTTTTTGGTTATTGGTGTGTTGAACAAATAATGTTGGATGCACCGCAATTATCGCGTGGATTATTGTGGGATAACCGTTCGTCGGCCTTTTTATAAACCTTGAATCGCCGCATGAGCAACACTTGAATTATTGCTGCCTGTAGCGACCGCACATCCGTTCCGCCGAACCCTTGTCAGACTATGGCCCGCTATAACTGCTCGCCCTTTCGTACGGGGCAAGGATCTCATCCGAAAGAATGGTTGAAGCATGGGATACATTGGTGGGACCGAGGCCGTTCTTGATGCGAACGCTAGCTTCGTGGATCGTCTAGGCGGTTTTTACTGCAGATGCGTTTTGGACGGTGCCACGCGCTTGGAGTTTGCCAGCCAGGGGCTGTGCAAGATGCTGGGATACCAGAAGGACGAGCTCTTTAGCATTACCGAGGGCATATTCGAGGCCTTGGTCCATCCCGATGACAGAGAGTCCCACCTTGCTTTTACGCGGCGCTTGTCCATGGCGGAAGGAAATGCAAGTGCGGCGTACCGTCTGATAGCAAAAGACGGTGCCGTAATTTGCGTACACGAGATTGCGGTATCGAGTATGGGCGACGACGGCGTCATGAGAAAAACCGCGATTGCATTCGAAGGTCGCGTTTGGCAAGAAACAGCACCGGGCATATGCAACGAAGACTTTTCTGTCATGAAAGTGTTTGGAGATAGGGGCATAACGATTGCCTACTCCAACGATTATTCAAAAGATCTATTAAGGATTGACTCTCGCATCGATCATTCCGGTCTTTTGGATTTTATTGTTTTGGCGGATCGGACGCATGTTGGCGCGATGTTTGACGAAGCATATGCCCAGATGGTGCCCATTGCGGATGTATGTACGCTTGTGTCTTCCGTTGGAGCTCCCCATGCGTGCAAGATTTGGGTTGAGTGCGTCCGCAGGAAGGATACGAAGAAAGACTCACTATTCTGCGTTAAGGCGGCGAGCGCGCCTGACCGTGACGTGGAGTTCCAAGAACTGCTTTCATTGAGCAAAAAACTACTTGCTAGCTTTGCCGATGATCTGTTCGAGTTTGACAAGTCGGACAATTCGATAACGTGTATCGCGCGGAGCGACGGGGGCGTTTCCAGCTTTCCTCTCAACATGAGAGTGTTTGCAGACGATATGATTAAGCGTCTCCTGTCCTTTGTGAGCCCAAGAGATAAAGAGCGTGTGATGGGGTTTTGCAATTGTTCACGATTGGCTTCGCTTGGAGAAGATGGCCCTCATACGGATAAAATCACGTTTGAACTGGGCGATGCAGCTGGATGCACAAAAGCCGCTACGCTTGTTATGGTATCGGCGTCGAAGAGCAAATCCTATATTGGTTTTCGCTTTGAGACGGCTGCTGGCGATTCCGGCGTCAACCATGCGCCACAAGAGAATGGTCGCAGTATTGTCGTCAGGCTTTTCGGCTCCTTTAGTTTGTCTGTGGACGGCAGGGCTATCAATATACGTTCCGCGAAGGCCAAAGAGCTGCTTGCCCTCCTGGTGGAGCGCCGCGGTTCTTTCGTGTCTTCCCGCGAGGCTATTGCGATGCTATGGGAGTGCGAGCCAAATAAGACAACGCGGGCAAGGTACCGCAAGACGGCTTCCCGACTTATGATTGAGCTTGGCAGAAATGGCATTGACTATATTGTTGAAAGCGATCGCGGGGCACGCAGGATCGTTCCGGAGTGCATTGAGTGCGACTATTACGACTATCGCGACGGTGTCGGCGGTTTGCCAACGGGGGGGGGGGGTGCTCCCCGAGTATGCCTGGTCGGAGTTTATTTCGCTATAGGAGATTCGTTTGGTCGCGTGAAACGTGAGATATCAGCTGCCGTCGTTACGATGTGAAGCCTGGACAGTGCTTCTATTTTCTCCATTTGGTGATAATAATGCGTAGCGTCCGCCAAGCGTGACTGTCACACTTTGACCAAGGGCGTCACAGCCGATTCATACCATATCCGTAAGGGTCTTAAATGAGACCGAGGAATAGCTGCTTATAAGGCGGCGGACGGATTGAGACGGTATGATGACGAGTCGAAATATCAAGCGCAAAAAGATGATGGCGGGGGCGATCCTGTCCATTTGCCTTGTCGCGCTGCTTGCTATGCCGCTTGTCGCGCGTGCTGCGGGGGATAACGGCTGGCAGATCGTAAGCGGGCGCTATGACGCATCGCATAAGACGAGCGAGGGAATTGCAGCGGACCAGCTGGGCAACTATGGCTTTATCGAGTCGGCAGATGGCAGCGTCCGCGTAAATAAATCCGTCGAGCCCACGGGCGTGGAGGATGAGTTTATCGTGCACCTCTCGGTGGATACCTGCGCCGTCGCCTCGCAGCAGACGGACTACTATACCTTTTTTACCACGGCACCCTACGATGGGGTGACCTCAAATTGGGCACACGGGATGAGGCCGGGCACCGTGACTGGCTCCGTCAACGGCTCCGACATTGCTGTGACCGGAGATCCGAACTCCGGTTATGGGAAATCGGGCGTTTTCGACATCCAGTACCCGGCTGGCAAGACCATCGCGAAGAACGTGAGACTGTCTTGGAACAAGGCCAACAACATCACAATATTCCTCAAGCCTGACGATTCGCACTATGTTCTCATGGGCGTTCAGGTCAGTACAGGCTCCAGTAATACGGTCGTCCTTTCAGATGAGGCGTACAACCTCATCAACGAGAAGATCAAGGGCCAGGTCAAGCCGGGTCCCGCGCCCACGCTCAACTCCGTGACCGATGTCATGGGCGACAACATCGAGTTCCTGGGCTCCGTCGACGCCGACGCCGGCACGGCGAGTTTCGACAATGCATCTTCGACGCTCACCTGGAACCCGCAGTACTCCAATTCGGCAAAGAAGGTCGTCGAGGAACCCGTCTACGATTACGACTACACCGAGGGCGGCGCGGTGGGCAAGCTGACCATTACGCAGCGCACGTGGTACTACGGGGCGGCGTCGCTCACGTACAAGGTTCGCCTCAAGACCGGGGAGGGCTTTGCGAGCTCCTATGATCCCGGCAAGATCTCCAACCCCTACAACACCAACGACCACGCGACGCTTGACTACACTTACAGCTCGTACAGCAAGGACGATAACCAGTTCCAAGAACACCCCAATGTAAGGCTCGACTTCCCTAAGCCCCAGGTCAAGGGTATTACGTATGATCTTCAGATGGGAAAGCGCGACGCGACATACGATGAGGCGCTCGCCGGCGCCACCTTCAAGCTCACGCGCGCCTGGACCGATTCGGCGGGCGGCATCCATAACGATGTCGTGTCCGACAGCCTGATCTCGGACGAACACGGTCACGTGACCATGACGGGTCTTCCTTGGGGCCGCTATACCCTGATGGAGATCGCAGCCCCCTCTGGCTTTGTGCTTCCGCCTGAGGAGCAGACGACGAAGACCTTCGATCTGTGCTACACGACGGGGGCGGCCGGCCTGGAGCCCTCTTGGGTTTCCGACAAATCGGATCACCGGGCCACGAGCTCAGGCCAATATGTTTGGATCGACAACGATCGTGTCAAGACCGACGTCGACCTGCGCAAGGTCGATGCGTTCGATACGACTCAGCCGGTCCAGGGCGCATCGTTTGAGCTCTACAAGGACTCATACGATGGCATACACGACAAGGGCGACGGCGTGTTCGATCCTAAGTACGACAGTTGCGTGCGGAATGAGGACACCGATGAGGAGACTTGGACCACCGATGAGCATGGGACCATCCGCTTTCCGGAGCTCACCGTTGGCACCTACTTTCTCGTCGAGACCCGTGCCCCGGCTGGCTATCAGATTAACTCCGATGTATACCGCATTCGCGTGTTCGACGTCGCCGGACAGGCGGGCGGCGCCGATTCCAACATGATCCAGGTCGGCAAGGCCGACGGTTCGGACATGCGTGCGCCCGAGACTCCTAACACAGTGACGATCGCCGATAAACCGGTTCCTGTTATGCCCGTTGCCGCGGGCCCGGGGACTGTGGCACTTCGCATGATAGCGAAGTGCCTGCTCGCAGCGGGTGCGATCGTGGCTGTTGCCACGACACTTCGGACGATTCGCAGCCGCATGTAGGCGGCGTGTGAATCGCACCTTCCACGTATGCAAGCCGGCAAGGGGCCGGTTGCAGATATTTTCATACATCAAAGTAGAGGGGGCTTAGGTCCCGGAAGGAGAACAAGATGTATAAAACTAGGAAAATTGCCAGTGCTGCCGTAGCCGCGGTTCTGGTCGCCGGTCTTTCGCTTTCGCCGGCCGTGTCGCTCGCGAAGACCGCGGGCGGCAATGATGTCGATGACACCCCGGTCACCATCACGGGCGTCACCGCCGGCGACACCGTCAAGTTCTACCAGGTCTTCGACGCCGACATCGACGCCAGCAACAACCTCACCTATACGACCAAGGTCGACGGCCTGCCCGGTGCGTACGACACCGCCGCCGAGGTCGCCGGCAAGGACGGCCGCACCGTCGCCGACGCCATCGCCCCCGTGGTCACCGCCGGTACCGCCACCTACACCGCGACGGCGGCGGGCGGCAAGGTCACCCAGAGCCTCGACTCGGGCCTGTATCTGGTCACCGTGACCACCACGAGCGGCGCCACCAAGATCTACCAGACCATGCTCGTCAACGCTTCGCCCGTCGTCGAGAATGGCAAGTACGCCGCCGCCACCCTCGAAAACGTGGAGGCCAAGTCCCAGCCGGTGACCCCGCCGAACAAGACGGTCGTCCCCGCCGACGGCACCGCCTCGGGCAAGCTGACCGGCACCTACTCCGTGGGCGACAAGGCGACCTTCCGCATTGACACTGCCGTTCCCAGCTTCCCGGCCGATGCCACCCACGCCGCCTTCTCCGTGACCGATGTCCCCGAGGCGGGCCTCAAGCTCGACAAGAGCAGCATCAAGGTCTACGACGGCGACGGCTACAAGAACATCGTCGGGGCCGAGAGCTACGAGATCGCCTACAACAAGGACGGCGGCTTCACCGTCAAGTTCAAGTGGGACTACCTGAAGAGCCACGCTGGCCAGAAGATCCGCGTCGAGTACCAGTCCAAGGTCGTCTCGATCGACAAGGTCACCGGTATGGTCGGCAACAAGGCCTACGGCACCTTTACCCCGAACCCGTACGAGGACAAGGAAGTCAACACCGAGCCGGCCGACCCGCAGATCCAGACCTACGGCTTCGTCTTCAAGAAGGTCACCCCGGCCGGCAAGGCTCTGCCCGGTGCTGAGTTCTTGATCACCAATGCCGACGGCCCCGTCACTTACGTCGACGCTGCGGGCAACACCCACACGGACGGTAAGGTTGTCTCCGACGCCAACGGCTACGTGCACGTCAACGGCCTCAAGGCGGGCACCTACACCGTGACCGAGACCGGCGTCCCCGCGGGCTTCCAGAAGGTCGACGCCTTCGATGTCACCCTCGACGAGTCCGACAAGGGCGACTCCCCGGCGACCCCCGACGTGGCGGAGAAGAACTTCGACGTCAGCACCGCCGACGTGACCGACCCCGAGCAGGGCAAGCTGCCCACCACCGGTGGCGCCGGTACCGTTGCCTTTACGGCCGGCGGTATCCTGCTTATCGCTGGTGGCGCTGTGGTCGTCTTCCGTTCGCGCAAGCGCGACTAGCCTAATTTATTTTGTAGGCCATGACGCGCAAAGGGCTACATAGTAAAGAGGGGAGGGGGCATAACGCTCCTTCCTTTCCTCTTGCTCGGACAAATGGCCGGCATGGCGCTTGCTCGGCCGCGGCTTCCCAGGGCTCATCTTCTGTCTCCCGTGCAGGGCGCCCTCAGAAATCGCGCCGTTGGCTTGCGCCCGTGCTGGCGATACTCCTGGTACTTTCGGGCCTTTGTCTGCTTTTGTATCCTGTCGCGAGCGACTATCTCAATAAGGTTGAGCAAGCAAAGGTTTCCAACAACCTGCGTCAGATTGTTCAAGAGGCGACGCCCGAGAATCTTTCAGCTTGGCGTCAGCAGGCGATTGACTACAACGACCGGCTGTATTCGGGTGCCGCCTATGTCATAGACCCGTTTGACCCAAACGCTCCAAAGACATCAGATGAGGAATACCTCTCGTGCCTTAATTTAGCTGGTGACGGGGCCATGGGGACAATTGTTATTCCGTCGATAGGTGTCGATTTGCCCATCTACCACGGCGTCACGGGCGAAGGCATGGACCATGGCGTGGGGCACGAACCAAACTCATCTCTGCCGGTGGGCGGTCCTTCGACACATGCTGTTCTTGCGGGACATACGGGGCTTCCCTCTGCCGTTATCTTCGATAAGCTCGATAAGCTTCATGTCGGAGACTACTTTGTGCTTCAGGTTTTGGGTGAGGACCTTGCCTATCGCGTGACTTCGACCGAGGTCGTTCTACCAGACGATACCTCGAGTCTTGCCATTCAAAAGGATAAGGACCTTGTTACCTTGGTGACGTGTACGCCGTACGGCGTCAACTCGCATCGCCTTTTGATTCACGCGGAACGCTGCGATGTTCCCAAGGATTGGCTCGAACGGAAGGACCGCGATACCGGTCTGGCTTCGACTTATAACACCCTGGGCGACAAGATTGGCGTGCCGCCTGCGCTAATTGGCGTTTTGCTTGCGATTGTGGTTCTTGCCGCTGCATATGCGGCGAGCCGCAGCCGTAAGCGGCATGCCGGTCGCGACAAAGAGGTGACGCGGTAACATGGCATCGCATTTTGATGCAGAGCACTCCTCTAAGAAGCGGTTGAATATTGCCGCTGTTGGCTGGGTTGTCCTGTTTGCGGGCGCGCTGTTACTGCTTGTGCCGGATTTTGTCGAGTTGAGCTACGGGTTGCGTGCCAACTCGGAGATGGCCGCAGCGTCGAAGGCAATCGATGCGGCGAGTGATAGCAATGCTGTATCGGAGTCTGTCGCAGGCGAGGAAGCGCTCGAGACGGCTGACAGGGGCGTGTCGTCACGTCCCTGGCTGGAGTCCTACAACGAGCGCGTCCGCCAAGGCGGGGGGATGGTCATCAACGATCCCTTTACGTTTGGAGCCGCCGATCAGTCGTTTGCCAAGACGGGTCTTGCAGGATTGCCCGTGGGCGTGTTGACGGTAGACTCGATGGCTTGCGAAGCCCCCGTATACCTGGGCTCGAGCGAGCAGAACATGTTGAACGGTGCCGCAGTGGTGGCGGGAACGTCGGCCCCGCTTGGGGAGCCCTCGTCCAATTGCGTCATCGCCGCCCACCGTAACATGTTCTTTAAGCAGATCGAGAACGTGCGAGTCGGAGATTGCGTGGACCTGCGGACCATTTGGGGCGGTTATGTTTACCGCGTTGTCGAGATTCGGATCATTTCGCCTTCCGATATCAAATCGGCTGCCGTCCAGAAGGACAAAGATCTGCTCACGCTGGTTACCTGCCATCCGTACGGCTCGAACCGCCAGCGCATTATTGCGGTGTGCGAGCGAGACAAAGGTGTCGAGGCGTTGGCCGCGCCCGCGGCCGCGAGCTTGCCACGAAAAACTGTCGACCGGGCGATGGGCAGATCGGCTCTCTCGAATATTCTCGCAACGATTGAGAGGGGCGGTGCCATCGATGAGTTGTTTATCGAAGACTGCGGGCGACTACTGGGCAGGATTCTGCTGGTGTTTCTACTCGTCCGCCTCGTTGTTGTAGCCGTGAAAAGGCGAAAGGCCACGAGTTGAGCGTTGCGTCGCCCCGCGTTGCGGCAAAACGCTCCCTGTTTGGCTTCCCCCACCCCAATCCCAATCCGAACAGGGAGCGCTTTGCCGCAACCCCTTTGCAAGTTGCGGTGGAATACGGACTGTTTGAGGCACGGGGCGCCCCATCCAGTCCGTATTTCACCGCAACGCATGGGAGAGCCTGAGGCGGTACAATGGCTCGAACGGTTCAAACGAATAAGGAGCCATCATGCAGCTCACCAAAACGCTTAAGGTGACGCCGGAGGAGCTTTTTGACGCTCTGGCGGGGTCCATCATGCAGGATATCGAGAACGCCACGGGCAAGCGTCCCAGCCGCAACAAGCTCAACGGCTATAAGTACGAGAAGCGCGCCCAGTCCGCAAAAGGCAAGGCCAAGGGCACGGCGATCAAGGTTAAGATCAAGCACTTTGACTACCCGTGTCTCTATGAGGTCCGTTTTCAGTATGCGGCGGGCATCAATACCATGCGCTATGAGGCTGCACCTGCTGGCGATGGTGCCTGCGAGCTCACCTATACCGAGGATTTTCAGGGTGTGGGTGGCAACACGTCTGGCACGCGCGGCAAGCTCGGCCTCTTCTTCTATGAGCGCAAGCTCAAGAGCCACGCCAACCAGACGATTGATCAAATCGTCAAATTCATCGAGGGTGAGCGCCGCGTAAAGGCTAATCCCGCCTTCGCCGATGATACTGCCGAAAACGCTTCGGATGTATTCCATTGATACCCTGTACAACAGCTTTACCGCTCTTCACATCAACTGTGAACACTTCAGGCTTCGAGTCGGTAGCGAGCGGCCCGACAAAATCAGTTGATGGAAGTGCCACATGAATAAGAATGCCGCTACGCAACTGCACATCTATTCCGCCTTTTTCGTTCTCGCGGGATTTGTTTTAAATCGGGGAGTGTTTCTACTTTTCCTTGCGGAGAAAGGAATGTCTGTCACGGAAATCGCGCTTTATCAAGCCTTGTTTAACATTGCAACGGTCGTCCTCGAGCTGCCAACAGGGCTGATAGGCGATTTCTTTGGAAAGAAGTTTTCGATTCAAGTGGGCGTGCTGCTGCTTTTCTTCCATACGGCCGGCATGCTGTTGCTCTCAGGTCCCTTTCTTGTCGTGCTTTCCCTCGTTGAGGCACTCGCCTACTCCCTTCAATCGGGATCCGAACAGGCACTTTTATATGAAATTGCCCGGAATGCCGGTCAAGGAGAGCGCTTCCTCACCATCAATGCTCGGCTGCTTGCCGCGCAATCAATCGCTACGGGAATGGCAATTGTGCTCGGATCTTTCATTGCCCAAGTATCTTGGAGCGCCCTCTACGTATGTGTCTCCGTTTTCTATCTCCTGCAGCTTTTCCTTCTGTATCCCATTGAGAGGACGGAAGCGACCCGTTCTGAAAACTCTGAGATGGGAAGGTTTGACACGGCCAAGGTGTTCAGGCGCGAAACCTGGCGTGTTGGAGAATCCGCTTTTGCGGTATTGCTTCTTCTAATCGGCACAAGCATGCTCGATGGATTCTATGGGAGTTATTACAACTTGAATCAGTTGGTATTCGACGCATTTGATGCTCCCGTCTCCATAATAGGAATCTTTTTCGGTGCATCCTATGCAGTAAATGCGACGGCCTACATTGCAGCAGACTTCTTCTCACTGCGTTTCGGGAAAAGAAATACCATGCTCGGCTCGATGCTAATCGAAGCTGGCCTTTTCATGGTTCTTCCGTGGTTCGCTTCAAATCCGCTGTGTTTGTTTGGCCTTAGCATGGTGCTTTGTTTTCTCCCTGAAGTGGTGTACATCACTTCGGAAAACTTAATCCAAGACGCGATAGCGGACGATCTCCGCGCGACGATCCTTTCCGTCGCATCTCTGGTAAGGGCTCTCTTTTCCGCAATGTTTTTCTCCATATTTGGACATGTGCTGGGGTTATATCCCATTCAGATAGCGCTCGGTATTATTGGTGTAATCGCGATAGCAATCACCGCCGTTGTTTCATTGAAAATGGTAGGAATACAGGTCTCCAAGAATTGATATATCGATTGACGAGCTATCTGAAGCGTCGAGCCTTCTTGATGGACATGACCATTCGTCACAAATCATTCCGCGTATCGCTGGGGTTCCAGTAATACTCGATATATCAGGATGCCCTCATTCCCCTTTCTGAAGGCCCCAAAAAGACTGCACGTGTGGGTTTGGCTAGGTTCGGGTGCCGTCCGCGCCGTGCGGTAAAATCGTTCAGTCAGAACACGAACCCGCATCGGAGCTCATCACATGGCATTCGTCCATCTGCACAACCACACCGTCTTCTCCATGCTCGACGGCGCAACCCGTATCCAGGATATGGTCAACCGCGCCGTAGAGCTGGGCATGCCCGCCGTGGCCATTACCGACCACGGCTACATGTATGGCGTGCCCGACCTGGCGCTGGCCTGCGACGCCGTCAACCACAACACGCCCGAGTACAAAACCTGGAGCCACGACAAGGCCTTCTTGGAAAAGGACCGCCGCGACGAGTTGGTGGAGCCCGATCCCGAGGCAAACCCGCGCGAGCATGCCCAGTATGTGAAGGACATGGCCATGTGGGACGAGAAGGGCAACATCGACGAGCTCAAGCCGCCCCTGGTCATCAAGCCCATCTTTGGCTGCGAGGTCTACTTTACGCCGGACGAGACGCTCGCTCGCGACCACAAGCCCGAGCTCTACCACATGATCCTTCTGGCCAAGGACCAGGAGGGCTACGTCAACCTGATGCAGACGGTTTCCGAGGCCGCCGTGCAGGGCTTTTACTACAAGCCGCGCGTGACGCTCGACAACCTGCGCCGCCACGCCAAGGGTATGATCTGCACGAGCGCCTGCATCGCCGGCATCATCCCCAAATACATCGACCGCGGTGACATGGAGGGCGCCATCAAGTGGGCCGAGACCTTCCGTGACACCTTCGATCCCGGCGACTTCTATATCGAGATTCAGGAACACGGCATCACCACCGATAACGGTCTGACCGACGAGCAGATGGACCGCACGCTCATCGACATCGCCAAACAGGTGGGCGTCAAGGTCATCGCCACCAACGACTTCCACTACCTGCGCCGCGAGGACGCGCCCGTGCAGGACGTCATCATGTGCATCGGCATGAACGCCAAGGTCGACGACCCCAACCGCATGCGCATGACCGGCTCGGAGTTCTACATGAAGACCGAGGAGGAGATGCGGGCGATGTTCCCGTATTGCCCCGAGGCCTGCGACAACACAATCGAGATCGCCGACAAGTGCTACGTGGAGCTCGACTGGGACTCCATCATCCTGCCGCGCTTCCCGTTGCTCGATCCCGGCGAGACGCACGAGAGCCAGTTTCGCCGCGAGTGCGAGAAGGGCCTGCGTCAGCACTACGGCGACGACTGGGCCACGCGCGAGATCGGTGGCGTCAACATCAAGGAGCGCTTTGAGTACGAATACAAGGTCATTTGCGACAAGGGTTTTGCCGCCTACTTCTTGATCGTCGCCGAGTACGTGCAATGGGCCAAGGACAACGGTATCGGCGTCGGCCCCGGCCGTGGCTCGGCCGCCGGCGCCATCGTCGCCTACGCCATGAACATCACCGCGTTCGACCCGCTCGAGAACGGCCTGATGTTCGAGAGGTTCCTGTCCCCGCAGCGTACCGAGATGCCCGATATCGATATGGACTTCGACGATGAGCGGCGCCTCGAGGTCGTGGAGCACGTTCGCCAGCTCTACGGCCCCGAGAAGGTCACCCACGTCATCACCTACTCGACCATTAAGGCCAAGCAGGCCATCAACGACGCCGCGCGTGTCCTGGACTACCCGGTCTACATGGGCCAGCGCCTGTCCAAGATGGTCTCGAGCGATCCCAAGGTCAAGCTCAAGCAGGTGCTCGACAAGCAACCCGGCAAAGAGGATCTGTTTAACCCCGATTTTGCCGAGGCCTATAAAAAGGACGACGACGCCCGCCGCATCATCGACACGGCGCTCTCGATTGAGGGCCTCACCCGTGGCGAGGGCGTGCATGCGTGCGCCGTTCTGATCTGCCGTGACCCCGTCAACGAGCACGTGCCCACCAAGCTCGACACCAAGGGCGGCGTCGAGATTACCCAGTACGAGGGCCATACCGTTGCCGACATGGGTCTGCTCAAGATGGACTTCCTGGGCCTGCGCACGCTGACGGTTATCTCCAAGGCCAAGGCAAACATCAAGAAGAACTTCGGCATCGACATCAAAGAGGAAGAGATCCCCTTTGACGATCCCGAGATCTTTAAGCTCATGGGCTCCGGCCACACCGCCGGCGTCTTCCAGGTCGAGTCCGCCGGCATGACGGCCACGATCAAGAACATGAAGCCCACCGAGTACAAGCACGTCGTAGCATTGATCGCCCTGTACCGCCCGGGCCCGCTGGGCGCCGGCATGGTTTCGTCCTACATCAACCGTATGAACGGCAAGGAGCCGGCCGTCTCCTACGACGACCGTCTGGACGACATCCTGGGCGAAACCTACGGCACCATGGTCTACCAGGAGCAGGTTATGCTCATCTCCGTCGAGATGTGCGGCTTCTCCAAGGGCGAATCGGACTCGCGTATCCGTAAGCCCGTGGCTAAGAAAAAGATTAAGCTGCTCACGTCGACGGTGCTGCACTGGGAGGATGGCTCGGACGAGACCACCTACGACCACTGGATGAACGGCGCTATCAAGAACAACTACACGCGCGAGGTCGCCCAGAAGATTTGGGACGATGTTCTCGAGTTCGCGTCTTACGCCTTTAACAAGTCGCACTCCGCCGGCTACGCCATCCTGGTTATGCAGACGGCGTGGCTCAAGGCGCACTATCCGCACGAGTACATGGCGGCCGTTCTGACGTCCTACACAGGCAAGACCGACAAGATCGTGCACTACGTCTCGGCATGCCGTCACGACGGCATTCCCGTGCTTTCGCCAGATGTCAACGAGTCCGGCACCGAGTTCACGGCTACCAAGGAAGGCGTGCGCTTTGGTCTGGCCGGCATCCGCGGCGTGGGTACCGGCGTGGCGCAGGCGATTATCGCCGAGCGCGAGGCAGGCGGCCCGTTTAAGACGCTGCACGACTTTGTCGAGCGCGTGGATTCGAGCCAGGCCAACCGCCGCGTGATCGAGTCGCTGATCAAGGCAGGCGCCTTCGACTCCACGGGCTATCCGCGCCGCCAGATGATGCACTTTGTGGACAAGAACAACCCCGAGAACATCATCGATGCCGCGGTAAAGCGCCAGAAGGACCGCGCGAGCGGCCAGACCTCGTTCTTCGACATGTTTGGTGATGTTGAGGGCTCGGGCTTCGAGGTCAGCGTGCCCGATCCGGACGGCCAGGAATGGGACCGCCACCTCAAGCTGAGCCAGGAGAAGGAGGTTCTGGGCATCTATGTCTCGGACCACCCGCTGCGCCCGTTTGAGTATGCGCTCAGCAAAGCGCGCGACTTCTCGTTCTCGCAGATCGATACCGGCTACGAAGTGCAAAACCCCACGGGCGGCACCATCAACCAGGAGATCCCCGAGGGCAAGGCACTGTGGTGGGCCGGCATGGTCTCGAGCGTGTCCAAGCGCGTGACCAAAAACGGCGACCCCATGGGCATCGTGCAGCTCGAGGACATGGAAGGCGAGGCCACCGTCGTGGTGTTCCCCAAGACCTACAAGGAGGCCGAGGGGTATCTGTACGGCGAGGTCGATCCCGAGACCGGCGCACAGCTGTCCGATGCGTTTGTTCGTATTAAGGGCAAACTCGAGCGCTCGGACCGCGGCGACCAGATCATCGCGCAGGAGATCGTGCCGCTGGAGCTCAACGAGGAGAACAACAAGCCCAAGGTGTTTGAGGTCATGGTGCCCAACAGCCGCTTTAGCCAGGGCAACATGGCGCGCCTGGCCACGGTGCTCACCACTAACCCGGGCGGCGACCGCGTGGAGATCTTTATCGAGCAGGTGGACGGGCGCGTGCTGCGCGCCGAGGTGCCTGCCAAGGTCAACGCGCGTTCGATTCCGCTGCTGGCCGAGGCCAAGGCCATCGTGGGTAACCAGGGCAGAGTGACGGTTATCTAAAATGATTTTGCCGGGGTAGCTAATTTGGGACGGGGCTATTTTAGCTACCCTTTGACTGACGGCGAATAAGCCAGGGTCGGAATACATCTCAACCGACATATGAGGGGTAGCTAAAATAGCCCCGTCCCAAATTAGCTACCCTGTGTGGATTGGAGGAAGTGATGGCGCAGGGGACGTTTGTGCAGGCGCTCCGGAAAGAGGCGGCGCTGAGCGGCACCTTTATGAAGGGGCGTTCGCTCATGCTCAACGGCGCCGTGCTGTCGATCGAGGACAGCGGCTCGCGCTTCTCCAAAAACGTGACGGTTGAGGGTGCAGTGCGCGGCTCGCGCGGCGACCTGTACAAGACGCACGTGGCGCTCGACATGGACGAGCACGAGGTGATCGACTACGACTGCGATTGCCCCGCTGCCTATCGCTACCCCGGCATGTGCAAGCACGCCATCGCCACGGCGCTTGCGTATCTGGACGCAAGCGGCATTGAGCCCGTCGAGGGCCTGCGCACGCCGGTCCGCACGTTTACGGCGGCGCCTAAGCAAGCCGCGCGTCCTGCGTCTGCCGCACCGGCGGTCAACCCTAACTTTCCCTTCCCGGCGCCCGTCCCCACGAGCCCGAGCCTCATGAAGGCGCTCTCCGATCTTTCGGACACGCGCATGGATGAGTTGGCGGGCATGCGCCGCAAGCTCGCCGGCACTGTCGACCCCGATGCCCCCAAGGCGGTGTTGGAGCCCTCGCTGGTACCGTACTACAATCCGCTGTTTGCCGACCGCTTTAGCTGGGCGCTCGAGCTTCGCATCCGCTGCGGCTCGGTGTCCTACGTGGTCAAGGACATCGACGGCATGGCCGCCGCCTACGTGCGCGGCGGCACGTTCTCGTACGGCAAAAAGCTCACATTCCTCCATACACCTGAGGCCTTCGACGAGGTTTCGGTGCGTCTACTCGACCTTGTTGTGGCAACGGTTGTGTATCTGAGCGACATCACAAGTTCGCGTTCGGCGTCGTACGATTTTGCACGCAGCGGCTTTGTCGCCGAGCGCCAGCTGCCGCTGTCCGAGCATGACATCGTATACATGCTGGACCTGCTGCGTGGCCGGACCATTTCCTTTGAGCCCGCCTGGTCGCGGGGAACGACGACGCATCGTTCCTACGAGGTGGCGGTTGAGTTGTTGCCGGTGGGGGAGGACGAGGCCTCGGCAAAACAACCGCCACTCCTTGCCGCCAAGATCGCGCCGGCGGCCGGTGGCAGCTACGACCTGCGCCTGCCGGCCGATACGTACTGCTTTGTCGCAGGCGACGCGGCCTATCTGGTCGACACCCGCCGTGCGCGCCGCGCCGATGTGGCGTTTGCCCAGCATGCGGCGCCGTTTCTATCGCGTTTGCTGCCCTGTCGCACGCCGGTCCATATCGCTGCCGACCAGGTGGGGGAGTTCTGTCGTATGG
>CAVFEY010000040.1:0-2666 GCA_963621725.1 Firmicutes bacterium AF25-13AC
GTACCTGCGCATCTCTGCCCTCACTGGCCGCAGCGTCGAGAAGATCTGGGCGATGGTCGACGCCGCCGAGAAGACGCGCTCGCAAAAGATCAGCACCTCGCGCCTCAACACGTTCCTCACCGACCTGCGCGAGTTCGGTCACACCGTGGTGGACGGCAAGCGCCGCCTGCGCATGCACTATGTGACCCAGACGGGCGTCAACCCGCCGACGTTTACGTTCTTCGTCAACCACAGCGACCTGGTCAACGACACCTACCAGCGCTACGTCGAGAACCGCATGCGCTCGACCTTCGATTTTTCCGGCACGCCCATTCGACTCTTCTTTAGGAAGAAGGAGCAAAAGGATGCATAATCCGATTCTGCTGACCGCCATCTGCGCCGTGGTCTCGTTCTTTATCGGGGCGATTCCGTTTGGCCTTATCCTGGGCCGCGTGTTCAACCACACCGACATTCGCAAGGCGGGCTCCGGCAACATCGGCACCACCAACGCACTGCGCGTGGCCGGCCCCAAGGTGGCCGCACTCACGCTGCTGCTCGACTGCCTTAAGGGCGCCATCTGCGTCCTTATCGCGCGTCCGCTCATTGCGAGCGTGGGCTATGGCTTCCCCGTGAGCATTATGGCTCCCGGCGCCGCCGGCGACTGGATGCTCGGCGTCATTTGCCTGGCAGCGGTGTGGGGCCATATCTTCTCGCCCTACCTCAACTTCCATGGAGGCAAGGGTATCGCCGTGGGTCTGGGCGTTATCCTCGCCTGGTACTGGCCCATTGGTCTGTCGCTGCTGGGCATGTTTATCGTGGCCGTCGCCATCACCAAGTTCGTGTCGGTGGGCTCGCTTGCCGCGGCCATCGGTCTTCCCATTGCCGCTTGTGCGGTCTTTCCGTACAGCAGCCTAGGACTTAAGTTTTGCATGGCGACGATCGGCATCACCGTGGTGTGGGCCCATCGTGCGAACATCAAAAAGCTCATGACCGGTAAGGAGTCCAAGCTCTCGTTTACCAAGCGCGTCACCGAGCCCGACGATAAGTAGGAGAGAGTCATGAATGTTGCGCTGATTGGCTCTGGCTCCTGGGGAACCGCCGTCGCCGGCCTTGCCGCCGCGCGAGCCGAGCGCGTGACCATGTGGGCCCATAGCGAGCAGACGGCCGCCGGCATCAATGGCGAACACCGCAACCCCCGCTACCTTGTGGACTACGTGCTGCCCGGCAACGTCGTCGCCACGACCGAGCTCGTGCAGGCGCTCGACGGCGCCGAGGCCATCATCTTTGCCGTTCCTTCGACGCACCTTCGCAGCGTGTGCCACCAGGCCGCGCCCTTTATCGCCGCCGATACCCCAGTGCTCTGCCTCACCAAGGGCATTGAGCCTGAGTCCGGCCTGCTCATGAGCGAGGTCATCGCCAGCGAGATCGGCAACGAGTCGCGCGTGGCGGCGCTCTCGGGCCCCAACCATGCCGAGGAGATCTGCCGCGGAGGTCTTTCTGCCGCCGTCATCGCCAGCGAAGATCCGCAGATAGGGGAGACCTTTAAGGACCTACTCCTGTCCACGGCCTTCCGCATCTATCTGTCGCAAGACATGACCGGCGTTGAGGTTTGCGGCGCCATGAAAAACGTCATCGCCATCGTGTGCGGCATTTCCGCCGGCTCCGGCGCAGGCGACAACACGCTCGCCCTCATCATGACGCGCGGCCTGGCCGAGATCAGCCGCCTGGTGCACGCCCGTGGCGGTCAAGCTATGACCTGCATGGGACTTGCCGGCATGGGCGACCTCATTGCCACCTGTACCTCGGAGCATTCGCGCAACCGCACCTTTGGCTACGAGTTTGCCCACGGCGTTTCGCTCGACGAGTACCAGACGCGCACGCATATGGTTGTCGAGGGCGCCGTCGCGGCCCGCAGCGTCAGCGAACTTGCCCGTTCACTGGGTGTAGACATTCCGCTCACCTTTGCCGTGGAGCAAACGCTCTACAACGGTGTTACTTTGGATAGGGCGCTCGAGATTCTTACCGACCGCGTACCCTCCCAAGAGTTCTACGGACTCACCGACTAGCGCAGAAAGGCTTCTACCATGGGTTCCATCAAAATCGCTCCGTCCGTCCTCTCGGCCGACATGGCCAACCTCAAGGGCGAACTCGACAAGATCGCCGGCGCCGACTACGTGCACTTCGACGTTATGGACGGTCACTTTACCGGCAACCTCACCTTTGGCGTCGACATCCTCAAGGCCGTCAAGCGCTCCACCGATGTCCCGGTCGACGCGCACCTGATGGTGTCGAACCCCGATGAGACGGTCGATTGGTACGCCGACGCCGGTGCCGACATGATCACCGTGCACTACGAGGCTTCCACGCACCTGCACCGCACGCTCACCCATCTGCAACAGCGCGGCGTCAAGGCCGGCGTGGTGCTCAACCCCGCCACGCCCGTCTGCGTGCTCGAGAGCATTATCGACGTTGTCGACATGGTGCTGCTCATGAGCGTGAACCCGGGCTTTGGCGGCCAGAGCTTTATCCCCGGTACCATCGCTAAACTCCACGAGCTCAAGGCCATGTGCGAGCGTCACGGCGTTTCGCCCCTCATCGAGGTCGACGGTGGCATTTCTTCCAAGAACATTGCCGACGTCGTCAAGGCCGGCGCCAACGTGCTCGTGGCCGGTTCTGCCATATTTAAG
>CAVFEY010000040.1:2676-10307 GCA_963621725.1 Firmicutes bacterium AF25-13AC
ATTTAAGTCCGAAGATCCCGCTGCCGAGGTTGCGCTGCTGCAGAAGCTGGGCAACGAGGCTGCACAGGAGGCATAAACCCTTATGACCGCAGGTCAAAACCGCATACCCGTGAATCTTGACTATGCCGCCTCGACGCCCATGCGCGCCGAGGCGCTCCTTGCGCAGCGCGAGTACGACGACAGCGAGATTGCCGGCGTCAACCCCAACTCGCTGCACTCGCTTGGCCGCAAGGCCGCCGCGCGCCTGGAGGTTGCCCGTCGCGAGATCGCCCATAGCTTTGGCGCACGCGTCCGCCCGTCCGAGATTGTTCTGACCAACGGCGGCACCGAAGCCAACCAGCTGGCGCTGCTCGGTCTTGCCGAGGGCGCCCGTCAGCGCGACCGCAAGCGCAACCGCGTGATCGTATCTGCCATCGAGCACGATTCGATTCTGGACAACCTGCCGCTGCTGCGTGCCGCTGGCTTTACCGTCGACCTGGTGCAGCCCTGCCGCGCGGGCTACATTGAGCCTGCCGCGCTTGTCGAGCTACTAGGCGACGACGTGTCGCTCGTGAGCATCATGGTCGCCAACAACGAGACCGGCGTGGTGCAGCCCATCCGCGAGCTTGCCGCGGCCGCGCATACCGTGGGCGCCCTGTTCCACACCGACGCCATCCAGGGCTATCTGCACATTCCGCTCGATGCCACCGAGCTAGGCGTCGACGCCATGTCCGTCGCAGCCCACAAAATTGGCGGTCCCGTTGCCTCCGGCGCGCTCTACGTTAAGACCCGCACGCCACTGCGTCCCCGCATCTTTGGCGGCGGACAGGAAGCCGGACGTCGCGCCGGCACGCAGGACCTGCGCACACAGCTGGCCTTTGCCGCTGCCGCCCGCACGCTGGCACCCCATGTGGCTCAGGAACGCGAGAAGCTGCAAGCCCTTTCCGACAAGCTCTACGCCACGCTTACGGCTCATCCGCGCATTCACGCCACCATGGGAGACTACGCACATGTCGACCGTCTGCCCGGCATGGTATCGATCTACATTGATGGAATGGACTCCGAGGAGCTTATCATCAAGCTCGATGCCGCCGGTTTTGAGGTGTCGGCAGGTTCGGCATGCTCGAGCGGCAGCATGGACCCCAGCCACGTTTTGAGCGCGATGGGCATCGGTCGCGAGCAGGCGCTGGGCGCACTGCGCATCTCCTTCGATGACCGCGTGAATCCGGCCGATCTGAATGAGTTCGCCAAGACGCTCCTCTCGATCGTGGGTGCCGCATGATCGCCGCCGAGCTTGAGCGCGCGCTGCTGGCACGCTATCCCAAGACCGATGCCGAGAGTTGGGACCATGTAGGACTCTCCGTCGGCGACCCTGCCGCGGAGATTACCGGTGTTGCCTGCGCACTCGATGCGACCGAAGCCAATGTGCACCGCGCCCAGGAGGCCGGCGCCAACGTGCTGCTGACGCATCACCCCATCTATATCAAGGCGCCCGAGGCGTTTTGTCCGGCGGATGCCACGCGTCCCCAGTGCAGCGCGGCGCTCTATGAGGCGGCCCGATGCGGCGTGAGCATTATCTCGCTCCACACCAACCTGGACCGCTCGCACGAAGCCTGCCTCCGCCTGAGCGAGCTGCTGGGTGCCGCACCCGTGAGCTCACTGGAGCACGTGGACGACCCCGAAGCCACCGGCCTGGGCGCACTTGCAACGCTCAACGACCCGTGCACGCTGCGCGATCTTGCCACCCGTGCTGCCACGGCCTTCGGCAGCAACCCGCGCGTTTGGGGTGAAGCCGAGCACCCGTGCCGAACCGTCGCCATTTTGGGCGGCTCCCTGGGCGACTTTGGAGAGCTCGCCATCGCCGCGGGCGCAGATGTTGTCGTGACGGGCGAGGCGGGCTACCACGTGGCGCAAGACCTTGCCTTGCGCGGGCTACCGGCGATCCTGCTCGGCCACGACCGCTCCGAGGAGCCGTTCGTTGATATATTGATGAACTCTGCAGTTGACGCCGGGGTCGACCCCCGTCATGCGATTAAAATACTGAACCCTTGCCAATGGTGGACTGTGACAAAAGGAGAGAACTTATGAGCGCCGGCGCTACGCTACTCAAGCTGCAACAGATCGATTTGGAGCTCGCCCGCAACAAGAGCGAACTTGCCAATATGCCGGAGCTCAAGGAGCTCGCCTCCAAGCGCAAGACCTATGTGAAGCTCAAGTCCGAAATGACCAAGCTCTACGCCCAGCGCAAGGACCTGGACATTGAGCTCGACGATCTCAACACCACCGAGATTCAGACCAACAACGCCATCGAGGCTGCCAAGAAGCGCCATGTCGACAGCTCCGACTACCGCGAGGTTCAGGACCTGGAGAATGAACTCGCCACCCTGGCCAAGCGTCTGGACAAGATTGAGCACACCCGCAAGGACGTCGTTGTCGCCCATAAGGAGGCGCTCGACCGCGAGGCCCGCGCGCAGGCAATCATCGCCAAGTTCGAGGAGGGCGTGAAGGCCGATACCAAGGCCGCCCGCGCCAAGGCTGCCGACCTGCAGGCTCAGATTGACGCCGCCGCTAAGGAGCGCACCGCGCTTGCTGCCACGCTGCCGGCCGACGTGCTCACCGACTACGAGCGTCTGCTCAAGCAGTTCCGTGGCCTGGCCGTCGAGACCATCCAGGGCAACATCCCCACGGTCTGCCACACCGCGCTGCAGGCATCGTCCATGAGCGACCTCAACCACGACGGTAGGTCAATTACGCACTGCCCGTACTGCCACCGCCTCCTGGTGCTCCCGAGCAAGGAAGCTTAAACGATGGCGGCACCCAACAATTCAATGCAACTTGAGGGAAATACGATCCTGCTGGGCATTACCGGCGGGATCGCCGCCTATAAGTCGTGCAATATCGTGCGCCTGCTGCAAAAGCGCGGCGCGCGCGTCAAGGTCGTTATGAGCGAGCATGCCACCGAGTTTGTGGGGCCGCTTACCTTCCGCGCACTCACCAATGAGCCGGTCGCGGTGGGCCTATTCGACGATCCCTCCGACCCCATCCACCACATTTCGCTGGCGCAGGAGCCCGATCTGGTGGTCGTGGCGCCCGCGACGGCCAATATCATCGCCAAGATGGCCAACGGCGTCGCCGATGACCTCATCTCCACCACGCTGCTTGCGACGCCGCGACCCATCGTGATCGCACCCGCTATGAACAACGGCATGTGGAAGGCGCCGGCGACGCAGGCCAACATGGCCACGCTGCGCGAGCGCGGTGTCCATGTGGTGGGTCCGGGCAGCGGCTACCTTGCCTGCGGCGACGTGGACACGGGACGCATGAGCGAGCCCGAGGACATCGTAGAGGCTGTCTGTGAGGTGCTCAACCCCGCGCCACAGGACCTGGCGGGTAAGCGCATCGTAATTACCGCCGGTCCCACGCACGAGCCGATCGACCCCGTGCGATTCATTGGCAACCGCTCTTCGGGCAAGATGGGCATCGCCCTGGCGGGGGAGGCCGCACGCCGCGGCGCTGCGGTCACGCTCGTGTTGGGACCGACATCACTCGATGTGCCCTGCGGCGTGGAGTGCGTGCGCGTGCAGACCGCCGCAGAGATGCTCCAGGCGGCCCTGAGCGCCTTCCAGACGGCCGATGCGGCAATTTGTGCGGCCGCCGTCGCCGACTACACCCCCGCGGCCCCTGCGGACCATAAGCTCAAAAAGGCCAACGAGCGCCTGGATCGCATCGAACTGGTCGAGACGGTCGATATTTTGACCGAGCTCTCGCGCCAGAAGGGCGAGCGATGCGTGATCGGATTTGCGGCCGAGACCGATAACGTTGTCGAGTACGCAGAGCGCAAATTGGCCCGCAAGGGGTGCGATGTAATAATCGCCAACGATGTCTCACGCACCGATTCGGGCTTTGGGACCGACACCAACAAGGCCTGGATTGTGAGCACAACGGGTACGCAAGAGCTTCCCGTGCTAACAAAACCCCAGCTCGCAGATACAATTTTGGACTTGCTTCAAAATTTATAAAAAAGTTCTTGCACAAGGCTAAAGTTTCGGGTTAATATACTCCCTGTTGCGAGCGAGAGCAGAGCAACAAACAAAAGCTTCGGGACGTGGCGCAGCTTGGTAGCGCACTTGACTGGGGGTCAAGGGGTCGCTGGTTCGAATCCAGTCGTCCCGACCAGAAGTTTGCAGGTCAGGCACTTAGTGCCTGACCTTTTTTTATGCTGGGTCACCAGATGGGTCACGAATGGGTCACCGGCTGTTTTTTTTAGATGATAAAGACATGCCTTTCTACCTGCCGCGCCCAACCCGGATAGGTATCCGGCGGTGTCGAACGCCAGTTCATAGCCGTTCAGGGTCGCTTTGCCCAGCAGCACCGCGCCGGGGCAGCGGGTTTCAACTTGATGGATATCAAGGTTGCTACCGTACGCGAAGTTGATGATCGAGGGTGCAGTCTCGGGGTGACGGGCTGAGGCGTTGTTGCGCTTCTCATTGTACTTCATGGTTCACGCCTTTCGGTGTTGTGATGGGCTTCGGTCGCTCGAGCTGATTGCAGCATACAGTCTGAAGCCGAAAAGGCGTGAAAACCTGAGATTGTCATTTTAAGAAATAGAACGAAAAGGACGGCCATGCACGAAATCGCGCAGGCAGAAAGCGCTGTTCGAGGCGCATTCTGCGAAAGGATACCCGTTCAGAAGGGTTGTTGCCAGTTTTTATCGATTCGATTTTTTACGAGCGCACGAAGAGGTTGCGTTTAGAAAAACGCAAGGGCGGCTGTTTTGCCTGTAAGCAAACATGAAATCGGCCGCAGCGGTACCGCCTGGGAGGGCGGACGAGGGACTTGGCCGCAACCTAATCCCCGGGTGCGGCTGCTACGCTCACTACTTGAGAATCGTAGACCGCCCAGTATGTTCCATCCAAGAGTCGCAACACGAAACAGCGGTCATCTTTGCCTATTTCGGCGGCGTTTACGCATTTCTGAAGATCGGCGTGGCGCGCGTAGCGGCCGACGAGCTTATCTCCATTTACAAGCACGACTTTAAGGTCGAGGCCCATCTTCTCGTACATGACAATGCGATCTAAAACGGACACCTCGCTTGAGTCGAAGTCGGGCCTTTGCCCACCGCGGCGAATCCCTCGTTCAGTCAATGCCCTGTCGATCCCGCCTTTGCGTAGTCGCTCAGCTGGGAATAGATTCTGCCAGCGAGATCATCGGCCAAGACGCGCTCTGGGTCCCCGCCTGACCGTTCCGCTCGAAACTCGCCTAATGCCGACAGCATCAGGTACACCTCATGCAATCGCAGCGGCAGGAAGATCGGGTGAGCCGTCGACTTCAGGCCGCCGCGGCTTGTCGGCTCGGCCTTGATGTAGGAGTCGCCAAAACGCACGCCGCCTGCCAGGGCGCTCAGGCGTTTTTGCACCGCCGTGCGCGAGCAGCCCAGGTACGCGGCGATCGCTTGCTGGGTCATTCCCTTATGCGCCGCTTTGAGCAGCATGAGATTTGCCTCGTCCGTGCCTATGAACGATTTGTCCAAGTTGTAGTGGCACTTTTTCAGGGCGCCGCCAATCTCGTTGCCCTTTTCGAACAGCTCGTGCACGCTCAGGAACAATTCATGGCGGCCGTTGCTTTGGGGGCCTTCCTCTGAGTTGGCATAATCTGCCAGCGCCTTGAAAACGAGCGATAGTTTTCGTCGGTGACGAAAATGGGCCACTGCATGTTGTGAAAGCGTGTGCCTTCACGTGTGTCGGCGAATTTCGCTTACGCAGACTCAGGATCGCAACCGACCCTTTCCGCAATTTCCGCAACTCTCATGCCAATCCCTTCCGCAACCCAATCACACGCACGAAAAACCTATCAAGCCAGAAGATTGATGTGGCAAAAAAGAAGAAGAGGCATTACACCCCTCCTTCCGGACAGCCTGTATCCCGGTTCCCTGCCTGCCAGTTCGCCCTCCCCGAAACCCTCGGGGCGCTATGGGGTCGAGCCCCTCCGCATGGAAAATTCTATCGCGGCCATGCCCGCTATGCGTGTCACGCACACCACGCCAAACGTCAGGTTTACCAGCCGGGACTGAGCCCTCTTTCGAGAGCAGGGTTATATTAGCATCTACAAACTCGAAAAACCCTGCCGCATTTGAGGAGTACCAAGAAAAAGGTCTACACCTTGAATATCAACCTCATCCGAACACCTCCCGCATTCATCCGAACAAGTACGGATGAATGCGGGAATCCGATACCCTGAGGGCCGGATCGGCCGAGCCACTGGGCACAAGCGGGACACGGTCCAGAGGATGCCGGGGCGCGGGGTCCCGTGCGGGGAGATCGCGAGGGAGCCGGGCAGGTCGCCCTCGACGATGAGCGCAGAGATACCGTCGCGCCCACCCACGAAAAGAGGGTTCCCTCGCAGGCGCCGCATCCGCACGCCCCCGCAAAGAAACCCTCGCACTCGCATCTCTACCTGCGAACCCGCACGTGCCCTCGCGCACGCGCCGCGGCAGCCGCTAGTCGCGGTAGAACGAGCCCATGTAGCGGATGTACTCGTCCTCGGTGTGGTTGGCCTTCCAGTCGTGGACGGAGTCCTTGTTGCGCTGGCCGGCGATGACGGAGAGCTCCTTACCCAGCTTCTCAAAGGCCTCGTCGACGCACTCCTCGGGGGTGAGGGCGATCTTCATGACGGCCTCGCCCTGCGGGCCGCCGGGGAGGTTGGACAGCAGGCTGGGGGTTAGGGTGGTGCCGAGGGTGATGACCTCGACGTCGACACCGGTGCCCTCGCACTCGCAGGCCACGGCCTCGGTCATCTTGAGGATGAAGGCCTTGCCCGCGCCGTACTGGCCGTTCCAGGGGCTGGAGCTGATGCCGGTCATCGACGAGACGTTGATCACGGCGCCGCGGTCCTGGGTGGCAAAGATCCGCATGTAGTGGTGGAAGCACTTGAGGAAGGTCACGACGTTGACGTTGATCATGGCCTCGTGCTTCTCCCAGGGGGTGTCCTGGATCTTGCCGAAGCTGTGCAGGCAGGCAACGTAGCTCATGAAGCCCATGTCCAGGCCCTCGGTCGCGGCGAAGACGGTCTCGGCCGCGCCGGGCTGGCTAAAGTCGGCGCGCACGACCTTGGTCTCCACGCCGTAGGTCTCGCGGATCTCGCCGGCGAGCACGTTCAGCTTCTCCTCGCGACGGCCGACCATGACGACATTCATGCCGCCGGCGGCGATCTTCTCGCAGAACGCCTTGCCGACGCCCTCGGTCGCGCCCAGAATCAGGCCCCACTCACCGTACTTCTCCCTCAGGTTCATGCTGCATCCTCTCTCTCGATGCCCATGCGGGCACATCTCCTTTAGCGTGCGGCCGCACAGCCGCACACGGTGCACCATTATGCGCTGAACAAGAGGGGAGCGTGTTCACGACTTTGCGAACGAGCCCGTAACAACGATGAACGGTGTCGGTCTATCACCGCGAAGAAACCCTTGCGGCATCGAGAGAGGAGGTGCTGGCAGGTGGAACCAAAAGGTGAACGCCGTCATCTCTAGCTCAACCTTATCGGGTTTCCCGTCGCAAGCGATGCTTCAAAGAGCTTGCGCAGCGAAACGTTGGCGAAGGTCCAGGACCACGCTTTGCTGCTGCCCACTGTGACTCGGCCCTCGGCTCTGCGTAGAACCC
>CAVFEY010000040.1:10317-21867 GCA_963621725.1 Firmicutes bacterium AF25-13AC
AGGTCGGTGAGGGTGTAGCTTTCGCCCTCTCCATCCTGGCTCGAGCGTCCCTTGCGCTCGAAAGCAAAGTGACTTGACGCGAAGAGCACCTCACCAGCGCCGTTATTTTTTGGCATCTTTGGGGGCTGATGTACACAAATGCGACTCCACGTGCCGACCAGCAACGTCCTCCACATGTCTGGACTCTCTATGCTTGCGCTGGATAGACATCGCAGGAACGGGTATAGTATCGAAAGTTTTGTCGTTAACCAGCGGGGGAGTCCTGTGGGAATCAAAAAGAAGATCAAAAAGGAGCTTATCGGCACTTCCGATTACCCGTCGAATAAGATCTTCACGATCTCCAATTTCATCACCTTTACGCGCCTGATCCTCACGCTCGTCTTTCTGTACCTGTTTGTGACGGATAACAACCGCATCGTCGCCATCGTGATTTATGCCATCGCCGCCTCCACCGACTGGATGGACGGGCAGATCGCCCGCATGACCAAGACGGTCTCGTGGCTCGGCAAGGTCATGGATCCCATCTGCGACCGCGCGCTGCTGTTTACGGGCGTCTTGGGCCTGGTGGTCCGTGGCGAGCTGCCTATCTGGGTCTGCGTACTCATCATCGGTCGCGACATCTACCTGGGCCTTGGCACGCTCATCGTGCGCCATTACCACCGTCGTCCCATCGATGTCGTGTTTCCCGGAAAGATTGCCACTGCGCTGCTCATGACCGGCTTCTCGCTCATGCTGCTCGGTTTCCCCGTTATTGACGGCCTGCATCTTTTACCTTCAACCCTTAAGGCCTTCCCGGGCCTCAACGGAAGCTCGGTGCCCCTCGGCATCTTCTTTGTGTACGGCGGCGTGATCTTCTCCATGCTCACGGCTGTTATCTACTCCATTAAGGGCGGAGCGGCCATTAAACAGGCTCTCACGCATCCCGAGGACGAGGACATCGACTTTCTGAACCCTGAAATCGAAGACTGATTCATTGGGGTATGATTACGTACGGTTCATTATTTGCGGCACGTCCGCGATAAGTTAGGGGTTGTCATGGACAACATGGTTAACAATATGCCTCAGAATGATAAGACTGCTGACGCTACCTGCGTATTCCGCGTGCCTTCAAGCGACGTCACCGTTCCCGACCTCATGGCCAACGTGCGCATCACCGCCCCCGTTCTGTCCATCGTCAAGGGTCCGCAGACTGGTGCCGCCTTTGAGCTCGAGGACGACGTGACCACCATCGGCCGCGATCCTGCAAACGGCATCTTCCTCAATGACATGACCGTTTCGCGCAGCCACGCGCGCATTATTCGCGAGGGCCTCGGCGCTCGCATCGAGGACTTGGGCTCGCTCAATGGCACCTGGGTCGACGGTGCCATCGTCAATGCAGCCCCGCTGCACGACGGTTCTTCCGTCCAGATCGGTACGTTTACGCTCATCTACCACGAGAGCACGCCGGAGCGCATCGAAACCGGTGAGTAGGGCATGGCCGAACGCAACTATCTGAGTATCGGCCAAGTCGTCAACCTACTTCGAGGCGCATACCCCGATCTTTCGAACTCAAAAATTAGATTTCTAGAGGATGAGGGGCTCATTACCCCTCATCGTACGCCTAAGGGATACCGTCAGTACTCCAAGGAGGACGTTGATCGCCTGGAGGTCATTCTGCATTTGCAGAAGACTCGCTACATGCCGCTCAACGTGATTAAGCAGCGCTTGGAAAACGCCACGGACCTGTCAACGCTCGCCTATGAGGTGGGCTTGCTGTCCGATGTTCCACTCAAGACGGAGCCCAAGGAGACTAAACAAAAGCTGCATCCCATCGAGACCATTCCCGATATGTTGGGCGTCGAGATTTCGTTTATCCGCTCGCTCGCCGAGAACGATCTCATTCGCATCATCAAGAGCCCACAGAATCGTGAGCTCGTCGATGGCCGCGATTTTCCGATCATCCGCTACTGCTCCGAGCTGTCACGCTTCCATATCGAGCCGCGCAACCTGCGTCAGTACGTGTCTTCCGCCAACCGCGAGTCCTCGATGTTTGAGCAGGTGCTCGTGAGCATGCTCGGAATGGATACCTCCGATGACGAGCGCGACGCCAAGCTCGAGCGTGCGTTTAAGAAGCTTCACGACCTGACGGAAGGTGTGCACACTGCGCTGCTCAAGAACCGCGTTTTTGAGTCGCTCAACGCCGTGGTCGAGGACGCCGACATCGATGCACTCGATGAGGAAATCACTCGCTCCGAGTCCACCAAGGCCAAAAACGAAGAGACAGCCGCGCCTGCTTCGCACGAGGATTCTCTCGTAAAGCCGCTCAAGGTCGTCGTCCCTTCGCAATCCGGCACCGCCACCGCGGGCATATAACCGCTGCTGAAATTTCGGCAACCCATTGAAAGGTCATGCAATGTACGACTTCGAATCTCAAATCGTCGACATCCCCGACTATCCCGAGCCCGGAGTCATCTTTAAAGACATCACGCCGCTCTTTGGCAATCCCGAGGCGCTCAAAGCCATGACCGATGCCCTCGCCGAGCACTTTGCCGGCATGGGAATCACCAAGGTCGTGGGTCCCGAGGCTCGCGGCTTTATGGTTGGCGTACCGGTGGCTGTAGCCCTTGGCGCTGGCTTTGTTCCCGCACGTAAACCGGGCAAGCTGCCGCGCGAGACCGTAAGCCAGAGCTACGAGCTCGAGTACGGCATCGATTCAATTGAGATCCATGCCGACGCTATCAGCTCTAAAGATACCGTGTTGATTCTGGACGACTTGGTCGCGACGGGCGGAACCGTCGAGGCAACAGGTAAACTTGTGCGAGATATGGGCGCAAAGCTTGTCGGTTACGGTTGTATCCTTGAGCTTGCGTTTCTCAACCCGCGCGAGAAGCTCACGCCGTCTGATGACGATGTGGAGCTCTTTAGCCTGGTGACGGTGGACTAACCGTTACCCTTAGTTACTGGAAAGGAAGCTACATGCGCACAGCAAACACGCACAAAAACATGGCACGCTGCGCTGCTACGGCAACCCTCGCTTGTGTTTTGGGCTTGGGCCTCGCGGCTCCTGCCTACGCCGATACCGCATCCGACCTTGCCGCTGCTCGTACTAAGCTCGAGCAGATCGGTACCCAAACCCAGCAGATTTACGATGAGCTCGCCACGCAGACGCAAGCGCTCGATCAGACTGCCGGCGAGATCACGCAAAAGCAGCAGGAGATCGCCGATGGTCAGGCCAAGCTCTCGACCTATGTCGCCGGCGAGTACAAAACCGGCGGTCTGAGCCTACTTCAGGTTCTGACGGGTGTCGATGACCTGAGCGATATGCTCAACCGTCTGTTCTACTACGGCAAAGTTTCTGATAAGCAGGCTCAGACCATTCAAGAGGTCAAAGAGCTTAAGCAGCAGCTCACCGATAAGCAGGCCGAGCAGGAGAAGAACGTCGCCAACACGCAAAAGAAGGTCGACGAGCTTAACGCCCAGCAGGCTGAAGCCCAGAACGTCGTAAACTCCCTGGATTCGCAGCTGCAGGCCGAGCTTGCCGCCGAGGCCGAGGCCAACGCCGCGCTGCAGGCCGGCATCAACGCCAGCACCGCCGAGAAGGCCACGGTGAGCAACGAGACTGCCGGTACGACCGAGAACACCAACAATGGTGGCCAGACCAGCAATAACAACAACCAGGGCGGCAACACTCCGGCTCCTACGCCGGCACCTGCTCCGACGCCGCAGCCTTCCACGCCCGCTCCGGCTCCGACGCCTTCTGCTCCGAGCCAGTCTGTTGATGGCGGTTCTGTTGTCTCGCGTGCATACAGTAAGCTTGGTTGCGCTTATTCCTGGGGCGGAATTGGCCCGAACAGCTTCGACTGCTCTGGTTTTGTTAGCTATTGTCTCACTGGTCGCTATTGCCGCCTGGGCACCACGGGCACCTTTATGGGCTGGACGCGTGTGTCCGATCCGCAGCCCGGTGACGTTGTTGTCAACTCGTACCACACCGGCATTTACATCGGTGGTGGTCAGATGATTCATGCTTCCGACTACAACACGGGTGTTATCATCAGCTCCGTTGCCGCCGGCATGAACAATAACTACATCTTCGTGCGTTACTAAGTTTTCAGATAAAGCAAACGGATATGGACCTCGTGGCTTTGAGTCATGGGGTCCATTCTTTTGCCTTTCGTGCAGGCCGCTATCTAGTTTTGAATACTAGATAGCCACCCAATCGGTCTGCAAGATGGCTATAATTGTTAGGGAACAATTAGAAAGGACCCTCTATGAGCTGGGCACTTATCTCCGATTCAAGCTGCAACCTCCGCGATTGGCAACCGACCGCGCCCCATACCACCTTTGCATTTGCGCCCCTCAAAATTCGAGTGGGGAAGCGTGAATTCGTCGATGACCTTTCTCTCGATGTTCATGAGCTCAACTGCGCTGTTCAGGCAGAGACGAACGCTTCTTCGAGCGCTTGCCCCAGCGTAGGGGAGTGGGCCGAGCTCTTCAAATTGGCAGACAAGACCATCTGCATGCCGATATCTGAGGGCGTGTCGGGCAGCTACAACGCGGCAGCCACGGCTCGCGATATGGTTCTTGCCGAGGAGCCCGACCGACAGATTCATCTAGTCAATTCACGCGCAGCTGGCGGCAAAATGGACCTCATTTTCTTGCTGTTCGACCGCTATCTTGCAAGCAATCCGGATGTCTCATTCGAGGACGCTTGCGCATACTTCGATAGCCTTGAACAGAACAGCAAAATCCTCTTCAGCTTGTGCAATTACGAAAATCTCGCCAAAGCCGGACGTATCCCTAAGGCAGCCGGCGTCATTGCCAACAAGCTCAATATCCGCATTTTGGGCACGGCGAGTGAGGCCGGTAAAATCGAACTCGTCGGGCACACGCGTGGCGAAAAGAAGATGCTCAACAAGATTATCGACACCATGGAAGCCGAGGGCTTTACGGGCGGTGAGGTCATCATCGACCATGTGGAGAACGCATCGAGCGCCCAGGCGCTGGCCGATCGCATTATTGAGCATTGGCCCGACTCCAAGACCATCATTATGCCCTGCAATGGCCTGGATTCCTATTACGCCGAGATGCACGGCCTCATCATCGGCTATGGCATGGGCGTAGCTTCGGGCAAATAAAGTCCAACCAGCAAAAAACGGGCGGGACAAAGCGACAGATGGCTCTTTGTCCCGCCCGTTTTATACGTCGGCTAGCTATTAAACCCGTTGAACTTGAGATAGCTCATCAGGTACGCTTTCGAAACAAAGGATGAAACCGCGCTGCGCACAAGCAGCGACTCACGCGTTACCTGATGCGCCGTATCGGGAACCGGCGTCTGCTCGACAGAAAACGCCGAACGAATCGATGCCTCGAGCTGATCGACCACATAGTCGAAGGCCGTCGGGGCATCGTAGCTCAAACGCTGAATGTTAAAGAGCGCCTGCACCGCAGCAATAGGTAGCACCTGCTTAAAGATGCAGATAGCGATCAGGCGGGCAATCTGCTCGCGACCATACTGCTTTTTGACCGGAGCAGGCACCAGGCCGACCTTCACGTAGTTATTGATCATCGATGGCGTAATGACAGGCTGCTCAACGCAAATAGACAGCGGCTCCATCCACAGCGCAACATACTCAATGACCTGGTCGCGGTAGAGCGTCACATTGGGCAACTGGTCATAGCGCGGCAGACTCAACGTATTGAGTTTGCGCACGATATCGGACTGAATAAATGCATCGGGCAGCACAGTGGGCTGAATATCCTCAGGCTTAATGCTGACCGACGAATCGGACATCGGGATAACGTGTTTAACGTGGTTCATAAAGGTCCTCCATTCATTTTCTATATTGTATTCTAGGTAATATAGTTTTGCATACTACATAACCGCCGAGAAAAATGGTGGGACAGTGCACTGATGCATCGTCCCACCATTTAGTTAATAGATAACAACCTTACATAAGATATATTATCGTACTTATCCACGAAGAAATGCGTATGCGCTGGTTGCCGCTATGGCTCCATCAGAAACGGCGGTCACAACCTGGCGTAAACGCTTGGAACGGATATCGCCAGCGGCAAATAGACCTGGCGTGCGGGTCGCCATGGATTCATCAGTTAGAATGCCGCCATCAGGCGCCAAATCGACGAGATGCTCAACAAGCTCGGTATGGGGTTGCGTGCCGGCAAAGACAAAAATGCCAAACGAGCCAGGCTCAAATGACTCGGAATGAATTTCCCCGGATGCATTGTCCTTAAAGGCGATCGTCGTTGGCATCGCTTCACCAGAAAGTTCAACAATACTAGTTTGGTACCTAACTGTAATATTGTCCTTTTCGAGTACTTTCTGAACAACACCATCAGGTGCACGGAACTGATCGCGACGCAAGACGATGGTCACGCTGCTGGCGATTTCTGACAAGAACAGGGCTTCCTCACAGGCAGCATTGCCGCCGCCAATGACAAAAACCTGCTTGCCACGGAAGAACATGCCGTCACACGTCGCGCAATACGAAACGCCACGACCGCGATACGTATCCTCACCAGCGAAACCAGCAGATCGCGGCGTGGCACCCATGCAAGCGATAACACTCGAGGCCAGCGTATCACCCATATCGTGATGCACCGTAAACAGCGCCGCATCGGCATCGTAGTCGACGCCTGTCACCATACTCCATTCAACCTGAGCCCCCAAGCCTTCAGCATGTTGTTGAAACCGCTCACCAAGTTCAGCACCGCTCAGCAGCGGAATGCCAGGATAATTCTCAACCTCGTTGGTCGTGGCGATCTGTCCGCCCGACATGCCCTGCTCAAAGACAGTCGTCGTTAGGTTGGCGCGCGCCGCATAAATGGCGCCAGCATAGCCCGCGGGGCCACCGCCGATAATCGCAACATCGATTGACTGATCGGTAGTCATGAAGAATCCTCTCGTCGAAACGTTGTCGTTCTTTGCGCTCATACCCAAATTTACGTGAACATGACACTCATGCACTACAATGATAAATCGCGTAACAAAGCTGAAGGGGAGTTGTCGATGGATCAAACGCAGACGGGCAATAGCGCTCCCCTGCCCATGCAAGCCACTCCCCAACCGGAGCAATTGTTGCTGTCATCTGAACACAAGCCTTTAGTAACCATTGTCCACGCATCGGTCGGTTCGGGACACAAGGCAGCAGCCAATGCAATCGCACAAGCATTCGACCTTATACGCGGCACCAAGGGCATACCGCAGGATGTCGAGATTGAGGTCCTGGATATCCTCGATTTTGGACGCATAAAATTCGACGGTAACAAAACGGCTGCCTCGTTTACCGGCGCCACGCGCCCAATTTATGACTTGACCTGGCGTTATACCCTTACCGGACACCTGCTTTGGGGAGGCGGCACGGCATGGTCGCGCATCATGTTCCCCGCATTCAACGAATACGTTCGGACTCGTAGGCCCATTGCCGTTGTCGCCACGCATATCACGGCAGGCAACGTTGCCGTCGGCGCCCGCGTCATCACGGGTATCGATTACCCGGTCATCTGCGTACCAACAGACTATGAAGTCGAAGGCTTTTGGCCCCACAAGGACACCGACCTGTTCTGCGTAGCCAACGAATTTATGGCCGAGACACTTCGCCCCCGTAAGGTTCCCGAGACCAAAATCCGCATTACAGGCATCCCCATCCGCGCCGGGTTTGATACGGACTACAATCGCGAGGAAGAACTCGAGAAGTTCAATCTCCCCGCTGACAAGACCGTTGTGTTGGTGATGGCCGGTGCCAGTTTGCCTCAACCGTACGTTCGCTTTCGCGCGGAGATGGATCGCACTCTCCCCTTCCTGCGCAGCTTCGAGGACATGCACTTTGTCATTTTGCCGGGCAAGGATGAGGAATACGCCACCCGACTCAAGACGCTCTTCGATGCCATGAAGCTCGAAAACGTCACAGTTCTGGACTACGTGGACGACATGGCAGCCCTCATGCACGGCTGCGACCTGGCAATCCTCAAATCGGGCGGACTCACAGTCACCGAGTGCCTATGCGCACATCTGCCGATGATCCTGCTGGGCAAATCATACGGTCAGGAAAAGGCCAACACCACGATGCTCACCGGCATGGGCGCCAGCATGCATGTCACCACCGCACGAGAACTCATCGTGACGTTGCGCCACCTGCACGACCATCCCGAATCACTCAAAGCCCTACTCATCAACGGCGAAGTACTACGCCGCCCGCGCGCAGCGGAGGACATCGCCATCGCAACCATGGAGCTCGTAGGCAAACCCCAAAAACGTAAACGAGCCTTCTGCCGCTTCTACTGGGGCGGAAAACCCGCTCATATCAGGTAGACGAAGGTCCGCCGCTCAGCGGAAGCCGCCCATATATCATTCCATGCTCAAACATTCTCGCTGCGCTGCGAAACTGCGCGTGGAACGATATATGGGCGGCTCCCGCTGAGCGGCTACGTTTACTTACTAGCAGCTACTTCGGTATCCCCTCCATTAGAACCTGCAAAGGTAAAACAGGAAAATATAAATAGAGTTAGCCGATGCGACAAAGGAGGCATCCCTTTATCGCATCGGCTAACTAGAAAGATTGTTTTATGTCAAGCATGTAGCCCTTTCGCCTGAGCCCCATACATATCGTCCCGCGCGCAGTTTCGCAGCGAAGCGAGAATGTTTGAGCACGGGATGATATGTATGGGGCTCAGGCGAAAGCGGGATCCGTGCGCCCCTGCGAAGCGAGAATGTTTGAGCATGGAATGATATAGGTAAGCCCCGGGCGAGAGGGATACAAGCGTCCCTAGGCGACGCCGCTGGAACCGAAGCCTCCGTTGCCTCGGTCGGTTTTATCCAGTTCGTCTACTTCTATGAGGTTGACCGTGGGGACTTCTTGGATGACGAGTTGGGCTATGCGGTCGCCTTTGTTGATTTGGATGTTGTTCGTGGGGTCTAGGTTAATGAGGATGACTTTGAGTTCTCCTCGGTAGTGGGCGTCGATGAGGCCCGGCGTGTTGACTATAGACAGGCCCTGCTTGATGGCCAAGCCGCTGCGGGGCTGGACGAAGCCGGCGTAGCCATCGGGCAGGGCGATGGCCAGCCCAGTAGAGACCAGACGGCGTTCGAAGGGCTTCAGGACGCAGTCCTCGTTGGAGCGCAGATCCAAACCGGCATCGGTGGGATGGGCGTATTTGGGAAGCTCGACGGTGGGGTCGAGACGCTTTATGTTAACGGTAATGTTGGACATGGAATCACCTTAGCTTGTCGAGCTCTTGCAGAAACTCATCGACGTCTTTGAAATCGCGGTAGACCGAGGCAAAGCGGATGTACGCCACCTTGTCGATCTTGGCCAAGCGCTTGAGCACCATGTCACCCAACTCATGGGACGTGACGGCCGTCAGTGTGCGAGAGCGCAGCTCGACCTCGATGTCGTCGATAATCTCATTGAGCTTCTTAGTGTCGATATCGCGCTTGATGGTGGCGCGCATCAAGCCGACGAGCAGCTTATTGCGATCGAACCGCTGCTTGGTTCCGTCTGACTTAATGACCTCGATTGGGTCTTCGCATCGCTCAAACGTTGTAAAGCGATAGTTACACGAACAACATTCGCGACGGCGCTTAATGGTGTTATTTGACTCCTGCATACGGGAATCAACGACGCGGGTATGTGCCTTGCCACATTTGGGACAGCGCATGGTACCTCCTCTTAAACGATAACAAGGGTACCATGCGCAGCGCGATAATGATTACGAACGAGCAGGAACCTTAAGATGCGCACCGGCGGCGAGCGAACCATGCTCCAGATGATTGACGTTACGGATCATGTCGGAAGTCTCTTGCGTGGAAAGGCCTTCGATAGGATATTCCTCGGCAAGCGACCAAAGAGAATCACCAGGCTGAACGCGAATAGTCTCGTAGGTAACGTTGGAAACGGACTCGGCATACGCGGCGTGACGAGCGCTAAAGACCGACGTAGCGAGGACAACGAAGAGCGTAAGCGCAACGGCAACGGCGACAATCGTCGGAACCTTCAGGGCAACGCGGGCCGGCGCAACTACAGCCTGCTGATTGCGAGCAGGCTTTACGGTCAAAGGCTGAAAGCCGGAGCGGCCACCCTGAACAACCGTAAAAGTGGGTTCTGCAGGCGTCTCGAGTTTAAGGGCCAGGTTTCCCTGGACCATATTCGTTGCGTTCATCATGTTCTCCTCTCGCGTGTTTTGCTGAGAACAGTTTTATCAAGCCGCGCGGACAAAAATGTCTAGCGCGAGAACGAATGTTCGGTTATTATTATCTTCGAACAGTTGTTCCTGTCAAGCAAAATTCGAACATTTGTTTGACATGGGTAGAGAGGATGCCCTGATGGCTCGCAAAATTACCAAGCGTCAGCAGCAAATTTACGACTTCATCAAGGAATATCAGCAGGAGAAGGGTTATCCGCCCAGTGTGCGCGAGATGGCATCTGCCGTGGGCCTTTCCTCCCCCAGCACCGTGCACGCCCACTTATCTGCCTTGGAGGCGCGCGGGCTGCTCAAGCGCGATGCCACCAAACCGCGCGCCCTGGAACTCTTTAACGAGGACGGCTCCTCTGTCTCAATTTCTAAATCTGACGAGCCCACCGCACCTCGCGGAACGGTCTCGCTACCGCTCGTTGGTCGCGTCGCGGCTGGGATTCCCATTCTGGCCGAGCAGAATATCGAAGACACTTTCACTATCCCGACCGAAATCGCCACTGATCAGGGTTCCTTTATCCTTGAGGTGCATGGGAGCTCAATGATCAATGTCGGCATCTTCAATGGCGATTACATCATCGTCCGTGAACAAAAGAGTGCCATGAACGGCGAAATTGTCGTGGCCATGATTGATGGTTCAGCGACCGTCAAGACATTCTACAAGGAGCAGGGACGCGTACGCCTGCAGCCCGAGAATGACACCATGGAGCCTATCTATGCAACGAATCCCGTTATCTTGGGCAAAGTCGTCGGCTTGATGCGCCGGTTCTCGTAATGCAAAAACGCATCACCATCTTTGATACCGTCCGCGGGTTTACGATGATTTCAATGGCAGGTTTTCACGCTTGCTACGATCTCGCCTACCTGTACGGTTGGGATATGCCCTGGTTTACCCAGACTGTCTTTCAAGACATCTGGCGCGCCAGCATCAGCTGGGTATTCTTGTTTATCGCGGGTTGGATGTGCACTCTTTCGCGCAACAATATCAAACGTGCCGCCAAATACGCCTTAGCAGCACTCGTCGTCTGGTTGGCAACAACACTTGTCTCAGTAGACGATTCGGTTAATTTTGGCATCATCTACTGCATGGCCGCATGTACCGGCATCGTGGCGTTGACCGATCCCGTCCTTAAGAAGATATCGGCGAGATGGGGCATGTCCCTATGCCTTGTGTTGTTCGCCCTCACCTGGAGCATCCCCAAAACGATCTACCCTGTCCCCTACCTGGCGTGGCTGGGATTTCCGAACCCTGGGTTTGTTTCAGGTGATTACTACCCCATCATCCCGTTTATCTTTATGTATCTTGCGATCGCGTCGGAAATGTTGGTGTAAGCGCGCCGACGGCTGACCGCCAAACGCAAG
>CAVFEY010000041.1:0-12728 GCA_963621725.1 Firmicutes bacterium AF25-13AC
ATACTCATGGAAAACCTCCCATTTCCCGATGTCCAAGAAATGGGAGGCAGTTCACTGTCCCCTTTGTGGTGGTTTTGCTTGACTGTGGCTAGGCCAGCAGGTCGACGACGTTAAAGCCGGCGTTGCTCTTGGCGATGACGTCGCGGCCGCCAAAGACGCAGGTGGGTGCGACGGCCGCAATACGCGTCACATCGGCGCCGAGCGAGCGAAGCTCAGCGGGCGTGGCCGCGAGCATCTGGGCGCGGCGCTCCTCGCGCGCGTGCGGATCGAGCCCAGCCAGGTAGGTCGTATTGCGGCGCTTGGTGAGCGCGTACGGCTTCACGGGCGCGTCCATGCCGCTCACGCAGCTCACGATAAAGCCCTCGAAGGCGGCCTCGTCGGGCTCAAAGCTGCCGAGCCATGCGCCCGCGCGTTCCATGCGCTCAATCGAAGGATCGACCGTCGGGTCGCGGTAGGTGTAGAACGCCGTCTGGCGCTCGCCGGCCGCGCGGAATCCGCATCCGTACGCACCGCCCTTCACGCGGATCTCGTTCCACAGGTAGTCGTAGGAGAGCGCGTTGGCGGCAACCGCCCAGGCGCCCGTCACGTCAATGCCCAGACGGCGCGGGTCGCACGCGCGCGCAGCAAAGCAGATGTCGCTGGGGATGACGAAAGCCTCGTGACGGTCGCGCGGCTCCGGCACCACGAGCGCGTTGCGGCCGGCATCGGCGCCGTCACCCGCGTCAAGCCCCAGGTCGCCCGCGGCATCCCAGTACGCGTCAAAGTCCTCGTCGCTGCCGGTAAAGCTCGCCATGCAGCCATCGGCCACAAAGATGTGGTCTGCCAGCTCGGCAAGCTTGGCGCGCAGGCCGTCCAGTCGCTCGTCAAAGTGCTCGAGCAGATCGCGCAGGAACAGGTAGAAGTCCACGCCCGAAAGCTGCTCGCGCACCACGGCCGAAGGCGAGCTGTAGCTCATCGCGCGACCCAGCGCCGCCGAGTGGCCGTTGTTGATGAAGCCCTGCTCAAGCCCAATGCGAATCTGCGTGAGCACGTCGCGCACGCGGTCGGCGTCAGCATCGAGCAACAGCGTGCTCGACCACACCTCGCGCGGCAGGCTCGCCAGCGCGTCGATCTTTTCGGACAGGGCGCCGGCGCTCACCAGCAGGTAGGGGCGCACGCCGTCCACGTCGGGCTGCGTCATGACCTCAGTCGTAAAGCTCAAGAAGCCCAGCTTGCCGGCGAGCAGGTTGTCGAGTTCCTCGGCCGAATGCTCGCGCGTAGGCAGCTGCTTGAGTAGGCGGCAGAGCAGCGTTACGTAGGGCAGGTCCTCAAATGCGACGCAGCTCAGGTCGAAATACTGCATGGCGTAGGCCAGACGGTTGGTGGGGATGCCGTGGCGCAGGCAGGGGATAGGCGCAGTCGTATCCACGACCAGCGGCGGCTCGGAGCGCGCCTCGCCAATGTCGGAAACGTGCAGGCGCGGCAGCGTGGCCTTGGCCTCGGGCGTGTCCTCGGCCTCCTGCGCGGCACGCAGCACAGCCGTGCGCTCGACCACGTCCGCCAGCTCGGCATCGGTCATGGCGTCGCGCTTGGCTGCCAGCTCGGCGACCTCGGCACCCTCCGAACCCTCGGCGGTATCCACCGGTACCAGCTCGACCAGCGCCATGTGGTCGTTTTCCAGCACCAGCTCGCGCAACAGGTCCTCAAAGTAAGTGCCGTTCAGCTCGCCGCGCAGCTCCTCGTACACCGGACCGTACTTGAGTGCCAGCGTCGCAGCGTCATCATCGTAGAGCCACGTGCTCAGCGCGTCGCATGCAATGGCCACGCCGTCGGCGATACCGTAGTCGCGCTGGCGCAGGTCGTACTCGTTGCTGCTGATGATGGCCTCCAGGCGCTCGCGCGGAACGCCGTGCTCACATAGGTCGCGGCAGGCGTCCTGGAACACGCGGCGCAGCTCGCGCGCTACGCCGGGCTGCGCATTTTGCAGCATGATGAGCTCGTAGGGCTGCAGGCTCTCGGCCGCGGTGTAGCTCACCACGTTGCCGCCCAGGCCGGCGGCCAGAATGGCCTTCTTAACCGGCGCTTCGTTGGAGCCCAGCAGTGCCTCGAACAGGATGTCCGCCGCGATCGTGCGCTTGCGGTCGAGCGCGCTGCCCAGCACCAGGCCCAGGCCAACCAGGGCGTTCTCGGGCGTAGTGGCCATCTCGACGCGCTTATACTCGCAGGTCACAGGCTCCTGCACGTCCAGCGGATTGGGCGCCAGCGTAGACGGGTCCTCGCCGGCGGCAACGGCAGCGTCCATGCGGCGGCTCGCGGCGCTCGGCTGCGACAGGTAGCGCTCGTCCAAAAATGTCAGCGCGCGGTCTACATCTAGGTCGCCGTAGAGTGTTATATAAGAGTTGGAAGGATTGTAGTGGCGCGCGTGCGTATCCAGGAACTGCTCGTAGGTGAGCGCGGGAATCGCACGTGGGTCGCCGCCGCTCTCGTGCGCATAGGCGGTGTCGGGATAGAGCGCGGCGTTGACGGCGTCGTCCAGCACGCTCATGGGGTCGGACAGCGCGCCCTTCATTTCGTTGAACACCACGCCGTTATAGCGCAGCGTGCCCTCGCGCAGGCTGGCGGCGCTGCCTTCGCCCTCGGCGCCCTCCGGCAGGTCCAGCTCGTAGTGCCAGCCCTCCTGCTCAAAAATGGTGGGCTTGGTATAGATGGCCGGGTTGAACACCGCGTCCAGGTACACGTCCATCAGGTTGTACAGGTCCTGCTCGTTGGTGGTGGCAACGGGATAGATGGTCTTGTCGGGGTAGGTCATGGCGTTGAGGAACGTCTGCATGGAGCTCTTGATCAGGTCGACAAACGGCTCCTTGACGGGGAACTTGGCCGATCCGCACAGCACCGAGTGCTCAAGAATATGGAACACGCCGGTGGAATCGGCCGGCGGCGTCTTAAAGCCAATGGCAAAGGCCTTGTTTTCGTCGTCGCACGCCAGGTACAGCAGGCGAGCGCCCGAGGTAGTGTGGCGCAGCACGTAGGCGTCCGAGTCGAGCTCGGGCACGGTCTCGCAACGCTCGACGGCAAAACCGTGGCAGGTGGTACCGGGCACCAGCAGCGCGGCGGCAGCGGCGCGCGGGTCGGTTGAGGTGGTGGGCATATGCAGTCTCCTTTGACGCCCCAGCGGGGGCGAATCGAGTCGAATCCTCGAGAGTATACCCATATGGGGCCGCGGCTCTGCGGCGAACTGGAGACGATGTGGGTGGACTAGCCTAGCTAGGTTGATAACGAATGCCGCGGGTAGCCGCTGCACCCCACTAAAGTGAAATAACACCCCGTTTACCGAATCATTTAGGAAATATATGGACTCCTAAAAAGTTCTAATACAATATAAGTCATCTATCTATAAGCTGCTGATTCCTTGCAAAGGTATGGTTGATATGGTTGAAGCAAATAGCGTTATCCCCCTGTACAAACAGATTGTTCGTGCGCTTTCTGATTCGATCGCCAACGGCACGTACCGCCCGGGAGATAAGCTTCCGACCGAGGCGGAGCTCATCGAGCAATTTGGCGTGAGCCGAATAACGGTTCGCTCCGCAATTAAAGAAATGGAAGATGCTGGGCTTGTTGAGAGGGCCCGCGGCAAGGGCACGTTCGTTTCGTCGGACACACAGATGTATGCCGCGGACGACCGTGAGAGCTTTACCCATTCGTGCCAGCTTGCGGGAAAACAGGCGTCTACCAGGGTTCTCGCAATGGGCTGGGACTTCCCAAGCCTGCGAGACGCGAAGTTCCTGGGCGTAGACGATACCCAAAAGGTATTGCGTAGTCGTCGTCTGCGCCTTGTGGATGACAAGCCCACGATGCTGGAAACCAATAGCTATTCCGCTGTGCTTTCTTTTTTGGAGCATGAGTCCCTCGAGGATTCGCTGATGGCGGTACTCGATCGCCAGGGGATCAAGATGGGCCCCAACACGCGTACACTCGAGGTCTGCTATGCGAGCGAGCTCGAGGCGGCATACCTTAACGTGGAGCTGGAGTCTCCGCTGCTTCTGTTTGTCGATAGACGTTATGCTCCAAGCGGCGAGCCGCTTTTCATCTCCCGTCAGGTGTACTGCACCGAGCGACTGAAGTTCTATTTGTAAATTAGAGATAGATTGGGCGATTTACCGACCAATTGCTACCGTTCGCGGATTTGGAAAATAGACACACCACGTAGGGCAGATTGCTAATATACTTTGTTATGACAATATAGTACGTCCTATTGGTATTGGAGAACTATGAATAAGATATTGCTAGCGAGTCATGGTTATCTCGCCCAAGGCATGAAAAGCTCTCTGGAGATTCTGATGGGCACTAACGACCGAATCGAGTGCCTGTGCGCCTATATCGATGACGATTCAAGGGACGTCGCGGCGTTGATTGATGCATGGATGGAGACGAGGGACCCTGCCGACTCTTGGTTTGTCGTGACTGACATCTTTGGCGGCTCTGTAAACAACGAATTCATCCAGAGGCAGGCCACCGGATCGTTTACGTTGATCACCGGAATGAACTTGCCGCTGCTGGTGGAAATGGTTACACAGCTGGACTCCCTGGATGCGGACAAGGCCAAAGCCGCGGTCGAGGGGTCGCGTTCATTTATTCAGCTTTGTGAGGCGGCGGATATGCTCGCCGATGTCGAAGAAGAAGAAGAGTTCTAGCTCAAGCTTCAACGAATAATTCAACCCTGTCATTACCTTTATTACGTGTGGAGATGTTTTTGATGATTAAGCTTACGAGGGTCGATTACCGATTGATTCACGGCCAGGTCGCCATGTCTTGGACACATGCGCTGGATGTCGATTGCATCCTGTGTGCCAGCGACGCCGTGGCAAAAGACGATATGAGAAAAGCCGCTTTGAGGCTCGCCCGCCCCAGCGGCGTTAAACTCGTCATCAAGGATGTTGACGCTGCTATCGAGGCGCTCAACAGCGGCGTTACCGACAAGTATTCGCTGTTTATCATTGTCGAGACGATCGAGGATGCCTATCGCCTTGCTAAGGGTTGCAAAGACATCAAGGAGATCAATTTGGGCGGAACTCGAAAGTCTCCCGAGACCACGCTTCATCCGACCCCCGCGATCTTTGCGACCGAAACCGATGCCGAGCATATCCAAGAGCTTGTGAACGATGGCGTGGTTATCGAAATCCGTCAGGTCCCCAATGACTCAAAGGTGTTTGCCAAGGACGTTTTTTAGCTGGAAACATGCCATTGTCTGGCATTTATTAACCAGGTCCTCCTTTCTTAAGCCCGTCGATCATTTGATCGGCGGGCTTTTTATTAAAGAAAAATCAAAAAAATCTGAAATAGTTCTTGCATAGTTAGTTATATAAAGTATTATAACGTCATGGGATGAATGAAGGGTTCATCCAAGTGAGTTAGGAGTAAGGGATGTTCAATTTCGATGAGCCTCGTTACGAGAAGGTTGTGAGCGATGCCCTCGCTCTCCGTCCTCAGATTGAGGCTGCCGTGGACAAGGTCTGCGAGCAGGGTTATTCCAACATCTTCTTCATCGGCTGCGGCGGCACCTGGGCCCACACGCTCCCGATGAAGTATTGGGTCGAGACCACCACGGCCGACGTCGACGTCCACTGCGAGATTGCCGCTGAGTTCCTCGCCTGCCCGCCCAAGACCTTCAACAAGGACTCGGTCTGCGTCTTCTCCACCCGCACCGGCACCACCCCCGAGATCATCGAGGCTGCCAAGTTCTGCCAGGAGCAGGGCGCCCGCACGCTGATGTATGTCTCCAACGACAACACCCCGGCCACTGAGTACGCCGATTACAAGTTCTTCAGCTTCGCCGAGGACGACGTCCTGTGCGAGGCCATCTACACCTACCAGATTACGCTGGTCGCCCGCTTCCTCAAGAACGCCGGCGCCTTCCCCAAGTACGACACCTTCATGGAGGAGTTCGGCAAGATCGCTCCGTACCTCATCAAGGCCAAGGACGCTCAGGACGAGCGCTGCGCCGCCATGGCTGAGGACTTCAAGGACACCGACTACCACATGGTGATTGGTTCCGGCATGCTCTGGGGTGAGGCCTACGACTACGCTATGTGCATTCTCGAGGAGATGCAGTGGATCAAGACCAAGTCTATCCACGCCGCCGAGTTCTTCCACGGCACCATCGAACTGTGCGAGGAGGGCACGAGCCTCATCATGCTCTACGGCGAGGACGACACCCGTAAGCTCATGGACCGCGTGGACAACTTCACTCACATGCTCGCCGACGAGAAGGGCGTCCATGTCCGCGTGAACAAGTTCGACACCGCCGAGGTCGAGCTGCCGTTCAGCGACCCCGAGTTCCGCAAGATCGTCTCCCCGATGGTCACCTACACCATCACCGAGCGTCTGAGCTGCCATCTCGAGCACGTCCGTAACCACCCGCTCACCACGCGTCGTTACTATCACCAGATGAACTACTAATCCTCTCAAATTGCTGCGGTTGTCTGCAGGCGAGCTGCGCAGAATGCCTCGCCTGCAGACCTGTTTCTGGGGTTGATCGAAATGGTTGTCTAGTATCTTCTAGTTGCACTGGTCGCATTTATTGCGTCCATGGACGAGCAATTATTTGGCATTACGATGCTTGGTCGTCCGCTGTTTACGAGCCTGTTCGTTGGCTTGATCCTTGGCGATGTCCAGCAGGGCGTTATCGTCGGCGCTGCTTTGGAGTCCATGTTCATGGGCGCTATCATGGTCGGTGCGGCGGTTCCTCCCGAGGTCTATGCTTCCGGCGTGCTTGGCTGCGCGTTTGCCGTCATTACGGGTACGGGCACGGCAACTGCCGTCGCACTCGCCCTTCCCGTCTCCGTCTTCCTTCAGGTGTGGCGCAACTTCTGCTACGCCGTTCCGGGTGCCTTTGCCTGCAAGAAGATCGAGACCGCTCTGGCAAATCGTGATCTTGCCAAGGCGAATCTGTACCATCTGACCATCGTGCCGCTGTCGATTGGCATTCCGTCTGCACTGCTGGTGTTTTGCTCGCTGTTCTTTGGTGCCGACCTCATCAACAATGCGCTTAACGCTATTCCGCAGTTTGTGATGGACGGCCTCAACGTTGCGTCCGGCGTCATGGTCTGCATCGGCTTCGCACTCCTTATTAGGACCATGGGCGATAACAAGCTACTTCCTTGGCTGTTCCTGGGATTCATTATGGTCATCTACCTCAAGATGGACGTTATCGGCGTCGCCGCAGCTGCCATTTGCGTCGCACTGCTCCTGGCCTTCCGCGAGGGCTCGTCCGGTCCGCAGACGGTTGCCGAGGATGAAGAGGAGGACTTCTAATGGCTACCCAGAACACCGATCTCAAAGAGGCCAAGAAGGACGCGATTATGACTCCCGATATGTATCGGAGCATGTTCCTTCGCCAGTTTACGAGCCAGTGCTCGCAGTCGTACGACAAGATGATGGCAATGGGCTTCATGTACACCATTCAGAAGCCCCTGCGAAAGATCTATCCCAACGACGACGATTACTATGCGGCGCTTGATCGCCATACCGAGTTCTTTAACATCACGCCTCATGTGCTTCCGTTTGTAGCCGGCCTTACGGTTTCGATGGAAGAGCAGGCGGCTGCCGATAAGAACTTCGACACGTCCTCGATTAACGCCATGAAGGTCGGCCTCATGGGACCGCTTTCCGGCATTGGCGATTCGTTCTACTGGGGTACGTTCCGCGTGGTCGCCGCCGGCATTGGTATTGGCATCGCTTCGACGGGCAACCCGCTCGGCCCCATCGTGTACGCGCTCATCTACTCGGTGATTAACTTTGCAACGCGTATCGTCGCCGCCCATCTGGGATACGACCTGGGAACCAAGTTCCTGCAGCAGTCCGAAGAGAACAACCTTATGTCTCGCATGACGCATGCTGCCGGCGTTCTCGGAATGACCGTTATCGGCGCCATGATTGCGGCACAGGTCTCGCTGTCCACGGCTTTGACCTTTGATGTGGGTGGTTCCGAGATTGTCCTGCAGGATCTGTTCGATTCGATCTTCCCCGGTCTGCTGCCCTTGCTGGCAACGTTCGCTTGCGTTGCCCTCTATAAAAAGGGTGTCAAGACCATTTGGATTATTATTGCCATCTTCGCGATCTGCATCATCGGAACGGGCTTGGGAGTGTTCGCGGCGGCGTAAAGTTGACTGCTATGCTCGCGCGTTGGATAACTAACTGACCGTTTGAAAACGGGGCTCGGCGTAAGGCCGGCCCCGTTTTTTGTTTGAGGGATTCTCCGACCGTTCAAAAAAACCACGCTCGTCCATCACTCACGTATCTCTCATCTCTCATTCGTCACTAATACGAGAGATAACAGAAAGAGGAGAGATAAATACGAGAGATAACTGATCAGCAAAGAGACAAGCAATCATGGTATTGTCTCAATACTGATTGTTCTACCAGCAAAAACATGTTTAAATGAAACAAATGGCAGATATCTTATCTTTCATCTCTCACTTATCTCTAATATGAGAGATAGCAGAAAGGTGAGAGATAATTACGAGAGATAACTGAGAGACGAAGGAAATCTATTCGCGGCATTCTCCGCCGGGCCGAGCGAAAGGACATGCAGATGAACGAAAACGAGCTGACCGGTCTGCTCGAGTCTTTAAGGCGCATGGGCTCGGACGATCTTAACGTCGAGGTCAAGGAGAGCGCCACGACGCTTTCCCGCGACGTATGGGAAACGGTTAGCGCATTCGCGAATACCGCTGGCGGAATTATCGTGCTCGGCGTGAGCGAGCGCGCGGGTTTTGTCCCAGTTGCAAACTTTGAGACCGAGAAAGTGCTCAACCAATTCGTGGCGGGCATGGGCGATGCCGGCGGTCGCGGAAAGCTGGCCAATCCGCCCAAATACACCATTGAGCGCGTGGAGCTCCAGGGCACCGTGGTTCTGGTCATCACGATTGAGGAGCTCGACCCGTCGAGCAAGCCTTGTTATGTCATAGAACGGGGCGCTCAAGGTGGCAGCTACAAACGCATCGATGACAAAGATGTCCCGCTTTCGTCGACCGAGGTGCTCGCATTGGCGTCATACGGTCGAGTGACTCCGAGCGATCGCGACGCGGTGGCGGGCGCGGGCGCGGACGATCTCGACGAGGCGCTGGTCGACCGTACGATAGATCGGGCTTTCTCGTTGACGCCTCGGGCAATGCGCGGCGCGCCGGACAAACAAACGAAGCTGGAGCGCCTAAATTTCCTTGATTCCCAGGGCAATGTTACCAAGGCTGGACTCCTAGTTGCGGGCACCTACCCCCAGCAGTTTTATCCCAAGCTCTTTATCGACATGGCTGTCTATGCGGGGACCCGGAAAGGCACGGCGGGGTCGCTGAGGTTCATGGACCGCACAATCTGTGAGGGAACGTTGGGCGAGATGATCTCGGATGCCGTCGCGGCCGTCGCCAAGAATTTGCGGCGAACCTCGACCGTCCAAGGCGTCTCGCGTGTCGACTCGCTGGAGATTCCCGAGGAGGTTCTGCGCGAGGCAATCGCCAACGCCGTAATCCATCGAGAATACGGGGATCGGTTCTGTGGACAGTCGATTACCGTCGACGTCTTTGACGATCGTGTCGAGGTGACGAATCCTGGCGGCCTTTACGGGGGAAAGACTCGCGAGAACTTGTTTGACGGCAGCTCCCGATGCCGTAACGCGACGCTCGTGAAACTCATGTCGATTGTCCCTCTGCCGGATGGCGCAGGTTCGCCGGCTGAGGGCAATGGCTCGGGCATCCCGATGATGATCGATGCCATGCGCGCACATGGTCTGGCCGAGCCCCTGTTCTGCCCGGGGTTCGATCGGTTCAAGGTCGTACTTTACCGTTCAAAGATCGAGCCGGTCGATCATGGCGGGGGCTTAATTGTGACGGCACTCAAACACTACGGCGAGCTGGGGACGCGTGAGCTGGCAGAACGCACGGGGCTTACAATTTCACAGGTTAGGTCGCGCGTCAACGCGCTCATTGCTCAAGGCGAGCTTGAGCCCACGGCGCCGTCGACAAGCCGCAACCGCAAATATCGACTGTCAGAGCGCGTGGAATAAATGCGTTAGTGGACGAGGCGACTCAATAATCGACTCTCGATTGGCGCCCGCTAAGGTAAGGCGGTTGTTGCCCAGTCGACGGCGAAGTTAAAGACTCGGCTTACGCTGGCATAGCCCCGAACCCGTCCATCAAGAACAGCCTAAGAACCAGCTTGATGGCGTATCCCGGCTTGACTTCAGCTGCGTCAAAGACGTGGCGCTCGGCGAGCTCGCTGCAGTATGCATAGATGTCGCGGATAAGGTCCGCGCCCGAGAGCGTAAACATGTAGCCTGCGTCCGAAAGCGCATTGGGCGCGGCAGGCAACTTGGCCATGTGACAAAAAGTCAACAGGTCGGGCGCCATAGCGTCCTGGTAGCCAAGATGGCTGCCGTCTTCTTGTGCGACGAGTTCCAGCTGGCGTACTCGATTCAGCGCCGCTGCCAGCACAAAGCTCGGTGTGGGAGCATTGACGTCCTCCGTGCTCGCCACGAGTCTGCCTGCTGCCTGCGTGACAAGCCAGGCGACCTCGCGCTGGCAGCGCACGGCCTTGCGTGTAACCGGCTTGATGGACGAAGAAGAAACGCTTCCCTTAGGCGGATTCGAAACAGCCACAAGAGCCTCCCATGAACGACCCGGCCCAACAAGCCCGGATGAAACACGTGCTACATCAGTATACAGGGGAGTGGGGCAGCGGGGTACAAACGCGCCAGCGGCAAACCGAGAGCATCAACGATGTGCCGATCGCGGAATGAGATCTCGTAATAATTGACTCTCGGCCATATTATTGAGTGGCATGACTCGCGTTCGTATGGTTGTAGGTGCTGGCGATGAACGACATTGACCTTGCTGTTCCGTTGATGGATGGACCAAGCTATGACCGCGCCTGCAGTCTCGTGCCTTCCGAATACGTTGAGGCATGGGAGTGGTTTCTGGGTGAGGAACAGCGCGGCGGCGTTTGGACCAGCCTTCCGCACCACACCAAGGAAGATAGCCCTCAGTATCAGTATCGTTTGAGAATTGGCTCGGACTTCTTTCCCGTAACGCGGGATTCAGGGATCTTCTGGCCGGGCCAGGATCGGGTGAAGCAAGATCCCAATAAGATCTTTGCGCTTTCGGTCCATAACTCTAAAAAGAGCTTCTACACCGATGTACCTCCGCTCTATTTGGACGATGGTACGTGGGTCATTAAGTATTCGGTCCAAGCGCCAGGCGCCGTTGGTTCTCGAGACCAGAATTACAACCGTAAAATGCTCAACTGCATGGAATGTGGCGTTCCAGTCGGAGTCATATTTGCAACCGAGGTGGGCTACAAGGTGCTCGGCCTTGCGTTTGTTGAACGGTTCGAGCCCGAAAACGGATGGTTTGTTCTGCACGGTCCTGTTCATAAAGGCGGACCGGACCCCCGTTTTGCGCCCGACATGAGTTATCTGAAGCACATGCCCGTCGATATTGAGTTTGCCGGACAGGGTGCGACCGACGACGAAAAGGTCCGCTATGCGTTAAGGCGCGAGCGATTGGGGCAGCAATGGTTCCGCAAGCAGCTCGTTGCCGCCTATGACGGCCGTTGCGCGGTGTCGGACTGCGGCGTCAGCGAAGCTCTGGAGGCTGCACATATCGAGAATTACTCGGGACCCAAATCGCAGGTTGCCAGCAACGGTATTCTGCTTCGGCGCGACTTACATGCTTTATTCGATGCTCACCTGATTTCGTTTGAGCCTGTTTGCGGCGAATATCGGCTGTGCGGATCGTACCTGCTGGATAAGACCGGCTACGCTTCCTTTGCGGGTGCGACGCTAAGGCAGCCGAATGAGCGTCAGTGGCGACCCAATACGGTGTTTCTTGAGGCCCATCGCATTGAGTTCGATCGCTCGGAAAAGAAGCGTGAAAAGGCGGGGCTTCTGCCGTATTAGCGTATTTGGCTTTGGCATTCTTTGACGATCGTGTTGTTTGATCGGATCGCGTGGCGATGCAATCTCGCGCCCGCCCGCCGGTGCATGCTCTTCCTGTTTTGTATAGCGAGAGGGGAGCGTGTATGAGCTGGCGAGGCGATATTGCGATGGGGAAGTACGGAAAACTGCCGTGTGCCCTTATAGACAACAATATGTTTCCGAGCGTAGAGGTTGATTGTGGGTCGTTTGTCGTCACCTGCCCTTGCTGTGGCTCGCAAATACAGTGTCTCGACATTCGGTTCATCGATGCGCGCGACAGACTCAGCGACGAAGTGAGAAAACAGACAGGCGTTCATATGCCGGTGTATCCGGAGAAATGACCTGTTTGTGGCCTCGATATCGTGTATGACGCCGGCGACGAGGGATAGGTGATGCGGAGGAGCTGGCTGTGAAGGCTTCTCCGTCTCTACAAATAAATCCCCTCACCGAGTTGCTTGTGGAACTCGGCGTGATGGTCTTGTGCCCAGGTAAAGAGCGCCTGGTCAAAGTCGGTGCGTGTGGCTGGGACGCCAAAGACGCCGGCAACTTCGACGCGTATAAACTCCAGTGCCGGCAGCTTGTTGATGGCAGTGAGGGCAAACGGGGACGAGGGCTCCTCGAACAGATGGCGGCTGCCTTGCAGCGCGTCGCAACTGGTGCACGTGTTGCCGAGCGACGGGGCTTTGGAGGCTCGCGCGCCTACGGACTTGTAGCCGCAGCGCTTATGAAGGTAGTCGCGGATCTCGCCCGGCACGCAGCCAAGAGCGGGCACGATGGCGAGTGC
>CAVFEY010000041.1:12738-21319 GCA_963621725.1 Firmicutes bacterium AF25-13AC
CGTTGGCGTTGGCCGTGTCGATGGCAATGTGCCCGGCTTCGTTGGGCGCGTGCGCGATGGCGACGCTCTCGTCGTTATCGGTTCGATAGGGAATGCCGAAGGCCGCGACCGAGGTCTCTTTGTGACACTTCCAGCACTCGCGCTTGCCCAGTACTAGATATATATACGGCGCTGAGGGGTCGGATCGGTCAACACCAGGCAGCCACTCGGCAAAGGGCTCGGGGTTGACGCCGCTGGGTACATACCAGACCTTCTTGGTCCGGTCCCATTTGGCGCCCAGCGCCTTGGCTTCTTCTTTGTGCGAAAAGGGGACATCGAGCTCGGTGCGCATGGCGGCTCCTTGGTGCTGCAGGTGCAAGTGGCCCAAGGATGCCGCAGGGCGCAGACATCGCGGCGTTTTGCTGAGAAGTTGCGGTGCGGACTGATTGGTTATGCCGATGGATATATCGGCTAGTAGATGGTCGGCTTTTGGCTAGTTGGGCGGTTGGAACTGCCGGCGGATTTGGCGACATAAAACAAAACAGTCCAGAGGACATAGCCTCTGAGCTGCGAACATTTGGTGGGCGTTAGAAGATTTGAACTTCTGACCTCTTCCGTGTCAGGGAAGCGCTCTCCCCCTGAGCTAAACGCCCGATCAAGGGTGCGCAAGCGCGCAAGGGATAATATAACGGAGCCTGAACTCGGTGGCAAGAACATTTTTAAAAATCGCTTACATTGTGGAATTCGGGGGCTTTGTCATATCCATTTCAAAAGAGCCTGCTGCCGCGATTTGGCTGTCGCATAATGCAAGGCCATTGCGGTATCGAGCTATGGAAAGACGCCTGCGGAATTGTCCTACCGATAAGCGGACAAGCCTCCAGCTGGTGCCTTCGCCGTGGTAAGGTAAGCCGAATTGTTTCCAGGCTGTTTCGGGGGAGTGGAATGAGCAAAGAGTGTGTCGAGCAGGTCGAAGGCGCAGGGGCTTCGGTGCCGATGACCGATATATCGAACATTGATGTGCCCGAGGGCACCGACGAGCTCAGCCGTAGCACCCGCCGCGCCTGGCGCGAGCGCCTTAACGATGCGTCGTCGCGCAAGATGATCACGGGCGTCTTGGCTACGCTGGTGGGCGGTTCGTTTTGGGGCTTCTCGGGCACCAGCGCGAGCTTTCTGTTCGATACCTACCACGTCGACACCTTGTGGCTTATGAGCGTGCGTCAGATTCTCGCCGGTCTACTCTTTATGGCCGTGGTTGTTACGCGCGACCGCGAGCGCCTGATTAAGCTCTGGACCACACCCGCCGATCGCAAGCAGCTGCTGCTCTTTACTGCCTTTGGCCTGCTGTTCAACCAGTTTTGCTATCTTTCGGCCGTGCGCCTGACGAACGCCGGAACCGCGACGGTGCTCCAGTGCCTGCAGCTCGTTATCATCATGGGCTACGCCTGCGTGACCGATCGCCGCATGCCGCGTACTCGCGAAGTCATCGGCATTGGCCTGGCTCTGGGTGGAACCTTTTTAATTGCCACCGGCGGCGACCCTACCAGCCTGAATATCTCGCCGCTTGGCCTGGCAGCAGGTCTTATGTGTGCGGTCAGCGCCGCGTGTATGGCGGTGATTCCCGCCAAGATCCTGCCCGAATACGGTAGCCCCATCGTCACGGGCTCGGCAATGCTCACGGCGGGCGTGGTCTCATGTGTCTTCGTGCAGCCCTGGGCGCATATGCCGGCGCTCGATGCCGCTGGTATCGAGGCGCTCGCGGTGTTCGTGGTTATCGGCTCGTTTTTTGCTTACATGCTCTATATGCAGGGCGTTAAGGACATCGGCTCGGTGCGTGCGAGCCTCATCGGAACTGTGGAGCCGGTTTCGGCGACCATCACCAGCGCCGTTATGCTGGGCACGGTGTTTTTGCCGACCGACCTTATCGGCTTTGCCATGATCATCGTGATGATGTTCCTTACGGTGTAGTTGACGCCGCCGCCAAGACAGAAAAGGTGTTGTGCCGCATTTTCGCCAATTGATGTCCGTGTCTGGAGTTTAGCTGTCGATGCTCAAAATGCCATAAACTAGTAACGTTATGGACTTTTTCATTGCGACTCAATTGCGAGGATTTCTTTATGGCTGGTAATCACTTTAAGGGCAGCGATAGCGGCCGTCCTGCAGTTCCGCCGCGTCCGAACGGGGCTGGTAAGGCCGGCACGCCGGGCGACGCTGGACAGGGCGGCTCCGGTAAGCGCGTGTCCCCGGGCGAGACGGCGATGTTTACCGCTCTATACGAGCAGTCTCAAAAGGCAAAAAAGACCGGCCGTGCAAGAGGGAATGTCTTTGCGGGCGGTGCAACCTCCGCGTCGCAGCCGAGCGGGGCTCCTTCGGCACCTGCGAACAACGCAGGTGCTGCCAACGCCGCGAATGCCGCCGGCAACGTTAATGCCGGCAAGGCCGACAACAATACTCCCTCTGCCGGTGGCGCGGGGCTTACGGGTAACCTTGGCACGATCTACACCGGCGCCTCCGAGACTGGCACGTTCGCCCGCCTGGATGATAGCGGTGCCGAGTTTGCGGGCTCGGGTTCCAAGGAAGATTATTACGATTTTGGCTTGAACTACGGTAGCGACGCTTCGTCGAGTTCGACCTCTGACGGTCTGGTCCGTCATCGCCATCGCAAGGGCGAGCGCAAAAAGCGTCACACCGGCGCCATTATTGCCGCTGTAGTCGCGGTGCTTCTCGTTGCGCTTGGCGCAAGCGGCTTTATGCTGCTTAACTCGGCAAAGACCGTAAAGAGCGAAGCGAAGGAGGCTGTCGAGATCGTCGGTGGCCTTAAGGACAAGGTCACGTCGGGCGATTTTTCGACGCTGCCTGACGACGCGAAGAAGATCGATGAACTCTGCGACAGCATGAAGGCGGAGACTTCGAGCCCGCTGTGGACGGCGGCTTCGTTTATCCCGGTGTATGGCAGCGATATCAATGCGGCCCGCACCATGATTGACGCCCTGTCCGATGTCTCGAGCAATGCGCTGGTTCCCATGGCCGACAACCTCTCGCAGGCTACGCCCGGCAAGCTGTTCCAGGACGGCATGATTAACGTGTCCGCGCTACAGGCGGTCGCCGATTCGCTTTCCAATAGCTCGAAGGTGTTCAAGAGCGCCAACGAGAAGGTCCAGGGCATTGGCGATACTCATATTTCCCAGGTGACCGAGCTGGTCGATAAGGCCAAGGACGGCTTTGCCACCCTCAACGGCGCGGTTGACGCGGCGGAGAAGGTCGCCCCCGTCCTTCCCCAGATGCTCGGCGCCAACGGCCAGACGCGCAACTACCTTATGTACGCCATGAACAACGTCGAGATTCGTGCTTGCGGCGGCTTTGGCGGTTCGCAGGGCCTGATTTCGGTCACTGACGGCCAGATGTCGATTGGCGAGTTTGTTCCCCGCATTGGACTCAGCGAGGATGAGGCAGTCGAGAGCGTCGACGAAGAGGATGAGGCGCTGTTCGGCAACCACAGTAACCTGTACAACTCGGGCAATACCTATTCGCCTGATTGGCCCTGCAACTCGCAGCGTGTCGCCGCGCTGTGGAAGTCCCAGTATGGACAGGACGTTGATGGCGTCATCGGTATCGACCCGGTGTTCCTGCAGTATCTGCTGGGCCTGGTCGGTAATGTCTCGCTGCCCGACGGAACGGTTGTCGACGGCACCAACGCCGCAAAGGTCCTCATGCACGATGTGTACTGGAACTATCCGGTCGAGGAGTCTGACGGCATCTTTGCATCCGTCGCTAGCGCTGCCTTCGACAAGATCCTTGGCGGTATCGGCGATGTCGATGTTACGAAGCTTGTCAGCGCCGTTGAGCGCGGTGCCGAAGAGGGCCGCCTGATCGCGTGGATGAGAAACGATGATGAGCAGAATGCCATCAAAGAGACGGGCATTGACGCTTCGCTGCCCGATCCGGATGACCCGAGTGCCGATCCTGTTGCCGGCGTTTACTTTAACAACCTGAGCTTCTCCAAGCTCGACTGGTACCTGAACGCCGATACGCAGATTGGCCAGGGCATCAAGAACGGTGACGGCACGTGCTCCTATCGCATCACCGTTACCCTGACGAACATCATGACGCAGGAGGAGGCTGGCAAGCTGCCCGACTACGTTGCGGCGAGCGCACCCGATGCCGCGCGTGACGACGAGCGTCTGAATGTCTCGTTGTTTGCCCCGACGGGCGGCAACATTACTGATCTGACCGTCGAGGGCACCCAGTTTGGTCTTGGCGCCGCCACGTGGCATGGAATCCCCTTCTATTCGGGCACCGTTGACCTGCATGCTGGCGAGACGACGACGATCACGTATACGCTGACCACGTCGGCCGAGGCGGGGGACAAGCCGCTTACGCTGCGTCAGACTCCTACATGCCAGGCGGCTCGCGACAGCGCGTCGGCGTAGGGTTTTTCTGGTAGCGCAGATAATCGAGTACCATTTTGGGGCGGACAGGCAATCTGTTCGCCCCTATTTTGTAAGGAGAGCGCATGAAGTACTTTGGCACCGACGGCTTTCGCGGTGAGGCCAACGTTGGGCTGACGGTAGAGCACGCTTATAAGATCGGCCGTTTTGTGGGCTGGTATTACGGCGCCAACCGCGAGCGCAAGGCGCGCGTCATCGTGGGCAAGGACACACGTCGCTCGAGTTATATGTTCGAGGCGGCGCTGGTGAGCGGCCTGGTCGCGAGCGGTGCGGACGCCTATATGCTGCACGTGATCCCCACGCCGGGCGTAGCGCATCAGACCGTGGAAGGCTGCTTCGATTGCGGCATCATGATCAGCGCGAGCCACAACCCGTTTTGCGATAACGGCATTAAGCTCGTCAACAGCGACGGCTTTAAGATGGACGAGGACGTACTGGAGCTCATCGAGGACTATATCGATGGCAAGAGCGAGGTGCCGCTGGCCACGGGTAACCACATCGGCGCCACGGTGGACTACATGCAGGGTCGCAACCGCTACATTGCTTCGCTCATTGCAAGTGCGAACTTTTCGCTGCAGGGCGTCAAGATCGGCATCGATTGCGCCAACGGCTCGGCATCCTCGGTGGCCAAGCCGGTGTTCGACGCACTGGGCGCCGATGTGCGCGTGATCAATGCCGCGCCCGACGGCTTTAACATCAATGTCGACTGCGGCTCTACGCATATTGAGCGCCTGCAGCGCCACGTGGTGGAGCAGGGCCTGGATGTGGGCTTTGCCTACGACGGCGATGCCGACCGCTGCCTGGCCGTGGACGAGCGCGGCCGCGTGGTCGACGGCGACCAGATCTTGTACGTGTGCGGCGTGTACCTGAACAAGCACGGGCGTCTCTCGGGCGGTACCGTGGTACCGACGATCGCCAGCAACTTTGGCCTGATCAAGTCGTTGGAGCTTGCCGGACTGAGCGCCGTGACCAGCGGCGTGGGCGACCGTCACGTGTATGCCAAGATGCGCGAGGGCGGCTACAGCCTGGGCGGCGAGCAGACGGGCCATACGATCTTTGGCGATATCGAGCGCGCGGGCGACGGCATTATGACCTCGCTGCGCGTGATGGAAGTGATTCGTGCCGAGCGCGAGACGCTCTCGCAGCTCACGGCTCCGTGCAAGCTGCTGCCACAGGCGCAGGTGGCCGTGCACGTGGCGGACAAGGACGCCGCGCTCGAGAATATGGGCGTGCAGAACGCCATCGCCGAGGCCGAGGCGTCGCTGGCGGGCGAGGGCCGCGTGCTCGTACGCAAGAGCGGAACCGAGTCGGTTATCCGCGTGCTGGCCGAGGCGCCCGACCAAGCATCCGCCGATGCCGCCATGAAGCGCATCGCCAACGCGCTCGAGGCTCTTTAGTTACGCGGTTTTACCAAACCGCGTAACTGCTCGACGCTGCAAACGGCCCCAAGCGGCAATCTGACGTTCAATTTCAAGGGTGCGACCAGAAGGTCAGCGCCCTTTCATTTCACGTCACCTTGCTCGCTTGGGGCCGTTTTCGCTGACATTGCCAAGTCATTAGCGTCAACGAACTAGTCATTGGGTACCTAGTTATTGGGCGAAAAAAGGGGACGCTGCGGATTGGTTTCGCGGCGTCCCCTTTGCGTTGGCGTGTCGGTTATGCCTTACAGCTCGTAGAGCGTGGTGAACTTGTCCTGCAGGTAGCTGCAGTAGTAGCGGGCATCGAACGCCATGCCGCACGCGCCCTTGATGAGCTCCGGCGCGTCCTTGGCGCGGCCCCACTGCCAAATGTGCTCGCCCAGCCAGGCGCGGACGGGTGTCAGGTCGCCGCTCGCGCAGGCGCCGTTGAGGTCGACACCGTCGTGGCACATGGCCGGCACAAACATGGCATCGTAGGCACTGCCCAGCGCATAGGTGGGGAAGTAGCCAAACGAGCCGCCGCTCCAGTGCGTATCCTGTAGACAGCCGTGCGTGTCGTCGGGAACGGGAATGCCCAGGTACTCATCCATGAAGCGGTTCCAAAGCGCGGGGATGTCCTTGGCCGTGGCCTCGCCGGCAAACAGCATGCGCTCGATCTCGTAGCGCACCATAACGTGCAGCGGATAGGTGAGCTCGTCGGCCTCGGTGCGGATCAGCGAAGGCTGCGCGATGTTCACGGCGTGGTAGAGCGTGTCCTCGTCGACGTCGCCGTAGACCTCGGGTGCGTGGCGGCGCAGCACCTCGAGCAGCGGTCCCATAAAGGCACGGCTGCGGCCCACGGTGTTCTCAAAGAAGCGGCTCTGGCTCTCGTGGATGCCCATGGAGGTGCCGCCCTCCAGGCAGGTGCGCGCATAGGAGGGATTGACGCCCAGCTCGTACATAGTGTGCCCCGCCTCGTGGATGATGCTGTAGACGTTGGAGATGCAATCGTCCTCGTAGATGTGTGTCGCGATGCGCGCGTCACCTACGGCAAAGCCCTCGCTAAACGGGTGCTCGGTAAAGGCAAGCGTGGTGTCGTCCAGGTTCAGGCCGACGAGCTTCATCAGGTCGAAGCTCATGGCGCGCTGGGCGGCCTCGGGCACGCGGGCGTGCAAAAAGTCGGCATCGGGCTGCTGGCCGCGCTCGCCGATGGCGTGCACGAGCGGCACGACCGTGGCCTTGACCTCCTCGCAAAACGCGTCGAAGCTCTTGGCGGAAAGGCCGCGCTCGTACTGGTCGAGCCAAACGTCGTATGGGTCGCGCTTGGGGTCCATGAGTTCGGCCTGATGCTTAAGTTGGGCGACGATTCTATCCACATAGGGCTCAAAGCTCGCCCAGTCGTTGGCCGTCTTGGCCTTGTGCCACACGGCGTCGGCCTCGCAGGTGAGCCTGGTCCAGGCTTCGGCCTCCTCGGTAGGAATAACGCTTGCCTCGCGCTGGTCGCGGCCGAGCACGCGGATCTCGTCGAGCAGCTGCGGGTCGTCGATTTTGCCGCCTGCAACCGTCTCGCGCGCTAACGAGCGTACGAGCTCAACGGACTTCTCGCTGGTCAGTAGCTTGTGATGTTCGCCGGCAAGCGTGCCCATGGCGTCGGCACGGGCGGCAGCGCCGTTGGCAGGAGCAATCGTCGCTCCATCGAACTCGGCAATCTTGAGCAGGTACTCGCGAGTCCACAGCTTGCCCTCGAGTTTGCGGAACTTTTTGACGGCCTTGTCGACTTTAGCGGCCTTGACGCCCTTGGCGGCCTTTGCCACGGCGGCCTTGGCCTTCTTATCGAGTTTCTTTCCCATACCGTATCCTTAATCTCGCAGGCCGAGCGCCGCAGGCGGGTGCGCGGCCAGTTTGCACAGCTACCTGCCTTGTACCCAGCGCGAACAAAACGGAACGCGGCGATGCGCTCGCGAAATGTGTTATCCTATAGCCCAATGCGTTGACGGAGAGGGTTTTGCCCGCCGCGTCGCCGGCAAGAGAGGGAAGGTCATGGGCTGCAAGCCTTCCTGCGGTGGCAAGGGCCAAGCGTTCACTCCCGAGCAGCGACCTCAACGGGCACGCGGCCAGTGGCAGCAAAGTCCCAGTAGGGAAGCCGTGAGCCTCGCGACAAGAGGCACAGAGTGGGCGCGGCGGGCCAGACATCCGCCGGGTCAAACAAGGTGGTACCGCGGAATTCAACCGTCCTTGGGCAATGCACATGCCCGAGGGCGGTTTTTTGTTACCGAACCGGGCCGCGTTTTCGCAACGTCAGACGGCGGCAGCCGCCTTGGCAAGCGGGGAACGCGAGAGACGAAAGGGAAGACATGAGTCTGATTGATGATCTGGTCAAACTCGAGGAAGAGGCCAAGGAGCTCGTCACTAGCGCCGACGACGCCGCCAAGCTCGAGGCTGCGCGCGTTGAGCTGCTCGGTCGCAAAGGCCGTATCACCGGCCTGATGCGCATGATGGGCAAACTCGCCCCCGAGGATCGTCCCATGATGGGCAAGCGCGCCAACGAGATGCGCCAGCTGATCGAGGGCATGCTCGACGAGCGCACCACCGAGATGAAGGCCGCCGCCCTCAAGCACGCACTCGAGCACGAGGCCGTCGACATCACGCTGCCGGGCATCCGTCCGCAGATCGGTCACCAGCACCTGATCAAGCAGATCATCGAGGAGGCCGAGGACATCTTCTGCGGCATCGGCTACACCGTCGAGTCCGGCCCCATGG
>CAVFEY010000042.1:0-21097 GCA_963621725.1 Firmicutes bacterium AF25-13AC
CGCGATTGGCGAAAATGCGTTGGTGGAAATGGTGAAAATTATATTGACGCTAACACCCCCAATCTCCACAACGTGTTCGGTTTACATTTCGCTGCGATGGGGCGATAATCGGGATAGCTCATCCACCGTGTGTGTGAAGGAGTCCTCTGGAGGCGCCCAAACAGCGCCTCCTGCTTTTTCGGCGTGGTTTCTCGCCATCTCGCGCTCAATCATCTTCCTGCTGTGGTCGTTGTCGACGTAATACGCGGTTATCAGCAGACAGTAGTGCTCTCTCGGCTCGAATACGACAATGTAGCTCTCTTCCTCAAGGTAAAACTTAATCCGTTCCCTTATCTGGGTGCCATTACGGCTCTTCCTTGCGCGATGCTCCGCCTTCCAAGCTATAACGCCTCCGCAGTCGGGACTTTTGGGGCACCTTTCAGCATTCTCGATGAACGCCTTCGGCCATCTGATGCGCCTACACCTTTCGAGATCGGGCACACGGTCCTCTGGCAGCCCCGACTTATGGTCGTAGTCCCTGCAGGTGAGATGCCAAAAGGCCTCGGCCCGTCCCTCCAACATGGGCTGGTACCGTATCTTTACCGGTTTCCCGCGGTAAACGGGCTTGTCCTCGATGAAATCACGCCTGAAGACGCTATAGACAAGAGCGTCGTATTCGCTCCAGGGACGCGAGCTGTCCCTTTCGACCATGGGCGGTATCCAGCAACAGTTCATGATGTGATTCCCCCGGCCTGCCAGATCAGCAGGTTCATCTTCTTTTCGCTGAGGAGCGAGGTCTTGACGAGGGAGAGGCCCGACCTCTGGATGATTCTATTGATGAGCCTGATCTTGGTGACGCTATCCGATGGCATGATGGCGTCGTGGTTGTGGCGATACGCGATGGCGCCGGTGAGGATGTCAACGAGCTGCATCAGCTGGACCTCGTCGGAGCGTATGGGCTGCACCCTCCTCACGATCTCATGGTTGAAATCGTACGCGTCGTTCGCGAGCACGTTCTCGAGTTTCTGGGCGTTTCGCCCGGAATGGGTGTCCTTTATGTCGATATAGACGTAATACCGCGCGTCGCGGGAGAAGATAGTCTTCAGCATCGTGAAGTACATCTTGTAATACCAGAGGTCATGGTCCTGGTTGAAGCGGGCGTGGTCCAGCTTTGATTTATCGGGAACTACAAGACCCCTGAAGTGCAGGTCGTCGTCATCGAAGAAATAGTCGATGATGTCGACGTAGAGGCCGTAGTTGCATGGCGACACCTTCGTCCACTTGACCTCGGCGCCCATCCCGACGCCATGCTTCGCCTTTATCTCCACGAGGCGCTTGCTTATCTCCCTGACTTTCGATTTGGGGCACCATACCGCCCCGAGCGACATCGCCTTGAAGCGATCGTGCTCGAGATGGCAGCTCTCGTCGCAGTAGACATTAAACTCCTCGCCGCCGAAGGCAGCGCCGTTTCCCGATTCGTAATATGCCCGCACGCCATCCAAAGCTAATGGCCTCATGCGTCCCACCTCTTTTCCGTTCCTACTACCTCTCGTCCCGCTCGCCCATGTACCAGACGACGCGGCCCTTGCAGACCACGGGCTCGTCGCCCGGCCCGGCGAGGATGTCGTCGTACTCGCCGCTGTGGCTGTCCGCCGTGAGCATGACCGTGGAGCGGCCCCGCGTGTAGTTGCGCACCACGGCGCCGAAGTCGGCCGTCTCGGCGAGTACCGGCTGGCCGTTGACCGGCTCCATGTCGGGGTCGACCAGCAGCAGGGCGTCGTGGGGGAAGCGGTTGTCCATGCACCCTCCCTGGGCGTGGACCATGAAGCCGCGCGGGTGCGCGTCGGCGATGGAGGCGGGGACCTCGACCTCGTCGGTGAGGCTGCCCTCGTCGCACGGCTCGCCCATGTGGGCGAACCCCAGCAGGGGGACCATGCGCGAGGTGCCGCTGATGGCGGCCTCGGTGGCGTCCTCTCCCATGAGGTCGGATACCGTGGTGTCAAACAGAACTGCAATTTCCGCCATCTTGTCTAGGCGCGGCTTAGACCTTCCGCTTTCCCAGGCACCGACAGCGCGGCCCGTTATGCCCAGCTTGTCGGCAATTTCTGCCTGCGTAAGGCCGCTTTTGGCTCTTAAAAGCCTGAACTTGGTAGAGAAATTCATGGGTATCTACCTCCTTATTTTTCTATGCTATAGAAAAAAGATTTCCCTTTCTAGAGAAAAGATATTGCGCTTAAAGGGAAAAGAAAGTACTATAGTCTCAACGAGAGGGAAGGAGGTCAGATGCAAGAGCTTAAGTCAATCCGAGAAGCACGCCAGAAGCCTTTTCTAAAGAAGGCTTCCCGATTCAATCAGGAGGCGGTAGCTGCGGAATTAGGGGTTACGGTTCAGACCTACCGGTCGTACGAGAAGGACCCCTCGCTGATGAAGCTCCCGACCGCCACGAAGCTGGCGAGCATCTTGGGCTGCAAGGTCAGCGATTTTTATTTGCCGATGAAGGGAAATTAAAGTTCCCTAAAACGAAACGGAGAGAACAATGAACGAGAACTACATCGACATCGAGCTGGGCGGCTGGAACATCCCCGAGGCCATCACGGTCGAGGCCGAGCCCGTCGAGGCCCGCGACTTTTCCGACTTCGAGCTGTAGGGGAGGGCGTCATGAACAAGGACTACAGCGTCACCTTCAAGCCGAGCGAGGACCTCGACGGTGCCATGTGCGAGACGGAGGAGTCGATGAAGGGCCGCATCTGCCGCCTGTTCGGCTTCGAGAGCCGGAGCTTGAGCATGCAGGATGGCGACCTGAAAAGCGCCGAGATCGCCGGCACGCGCTACTACGCGTGCACCTCCGTGCGCTTCACCGCCAACGGCATCGGCTGGTCGACGGACTTCGAGAACCTGGTCCGCGAACCGGTTCTCGACGAGCGCTAGGGAGGGCGACATGGGAGACGTGAAGATGCGCCGCGAGAACATCAGGTACGAGGCGCGCGGGAAGTCCTTCGAGATCGAGGTCCCGCTCGGCTTCTCGGGCATCGAGGCCATCGTCTGCTGGTGCGACGCCGGCGGCGGCTGGCACCACGAGGCCTTCGAGTCGTTCCTCGACGCCCGCGGTCGCCTGGACGGGCTGCTGCGCGGCGAGGCGGTCATGGCCTACGTCCAGCGCACGGTCTGCATGAACACCGCCGACGCCATCGACCCCGGCATCCAGCCGGTTGAGGTCGGCCTCGCTGCGGGCGAGTGGGTCATGTATCAGCTGCAGAAGGGGCGTGAATAGCGATGGGTAAGCGGGTCCGCTACGACTTCGAGCTTGTCGACGGCTCCTATGTCGAGACCGACAAGGGTGCCGCGTTCCGTATCTCGGAGACGTTCGGCTTCACCAACGAGCAGCACATCAAGATTTTGGAGAAGGGGACCGAGAAGCTGGGCGAGCTCGACGGGGTCGAGTACTACATAGCCTCGCCCGTGACGTTTGCCGTCAGGGGGCGCGTCTACTACACGCTGGGCGACACGCTCTTCTACATGCCCGAGCTCGAGAGCGTCTATCTGGGCGGCGAGCAGTGATGGTGAAGTCAAGGAGACGGCGCCTTATCCCGGCGGTCCAGCTCGCATGGCTCGTCGCGTTCCTCGCCGCGGCGGTCGTGGCCGCAGTTCGTCGCGACTGGACCGGCCTGTCAATCGCGCTCCTGTGGACGTGCAACGTCGCCATGGCGCTGAGGTTCACGGCTCTAGAGGAAGAGCTTCAGAAGCAGCGCGAGAAGGCCGAGGGCGAAGCCGATGCGGTCGAGCCAGTCGATTAGGTTGGCGAGCGCCCTTGCGGCCTCGCTGTCGCACAGGCGGTTGAACGCCCGGGCGATGCCCGGACGTCGCTTAGCGTGCCTCGGTCGGTATGTCGGCTCTCTCAAGATCATGGCCCGAAGCCTACCGCGCGAATAACGCGGAAACGCAGGTATTGCCGCTCAGGCAACCCGCGGGCCCCGCTCCCGGGGCGGCACCGTTGCCCCGCGGCTCTCCAATAACCATCCGCGGGGACGTTCCCTACCGGTGCCGTGCCGGGGGCGGGGCCCCGAAAGCAAGCAACAAAAAAGAGCCGCCCGGTGTGGAAAGCGGGGACGGCTCCAGACCTGAAAGGAGGTCACTCATGGATTCTAGCAGAGCCAAGACGTTCCAGCAGATGGCCGACGAGCTTGGCATCAGGCACAAGCTGATGTACACGCTGCGCGAGGCGTCGAGGGTGACGGGGGTGCCCTACGACACGCTGCGCATCGAGTGCAAGGCAGGCCGCCTGCGCTCGCAGCTGCCCGAGGGGCGCAAGGTGGGGCGCATGGTGCGCCCGGAATGGGTGGAGCAGTGGATCGAGGAGGGAACGCATGGCATCGAGGCTGCTTAGGTGCGCGGGGTTCGTGGCGCTCGTGTTCGCTGTGAACGCTCTCATGCCGCACGTCATGCGGGCGCTGCTGCTCGCGGCGGACGGCATCCGCGTTGTGCTCGGGATGGGGTCGGTACTGTGATCGGCAGGCGATTCGCGTTCACCGTCCCGTTCGTGGCGGGTAAGCAGCGCCACAGGCTCGACCGCAGGCACGCCCGGATGTACACGCCAAACGAGACCATCCGCAACGAGGCCGCCATCCGCGACGCGGCGCTCGGGGCCATGCGGGAGGCGTACCCGAAGCTCGAGGGGCTGCTGTTCCCGTTCAGGGTGCCCGTCGCGGTGCGCATCGACGTGTACGAGCCGCTGCCCAAATCGAGGCCGAAGCGTACCGTGTCGGAGCCGAACACGTTCAAGCCGGATGCGGACAACATCGCCAAGCTGGTGATGGACGGGATGAACGGGGCGGTCTGGGGCGATGACAGCCAGGTTGCCGAGGTTCACGTGGTCAAGTGGCCCCGTCGGCGCGGAATCGAACCGCACATGGACATACAGGTATATCGCGGCTGGGCAGACCCAGCCGAAGAGAAAAAGTAGAAACGGAGAATGAAATGAAGCGAAAGGCATTCAAGGAGCTCATGAGGCAGGCCGTGGGCAACGTCCTCATCAACACGGAGCTCAACGCCGAGGCGCTCGAGGAGAAGGTCGACCCCGCGGTGCTTCGCGGCGTCGCCTACGGCATGGCGGTCGCGCCCGTGCTGATGGACGAGGAGCCCATCGAGTTCGACCGCGACTTCCTTGCCGCCATCATCGCGTACGGCAAGAAGTGCGAGGACATCTACGCCGAGAACGGCGCCGTCGCCACCATCTCCAAGCTCTACGGATGCGAGGTGAGCGTCGATGAGTAACGAGATCATCGAGTTCAAGGACGACGCGGGCATGCCCGTCAAGTTCACCTCGCAGGACATCCGCGAGCGCCTGTGCCCCAACGCCACCGACAGCGAGCTGGCGCTGTGCGTGGAGCTTTGCAACCGCCAGCACCTTAACCCGTTCACCAAGGAGGTCTACCTCGTCAAGTACGGCAGCGCCCCGGCGAGCATCATCACTTCCTACCAGGTGTTCAACCGCCGCGCGAACAGGCAGCCCAACTACGGCGGCATCGAGAGCGGCGTCGTGGTGCTCCGCGACGGCGAGGTCGTCAAGAAGAAGGGCTCCGCCGTCTACAAGATGATCGGGGAGCAGCTCATCGGCGGCTGGGCAGAGGTCGCGTTCACCGACGGCAAGAAGCCCGCATACGTCGAGCTGGCGCTCACCGACTACAGCACCGGCAAGAGCAACTGGGCGAAGATGCCGGGCGTCATGATCGAGAAGTGCGCCAAGGCCGGCGCGTGGCGCCTGGCCTACCCCGGCGAGTTCGGCGGGATGTACTCGAGCGAGGAGATGGACCAGAAGGTCGAACGCGACATGCGCGCCGACACTCAGGCCGTCGAGGCCGAGAGCGTCGAGCCCGTGGCCGATCTGCAGCCCGTGCGCGACCTGTTCAAGCCGTTCATGGCAGCGACCGCGCTCGACAGCGCCGGGGCCATGGCGGCCATCTGTGCCGCCGTGGGCTGCACGTCGGGCTCCATGCACGACATGACGGTCATGCAGGCGCGCCGCGCGGCCTCTTGGATGGAGGAGGAGATCGCGGCCCGCAAGGCGCAGTCCGAGCCAGCCGCCCCCGAGCCGGAGCCCGCGCCCGTCTATGAGCCCGCGCCCGCCGAGTACGCGACCGACGACGACCTGCTGGGAGGCTTCTAATGGCAGACGAGGTTTTGGCGGTCGAGGCCGTGCCGCTCGAGGAGGACTTCGACACGCTGGTGGCGTCGCTCGCCATCGACGACACACTCGAGGACAAGCTGGCGAAGCTCAAGAAGAACGTCGATGAGAAGCTGGCGGACTACGTGGACGTCAAGCACATCGAGAATGACGAGGACTTCAAGGCGGCGAAGAAGTACCGCACGGCGGTCAATGACGTGAAGAAGCCCATCGAGGCGCAGCGCAAGGCCGCGAAGAAGAAGTACAGCGACCTGCTCAAGACGTTCGACAAGACCATCGGCGAGATAACGGCGCCCATCGACAAGCTATCCGATGAGTACAAGGCCGAGATCGACCGATACGACGGTGAGTGCAGGAAACGCCGCCTCACCGCGCTCAAGGGCCACTACTACGACCTCGCGGGCGAGATGGGTCCGCTGGTGCCCTACGAGCGCATCGCCGACGACAGGTGGCTCAACGCGAGCTTCGGCGAGGTCAAGGCCAAGAACATCATCGAGCGCCGCGTGGGCGAGCTGCTGCACCAGTTCAAGTTCGTCAACGGCCTCGACTACGCGGACGAGTCCGAGAAGGCGTGGGCCGTGGCGTGGTGGACGAGGACGCTGCCGGCGGACTCGGGCGAGGTTGCGGCTGCGGTCGCCGCGCATCGCGAGGAGGTCGCCAAGGCCGCCGCGCTCGCGGCGACCTACGAGCAGGCGACGGCGCCCGCACCGGAGCCCGAGCCGGAGCCCGCGCCGCTGCCGCCCGACCCCGAGCCGATGCCCGTCGAGGAACCTGAGCCGCCCTTGGGCGTGCCGAGGTGTGTGCGGGTGGTCCCGTCGCGCCCCGAGCCGAATGTGGCCGAGGATGCGGCCCCAGCACCGCAGAGGGGCTACCGCGTGGTCATCGAGTGCGCCACGGCAGACGAGCTGCGTCGCGTGAGGGCCGTCATGGTCGACAACGACATTCACGGATACGTCGAGATGATGTAGGACATGGGAGAGAGCAAACTGCCGCCGACACGAACACCAGAGCAGCGCAAGGAGGCGATGGCGAAGGCCGTCCACACGCGCCGCGAGCGCGCCGCGTTCAAGGCCGCCTGCAAGGCGGGCAACATCCCGCCCGAGGCGGCCATCGAGGCGCCCATCGCGCAGAGGCTCAAGGTCGAGGAGTTCGTCCGCTCGTTCCCGGGCATCGGCACGGTCAAGGCGAAGGTGATTGTCAAGGCGCTTGACATCCCCGATGGTCGCCGCGTGAGCGGCCTGGGCTACATGCAGGGGCCGCGCCTTGTCGCGTTTATCAAGAACAACATGACCGCGAAGGAGGACGGGCAGTGAGCATCAACCGAGTGAACATCAGCGGCAACCTCACCCGCGACCCCGAGCTTCGCGCCACCGCCGGCGGCACGCAGGTCCTGTCCTTTGGCGTGGCGGTAAACGACCGCCGCCGCAACGCGCAGACGGGCGAGTGGGAGGACTATCCCAACTTTGTCGACTGCACCATGTTCGGCAACCGCGCCGAGGCCGTTGGCCGTTTCCTCGCCAAGGGGATGAAGGTCGCGATCGAGGGCAAGCTGCGCTACAACTCTTGGGAGCGCGACGGCCAGAAGCGCTCGAAGCTCGAGGTTATCGTCGACGAGATCGAGGTCATGGTGCGCCGTGAGGGGCAGACGCAGGCCCAGCCGCAGCAGAGCCTCGCGGGCACGGTGCCCGTGCAGCCACAGGCGCAGGCCGCGCCGCAGTGGAGCGCCCAGCAGGCCTACGCCGCGGTCCCGCAGCCCGAGGTATACGACGAGGACGTGCCGTTCTGATGAGGCACGTACCCGACATCATCCGCGACCACTGGGAGGCGGCCCTGTTCGCCGCCTCCTTCTCCGCGGGTTTCCTGTTCTTCTCTTCGCTTCTATGGGGGTGGTTCTGATGGCCTTCACCGTGTTCGACAGCTTCGCCGAGGTCTACGACGACTTCGACGCGAGCGACCCCGAGGACCTGCGCGACCGCGCGATGCTCGCCGACGCGATCATGATGTACGGGCTGCACGGCGTCGAGGCCGACCTTCCGAAGCACCTCCGCCGCGTTTTCAAGGCGATGAAGAACGCCATCGACAACTCCAAGGACGCGCGCAGCAGGGGCGGCAAGGGCGGCCGCCCGCGCAAGAAACCAGTTTCCGACAAACCCGAAACGCAGGTTTCGGAAAGTGAAAACCCTAACCTAACCTACCCTGTCCTGTCCTGTCCTGAACTGGATTGTGCTGAGCTGTCCTGTGATGGGGGCGATGCCCCCGCCGCGCCGCCCGAGTTCGAGCCGCCGTCGCTGGAGGAGGCCCGCGGGTACTTCGGCGCCAACTGCCTGAGCGGCGACCCGGACGCCTTCTGGGCCTTTTTCGAGTCGCAGGGCTGGGTCAAGAGCAACGGCCAGCCGGTGAGCAACTGGGGCGCCCTCGCGCTCGACTGGTCAAGGCGCCAGAAGCGCATCGACGCCGACGACCGGGCGAGGGGCAAGCCCACCGCCTCGGAGGTCGAGGCCGCCACGTTCAGGCCCACGAGGACGCCCGAGCAGACGAGGGCGGAGCTCGAGCGCAGGTGGCGCGAGGAGCACCCGGGCATCGACCCGGCGAAGGTGAAGGCCCCGAGGGGGACGACCGCCGACCCGGTGGCGCTCAAGGCGTACCAGGACGCGCGGCGCCTGCTGGACGCGAGGGCCGCGTGCGAGAGGAGGGCGTCATGAGCTTGGACGCCGAGAGGAACGAGAACATGGGCAGACCGAAGGGGTCCGCAAGCATCTACGACGAGGGGCCGCGCAGCGCCCGCTGCGAGACGTGCGGGTTCTGCGCCGTGAGCGAGGCGGTCATGACGGCGTCCGGCGAGGGCCGCAAGCGGTACACGTGCATGCGCTGCCCCGACTTCGTGCACGCCACGCAGGGGCTCGCGAGGTGCAACTACTGGGAGGCGCGACATGAGGGCTGAGTCGCTGGATAGGCGCGGGGGCTACGTGCTCGTGTGCGGGCAGTGCGGCAGGCGGTTCCGCACGGCGTACAGGAACCAGAGGTACTGCTGCGGGTGGTGCGAGAACGTGGCGCGAAGGGACGCGAGCAAGCGGCCCGTGGACGTGTACCTCGGAACGAGGAGTGAGTCGGGCCGAGAGGTCAACGCCATGCGTGCGGCGCTGGCGGAAGGGAGGCGCATCTGATGCGCGACGGATACAGGTTCGAGTTCGGCGCGTTCGACAAGCCGGATGCGCCGAAGGCGCAGGCGCTCAAGCCGCTCGAGGAGGCGGCCGAGGCGTTCGGCGCCTGGCAGGACTGCGACGACATGCGGTACAGCCCGATCATGACGGCGCGCAGGGTGTACCGCCAGAGCCTTATCGACGAGTGCGTGGACGTGGTCCAGGCGGTCGTCAACCTGCTCGACGCCGAGGGGTTCACGCAGGAGGACGTGGACGCGGCAATCGAGCGCTGCAACGAGAGGAACCGAGAGAGAGGACGTCTGTGATGGAGACTTTGGAGCAGATCAAGGCAGACGCGGTCGAGGTGTTCCATTTCGACCGCGAGTGCAGGCCGCAGGACAGGGCGCACGCCTACCTGGGGAAGTATCGCGTCAGGCGCGGCTACAACGACACAGCGATGCAGGTCGCGGTGACCGACATGATCGAGCGCGCCTACGAGGCGGGAAGGGCGGAGGTCACCGGCGCGAACCTCGTGCAGAACCTGCGCCGCCAGCTGACGAGCATCGAGGCGACCGTCGGGGACGCCATCGACCTGCTCGACGAGAGCGTAGGGGGGGCGGACTGCGATGAGTGACTCGAGGGTCGGCGGCTACCCGATGGGGGTGACGGACGCCGCCATTGAGCGTCACTTCGGCGGGGCCTGCGAGCATCGGATGTGCGGTAACTGCAGGCATTTCTGCAGCAGCGACATCCACGTCGACTACGGCTACTGCCACCTTGAGTTTGAGCGCGCCTACGACACGGAGGCACCCGACCGCAAGGTGGGCTTCTGGCGATTGGCGAAGTGGGCAGTGGCGTGGCTCATGGGAAACCTGCTGTACTGCGAGGACGAGTGCGGCGAGTGCCGCGACTACGAGGAGTTTGGGCTATGAGTATCGAATTGCCGAGAGATGCCGAGGGACGAGAGATACCTCTAGATACCGTGGCGCTGTTCAACCGTGTCGGGAACGTATATAGCATCGTGCGCTGGACATTCACCACGGACTTTGATTTGAGTGACGGATGGTCGAACAAATGGCGTGCGATTACCGACCGTGGATTTGCACTCGATCCGGCGCTCGTGTACCTCACCACGCCAGACACATGGGAGAAGCTGGAAGAGGACTTGGGCAGAGGTGCGGACGCGGAGAGCTACCAACTGTGCAAATATGCGAATGGCGAAGCATTTTTGTGCAGCGAATGCCGGTTCTTGAAAGGCGAAGGCAGCTGCGCCCGCGCGAACAAATTCCTTGCTGACGTCCTCGATCGCATTCGCAAGCTGAGGGGTGAGGACTGATGAAGCGTCAAAAGACGGTAGAGGCCTACACGTGCGACTGCTGCGGGGCAGAGATTGATGATAAGGCATATGCGAGCATTACCGTTCGATGCAATGGTGAGATCTATTACGAGTGGTGGGCCAAAGGCGATTATTGCGAACGCTGCGCAGACATGTTGGTAAGCGCGATCATCGACGCGATTCCTGTGCCGGAGCGTTATGAGGATAAGTTTCGCGATCATGATGCATGCGTCGAGTGCGAGGTCGGTCTGATTAACAGCCAGCGTGAGTTGGGAAGTGAGTGAAATGACCAAGGCATCGACCAAATACAAGGTCAGCAAAAAAGCAATCAAACGCTACCTAGCTGACCATGACCTCACACAGAAGCAGTTGGCGCAAATGGCAGGCATCACGCCCGGTGCGCTTAGCGCCCTCATTCGTTGCCAGCGTGACATGCGCGTGGGCAACCTGTTCGCGCTGGCCGATGCGATGCGCATGGACCCGCGCGATCTCGTTGAGAAGGTGGACGAATGATTACCGATGAAGAACTGCGCGAGGTAGCCAAAGAATTGCGCCTGCGCAGCTGTTGCGAGGGATTCGAAAGCTGTGATAAGTGCAAGGCACTCAGTGTGAGATTGTTCGGCGATAAATGGGTTTTGTGCCAACTGGATGGCTGTGACGCGAATTACTGGGGAGCTCTTGCCGACTTAATTGACCGCCCGATCTGCCACGACCTTGTCGAGCACAAGCAGGATCCGTTCATCCCGGGCAAGCGGATGGCCGACGGCTACTTCCGCTGCTCAAGCTGCGATTGGAGCGGGCAGCTCTGGGAGTACATCGGCTTCGGAGGCATGTTGGCCTACGAGCCGGTTCACTGCCCGAAGTGCGGGGAGAAGATCGAGCGTGTCGGTGAGTTGGTCCCCGGCGCCTGATAAGGTTCTGCCGTGGCGGTCGAGCTTTAGGGGGTATGCGAATGGCGTGTAGGCCACCTGTAGGAGATGGGCCAAAAGGCCCATCCACAAAGTCAACACATCCGTTGAGGGACGAGTGGGCGCTCCGGAAGGGGCGCTCCTCTTACGTCCTGTGGACGGACGAGATGATAAGGCGGATGCAGGCGCACCCGGAGCGGACGGCGGCGGAGATCGCGGCGGACCTCAGGGTGACGCCGAGCGCCGTGAGGCACGCGCGGCAGCGGTACGGGCGCTTCTCGACCGGAACGGACGGTCTGTGCATCGCGTGCGACGCGCGGCCCGTGTTCGACACGTCGGCGCAGGCGAAGAGGTGGAGGCTGTGCAAGGGGTGCTATCTGGCGGAGCGGAAGAGGCGGCTCGAGGAGGAGGCTGAGAGCAACCGCATACGACAGGCCGCGCACAGGAAGAAGGTCGAGTAGCCGAAAGGCCCCGGGAAACCGGGGCCTTTTCTTTAAACGTTACCCCCTTTTTACGCTCGTGGGCAAACGCACGCGCTTGTCCACGTGCGTAAAAAGGTGGGAACGTTCGCGTTTCCATAGGGCTATCTACCAGCGGAAACGTGATTTTGTGGCGGGAAAAGGGCGTGAAAAACTGACCAAGGAGGGCATCGAGGATGCCCTCCGCCTGTGCCGCGTCGGCATGACCGACAAGGACATCGCCGCATATCTCGGGGTGGTCCCCGAGACATACAGCCGCTGGATTAACCACCCCAGAACCGACAATCAACGTCAACTGTGTCAAGCCATGAAAAAGGGCGAGGTCGAGCGCAAGGCGACGCTCGTTGGCCGCATCATGGACGCGAGCGACGACAGCTGGCAGGCGGCCGCGTGGCTGCTCGAGCGCAAGTACCCGCAGGAGTTCGCCAAGGCGCAGCGCATCATGGACGCCACCGACACGGCGGTGCTCAAGGCCGCCAAGGAGCTCGTGCTGTCCGTGCCGTCCTCAATCGGCGGGGACGAGTAGCCGATGCCGCTCACGAGGATGCAGCGCGAGTACCTCGCCAACTGCACGCACCGCTACAACGTGAAGTGCGGGGCGACGGGCTCGGGCAAGAGCTACGTCGACATAGCCGTGACCATACCGCAGAGGCTTCTCGCCATGAGGGGCGAGGGGCTGGCGGTGATGATCGGGAACACCCGCTCGACGCTCGAGCGCAACATCCTCGAGCCGATGCGCTCGCTCTACAGCGAAGACGTCGTCAGCCAGATCGGGCGGGACAACACGGCCCGGATATTCGGGCGCAAGGTCTACTGCCTCGGGGCGGATAAGAAGACAAGCGTATCCAAGATTCAGGGCGCCACGTTCGAGTGGGTCTACGGCGACGAGGTCGCCACGTGGAGCGAAGACGTGTTCCAGATGCTCAAGAGCCGCCTGCGCTGCGAGCATAGCCGCTTCGACGGCACCTGCAACCCCGACAGCCCCAACCACTGGTTCAAGCGGTTCCTCGACGGCGACAGCGACATCTACAGGCAGGACTACACGATCTGGGACGGTGCGCTGGCACCGGATGTCATCGAGGCCCTCATCAAGGACTACGGCAGCGGCGTGTACTACGACCGCTACATCTTGGGCAAGTGGACGCTGGCCGAGGGCCTGGTCTACCCCGGGTGGGAGGGTGCCCTCGAGAGCCGGTATACGGGCTGCGCCGCCAAGTACGCGGTGTCTTGCGACTACGGCACGCAGAACGCCTTCGCGGCGCTGCTGTGGGCATTTGACGGCAAGGTGTGGCACGTGGTTGACGAGTACCGCTACTCGGGCCGCGACACGGGGCACCAGAAGACGGACGCCGACTACGTGGCTGACATGGCCGACTTCGTGCGCGGACTGAGCAAGCCGCCCAAGTTCATCATCGACCCGAGCGCCACGAGCTTCATCGCCGCGATGCGGCAGGCCGGGTTCAAGACCAAGAATGGGCGCAACGACGTCGCGGACGGCATACGAGAGACGGATGTGTGCCTGAGCAACGGCACGGTGCGCATCTCCGACGTCTGCACGGGGCTGATAGGCGAGCTCGGCGGCTACTGCTGGGACGCCAAGGCGGACGGCGACAGGCCCGTCAAGGTCGAGGACCACAGCTGCGACGCGCTCCGTTACGGCGTGGCAACACTGCGCATGTACAAGCCTGCGAAAGAGCAGGTAAACCCATTCTTTGGAGGGAGGTAGCGGCTTGTCTAAGGGGCCTTTGGTGACCGATGGCGACCTCAAGGCTGTGGCGTCGGCGACGGCGTTCGCGGCAGATGCCATCGAGCGGCACATGTCGAGCGAGATATACCGCAACGCCGTCACCGCGAACGAGTACTACCGCCAGCACAACGTCACGATCAACCGTTTCGTGCAGAAGATCTACTCGTGCTCCGGTGCCGAGGCCGAGGACTTCACGGCCTCGAAGCTGAGGCTGGCGAGTAACCTGTTCAAGCGCCTAAACGTCCAGCGCTGCACGTACTCGCTCGGTAAGGGCGTGAGCTTCGTGGACGTCTCGGCGGGCGGCAAGGACACGACCAAGGAGGGGCTTGGCGACCGCTTCGACGACGACGTCATGGAGATGGGGCTCAAGGCGCTCATCCACGGTGTGTCATTCCCGTTTTGGAACCTCGACCACATCGACGTGTTCACCGCCGACGAGTTCTGCCCGGTGTGGGACGAGTACTCGGGGGCGCTATACGCCGGCGTGAGGTTCTGGCGGCTCGACTCCGACCACCCGTGGCACGCGACCCTCTACGAGCAGGACGGCTACACGGAGATGGTGTCGGGCGGCAGCGGCTTCGACTTCGAGGTGACCGAGGCCAAGCGCGCATACAAGGTCACGTATCAGGAGATACCGGCGGACGGGATGAAGCTGGCCGTCGATGCGGAGAACTACTCCCGCCTGCCCATCGTGGCGGTCTGGGGCAGCGACGCGCACCAGAGCACGCTCGTCGGCATGCGCGAGAGCATCGACGCCTACGACCTGATCAAGAGCGGCCTGGTGAACGACACGCGCGACTGCGCGCAGATCTACTGGCTCATCAACGGAGCCGGCGGCATGGACGACAGGGACCTCGACCTGTGGCGGGCAAAGCTCAAGCTGACGCACGTGGCTGAGGTCGACGCCGAGCAGGGGCAGTCCGTGACGCCGTACACGCAGGAGGTGCCCGTCGAGGGCCGCAAGGAGACGCTGGCGCAGATCAAGGCCGACATCTACGAGGACTTCGGCGCGCTGGACGTCCACACCATCGCGGCGGGGGCGACCAACGACCATATCGACGCGGCATACCAGCCGATGGACGAGGAGGCCGCCGAGTTTGAGCGCCACATCCGCGAGGGTATCATGGACATCCTTGCGTTGCAGGGCATCGAGGACACGCCCGTGTTCACGCACACTCGCATCAGCAACACCAAGGAGCAGGTCGAGACCGTGTGCCTGGAGGCCGAGTATCTGGACGACGAGACGATCCTGCGAAAGCTGCCGAACATCACGCCCGACGAGAGGGCGAAGATTTTGGAGCGCAAGCAGCGGGAGCAGGAGGAGCGCATGGCAGCGCTGCCGCCCGCCCTGGCGGCGAACGCGAAGGGTGCCCAGGAGGGCGACGAGGACGAGGAAGGTGATGAGTGATGGCGGCATTGCAGGTGCTTGACGGCGAGCTGTGGCAGTGGGACACCGGGCGCGAGGTCGAGGTTGTCGGCTGCGAGCAGGTGCATTTCGCCAAGTCGACCACGGGGACGTGCTACACGGTTGCGGTGGCCGACAGCAAGGCGAAGATTCCCGACGAGCTGCTCCAGGCGGCTGGGCGCGTGTACGCATGGGCCTACATCACGGACGAGGCTTACGGCGGGCGCACGCGCATCGAGGCACTCTGGGACGTAAAGAGGCGAGCCAAGCCCGCCGAGTATATCTACGAGCCGAGCGACCAGCGCACCATCAAGGACGCGGAGACGGCGCGAGACGAGGCCAAGGCCGCGCAGAAGGCGGCGGAGGCCGCACGCGACAAGGCTGTCGCCGCCGAGGTCAAGGGGGCACGCGCCACGACTCTTGCCTCGGGCTCGGAGGCAACGGCGGCGATGGAGGGCAACGTGCTGGTCGTCGGCGTGCCGAAGGGCGACGCGCTGAGATACAGCGACCTCACCGCCGAGCAGATCGCGGAGCTCAAGAAGCCCGCGACGGACGCGGCGGCTGGCGTGAACAAGGTCAACGACGAGTTCAAACAGCTCAAGGCTTCTGTCGAAACGGCGGAGAAGGGCCGCGCCGACGCCGAGGCCGTGCGCAGGGAGAAAGAGACCGAGCGCGGGCAGAACGAGACGGAGCGCAAGGAGGCTGAGGCCGGACGCAAGACCGCCGAGCAGAAGCGCGAGCAGGATTCGACCAAGGCCCTCGCCGACGCGCAGGCGGCGCTCAAGGACGCCAAGACGGCAGCCCTGAACTACCAGTCGATTATCGACTCGGCGGCTGCCGTGACGGCGCTGGGACTCAAGAAGGTAAACGGCAAGATTTGCCAGATGCGAAAGGTAGGTGCCTAAATGGCCGATACGCAGGCAACCGAGCAGGCAACCGAGGGGTTCGAGTACGCGGACCCGCTGGCATCGGACAAGGCGGTGTGGGCGCTTGTCGGCGCGGTGAAGAATCTGGGCGACCAGAAGGCGCTCGAGCGCGACGCCTCGACGGGCCGCTACTCCAACGAGAGCGTCGCCGCGATGGTGGACAAGCACAAGACGGGGCTGGTGTACACGTTCCTCATCCCGGCGGGCAGCCCCACCGACATCAAGCCGATGAGCGCCGCCGCGAAGCGCGTGGCCTCCACCGAGTTCGTGCCCGCGACGGCGACGAGCGCGGCTGTCGACCCGTTCGACACCGAGGGCGGCCCGTGGTTCCACGTGTCCGCCAACGCCGGTGCCGACGCCGACGGCGTGCCGTGGGTCGAGGCCATCGACGGCGTCGACTACGGCTTCTCGCGCGTGGACAACGGACACGGCAACAACGTCTACGAGATCGCGCCGGTCGTTTGGCAGGCGGTCGAGGTGCTGACGAACGGCAACCTGCTCGTCTCGTGGTCCGACAGCCGATTCAACGGCTCGCAGCCGAACCCCAAGGCGTTGCTGCCGGACGGCACGCTGCGACCGTACATGCTGACGCCGACATACCCCATGAGCATCGACGCTGAAGGGCGCCCGCGCTCCGTCTCGGGCGCGAAGGTCGCCAACCGCACGACGTCGCACGACTCGCTCGTCGACCTTTGCAAGACCGCGACCACGGGCTACTCGGGCATGAGCGTCTACGACCAGTGGTATATCAACTTCCACCAGTTGACCAAGACGCTCTGCAAGTCCTCCCAGGTGGACTTCCCGGGCTGCACGGACTTCAACATCCAGGTCCACCCGGCGCTCGCCGAGACGGACGTCACGCGCGTGGTCGTCACCGCCGAGCAGGCGGCGAAGATTCCCGTGGGTGCGTCGATGATGTACGGCACCGACACGGGCACCACGTGCCCAGACCGAGGCGCCGCGGCCGCATACGACGTATTCGACGGTGCCGTTGTCGGCGGCAAGGAGACGCTCGCGGACGGCAACGTGGCGCTTCTCATGGACGTCGCCAAGGCGTTCGACACGACCGTGAACACATGGCTCCAGAGTGCGCCGTGGAACACGGGCAACACCGATGCCCTCGTTGGCGACGGCCAGGTGGCGAAGGACGGCAAGCACCCGTTCAAGGTCGGCGGCGTCGAGACGGGACTGGGCCTGTGGGAGTTCATGGGCGATACGCTCTTCGTCTCCGACGGGACGGGCTTCGGCATCGCGGCCAACCCCGACACTCGCAATGAGAAGAAGAACGCCGTGGCGGACGGGGTGACACCGACGGCGGCGTGCATGCCGACGGCGGACGGCTATATGCTCGACATCCAGTTCGTCAACGGCCTCATCTTGGGGAAGGGGTTCGGCGGCTCGGCGACGACCGGTGTCGGCGACTACTTCTACTTCGACACCTCCGGCGGCAAAGTCAAGGGCACAATCCGTCTGGTTCGGTTCCTCGGCAGCCTGTGGTACGGCTCGGGTGCCGGTCTTCGTTGCGCGTACTCGTGGAACCGGTCCGGTAGGGCCGCTTGGTACTTCGTCTCCCGGCTTTCTGCTACGGGCCGTAGCCGGGGGTGAATCAGGGCGTAGCCCTGAGAGGGGGCTGGCCCCCTCCTAACCCCAAACAGGGATTCACGGTGAGGGCGGCGCTGGTTTCTGGTTCAGTTCCTCGGCAACCTGAGGAACGGCTCGAATGCCGGTCTTCGTTACGCGAACTCGAGGAACAGGTCCGGTAGGGCCACTTGGAACTTCGTCTCCCGGCAATCTGTCTATAAATCTCTACTCGCACCGTGTCTACCGCGCCCGCCGCTTTCTGGCGGGACGCGGCTCAGCCTGACTCCTTTGAGTGAAATTTGTCCGCAAGGCTCACGGGCTGGTAGCCGCAAGGCGAACGCTCGTATGACAGACAGAAAGAGCTTTGATCTATGAAAACCTACTGCAAGGGCCTCGAGTTCACGCGCAGAAGCGTCGTCGAGGCCCTGCACCGATGGAAGAAAAGCGACTCCGGCAAGGAGAACGGCTGGCGCGTCGCCGACGAATACGGCACCGAGACGGCGTTCGTCGACCGCATCTGGCTAGAACTCTCGACCGAGACTCTTACGTTCGAGCCGATTCGAACCTACCTGAAGCACGACCCGAACAACGGCAAGCTGCGCGAGATAAGCGTCGAAAGCATCAAGCGGCAGGTGTGCAACTACCTGTGCGTTGGGGCACTCGAGCCGCTCCTTGCCGCCAAGGTCGGCTTCTGGCAGGTGTCGAGCGGCGTCAAGGGCAAGGGCGCGGCGCTGGGGATGCGCAAGCTCAGGCGCGCGGTTCACCGCTTCGCCTACCACCTACACGTCGACATCCGCAACTGCTACGGTTCGATGCAGACGGCGGTGGTGGAGGGTCTGGTGGCGCGCTACGTCAAGAACAGCCAAGTCCTCTACCTGCTCCATTCGCTGCTGTCGACGATGGACGGCGTCCTTATCCTCGGCAGCTACCTGTCGCTTCGGTTGGCGGCGTTCGCGATCTCGTTCGCGTACCACGCGGTCGAGGAGGCGGCGAAGGAGCGGCGCTGCAAGCGCGTGAGGCTCGCGGGATGCCAGGTGTGGTACGCCGACGACGGCTATTTTCTCGGCAACTCAAAGCGCTCGCTCAGGAAGGCCGCGGCCATCGCCGCGCGCGTTTTGGGGCGGCTAGGATTGTCGCTGAAGCCGTGGAAGGTGAGGCGCAACGGCGCCGAGCCCATCGACTTCGCGGGTTATCGCATCTGGTGCGCTCGCGGGCGCCGGGTCGACTTGCGAAAGAGGCTCTGGATACGACTGCGACGCGCGTTCGCGCGCTACAGGCGCAGGCGCACCGAGCGCTTGGCGAGGCGCGTGTGCTCTTACTGGGGCTGGCTGAAAACGGCCGTCATGGAGCACCAGATGAACGTCAAGCGGTGCATATTCAACGCGGCGAGGGCCGTGGGTTAGGAGGAAAAATATGGTTGTGAAGTCGGAGCGAACGGGCGAGAGACCCGAGGCGGTCGAGATCGCGGGGACCGACGTCTGGCTGCGCCGCGGCATCGCCGAGGGCGAGCGCGAGGAGCAGGGTGGCGAGGGCGGTTCCGTCAAGGTGAAGGTGTTCACCTACGAGGAGCTGCACTTCACCGACCCGACGGGCGAGCTGACGGTCGATGGCGCAAAGGCCGACTTTGACACCGTCTGGACGGCACACGAGGCGGACGGCATGAGCATGGAGGAGCAGATGCATCGCTCCAGCAGCAGGTCGCCGACTCGCAAGCGGCCCTTCTCGAGCTCGGCGACATCGTTGGAGGTGAGTAACTTGGCGAAGATCTACTACCGCGCCGTGAAAAGCGGCAAGCGCACGCTCGAGAGCGTTCCCGAGCGCTGGCGCGACGAGGTGCGCCAGATGCTAGAGGCAGATGGCGAGTAGGGAAGGGCCCCGGCTTCGGTCGGGGCCCTTTTCCGTTATGCGCGGGCGACCATGCGTGCCGACGATTGGAGGCGGCGCATGGCGAAGGATAGCGCTCACGAGTTCTCAGACGCCGAGATTCGGGCGTTCGAGCGCGAGGTGGCGGGAGTGTACGGCGAGGCGAGCAAGACGGCCTACGCCAACCTCAAGCGCTATCTGGCGCAGTTCGAGGCCGACGACGAGAAGATGCGCGAGCGTCTCGAGGCCGGCGAGATCACCAAGGCGCAATACAGGTCTTGGCGAAGCGGGAAGATAGCGGCGGGCAGGCGCTACCGAATCGTGCTCAAGCAGTGCGCCGAGGCCATGACGCACGCGAACGTCGTCGCAGCCGCCGCCATCGAGGGCAGGCTGCCCGAGGTCTACGCCGAGAACTACAACTACGGCACGTGGCAGGTCGAGAGCGCCGTGGGCGTTGACACGGCCTACGCACTGCAGGACGCGTCGACCGTCCAGAGGCTGCTCACCGACCACGACAGCTACCTGCCCAAGCCGTCCGTCAACGTCGCCAAGGACATGGCGTGGAACCGCCGGCTCATAGCCAACCAGATCACGCAGGGCGTGCTGCTCGGCGAGTCGATACCAAAGATAGCCAAGCGCATACAGGACGTGGCGGGGTCCAACCGCGCGGCGGCGGTGCGCTTGGCGCGCACCTCGACGACGGCGGCGGAGAACGCCGGACGCGTCGACAGTTACAAGAGGGCCAAGGGGCTCGGCATCAAGGTGCAGCAGGAATGGATGGCGACGCTCGACGGGCGCACGCGCTCGAGCCACAGAAAGCTCGACCGCGAGAAGGTGGAGGTCGGCGAGAAGTTCAGCAACGGGTGCCGCTACCCGGGCGACCCCGAGGCGCCGTATGCCGAGACGTGCAACTGCCGATGCACGCTGATTGCGTGCTGTGACGGGCTTGACGTGCTCGACGGCGAGCGTTTCAGCCGCCTGCCCGAGGGCATGACCTACGAGGAATGGAAGGCGGGCAAGCCCGCCGTCAATGGCGCGAAGCCCGCGAACCGCACCATCTCAGAGTTCATGGACATGCCCGGCACCAAGCGCAAGCTCGACACCGCCGGGGTGTCCGTGACCGAGGCGAGGAAGAGGCTCACCGAGCAGCTCAAGGAGTACGGCATACCGTCCGGCTCGTTCCGCAAGATGAGCGCCGGCGACCAGCAGAAGGTGTTGGACGCGGCGCTGGCCCGAATTCGGCGCATCGCGGGCAAGCCCGATATGTCTGCTTCCGTCTACTCGTGCCTCAATGGGGATCAAAGGGATGCGGTGAAAGGCATTCTCAAGCGTTCGGACAAGGCTGCCCGTAGCGTTTACCTGAAGCATGAGCGGGATTTCGTTTTGCTGAACGGCGGATGGGGCGGGACCGCCCACTACAGCCCAACGGACGGTGGCGTGAGGCTCAACCTTGAAAGAGTGTTTTCGAAAGATGGATTGAGACCCCAAGGAACGACCTGGTTCCACGAGTTCGGGCATATGATCGACGGCCTGCACGCGGACATCTCGAGGA
>CAVFEY010000043.1:0-19870 GCA_963621725.1 Firmicutes bacterium AF25-13AC
TTCCCGGTTCCACCGGGCCGCGCGGCAAGGAGATATATTGCCAGACCGGAGGGGCCCCGTGGGCGGGAATCTGGGCGTACACATTTCCTACACATCTTGTGATCCGACTAACGTTTGCCAGCCGTTACCTACCGCTCGCCGAGCATCTCTTTATATAAGGCAGTCTCATGGTTAAAGCGGATACGTCCCCCTAGCTAAAGCACAGCCAGCATCGAGCAACTCATCACGTTCTTCCACCGAGAACCCCTCGGCGTAGACGCGCACCACTGGTTCGGTCCCGCTAGGACGGACCAGCAGCCACGTGTCATCCTCGAATGACAGACGCAAGCCGTCCATATGACTAACGTTTTGCGGCACCTTGCCACAAATCGACTTGGGGTTTACGCCCGGCAGCAGGGTTCGTAACGTTTCGGCATCTTCGGCCTCAAGGCGCAAGTCGCGTCGACCGTAACTCGTCTTACCAAAACTGTCCTCGAGTTGGTCGACCAGAACGCCCAAAGGCGCGTCCGTCTTTGCCATAAGCTCACACAGAATCAGACAGGCGAGGATTCCATCGCGCTCGGGCATATGCGCGGCGATGCCGATACCACCGGCTTCTTCGCCGCCCATGAGGACGCCGCCCTTCTTCATCTCCGCCGCTATATATTTGAAACCGACTGGTTTGACGGTCACGCGGCAGCCAAGCGCCTCGGCAATGCGACGCACGAGCGTCGAGCATGAAAGATTGACGACGACGCGCCCCTCCAAATTACGAAATTGAACCAAGTCGCCCAAAACGAGCGCCATGATCTGATGCGGATGTATATATCTGCCGCGCTCGTCAACCGCGCCGATACGGTCGGCGTCGCCGTCGGTCACCAGGCCAGCGCAGGCTCCGTCCTCGATAACCGTGCGCTCGCAAGCGTCCACCCACGGTTCAACGGGGTCGGGGCAGATATCTTCTTGGTCAGACGCCTGCCCGGCGTGAATCTCGTGCACCTCAACGCCAAGCTCGCGCAGCAAGTCGGCTAGATAGCCCTGGGCTGCGCCGCCCATGGGATCGACAACCGCGCGCAAGTGCGCGGCGCGGATGGCTTCGGCATCGACAAACGATGCCACCGCCTGCATATAGTCAGGAATGATATCCGCGGTGCGATATTGCCCCTCGATCCCCATTGGCTCGGGAGCCATAGTCTCTTCGAGCTCTTCGATGACATCCTGGTTGGCGGTCGAGCCGTCACCCATGCGAATCTTGAGGCACAGATAGCCCTGCGGATGATGGGACCCCGTCACCATGAGCGCGCCGCACGCTTCACCGTCATAAGCCGCCGCCCACGTAAGGGCAGGGGTCGGGACAGGTCGCGAAGCGAGCACGGCGTCTAGCCCGTGCGCTGCTAGCACGCCCGCCGCAAGCTCAGCGAACTCGCGCGCCAGGAGCCGGGTGTCGAACCCTATATATACCGTTTTGCCCGGATTGGTCTTTTGCCACAACTCGCCGACGGCATCGGCGATACGGGCAACGTTATCGGCAGTGAAGTCCTCATCGACGCGAGCGCGCCAACCGTCAGTTCCAAAATGAATTATCGCGCACACGCGCAGACACCTCACAGTGTTTGGATCATGGTACGCATGGGGTATACCCGCAACATTGACTCGGCAACCTGCCGGCACCAGCATTCACCATTTGGGCAAATGCTGCCGAGGACATGCAAGCAATAAAAAAACCGCCCCGTATGGAGCGGTTTGCCCTTTATATATCGAGCGCCTCGTCCATCGCGGCCGTAGTGATTGCCGTGGTTCCACAGCAACTGCCCACCATTGCGGCACCGGCATGTCTCCATTCGATGCATGCGCGCGCGAAAGCTTCGGGGTTCTCGTGCCATACGGGGCCATCCTGAGTCTGGACCGGATCGCCTACGTTGGGACGCACCGTGACGGGAGTAGTCGCCGATGCAACCATCCTGGGCACCGCCGCGTTCGCGGCCGCAAGCGAACAGCAATTAACACCAACCGAATTTGCGCCGTGTTTTTCGGCGTACAAAACGGCTGCCTCGATGTTGAGGCCATCGCCCAACAGGTCGCCTTTATCGTCAACGACAAAACTCACCAGAACAGGCATGCCATCGGCGGCATCTCGGGCGCCGGCAAGCATGGGCTGCAAATTACGGATAGACGTCACCGTCTCGATCAGCAGACCGTCAACGCCGGCGTTGAGCAAGGCGTGCGCCTGTTCGCGCGCAATGCCTCGGATTTCACGATACTCGGCAGAGTCCTCGGCAAACCACTCAATACCGATCGGGCCCATCGAGCCTAGCAGCAGCTGAGGGTGCGCCTGGCGGGCATCGTCGACGGCCCCGCGATTGACCTCCGCCACGGACGGCGCAATCTGGTCGTGCTTGAGGGCATAGCTCGATGCCTGAAAGGTGTTGGTAATGAGCACCTGCGCGCCGGCGGCGACATACAAGCGATGGATACGAGAAACGGTCTGCGGCTCTGCCAGATTCCAAAACGCCGGTGGAATGTCGGCGGCATCGTACTCACTCAACAGAACACTGCCCATGGGGCCCTGCGCCAACAAGGTCTCGCTCGACAAGCGGCGCGTAAGTTCCTCGGCACCAAAGCGGTTGTAATAACTCGTATCCATATATATCCCGCTATTCCTCGACGCTGATTCCCTGCTTTTCGAGATAGGCGAGCCAGCGGCTCATCGTGTCCTCGGATAGCGCATGCTCCATCATGCAGGCCTCGGAATCGGCTCGCTCAAATTCGACACCGAGCTCCTGAACCAAAAACGTGCGGATGAGGCGATGACGGTACCAGATAGCCGTGCCAACCTCGCGACCGCGATCGGTCAGGATTACCTTGCCGTAGTGCGATTGCTCGACAAGCTCGGATGCCTTGAGCGCCGAAACCGCTTTATTGACCGATGCCTTGGAGACGCCAAGGCGCTGCGCGATGTCGACCGATCGCACGCCGTTGGTTTCCCCCTCTTCGCTTTCAATGCGAACCATGCACTCCAAGTAGTCTTCGTTCGCCACCGTCAGATGTAGTTCGCGCGAGCTATTTGTCGTATCCATGATCTTCCGTCCCTTCTGCATTCAATGGCTGATTCTACCCCATCCAAGCGTCGTGGTATGCCGTGGCATACCGTGCTAGAGTTCTTGTTGCACACGACGACCAAGATTGGAGCGGTCTTTATGGAAAACACCACCACGAGCCCCGATGTCCTCGAACGCTTTTTGCGCTACGTCCAGATCAACACGCAGTCCGAGGATGCAAACTGCGACCAGGTACCCTCGAGCGCCGTTCAGTTTGACCTTGCCAACGTGCTGGCTGAAGAGCTGCGCGAGCTTGGTGCGGAAGATGCCCACGTGACCGAGCACGCCTATGTCTGCGCGCATATCCCCGCAAGTGCGGGCGCTGAGGACAAGCCCGCCCTGGGCCTGATCGCCCATCTCGACACCACCGAAGTTGCACCGGGCGCCGGCGTGAAGCCGCACATCGTACACTACGAAGGCGGCGACCTGGTCTGCGGCACGGTTGACGGTAAGCCCGTTGCCATGAGTACCGCCAAGCTTCCCGCCCTGAATGACCTCGCGGGTGAGGACCTGGTCTGCAGCGATGGCACCACGCTGCTGGGCGCGGACGACAAGGCAGGCGTCGCCGAGATCATGTCGCTTGTCGCGCGTATCGCTCAGGACCCTTCTCTGCCCCATCCCGCACTCGGCATTTGCTTCTGCCCTGACGAGGAGATCGGCCACGGAGCCGAGCTGTTGGATATCGATACCTTTGGCTGCAAGTACGCCTACACGGTCGACGGCGGCCCCATCGGCGAGATGGAGTGGGAGTGCTTTAACGCCGCCGAGGCGACCGTCCGCTTTGAGGGCCAGTCCATCCACCCGGGCGACGCTAAGGGCCGTATGGTCAACGCAGGCAATCTGTTCTGTGACTTCAACGCGTTGCTCCCCTACGTGCAGCGCCCGGAGTATACGGAAGGCTACGAGGGCTTTTATCACCTTGAGGGTGTATCTGCGACCGTCGATCACGCCACAGCGCGCTATATCGTCCGCGACCATGACGCCGCCAAGTTCCAGCAGAAACTCGACCTTGTTGATGCCGCCGCCTCGATGCTCAACCAGCGTCTGGGTGAGGAGCGCGTGACGGTCGAGATTAAGCAGCAGTATCGAAATATGGCCGAGATCGTTCGTGACTATCCCGAGCTTATTGATGTTGCCAAGGAAGCCTACCTTGCCTGCGGCGTTGAGCCCCAAGTGCTGCCGATTCGCGGCGGCACCGACGGCGCTCAGCTGTCGTTCCGCGGTCTGCCCTGCCCCAACCTTTCCACCGGCGGCTATTGCTACCACGGCGTCAACGAGTTCGTCCCGGTCAGTTCGCTCGTCAAGATGACCGACGTGCTCCAGGAGCTCGTCGCCCGCTTTGCATAAGCCTGGCTGCACAAGTCCAAAAGACGAATCGCCCCGTCCTCAACCAAGAACGGGGCGATTTTTTTACTGCAACGAGAATAGGTTGACGCACGCCAGCCTCTTGAAGCAAGGAGTGTCCCAAACTGCCGGCACAAAAGGAACGTCCCCAAGTACCAAGTGTTCCGGCAACGCCGATGTTTTGGCAACGACAGCGAGCGGGTCGCATTTGAGACAAGGTGACGTGAAGCGAAAGGGCGCTGACCTTCTGGTCGCGCCCTTGAAGTTGAACGTCAGATTGTCCAAATGCGGCCCGCGCAGCGTCGAGTCGTTACGGCGTTTGGTAAAACGCCGTAACTCTAGTAGTTGGCCTCGTAGCCGTTACCGTCGCCGGTGGGCTCTTCGTAGTAGTCCGAATCGCTCGAATCGCTTGAGTCATCGGAATCGTCAGAGCTGACCGATGAGGTTGCGGTACCGTTTGCGTAATCGTCAGACGTGTTGTTGTTCAGGTCGCCGATCGTAGAGCTGGAACCGTCGGAAAGACCCATGGTGTTGGGACCCTTGGGATCCTTGCCGGCATCGACGCGCTCCATCATTTCCTTGAGCTCGTCCTCGTAGACAAAGACGTAGCTCACACCGTCGATCATGGTGCTGTCGTCGGCGTACGAGGGCAGGTTGGCCGAGTAGATACCGTCGACATCCATACCGCGCATGGCGTTGACCGTAGCCACGATATCCTGAACGCTCATATCGGTTACGAGCATATCGGACAGCGAATTAACCAGGCCAAAGATCTTCGTGGCATCGAAGTTATTGAGAATCTGGTTGGCAAGGGCGCCAAGCACCTGACGCTGGTGGCGCATGCGCGTGTAATCGCCGTCGGCATAGGTGTAGCGGCAGCGGGCATAGGTAAGGGCGGTGGCACCGTCCATATGCTGCTGGCCAGCGGTAATCTTAATATCCAGGTGCTCGGGGTCGTCAACATCATCGGTTGCGTTAATGTCGATACCGCCAACCGAATCAATCAGCGCCTGCATACCGTCGAAGCTGACCTCGGCATAGTGGGAAATCTGAACACCGCACAGCTCGTTGACCGCCTCGACCATGGCCTCGGCGCCGCCAACGGTATGGCAGGCGTTGATCTTCATGGTCTCGCCCTTGTACTCGACCTTGGTGTCGCGCGGAACGGAAATGAGCGTCGCCTGCTTTTGCGTGGGGTCGATGCGTGCCAGGATAATCGAGTCGGCACGATACGTATCCTCGCCCGGACGGCCGTCGGTGCCAAGAAGCAGCACGTAGAACGGATCCTTTGCCTCATCGGTGTCAACCAGAACCCGACGCAGATTGTCGGTAATGACATTAGAATCGCCGAGCTTGCCCATAATGGTGGCAAACCACAGGCCGGCAGCGGTAGTGGCACTCAGCAGCACGCCAAGCACGACAATGAGCGCGACGTGACGAATCGTGTGGCTACGACGACGTTGGCGAGCGCGCTCGGAATAGCGAGCCACGTTATCGCGACTGTAGATCTTGGCCTGCGCACCAGTTGAGGGTCTTCGGGCGGTGGTATCCGCGAGGGGCTTTTTATTAAACATAGGCAACCTGTATTAGTAGATGACGGGATCGGGGACGGTAGCATGCTCGACATGCGCGCCAAGCGCCTGCAGCTTTTCGACAAACCGCTCGTAGCCGCGCTTGATGTGATGGATGGCCGAAACCTCGGTCGTCCCGTCGGCGATCAAGCCCGCTACGACGAGGGCCGCTCCGCCACGCAGATCGGGCGAGGTAACCTGTGCACCTGAGAAGCCCTTGACGCCATGAATCATGGCATGATGGCTCTCGATACGAATGTCGGCACCCATGCGCACCAGCTCAGAGGCAAACATAAAGCGATTCTCGAAGATGTTCTCGGTGATAACGGAGCTACCATCGGCAAGGGCGGAGAGCACCATAATCTGCGCCTGCATGTCCGTCGGGAAGCCGGGGAACGGAAGCGTCTGGATGTCGACCGGCTTGATACGCTCGGCACGGTTTACATGGACGCCATCCTCGACGCGCTCGCAGTCGATACCCATGAGCTCCATCTTCTTGAGCACCATGCCCAAGTGAATGGGGCAAAAACCCGTGACGTCGACACCGCGATCGTCGGCCATCAACGCACCGGCGACGATAAAGGTGCCGGCCTCGATGCGGTCGCCCACTACGCGATGGGTAACGGGATGCAGCTCTTCCACGCCCTCGATGGTCACGACAGGCGTACCGGCGCCGACAATCTTAGCGCCCATCTCGTTGAGCATGTTGGCGAGATCGACGATCTCGGGCTCGCGGGCGGCATTGTCGATAACCGTGGTACCCTTCGCGCGCACGGATGCCATAATGAGGTTCTCGGTCGCACCGACACTGGCGAACTCGAGCGTGACGGTGGTACCGCGCAGACCTTGGGGCGCATTAGCGTTGATGTAACCGTGGGCGGTATCGAACTCAACGCCCAGGGCCTCGAGACCAAGAATGTGCATATCGATCTTGCGAGCACCCAGGTTGCAGCCGCCCGGCATAGCAATTTTGGCGCGATGGAAGCGGCCCAGCAGGGGTCCCATGACGGCGGTGGAAGCGCGCATCTTGGCAACGAGCTCGTAGGGGGCCTCCCATGAATCGACCTGAGAGGTATCAATCTCGAGCGTGTGCTCGTCGAGAACATCGATCGTAGCGCCCATGCCCTTGAGCACCTTGCCCATCACGTGGACATCGGAAATATCGGGCACGTTCTGCAGCGTCGTCTTGCCCGGCGCCAGAAGCGTTGCCGCCATGAGTTTGAGTGCGGAGTTCTTGGCGCCCGAAACGGGCACGGAGCCTCCGATGGCGTGGCCACCCTCAACGCGGATAATATCCAAGGTCTACCCTTTCAAAAAGCATGCCCGGGATGGCTGGGCCATCCCGGGCATGATGTGTTCGCAAATGGTCGAACGCTAAATCGTTTGACTATTGGGCAAGCTTGAGCTTACACCATGCGATTTCATTATAGAGGTAGGCGCGGCGTGCATCATCCTCCGACAAATTACCCAGCTTCTCTTCAAAACCTTGAATATCAGCTTTAAGCTTGTCGGCATCGACGGTCGCCAAATCGCAAGCGCGCTCGGCGAGAACGGTCACGACATCGTCCGCAACCTGGGCATAGCCGCCGGCCACGGCAAACGTGTGGTCGACAGTGCCCATGGCCTTATCGGAAACGCGAACGTAACCGCGGTCGATCGTGCAGATCTCGCTGGAGTGAGCAGGCAGAACGCCAAACTCGCCATCCGTGGACGGAATCGACACAAACGCAGCGTCGCCCTCATAGGCGCAGCTCACGGGGCACACGATGCGGATACGCATAACCTACTTCTCCCCCATCTTGCGGGCGCGCTCGCGCACGTCCTCAATCGTGGAAGCATAGCGGAAAGCCTGCTCGGGCAGGTCATCGGCCTTGCCGTCGACAATCTCGGCGAAAGAGCGGACGGTATCCTCGACGCGGACGTAGACACCGGGGTTGCCGGTGAACTTCTCGGCGACGTGGAAGGACTGCGAGAGGAACTGCTGAATCTTACGGGCACGGTTGACCGTAAGGCGCTGCTCCTCGGACAGCTCGTCCATACCCAGAATGGCGATGATGTCCTGAAGGTCGGAGTACTCCTGCAGGAGCTCCTGGACCTTGACGGCGACACGGTAGTGCTCCTCGCCGACGATCGAGGGATCGAGAGCGTCGGAGGAAGATGCGAGCGGGTCGATAGCCGGGAACAGGCCGAGCGACGAAATGCTACGCGAAAGAACCGTGGTGGCGTCGAGGTGCGTAAACGTCGTGGCAGGCGCCGGGTCGGTCAGGTCGTCTGCGGGGACGTAGACAGCCTGGACGGAGGTAATGGAGCCCGTCTTGGTCGAGGTAATGCGCTCCTGGAGGTCGCCCATCTCGGTTGCCAGCGTGGGCTGGTAACCAACGGCGGACGGCATACGGCCCAGCAGTGCGGAAACCTCGGAACCTGCCTGGGAGAAGCGGAAGATGTTGTCGATGAACAGCAGAACGTCCTGGCCGCGATCGCGGAAGTACTCAGCGGTGGTAAGGCCGGCCAGACCGATGCGCAGACGCGCTCCGGGCGGCTCGTTCATCTGACCATAGACCAAGCAGGTCTTGTCGATAACGCCAGACTCGCTCATCTCGAGGAACAGGTCGGTGCCCTCGCGGGTACGCTCGCCGACGCCGGTGAACACCGAGGTGCCGCCGTGCTCCTGGGCGAGGTTGTTGATGAGCTCCTGGATCAGAACGGTCTTGCCGACGCCGGCGCCGCCGAACAGACCTGTCTTGCCGCCGCGGATGTAGGGCTCGAGCAGGTCGACGGCCTTGATGCCGGTCTCGAAGATCTCGGTCTTGGTGGTGAGCTCGTCGAAACGGGGCGCTGCATGGTGGATGGGGTAGAACTCCTCCACCTCGGGCATGGGCTTGCCGTCGACGGGCTTGCCCATGACGTTCCAAATGCGGCCGAGCGTCTTGGGACCAACGGGCATCTTCATGGGCTCACCGGTATCGGTGGCGATGAGGCCGCGCTGCAGGCCGTCGGTCGAGGACATGGCGACCGTGCGGACGACGCCGCCCGGAAGCTGGCTCTCGACCTCGAGGATCGTGCTCAGATGACCGATCGGGGTCTCGGCCTCGACCGTGAGCGCGTTGTAGATCGGGGGCACCGCGCCGTCAAACTTGACGTCGACGACAGGGCCGATGATTCGCACGATGCGACCATCACCGGCAGTCGTCTTCTTGGTGGCTTCCTCGACCGCAAGCTTTACGGTGTTATTAGCCATTACTGTTCCTCCAATGCTGAGGCTCCGCCGACGATCTCGTTAATCTCGGTCGTGATCGAAGCCTGGCGCACGCGACTATACGTGCGGGTAAGGGTCGAGATGATCGCGGTGGCGTTTTCCGTCGCGGAGTGCATGGCCTTGCGGCGTGCACCCTGCTCGGCAGCCGCCGAATCGATCAGGGCCTGGTAGATGACCGTCAGGATATAAGACGGCACAAGCTTGCCGAGAACATGCTCGGGAGAGGGCACGAACTCGAACGTGGACGAGATGCGCTTAGGGGCGTCGGTCTCGTTCTTACGCGGACCGTGGGCCATAGCGATCATCTCGGGGTCGAGCGGCAACAGATGCTCGACGCGAAGCTCCTGATCCACGCGGTTCTTGGCGTGGTGGTAGACAAGCTCGACACGGTCAAGCTCACCGGCACGATACGCATCGCAGATATGAGAGGAGATCATGCGGGCCTGATTGAAATCGGGCTCAGAGGAGTTGCCCTCAAAGTGCATGACAACGTTTGCGCGGTCACGGAAATACGTGGCCGGCTTACGCCCGCACGCGATGATCTCGCATTCGATGCCGTCGTTCGCCCAAGAAGCGGCGAGCTTTTCGGCCGTGCGCTCCACCGTCGTATTGAAACCGCCGGCAAGGCCGCGGTCCGAGGCAATAACGACAATCAGGCCATGCTTGACGCTCTCATGCTTCTGCAGCATGGGATCGGTGCCCGAACAGGAGGCGTCGCCGGCGACCGTCAACATGACGTCGGTCAGCGCCTCCTTATAGGGCTCGGCCTGCTTGGAGCGATCGAGGGCACGACGAATCTTGGCCGTAGAGACCATCTCCATCGTGCGCGTGATCTGCTTGGTCGTGGTAACCGAGGAGATTCGCTTCTTAATGTCGCGAAGGTTGGCCATGGGGCTTAGTTCTCCTCTGATCCAGAAACATCCGAATGGTGCTTGGCCATGAACTGCTGCTTGAAGTCGCCGATGACGCGCAAGAGCTCAGCCTTGGTGTCATCATCGATCTTCTTGGCGCGAACCTTGTCGAGCAGCGAACCAAAGCCATTGTCCATGTACTCGATGAGCTCGGCACGGAAGGGCAGCACGTCGGCGATCTCCAGGTCATCCAGGAAGCCCTCGTTGCCAGCGAACAGCGTAACGATCTGCTCGCCAACCTCAAACGGCTTGTAACGCGGCTGCTTCAGGAGCTCGGTCATGCGAGCACCGTGGGTCAGCTGCTTCTGAGTAGCCTCGTCGAGGTCGGAGCCGAACTGCGTAAAGCCAGCGAGCTCCTGATAGGAAGCGAGGTCCAGACGGAGGTTGCCGGCGACCTGCTTCATGGCCTTGGTCTGCGCATCGCCACCGACGCGGGACACGGAGATACCCACGTCGACTGCCGGGCGCTGACCCTGGAAGAAGAGCTCGGACTGCAGGTAGATCTGACCATCGGTAATGGAAATGACGTTGGTCGGAATGTAGGCCGAGACGTCGCCGTCCTGGGTCTCGATGATCGGCAGTGCCGTCATGGAGCCGTAACCGTTCTTCTTGGACATCTTGACGGCACGCTCGAGCAGACGAGAGTGCAGGTAGAAGATGTCGCCAGGATAGGCCTCGCGTCCGGGCGGACGATGCAGCGTCAGCGACATCTGACGGTAGGCCACAGCCTGCTTGGACAGGTCATCGTAGATGACGAGCACGTGGCCGCCGGGGTTGGTCTCGCTGGCGGGCTTGCCGTCCTCGCCGTTGTACATAAAGAACTCGCCAATAGCGGCACCGGCCATAGGCGCGATGTACTGCATAGGGGCGGAATCGGCAGCGGTGGCCGAAACGATGATGGTGTAGTCGAGCGCACCGTGCTGAGCGAGGGTCTCGCGGATGTTGGCAACCGTGGAGGCCTTCTGGCCGATGGCGACATAGATGCAGACCATGCCCTTGCCGCGCTGGTTGAGGATAGCGTCGATGGCGATGGCGGTCTTACCGGTCTTACGGTCACCGATGATGAGCTCACGCTGACCGCGGCCAATAGGCACCATGGAGTCGATAGCGAGCAGACCGGTCTGAACCGGCTCGCACACCGGGGTACGATCGATGACGCCGGGAGCCTTGAACTCGATGGGGCGACGGTGCGTAGCGACGATGTCGCCCAGGCCGTCGATGGGCTGGCCGAGCGGATTGACGACGCGGCCGAGCATGGCACGGCTCACGGGGATATCCATAACGCGGCCAGTGGTGCGGCACTCGTCGCCTTCCTTGATGGAGTCGACGGCACCGAACAGAACGGCGCCGACCTCGTCACGGTCAAGGTTCTGGGCAAGGCCGAAGACGGTCTCACCGGTATCGGAGCTCTTGAACTCCAGAAGCTCGCCTGCCATGGCGCTCTTGAGGCCGGAGACGCGCGCGATGCCGTCGCCTACCTCATCGACCGTTGAAACCTCATGCGTATCGACCGTCGCGGAGAGGCTCGTGAGCTGCTCCTGCAGTTTCTTGGCGATATCCTGGGCATTGAGGGTTTCGGACATTAGGCTTCACCTCCGTACGAATTAGCAGAGTTTGCGAGGGTCTCCTGCGCGATGCGCAGCTGCGTCTTGACGGAAATGTCACGACGCTCGCCGCGGGCCTCGAGCACCAGGCCGCCCACGATAGACGGGTCGACCTGCTCGATAAGGAATACCTTGCGGCCGAAGTCCTGCTCGCATTTCTTAGTGATGGTTTGACGCAGCTCGTCGTCGAGCGGGATCGCCGTGGTGACGGTCACGCCCACTACATCCTCGTCTTCCTCGGCAACATACTTAAAGGCAGCTGCCACCTTGGGAAGAAGGTCGAGCTGGTCGCGCTTGGACATGGTGTCGAGCACGGCGATGATCTCGGGGCTGGCAGAAGCCAGGCGCTCGATCATCTCGAGGTCCTCAAACACATGGTCCTCGGCCTTAGCGGCTTCCAGAAGGGAGCGCGCGTAGGTCTCGAGCACCTTGTCCTGATAGCGGCTAGTCGGCATTCAGGCTACCTGCTTCCTGGATGTAGCGCTCGATGAGCTTCTTCTGCTCGGCATCGTCCTCGAGTGCCTCGCCCACGATCTTGGTGGCGACGGCAACGGACAGGTCGGCGATGGAGCTCGCGGCACCGGCGTAAATGGACTTGCGCTCGTCCTCGACGGTCGTATGGGCCTTGGCGATGATCTCCTCGGCCTCCTTGTGAGCAGCCTCGATGATACGGGCGCGCTCGGACTCGGCGTCCTTACGGGCCTCGAGAACGATGTCGGCAGCCTGACGACGGGCGTCGGTGACGATCGAGTCGGACTCAGCGCGCTTGGCGATAGCCTCCTGCTTGGTCTTCTCGGCCTCGTCGAGGCTCTCCTCGATCTTCTTGCCGCGCTCCTCCATGGTTTTCATGATGCCCGGCAGGGCGACCTTGGCCAGCACGATCCAGATGATCAGGAAGGCGATAAGCGCCGGGATGAACTCCGCCATCTTAGGGATGAGGATGTCCGCACCGGCAGCGCCGTCCTCGGCGAACGCGGAAACCGGCATAAGCAGCGCGGCCGCGGACGCGGAGAGTGCGATCGCGCTCTTCTGGGATGAAAGATTCATACTTGACGCTCCGTGCTATTTAACGATCAGCGCGACAACGAAGCCGATCAGAGCCAGAGCCTCGCCGAAGGCGGAGCCCATGATGAAGACGGTGAACACGCGGCCCTGGACCTCAGGCTGACGGGCCATAGCACCCGTAGCACCCAGAGCAGACAGGCCGATAGCAAGACCAGCGCCGATAACACCGAGACCGTAACCGATAACTCCCACGATTCCTCCTTTGTCGTGCGTGTCTTATTTCACGCAGGATAACCTTTTTATAACTGCCGGGCTCCATGGGTACGGGCACCGGCGGTTTAACGAATTGCCTTACCTTTAAGGCGCGAACGGAAGATTACTCCTCCTCCGCGACCTCCTCTGCCTCGGAGACATACACGGCGGTAAGGACCGTGAAGACGTAAGCCTGGATGGCGCCGACCACAAGCTCGATCGCATAGATCAGGATGAGGATGGCAAGCCAGGCCAGCGAAGGCAGGGCGCCGACGGCGTGGGCCGCGGAAACCTGCTGAAGCAGCGGCTGCATGAACATGCTCGCCATGATGGCGAACGAGCCCATGACCACGTGTCCTGCGAACATGTTGCAGAACAGACGGACGGCGAGCGTGATGAGGCGCAGGAAGGTCGAGAAAAGCTCGACGACCCACACGAGCACGTTCATCGGGAAGCTCACGCCCTGCGGGGCGAGGCTCTTGATGTAGCCGATCACGCCGTGAGCCTTGCATCCGTAGTAGATGAAGTACACGAAGGCGAAAATGGCGAGTGCGGCGGTGGAGCCGATTGCGCCGGTGCCGGGCTTCATTCCCGGGATCAGGCCGATCATGTTATTGATCAGGATGAACAGGAAAAGCGAGCACAGGAACGGGAAGTGCTTCTTCCAGTTCTCACCCACGACACCCTTGCCGATATCGTTCTCGACGTACTCGATGATGTACTCGAAACCGTTGACGAAGAAGCCCTTGGGAACCAGGGTCTGCTTCTTCTTGAACACGGCTAGGACGATCAGGAGCACGATCGTGGAGACGATCAGCCAAAACGAGTACTGCGTGATGCCGCAGCTCAGATCGCCCACGACAGGGGTGGAGCTGAACTCGCTGACCAGATGATTAATCTCATCAGGCAGCTTTTCAAAAATTTCCACGACTTACCTTTCGACCTCATGAGGATCTCGCAGCGCCTTGGCGACGCGAACCGCGCAGGCGGCCATAAAGGCCACGAAGCCGATCGCCTCGCCCAGGAGGAACATGCGAAATGCCTCTCCGAACAACACAAACACAACCAAGGTAAAGACAAGCAACGCGATTGCCGAGACCGCGAGACTCACCATACCCTTGAGCATGTCCGCATTCTGCTTATCGTCAAGAACCGGCTTGAGCGTAAAGACAAAGGGAAGGAAGGCAATCGCGCCCGCGATGGCACCTGCAACGATAGCGAGCAGATCGGCTATCTGAAACACTGGCGTCCTCACTTTCCTTTTTTATCGCCTCACAGGACAGTTCCCGCCAAACATTGGTGACTATTGTACGAGCCAATCGCTAAAGTACAACCGAAAAAGCATCGGTTAATACGCACCTGTTCGTTTTCTTAAGACCTTCTTTATGCCGCAGGTACGGTAATACGTTTTTCTCGAACCCCTCAGCGCAAAACGTCCGTTAACAGGAGTGCGCGTGGACGTCTTTTGCTCGCCCGCGCGCACCATTTCTTCGTATTTTCGACGTTAGCCGGTATGGCTCAGAGATTACAGCGTGCCGTAGATGCGGTCGCCGGCGTCGCCGAGGCCGGGAACGATGTAGGCAGCCTCGTTGAGATGGTCGTCGATGGCGCAGGTATAGATATGCACATCAGGATCCTTCTCAGTCAGCGACTTGAGGCCCTCGGGGGCCGCGACGATGCACAGCATGCGGATGTCCTTGACACCGCGCTCGCGCAGGTAGCTGATGGCCATCTCGGCCGAACCGCCCGTGGCAAGCATGGGGTCGACGACCAGGCAGATGCGCTGGTCGATATCCTTGGGCATCTTGCAGTAATACTCGTGCGGCTCGTGGGTGACCTCGTCGCGCTCCATGCCGATGTGGCCCACGCGAGCGGAGGGCACCAGGTCGAGGATGCCATCGACCATGCCAAGGCCCGCACGCAGGATGGGCACGATGGCGAGTTTCTTGCCGGCAAGCTGTTTGAACGTGGCGGTAGTGATGGGGGTCTCGACCTCGACGTCTTCCATGGGCAGGTCGCGCATGGCCTCGTAGCCGTCAAAAAGTGCGAGCTCGCGCACAAGCTGGCGGAACTGGTTGGTGCCGGTGTTTTTGTCGCGCAGGATCGACAGCTTGTGCTGGACGAGCGGGTGGTCGACAAGCGTCACACGGGACGCGTCGTAGGTGACGGTCATGGGTTGATTGCCCCTTTCGTTGCGGCCGCAAAACGACCTTGCTGACAAGGCGCGAAGCAATGTTGCCGCCGCACGCCATGCATTAGTTTAGCGGTTTGTTATATCGAGCAGCCCATCACAGCCCTACTGTGCGATGCTGAGCGAGCGCCTGACTGCATCACGCCAGCCCGCAAGGTTTTGCTCGCGGCGCTCGGCGGACATGTGGGGAAGGAAGGTCCTAACGATCTGGGCATTTTGCTCCAGTTCTTCCAGGTCTTCCCAATAGCCGACGGCAAGACCCGCCAAGTACGCGGCACCGATTGCCGTGGTCTCCACCGTCTCGCATTGCAGCACGGGGATATCCAGCAGGTCGGCCTGGAATTGCATGATGAACTCGTTGCGCGAGGCACCGCCATCGACGGACAGGCGCTCAATCGAAAGTCCCACGTCCTGCTCCATGGCGCGCAGCACGTCATAACTCTGGTAGGCCATGGACTCGCAGGCCGCACGCACAATGGTCGCGCGACTCGAGGCACCGGTCAGGCCGCACACGATACCGCGGGCACGCGGGTCCCACCAGGGAGCGCCCAGGCCAGCGAAGGCGGGGACGAAGTAGCAGCCCTCGTTGTCGTTGATCGAAGCGGCGAGTTGCGCGGACTCGCTCACACTCGAGATGATGCCCATGTTGTTGCGCAGCCAGTTCATGGTTGAGCCGGCGGCAAAGATAGAACCCTCGAGCGCATAGCTGATCTTGCCGTCCGCGGCGATACCGATCGTGGAGACCAGACCGTTCTTGGATTCGACGACCTCGTCGCCGGTGTTCATGAGCATAAAGCAACCCGTGCCATAGGTGTTTTTGGTCTGGCCGGGATGGAAGCAGCAGTGGCCGAACAGCGACGCCTGCTGATCGCCCGCCACGCCCATGATGGGCGGCATGTTGGTCATGATGTCGCTCGCGACGCGGCCGTAGTCGCCCGAGCTCCAACGAACCTCGGGCATCATGGAACGTGGAACGTCAAAGAGCGCCAGCAGGTCGTCGTCCCAATCGAGCGTATGGATATTAAAGAGCGCCGTGCGGCTGGCATTGGTGTAGTCGGTGGCAAAGACCTGACTGCCGGTGAGGTTGTAGATGAGCCAGGTATCGATGGTGCCGAACATGAGGTCGCCCGCCGCCGCGCTCTCACGCGCACCGTCGACGTTGTCGAGGATCCACTGCACCTTGGAAGCCGAGAAATACGGATCGAGCGTGAGTCCCGTACGGGAGCGCACCAGCTCTTCTGCGCCCCGCTCGACCAGCTCGTCGATCAGAGGTGCGGTGCGACGGCATTGCCACACGATGGCGTTATAGATGGGTTGGCCGCTTATGCGGTCCCACACCACCGTGGTCTCGCGCTGGTTGGAGATACCGATGGCGGCGATGCGGTCAGAATGGATGCCGCTCTTAAACTGGACCTCCATCATCACGCCGATCTGGCTGGCAAGCACCTCCATGGGGTCTTGCTCTATCCAACCGGGACGCGGGAAGCTGGTTTTGACGCTACGACGTGCCTGCGCGACGATGCAGCCGTACTCGTCGACGATGGTCGCAAGTACCGAGGTGGTGCCGCAGTCGAGCGCCATGATGTAGGAACCGCCAAAGTTAAACGAGGCATCTTCCATGCCCAGGCTGCCCAGATTCAACGACATCGCTTACACCTTTCTATTGCATCGGGTCAGACAGGACCCGTTCGATCTCTGATGCGGGAAGTGCGCCTTGGCGCAGGATCTGGAGCCCGCCGTGCTGGAACGACACGATGGTCGAGGCGTCGCGACACGGGGTCTCGCCGGCGTCGACGGCAACATCGACCCCCTCCAGGATGCGACCTTCGACGGCGGCAAAGCTTGCCGGCGAGGGCGCGCCGTGTGTGTTGGCGCTCGTGCAGGCAAGGGGACTGCCGCAGGCGCGGATGAGCGCTTGGACCACGGGAGAGGCCGAAGCGCGCAGGGCCACGGTGTCGTCGGCAGCACGCATAAAGGTCGGCACGCAGGGAGCCGCCTTGACCACGATAGTCAGGGCTCCCGGCCAGCATCGTCGCGCAAGTACGCGGGCATCTTCCGGGATATCCACGCCATAGCGGTCGAGCGCCTCGACGCCATCGACCAGCCAGGCGACCGTTTGGGTGAGTTCACGTTGCTTGAGAGTGAAGATACGGCGGTAGCCGGTACCGAGCGCAGGGACCGCGGCGCCATTGACGGCAGCCTGCGGATCGCGCGGCCACGATGGGAATTCGCCTGTATCTTGGGGCACGGCGTCCGAGAAGGCGTTGACCGCCACGGCGACACCGTAAACCGTCTCGGTCGGGATCAGCGCCAGGCCGCCGCGGCCGAGCACCTCGGCCGCGCGCTCGACGGCAAGCCGATGCGGCTCGCGCGTTCCCTCGTATACCCGATAGACCGTCTGCATGTGTATGCCAGCCCCTTACGCTCTGGTGCAAGTTTGTTTACTGTGGGGCATTCTCGCACGAAACGTTCAACCTATTTGCCCAGAGCGCATGTTGGTTTGGTGAGCGGCTCTAGTAGTCGGTGAAAGTGAGGGGGTTATTGGACTGCGACGAACTTCTTTGGCCTGCCGGCGTGGCGTTCTTGGGCGGCGTAGCGCTCGATGCTGTCTATCGTTATCATCCGACGGCCATCGACGAGTTCAACATCGAGCTTTCCGGCTTTGACCAGCGCGGTAATCCGCGGAGCGGAGACTTTGAGGTCCAGCGCTGCGTCTTTAAATGTTCGGCACGCCGCTTCCCGAGCGTCCTCGTGGTCGATTTCGACTGAAAGGGCCACGACCTCGGCCGAGCGTTCGTACCCTGCCGGAGTCAAACCGTTGTTGAGGTCGTCGGCCAAAAACGCCACCAGTGCCTCGGTGGCATGGGCAATCGCTTCTTCGCGCGTATCGCCATCGGCAAAGGCGCCGGGAATCTGCGGGAAACTGGCGCAGTAACCGTCGTCTTCTTTTATGAGAACGCAGTCATAGGTAAATCGCTGCCTCATTTTGCCTCCAACTACCATTCAGCTTGGCGACGAATACTTGCCCACGTGCCCTTCTTTGGTCGATCACCACCAGAGCCGTTCACGGTGACAACACGGTCACCAGAAACATACTTAGCATGACTACCGACTTGCGCGACCTTCACGAATCCATCGTGCTTGAGTAGGGCAATGATTTCCCGAAAGGTAGGAGGTTGCATGGGCCGACCTCTTTCAGCCGTCCTAATTATAAACTACTTTATAATTTTTGCTAACCAGTTAATAAATATTACTGGCGCTGTTTGGGCTCGGTGACGATGGCTCGGACGATGCGGGGGCGATCGGTGAGGTCGTGGACGATACGCACGTCCGAAAGGCCTGCCTGGCGACAGAGCTCGGCCGCGGCGTCGAGGGCACCCTCGTAGAGCTCGCAGGCAAAGAGGCCACCGGCACGCAGCATATAGGGTGCCGCATTGAGCAGGCGGCGGAAGATGTCCAGGCCATCGGCGCCGCCCTCGAGCGCCAGGTCGGGCTCGAAGTCCTTGACCTCGTGCGGCAGCGAGCGCATGACGTCGGTCGGAATGTAGGGCGGATTGGAGACAAGCACATCAAAGGTGCCCCACTCTTCGCGGGGAATGGAACTCACCAGGTTGGTGAGGCTAAAGGCGACCTCATCGGATGTGAGACCGAGCGCGTCGCGGTTTTTGGTGGCCAGATCGATAGCGCGCGGCTCGATATCGGTGGCGGTGCAGGTAACGTGGCCGCGGCGCTCCCAGGCAAGGGAGAGCGAGATGCAGCCCGTGCCGCAGCCGACCTCGAGAACGCGGGCGATGCGGGGCTCGGCTGGGGCAGGCGAAGCGGCATCCTGAGCTGAAGCCGTCTCCTGGTCGGCACCCTCGATGGCGATGCCGTATTCGTCGAGCTCGGACTCGGCGGCTTCCGCGACTTCGGCTTCTGCTGCCTGCGCGGCGGCTTCCTCGGCCTCGCGGTCGGCCAGCTCCTCGGCATAGGCACGGCTGCCGAGCACGTCGCTACCCAGCGCAGCCTCATCGGCGGCCGTCAGGTTGGCGGCACGGCGCTCGGCGGTCGCGCGTTCGTCTGCCAGCGCGGCCTCAGCCTTGCGTGCCTCCTCGACCTCATCGTTCCAAGGCAGCTCAACACGCTGACGGGCAGCAGCCTCGGGGCTCAGCACCTCGGCATCCAGATAATTGAGGACTTCCTCGACGAGCATCTCGGTCTCGGGACGTGGAATGAGCACGCCGGGGGCGCACGTGACGTCGATCATGCGAAACTGCGTGCTGCCGGTGATGTACTGCAGCGGTTCACCTTTAGCGCGACGAACAACGGCCGCGTGCATGGTCTCGAGCTGAGCCGCGTTAAGCGTCTCGTCCATGCGCATATATAAGTCGATGCGTGCCAAACCCGTGGCAGCGCAGAGCAGCCACTCGGCAGAAAGACGGGGGTGCTCCTCGCTGCGCTCGGCCAGGTACTCCTTGGTCCACTCGAGACAACGCTTGATGGTCCAAATCTCGTTTGCCATGGGGCCCTCCCCTCTTAAGCGCCGGACGGCGCGCGAATGTCGGAGCAGATTGTACGCGAGGCCAGCGCATGGCAAGGGACGATTGAAGGCGATTATCGAGAATCAGCCCAGAATTTTGCTTGGAACCTGCCTGAAATGTTCATTCGTCGACGTCTAAA
>CAVFEY010000044.1:0-18499 GCA_963621725.1 Firmicutes bacterium AF25-13AC
CGCACACCTGCGCTACTCGACCATCGAGAACTGGTCCAAGAACATGTACAACCTCAACACCAAGCGTGCGCGCGTGGACGAGGACGGCGACATCGAGTGGATCAGTGGCTCCTTCGGCAGCCACGTGGGCTACCTCTACCCCATGAGCGTGCTCAACGGCCGCCGCGCCCGCTCGAGCTTTACCGGCATCACCTTTGCCGGCGCCGGGCAGAACCTCGACACCGGCTGCAAGGTCGTGCTCAACGCGCCCGAGACCTCGGCAACCGTCGAGACCAAGGGCATCTCCAAGAGCGGCGGCATCCAGACGTTCCGCAGCTCTATCGTTGCCACGCCCAAGGCCGAGGGCTCCAAGGCAACCGTGAGCTGCCAGTCACTGATGCTCGACGACCAGAGCCGCTCCGACACCATCCCGGCCATGGACATCGGCCACGAGGCCACCATCGGACGTATCGGCGACGACAAGGTGTTCTACCTGATGAGCCGCGGTATCCCGGAGGAAGAGGCTCGCACCATGATCGTCAACGGCTTTGCCAACCCGGTCTCCAAGGAGCTACCGCTTGAGTACGCCGTCGAGATGAACAACCTGATCAAGCTTGAGATGGAAGGAGCGATCGGATAATGGAACAGACCACGAACACCGCTGCTACCGCCCTTGAGCAGGTCAATGCGATGCCGGCTGCCACTTGGGGTTGGCTCAAGATGAACCAGACCAAGCTCGAGCTCTCTGACGAGCTTGCCGCCGCTCCCGCCGAGACCATTGAGGTTGGGGGCTTGGAAGAGCAGTTTACTGGCGTGGCAGACGCCTTCGACACCGCCATGGACGCCATGGCCGAGCGCTTCCCCGAGCGCCGCGCCTCCGCGCCCGGTGATGCCGCCGACCGCGCCCGCATCACGCCCGAGACCGAGCTCGACGTGCCCGCCACCTCCGTCTACCAGGCCGGTGCCATTAAGCTGGAGGAGGAGCTCTCCCCCGCTGAGGCCTTCGAGACTGGCATGGGCGAGGCTGCCTACACCTACCTGGCCGACCACGCCACCAAGCGCGTCGTCATCGATGTGTCCGCATACAAGCACGCCACGGTTACCGTGCGTGTGAGCGGTGTCGATGCCGCCGCGGCCATCGCCGCCATCGACGTCGTCGTCCGTCCCCAGTCGACGCTCGACCTGCAGATCGCTCTGGACTCCCCCGTTGCCGGCGAGGGCGTCGTGGGATCCGTGCTGCGCGTGTGCGCCCACGAGTACGCCACCGTCAACGTGGCCTGCACGCAGACGCTCGACGATAGCTGGATCGCACTCGACGACACCGGCCTGTTCCTGGACGAGGGCGCGCGCGTCAACGTGCAACACACCGTCCTGGGTGCCGGCGCCAGCGCCACCGGCCTTGCCGGCGACCTGCTGGGCGATACCGCCAAGGTCACCATCGATACTGACTACCTTGGCGCCCGCGAGCAGGTGCGCGACTTTAACTACGAGCTGCGCCACCGCGGTCGCAAGACCGAGTGCGAGATCGACGCCAACGGCGTGCTGACCGGCACGTCCAAGAAGGTCTACCGTGGCACCATCGACCTCGTGCACGGCTGCAAGGGTGCAACCGGCACCGAGCGCGAGACGGTGCTTTTGGCCAACAAGGTCGTCGACAACAAGACCATTCCCGTCATTCTCTGCGACGAGGACGACGTCGCCGGCAACCACGGCGCCACCATCGGCCACGTCCGCGACGAGCAGCTGTTCTACCTCGCCTGCCGCGGCCTTGACCAAAACGCCGCCGAGGACCTGTTCATCCGCGCCAAGCTGGAGGACGCCGCGCTTTCCGCCACCGACGAGCGCACCCGCGCAGCCGTCGTCCGCCTGGGCAATAACCTGATCGACAACTTTGAAGAGGAGCTCGCATGATCGACACCGAGCACGTTAAATGCGACACCTGTACTGCCCCCGAGCCCATGGAGCTCGACGCCAGCGACGAGGCTTCGCGCGGCTGGCCCACTGTGGACATCGAGACCAACCCCTACAAGGCGCAGTTCCCGCTGTTTCAGCAGCACCCCGAGATCGCCTTCCTCGATAGTGCCGCCACCGCACAGCGCCCTGCCTGCGTGCTCGACGCCGAGCGCGACTTCTACCAGCGTATGAACGCCAACCCCCTGCGCGGCCTGTACTCGCTGTCCGTCGAGGCCACCGAGGCCATCGCGAAGGTCCGCCAACAGATCGCCGACCTCATCGGCGCCGCCCAGGCCAACGAGGTCGTCTTCACCCGCAACACGAGCGAGTCGCTCAACCTGGTCGCCAAGAGCTTTGCACCCACGGTGCTCGAGCCCGGTGACGAGGTCGTCATCACCATCATGGAGCACCACTCCAACCTGATTCCGTGGCAGCAGGTCTGCCGCGAGACCGGCGCCAAGCTCGTCTACCTCTACCCCACCAAGACCGGCCAGCTCACCACCGAGGAGGTTCTTGCCAAGGTGGGTCCCAAGACCAAAATCCTGGCCGTGGGACAGGTCTCCAACGTGCTGGGCGTCGAGAACCCGGTCAAGAACCTCGGCAAGCTCGTGCACAAGTACGGCGGCTATCTGGTCGTCGACGGCGCGCAGTCGCTGCCGCACATGCCGGTCGATGTGGCCGACCTGGGCGCCGACTTCTTTGCCTTTAGCGCGCACAAGGCCATGGGCCCCATGGGCATCGGCGTGCTGTGGGGAAAGATGGACCTGCTCAACGCCATGCCGCCCATGCTCACCGGCGGCGAAATGATCGATTCGGTCACCGAGCAGGACGCCGTCTGGGCGCCCGTCCCCGAGAAGTTCGAGGCCGGCACGCAGGACGCCGCCGGCATCTTCGCCACAGGTGCGGCACTCGACTACCTGGTCAACACCGTGGGTTACGAGAACATCCAGGCCCGCGAGCAGGCACTCGTCCACTACCTGATGGGCGAGCTCATGCAGCTCGACTTTGTCCAGATCATCGGCTCCATCTATTGGGATAACCACCACGGCGTCGTGAGCTTTAACGTCAAGGGCATCCACCCGCACGACGTCGCGAGCATCATGGACATGGACGGCGTCTGCATCCGCGCTGGCCACCACTGCGCGCAGCCGCTGCTCACTTGGCTGGGCGTTGAGAACCTTGCCTGCTGCCGCGCCAGCGTGGCCTTCTACAACGACAAGGCCGATATCGACAAGTTCATCGCCGGCCTGCATCACGTTTGGAGCACGTTCAATGGGTAATCTGTACACCTCCACCACGTTTATGGAGCACAACTCGCACCCCGACTATAAGTACGAGATGGATGCTCCCACGCACGAGCACGACGGCATCAACCCCAGCTGCGGCGACGAGCTCACCTTGCAGCTGCGCGTCGAGAACGGCGTGATCGAGGAGGCCTCCTTTACCGGCCACGGCTGCGCCATCAGCCAGGCCAGCGCCGACATCATGGCCGACCTCATCACCGGCGAGACCGTCGAGGAAGCTCACCGCCTGGCAGAGCTCTTCCTCGCCATGATACGCGGCGAGCAGCTCTCCGAGGAAGACCTGGAAGACCTGGACGAAGCCGCCCAGCTCCAGGATATCTCGCACATGCCCGCCCGCGTCAAATGCGCCGAGCTCGCCTGGCGTACCCTCGACGGCATGCTCGAGGGGCAAGCTAACCAGTAGTTTATGCCCCGAATCCAAGGTTTTTGATTGCCAAGCCGCCCGATACGGGCGGCTCTGTTTTTACCTAATGAGCGCGAACGCACAAAGTCCGCGCGTCCGGCGCCCCGTCTGACATTTGCCACACAGCCAGACGCGAGCACGGGCGTTTTCCACAGCACCAAAGGCCTGCGGCAGGGCCCCGGGCCCGCCAAGCAATGCGCCAAGCCCCGTTCTGCGAAGCTCCGACTCGCTTCGCGCCTGCCGCAGACGGGTCCCATAGGGAGCGGCGTGCATTTTTGCGAGTATTCAGCACGCCAAGCTGTGTGTATACGCATCGAAAGCGTTAATCAACGTCTTTAGGCGCATATATATTGTGTTTTAGAACAAGCATCGCGGTCTGACGGGACGCAGGCACGCGCTTCGGCGGCGCAACGGCGGGAATCAATAGCTTCGGGACCCGTATGTTGCAAGATTGCGGCGGTGCCGACAGCAACACGATGCTGAAAACTCCGTTTTTTGCACGGCGCAGACGGGGATAGGCACGGGCAAACCCGGACCGAGCCGTTATTTTATGCAAGATGGCGATTTTTCTATGCATATTAAGAAGTGCAGTTACCGTACCAAGCTTTTGAACGCTGGTTGCGGCGTATGGACGACCCCAACTGCGGTGAACAGGCGACCTTACATCACGTTTCCGCCAGCCCGCATCGCCGTTCGCGCGCGGGCGCGCACGATACGAGAGACGGTACTTTTGCCAATCCCGGTATACCGCTCAATCTGGCGCACCGTAAAGCCGGCATCGTGCAATCCAAAAATAACGGTATCGCGCTGCGCCGGCGGTGCAGTTTTAACCCCATTGAGCGGAACCCCGAGGCTCTTCGCCATCTTGTCAGCAAAGGCGTGGCGTTCCCATTCCGTCTCTTTCATATCACACAGCGCTGGCTCACTGCCGTCGGGCGTCGAAAGCGAATAGGCAATAAAGCCCTCGGCAGAGCCAAAAAGCTCAAGCACGCAAGAAGGATCAGAAAATCCCCTCGCGACATCAGCCGCGTCACCGTCGTAAGCGCACAAATGCTCCGCAAAGCTACTCCAGGGATATCGCTCGATTAGGCTAACGCCCGCCTCCTGCGGATCGGCGTGTACGGAGCGAATAGCCTCCATCACCTGCCAGTCGGTATCGAGCGAGCGCCGGTCAAAACGGTTCTGGAACAGATGCCCTGTGCGCCCCGTGCGTTTATTGAACCGCCGCGCGTACGTCAAAAGCAACCGGTGCATCGCCGCGCTCATCCTGTCCTCGTAATCTGTAAGCACCAAATGCACGTGATTGCCCATAAGGCACCAGGCGATAACCGTCACGCCCGCCTTGCGGCAGCACTCACGCATCAGCTCCAAGAACTCCCACCGGTCTTCATCGCCCTCAAAGATGAGCTGCTTGCCCGTACCGCGGGCACAGACATGGTAAAAGCCGGTAACCGTTCTCCAAACGCGCTGCATGGCGCTCCCTTCGCCGGGATCTGCTTGCCATCCAATACAGCACGATTGAAGCGTGCCATCAAAACATTCACGCAAAACAATTCGCTCGCGCGGCCAAAGGCAGTAAACAGGCGGCGAACGGCACCGTTGCAACAGGTCAACCCCTGCAACGCTTACAAAAGCTGACCAAAAGCTTGCCCAAGACGGACCCCCTCTACGGAAGTGCACGACCACAGAATATAGAGTTAAACCGTTTCAATTGAAAGTTCCGCGCATCTCGCTACGAAAACTGAGCCGTTCGCCGAATATTCCGTGCATTTCGCGGTATTATAGGGGCTGCATGTCATGTCCCTTTCGAAGGGTCGCCCGGCAATCGCCAGCCACGGCCCCCAGACGGGACGCCAACACGATAGAGAGGAGAGGCATGCAGTACTCACAGGAAGTGGAGAACATGTGCCCCGTTGCCAAGGGTGCATACCACGGCCCCGCACCCATCCCCGAGGAGGGCAAGTGGGTCCAGGCTAAGGAGATTTCCGACATCTCCGGTCTTACGCACGGTGTGGGTTGGTGCGCACCTCAGCAGGGCGCCTGCAAGCTCACGCTGAACGTCAAGGACGGCATCATCGAGGAGGCCCTCGTTGAGACCATCGGCTGCTCGGGTATGACCCACTCTGCCGCCATGGCTTCCGAGATCCTTCCCGGTAAGACCATCCTCGAGGCCCTCAACACCGACCTCGTCTGCGACGCCATCAACGTTGCTATGCGCGAGATCTTCCTGCAGATCGTTTACGGCCGCAGCCAGACCGCGTTCTCCGAGGGCGGCCTGCCCGTGGGCGCCTCCCTCGACGACCTCGGCAAGGGCCTTCGCTCTCAGGTCGGCACCATGTTCGGCACCAAGGCCAAGGGCGCTCGTTACCTCGAGCTCGCTCAGGGCTACGTCACCCGCATGGCTCTCAACGACAAGAACGAGATCATCGCGTTCGAGTTCCTGAACCTCGGCAAGTTCACCGACGCCGTCAAGGCCGGCAAGACCCCCGAGGAGGCCATCGCTGGCGCTATGGGCCACTATGGTCAGTGGGAGAACGCTGCCAAGTACATCGACCCGCGCACCGACGAGGAGACTCACTCCGTCGCCAGCGTGTTCCCGGTTCACGAGTAGAAAGGGAGGGAAATAACTATGACTGTTACGTTCGAAGGTTACGAGCGCCGCGCTGACAAGATCAACAAGTGCCTCGCCGACAACGGCATCGCCTCCCTCGAGGAAGCTCTGCAGATCTGCACCGACAAGGGCTTCAACCCGCGTGAGATCGTCAACAACACCCAGTCCATCGCCTTCCAGAACGCCGAGTGGGCCTACACCCTCGGTTGCGCTCTCGCTGTCAAGCGTGGCGCCAAGTCCGCTTCTGAGGCTGCCGCCATCATCGGCGAGGGCATCCAGGCCTTCACCGTTCCCGGCTCCGTCGCCGAGGACCGCAAGGTCGGTCTGGGCCACGGCAACCTGGGCGCTATGCTGCTCTCCGACGACACCGAGTGCTTCGCCTTCCTGGCCGGTCACGAGTCCTTCGCTGCCGCTGAGGGTGCTATCGGCCTGGCTCTAAACGCCAACAAGGCTCGCAAGAAGCCGCTGCGCGTCATCCTCAACGGTCTGGGCAAGGACGCTGCTCAGATCATCGCCCGCATCAACGGCTTCACCTACGTGAAGACCCAGTTCGACTACTTCACGGGCGAGCTCAAGGTCGTCGAGACCATCCCCTACTCCGATGGTCCCCGCGCCGCCGTCAACTGCTACGGCGCCGACGACGTCCGCGAGGGCGTTGCCATCATGTGGCACGAGAACGTCGACATCTCGATCACCGGTAACTCCACCAACCCCACGCGCTTCCAGCACCCCGTCGCTGGCACCTACAAGAAGGAGCGCCTCGAGGCTGGCAAGAAGTACTTCTCCGTCGCTTCTGGTGGCGGCACTGGTCGTACCCTGCACCCGGACAACATGGGCGCCGGCCCTGCCTCTTACGGCATGACCGACACCATGGGCCGTATGCACTCCGACGCCCAGTTCGCCGGTTCTTCCTCCGTGCCTGCGCACGTTGACATGATGGGTCTCATCGGCATGGGCAACAACCCCATGGTCGGTGCCACCGTCGCCTGCGCTGTCGCCGTCGAGGAGGCCCTCAAGGCCTAATCGCGCCCGCGCGATGCTCATATAGTTGAGCTTTGGAGCCGCTACCCACCCAGGTAGCGGCTCTTTTTGTTTGCGCTGTCGCAGGGTAGCTAATGCCGATATATCAGTTGGGGCGAAATGCAAGATGTGATGAGATGGAGCGTCAGAGCGTCCATGACGCCCACCTGCCATATTTGCCCTTTACCGATTTGCCGGGTCTTTGCGGCCCCATTGCCGATCACCCGTGCGACAATGCGCCGGACGAGAAAGGAATCCGATGGAATCGACTGATGTACTGGTAATAGGATCTGGCATTGCGGGCCTTTGTGCCGCCATCGAAGCGGCACGCACGGGTGCAACCGTCACTGTGGCAAGCGCCGGCAAGACCATGAGTGGATCGAGCTTCTTCCCGGGTACCTGGGGCCTCGGCCTCATCGGTCCCGTCGACGAAGACGACGAGCAGGACCTCATCGACACCATCCTGGCCGTCGGCGGCGGCGTTGCCGACCCCGAACTCGTCCAAACGTTCGTCCACGGCATTCCCCAAGCGATTGACTGGCTCGAGCAAGACCTGGGCGTTGAGCTCCAGCGTCCGCAAAGCGCCAAGAGTGCTCAACAAAAGCAATTTATCCCCTGCTTTGACCACAAGACGCGCATGTGGCGCGGCCTCACCCGCAAGCCCCTTGAGGACGCTCTGACGACCTGGATCGAGTCGCTCGGCATTCGCCTGCTCCCCCGCCATGAGCTTATCGACCTTGTTGAGGACACGAACGGCAGAATAACCGGAACCGTACTCTACGACCTTACCGAAAATCGAATCGTGCCCTTTGCTGCCAAGGCCACGATCATCGCAGCCGGTGGCACAGGCGGCCTGTTCGAGCGCAGCCTTACGTCGGCTGATGTGCTCAGCTCCTCGCAGGCCATCGCACTGGCGCACGGCGCAACACTTACTAATATAGAGTTCATGCAGATGATGCCTGGCTTCATCGAGCCCAGGCGTAACTTGGTCTTCAACGAGAAAACCTGGCGCTACGTGCATGTAGACCAGCCGGTAGATATTGCCGACGACAAGCTGGACGACCTGCTCGAGCAGCGCTCTGGATATGGTCCCTTCACGTCACGCTTGGCCTCCCGCGCTATCGATCTCGTCATCGAACAGGCAGGTGCCGAAGGCCTGGCACTCCACTACGACTTCCCCCGCGAGGATGTCCCAGAGTTTGTGCAGACCTTTGCCACCTGGCTGCAAGACGAGCACGGCATCGCGCCGACCGACGAGATGCGCGTTGCGATGTATGCCCACGCCGCTAACGGCGGCATCAAGATCGATAAGACCGCGCACACGGGCGTTGAGGGCCTCTACGCTTGCGGCGAGGCGACAGGCGGCATGCACGGCGCCGACCGCATTGGTGGCTTGTCAAGCGCCAACGGCATCGTATTCGGACGTATCGCGGGCGCATCGGCAGCCCTCACAGCGCAGAAAGAGCCTGAAGCGGCCCTGAAGACGGATATCACCCTCCCCCAGTACGGCATTGCCACAACAGATGCCGATCGCCTGACACACAGCCTTAGGCACACGATGAGCACCTATTGCATGATCAACAGGACCGAAACAGGCCTATCCGAGGCCCTGCAACAGCTTGAAAGCCTGCAAGACAAGGCCATGGCGCTGAGCAAGCCGCATGCCGATGACAGCGAGATCGCAGCCCTCGCCCGCCTACAGTCGCAGATTCAGCTGTCGACGGAGATGGTCAAAGCCATGCGTAAGCGGACCGAAAGTCTCGGATCGCACTATCGAGCGGATTAAACCGGACACCTATCTAAAGCAGAACACAATCAATCGATATCCATGGGCCCCGTGAGCTTGAAGCAGCACGGGGCCCATTCGTGTCCGCACGACAGCGTATCCTTATTCTGAATATAGAGCGGGCAAAGCCCGCATAGAAAATAGACCAGCAAGGAGGAGATATGGACAGCAGGGATATCGAGAAATGGCGTGTCGAACTTGACAGCTACGCCCATGTGGAAGACGGCGTTGAGTATTGGCTCGCACGCGATTTAATGGAACCCATGGGGTACACTCGATGGGAGAACTTCGCCGAAGTTGTTAAGAGGGCAAAAGTCTCGTGCGAAACAAACAAAACTCCAGTTGATTCCCATTTTCGTGACACCACGAAAATGGTAACTGCCGGTGTCGCCGCTCGCGCGGTTAAAGACTACAAACTTACGCGCTATGCATGCTATTTAATCGCACAGAACGGAGATTCAAACAAGCCAGAGATCGCGCTCGCCCAGGCATACTTTGCCGTGCAGACGCGCCGCCAAGAGCTCATAGAGCAGCGCTTCGCAGAGATTCAGCGCTTGCAGGCGCGCCACTCGCTATCCGATTCAGAGAAACAGCTCTCGGGTATTGCGTTCAAACGCGGCGTGGACTCCAAAGGATTCGCGATCATCAAGTCGAAGGGCGATGAGGCGTTATTCGGCGGCAGAAGCACGGCGGAAATGAAGCAGCAGCTCGGCGTACCCAAGAGAGCGGCATTGGCGGACAGGTTAGCCGATGTCCTCATCAAAGCAAAGGACCTTACTAACTCGATGACGGCCTTCAACGCCGAGGAACACGACCTGTACGGCCTGGACCAGATCAAGCAAGAGCACGTCGAGAACAACACAAGCGTGCGTGGCAGCCTCATCGACCGCGGAATTGTCCCCGAGAACCTACCGCCTGCCGAGGATACAAAAAAGCTCGAGCGTCGCGTGAAGACAGACGAGAAGAAACTCAAGGAGGGTACTGACGGTTTTACCGATCCCCAGGGTAGGCTCGATCTGTGAAAGCGGCTGTGCCCTTTCGGGTTCGACCCCATGCGAGGTCAACAAAAAACGACCAGCCTGAGCCAGTCGCTTTAACAATCTTTGGGTGGGCCGTCAGGGGGTCAGCCTGCTGCGCAGGCGGTCGCTGCGGCGCTTCGCGCCTTGCGCGCTGCGCTGGCAAATGCTTACGCATTTCCTCAGCTCCGCGCCCCGACGGGTTCGACCCCATGCGAGGTTAACAAAAAAGCGACCAGCCTAAGCCAGTCGCTTTAACATGCTTTGGGTGGGCCGTCAGGGGGTCGAACCCTGGACCTTGGGATTAAGAGTCCCCTGCTCTACCAACTGAGCTAACGACCCAAAGCTAAAGTCCGTTATGGCGGACTTTAGAGGAGATATCGTGTGGTGGGCCGTCAGGGGTTCGAACCCTGGACCTTGGGATTAAGAGTCCCCTGCTCTACCAACTGAGCTAACGACCCAAAGCTAAAGTCCGTTATGGCGGACTTTAGAGGAGATATCGTGTGGTGGGCCGTCAGGGGTTCGAACCCTGGACCTTGGGATTAAGAGTCCCCTGCTCTACCAACTGAGCTAACGACCCGATATCAACACGAAGCAAGAACTGGGGTGGGTAAAGGGACTCGAACCCTCGACCTACGGGACCACAACCCGTCGCTCTAGCCAACTGAGCTACACCCACCGTGTCCTGTGCGCTTCGCGCTCGACTATTATTGCAAGGAACGCCACGCGATGCAAGCCCCAATTTTCAAGAATTTTGAAAAGAGTTTTTCGAGCGCGTTTCGAGCAATTCCCACCGGTTCCATAGGAGTAAACTTGCCCCACTGCAATTCCTCGAAAGGACCGGCATGAAAGAACTCTCCAACCGCACGGCAACATTTACCGATTCGGTCATCCGCCGCATGACACGCATCTCCAATAAGTACGATGCCGTCAATCTCTCGCAGGGCTTCCCCGACTTCGATCCTCCGGCGCAGCTGCTCAACAGCCTGAGCACCATCGCCGCCGACCCCAAGCCGCTCTACCACCAGTACTCCATTACCTGGGGCTCCCAGGCCATGCGCGAGGCGCTCGCCGCCAAACAGGAGCACTTTATGGGCATGCCGATCGACCCCAACCAGAATATCGTGGTCACCTGCGGCTCCACCGAGGCCATGATGGCCGCCATGATGACGGTTACGAACCCCGGAGACAAGGTCGTCATCTTCTCGCCGTTCTACGAGAACTACGGCGCTGACACCATTCTCTCGGGTGCCGAGCCCATCTATGTGCCGCTCAACCCGCCCACATTCGACTTTGACCGCGAGACGCTCGAGGCAGCCTTCCGCGACAACGACCCCAAGGCCATCGTCCTGTGCAACCCTTCCAACCCTTGCGGCAAGGTCTTTACGCGCGAGGAGCTCACCTTCATCGCCGACCTCTGCAAAAAGTACGACGCCTACTGCATTACCGACGAGGTATACGAGCACATCGTCTACGCGCCCCACGAGCACGTCTATATGGCCACGCTGCCCGGCATGTTCGAGCGAACCATCAGCTGCAGCTCGCTGTCTAAGACGTACTCCATCACCGGTTGGCGCCTGGGCTACACCATCGCCCCGGCCCAGATCACCGAGCGTATCAAGAAGGTCCACGACTTTCTCACCGTGGGTGCCGCCGCTCCCCTGCAGGAAGCCGTTGTCACCGCCCTCAACTTCGACGACAGCTATTACGATGAGGTCCTCGACCTCTACACCGCCAAACGCGACCTGTTCTGCCAGGGGCTCGATAGCATCGGTCTTGAGCATAACGTGCCGCAGGGCGCCTACTACGTCATGATGGACATCTCTGAGTTTGGCTATGATAGCGACCTCGAATTCTGCGAGGACCTCGCATCCAAGGTGGGCGTGGGCGCCGTGCCCGGCTCGAGCTTCTTCCGCGAGCCCGTCAACCATCTGATTCGCTTCCACTTTGCCAAGCGTGACGAGACGCTCAACGCGGCGCTGGAGAACCTCAAGTCCCTGCGTGATAAAATCAAACCGCGCGGGTAAGGACGGCCCGGCAACTAAAGTAACTAAAGAAGCCTCGCACCGCCCGCCGCGTTGCGAGGCTTCTTTTTATAGCGCTTTCTTAAATGGTTTAGAGCTCTATACTTTATTCATGGAGCAACTCGTCCCAGAGAGAGGAATATTATGGCAGAGCAGCAGCTTATCGGAGCGCTCGAGGCCGGCGGCACCAAGATGGTCTGCGCCACGGGCTATGCGGACGGCACGGTCCTGGAGCGTGAGCAGATCGCGACCACGACCCCGCAGGAGACCGTTGAGGCCGTCAACGCGTGGTTTGCCGACAAGGGCATCGCCGCGCTGGGCATCGGCGCCTTTGGCCCCACCGCAGTCAACCCCGCCTCACCCCAATACGGCAAGATCCTGGAGACGCCCAAGACGGCATGGCGCTACTTTAATCTGCTGGGCACTATCCAAAACGAGCTCAATATCCCCTGCGGCTACGATACCGACGTCAACGTCGCCTGCCTGGGCGAGGTCACCTTTGGTTGCGCTCAGGGCCTCACTGACGTGGTGTATCTGACCATCGGCACCGGCGTGGGCGCCGGCGTACTCTCGGGCGGTAAGCTCGTGCACGGCATGATGCATCCCGAGGCCGGCCACATCCTGGTCACGCGCGACCCGCGCGACACCATTGGCGAGCACAGCGCCTGCCCCTTCCACGACAACTGTCTCGAGGGCCTCATCGCCGGCCCCGGCGTTAAAAAGCGCTGGGATGGCAAGAGCGCCGGAGACATGGCCGATGACTCGGAGGCCATGGACCTGCTCGCCGGCTATCTGGCACAGGCGCTCATGACCTATACGCTGTGCTACGCGCCGCAAAAGATCATCATCGGTGGCGGCGTGGCCGACCACACCCCCATCGTGCCGCTCGCACGCAAGAAGTGCGCCGAGATGCTTAACGGCTATATCGTCACGCCCGAGGTCAACGACATTGATACCTATATTGTCAACAACAGCCTCGAGGGCAAGCAAGGCATTATGGGCTGCCTGGCCCTGGGCGCACAGGCGCTTCAGTAGCAGACGCACCCACAGGGCGTGGCGCGACCGGCAAATCCGATCTACGGAACGACGCCACCACGCCCCATATAAGCCCTCTAATAAAAAAGGCCGCCTAGGACCAAACATACGTCCTAGGCGGCCTTTTTGGCACATATGAGCGATCGTAGTAGATATCGGAGCACAACGCCCGTTGCCGCTCCACAGCAGTCGATCATCACATCGGTGATCATGCCGGCGCGTCCCGGCACAAAGAGCTGAATCGTCTCGTCGATCGAAGGAATCAGCAGCAGGAACACCGCCGTGGGCAGCAGCACGTCAAAGGTGCGCCGGCCCTCAAAATCAAAGGCGTGCGTTGCCAAGATGCCGAGCACCATATACTCGGTAAAATGCGCGCACTTGCGAACAACAAAGTTGGTCACCCATTCATATGGAAGTCCCGCGCCGTGCAGGAAACCGCGGATAGCTTCCATGACCGTTAGGCTCAGCGAGCCCGACCCCGAGCCGGGAACCAGCGAATTGCCCCAGATCAAGAGCGCCATCAGGCAGGTCACGACCGCCCATTTTCGATTGATCTTAACCATGCAGAAGTTATGCCTCCGCGCGGAGCGGCGCGAAGCTGGCGGTACCGCCCTCGATAACGCTCAGATAGGCACGGCCCGTACGCTTGGCGGTAGAGGACTGCAGGCGCTCGATCTCCTCCTCGAGGATCTGATTGACGCGCTCGTGACGACGGTTTTCCATAATGCCGGCGGCAATAGCCTCGGCCCGCTCGATGCTCTCGCGCGAGATACGGGCAGTATCCTCGGGGAACACAGCGCTGTGACGGCCGACATAGGCGGGGGCAGCAGGCTGAGGGGCAGCGACGGGAGCGGGGGCTGCAACAGGAGCAGGCTCGTCAATCTCATCCAGAATCGCGGTGGCGGCGGCCCACATGTCCTCGTGGCCCGAGTAATCAGCCATGGGGACATCAACCTCGAGTGAGGCATCCGGAAGGTCGCCGGTGTCGATGCGATCTTGGGCATCAATCGATGCGGTGATGGCTGCAGGCTCATCGAGGTCATCGAAATCGATATCCGCGGCACCGGAGATGATAGGCATGCTGGCGAGGTTTACATTGTACGGCGCAGCCTCAGCCGCCTGCTGCTGGGCAGGAGCGCCCCACAGCGAGCTTTCGGCGGCACGGCGGGCGGCAACGGCCTCCTCGTCCGCGGCCATGGCTTCATCAACGTACGAATTGTCGGCAGAAGCGTTCGCGTCCGCCGAGGTAGCGCTGTAGGCGTTATTGGCTGCCGCGTTGGCGACGAGTGCCACGAAAGCCGCCGTGCTGCCCGCAGGGGCGGCCTGGGAGCCAGACACGGCGCGTGCCGCGGCGGCGATGTCGTCGCGATTGAAGGAGCCGGTCTGCCCGCCGTTGGTGAGCTCGTCGATGGCGACTTGATAGACGTCGCGCGAGTGTGCAGGGTCGCAGCTCACCGGCGAATCGTCGTCAAGCATACTGTCGATCATGGACCAAGCCTCGTCCTCGTCCATAGCATCTGCGGCTCGAGCGATGGTAGGGACACCATCATCGGCATGACGGCGCTGGAACGCACCAGTCAGGCCGGAAAGGAATGCCGAGGTAGACTGCTCCGCCTGAGCCTGAGAATCAGAAGCCGCAGCGTAAGGAGTCGCATCCTGCTGCTGAGCTGAAATCGAGGCGGTCTTGAACTCGCTTTGATGCTGATTGAGATTGGCGGCACCGCCCATGGCATCGGGCTGGAACAGACGCTCTTCACGCTGCGCACGATACTCGGAGATACCCAGCGAGGCGGCATAGATGCCCACGCCCGCCACCGCGCGCACGGCGAAGGGAACCGCACCCGCCACGACCGTCTCGTTCACAGACGAAAACGGCAGCGTCGCGGCATACATAACCACGGGAGCGGCAAGGCCGATCCCGCACGAAAGTCCGGCAAGGACTGCTCGTTGTGTTGCATCAGAAGAAGCCATGAGCTCTCCCCATCTTCCAGCACCCAAATCGCATCATTCAGTTGGCTGCGCGAGAGAAGATGAAGCGGGGCTATGCCCCAAAGCAACGGTATATGGTTCGTTTCATCTGCGTTATCCGTCGCGAAGCTTAAAAGCTATTATGCGAAACCGCCCTGTCGATTGCAAGCGACGATGTCGGATTGAAACGGGAAACCTGCTGCTTGCCAGTCTTATGGTCAAAAATAAGCGCGGAGCGGCGATATAGAAAAGGGCCGAGGCTCAAAGCCCCGACCCTTTATTGCATTGATGACTATCGCTGCGTGTGGATGACAACCTAGAACGTCTGCTCGTAGTCGCTGTGCTTTTTGGCCGAACGCACCAGGAACTCCTGGTTGGTGTTGGTGCCCTTAAGACCCTTGATAAACGACGCAGCTGCGCGCTCGGTGTTGTTCATGCCGGCAAGAATGCGACGCAGGCCAAAGACAAACGGACGCATCTGCTCGTCAACCAACAGGTCCTCGTTACGCGTACCGGAGGCAACGGGGTCGATAGCCGGGAAGATGCGGCGGTCGGCCAGGTCGCGGTCGAGCTTGAGCTCCATGTTGCCGGTGCCCTTGAACTCCTCAAAGATGACCTCGTCCATCTTGGAGCCGGTGTCGATGAGGGCAGAGGCCAGGATGGTGAGCGAGCCACCGTTCTCGATATTGCGGGCTGCGCCCAGGAAGCGCTTGGGCGGATACAGTGCCGCCGAATCGACGCCGCCCGAAAGGATGCGGCCTGAGGCGGGCGCCGCCAAGTTGTAGGCGCGGGCAAGACGCGTGATGGAGTCGAGCACCACCACGACATCGCCGCCCAGCTCCACGATGCGCTTGGCGCGCTCGATGACGAGCTCTGCCACACGAGTGTGGTTGTCGGCGGGCATATCGAAGGTCGACGCCACAACCTCGCCCTTGATGGAACGCTGCATATCGGTAACCTCTTCGGGGCGCTCGTCGACGAGCAGGCAGATGAGGTGCACCTCGGGGTTGTTAATCGAGATAGACTGGCAGATCTTCTTGAGGATTGTGGTCTTGCCGGCCTTGGGCGGGGACACGATCAAGCCACGCTGACCCTTGCCGATCGGCGACACGATGTCGATGGCGCGACCGGTAATGGAGTCCTTGCCATGCTCCATGCGCAGCGGCTCGTTGGGATAGACCGGGGTGAGGTCACCGAACTTGGGGCGGTTGCGAATCTGCTCGGGGTCTAGACCGTTGACGGTCGTGATTTTGGCGAGGCCGGCGCGCTTGTCGCCGCCGCGCGAAGGACGAAGCGAGCCCTCGATGACGTCGCCCGTGCGCAGACGCGCGGAGCGGATGAGGTAGGCGGGCACGAAGGCGTCGTCGTTGGACTTCATGTAGCCATGGGCATGGATGATACCGGAGCTGTCCGGACGAATCTGCAGGATGCCCTTGATGTCGCGGAAGCCCTCGGCCTTCGCGGCGGTGACGTAGATCTCCTCGACGAGCTCGGCTTTCTTCTTGCCGGTCGTCTCAATCTCGAACTCCTTGGCCTTCTCGCGCAGCTCGGCGACCTTCATGGCCGCGAGCTCCTCGCGCGAAAGCGTGGGCTCGGTGGGAGCGGCATTACGCTCCTTGTTGCGCTGCTTGCGATCGCGCTGGCGGTTGCGGCGGTCGTTGTTGCGCTCGTCCTTGCGCTCGTTGCGCTCGTCGTTGCGCTTGTGCTGGCGACGGTTGGGGCGAGCGCCGTCTTCGGCCTCGGCGGGCGCGGCGCCATCGGTTGCGGCGGCATCGGCGTTAGCCGCAGTATCATCGCTGGCCTCGGCCTTGGAATCGCCCTGCAGCTCGGCCTCGGCCTGCTGCTCGGACGCCTTGGCCTTAGCGGACTTCTTACGACCGCGCTTGGGCTTCTCGGACGCAGACTGTTCGACGTCTTGGGGCTCGGCGGCATCAGTCGATGCATCGGCGGTCGTCTCGGCGGAATCCTCGGACGCACCCTTCTTGGCAGTCTTGGCCTTGGACGTGCGCTTAGCAGCAGTACGATGGCTGCGACCAGGACGGACGTCGGCGGGCTCGACATCGGCGGGAGCGGCCTCGGAAGTCGTAGCATCCTGGACGGGTGCATCGGCAGCGGTTGCAGACTCGGCGGTCGCCGCAGCATCCCGAGCGGCTGCAGCTGCGGCCTTCTCTGCCTCGACGAAGGCCTTGGGCTTGCGACCGCGACGGTGCGGGCGCAAAGCCGGATCGACAACGGGAACTTCGCTGGCCTCGACAGGCGCAGCGGACTCAGCAGGCGATGCGCCCTCCCCTGCCGCGGAACGAACCGAAGCCTCGGTGAGCTCGAGGGTTACCTGATCGGCAACCTGCTCGGCCTTAGCAGCCGTGCGACGGCGTGTGCGCGGTGCCGGCTTCTCGGTCGGCTGGTCGGCGGCAGGTGTCTCGGGCACAGACGGAGCTGCAAGCTCGGTCAGAGCCGCGGCCTCGCGCTCGGCAGCACGACGGCGGGCGCGCACCACCTGAGCCTCGCTAATCTGCGCCAACGCACGCGCCTGCGCGACCTCATCGGAAATCGGCTCCGAGGAGTCAGCTGCAACGGTGCGCTTGACGCGCGTCGTGCGCGTGGTACGGCGCTTGGGCTTGGTGACCTCCTCGCCGTCAGCAGCAGACTTGGCCGTGCGGCGCGTACGCTTGGGCTTTGCCGGAGCAGCCTCCTCACCAGTTGCAGGCACGGCCTTCTCAGCCGCTGAAGGCGTAGGCGTCGAAGCAGCCTTAGGCGTCTCAGGAGCCGAGGCTTGCGCGGGCGCCGCGACCTGGTCCAACGCAACCGGTGCAGCGGGAGCGGCTTGCGTCGTCGTTATTTCGTTTTCTTGCTGTTGATCAGACACAGTGTTTGCTCAACTTTCTTTTCAAGCCCTGTGATCACATGCTCCCTGCATAAACCTTCAGGGCGGCTAAACAGTCTAGCTCCGTCAAATACCGACGGACATCATTGATCTGTATCGAGATATTTGCGTCATATACGCAGCGTTATTGTAACACAACCGCAACCACCTGCAACTTAGTCATTGAGGACGTTCTTAAACGACTAGTCAAAAGGGACAATCTTTGGTTTAACACCCACAAATCTGACTGCCTCCGCCAAAACTGTGGCGGTTTACTACGATGAATCGCTCAACCGCGATCACTCCGAAACTTGTTGAACTAAAACCGCAGGTAGATGCCTTGCACTTTTTTGCGAAAAGCCGGCGTAGTTGGAATTTCTCATTTCATCGTAGTAAACCGGCATAGTTTCGTATTTCCAGCAGTTCCAAATTCGTCAATACGTCGGCGTTTGCAAAAAGCCCGACCTCCGTGTGAACTGCCTCCCATTTCTTGGACATGAGAAATGGGAGGCTTTCTTTATGCGCGTTGATTTGAGG
>CAVFEY010000045.1:0-17438 GCA_963621725.1 Firmicutes bacterium AF25-13AC
CGGTGGTCGCGGTGCACCCCGAGGCTGGCTATACCGAGCAGTCGCTGCTCGAGGTCGCAGCCCTTGCGGAGTCATTCTCCGATCACCCCATCGCGCAGTCCGTACGCGTCGCCTACCAAGGCGAGGTCGATCCCAAGCGCGTAAGCGACTCCGCCAACGATGCGGGCCACGGCGTGACGGCAACCATCGATGGCAAGCACGTCGTCGTTGGTAACGCAAAGATGCTCGCCGCGGCCGGAGTCGAAGCGCCCGACTGCGAGGTCGTCGGAACGATTCTGCATGCGCTCGTTGACGGCGTGTACGCCGGCCACATCGTGATTGCAGACACCGTAAAGGCCGATGCCGAGCAGACGATCCGCGACCTGCACGCCGCCGGCGTCAAGTGCACCGTTATGCTCACGGGCGACCGCGAGGAAGTGGCCGCTGCGGTGGCCAAGCAACTCGGTCTCGACGAGTTCCATGCGCAACTGCTGCCGGGCGATAAGGTCGAGCGTGTTGAAGCGCTGCTCGCGGCCGAAAGCGGCAAGAGCAAGCTCGCCTTTGTCGGCGACGGTATCAACGATGCGCCCGTGCTCACCCGTGCCGATGTGGGCATTGCCATGGGCGCCATGGGGTCCGACGCCGCGATCGAGGCCGCCGACGTCGTGCTCATGGATGACAAGCCGTCCAACATCGCCCGCGCTATTCGCGTGGCGCGCAAGACCATGTCGATAGTTTGGCAAAACATCATCTTTGCGCTGGGTATTAAGCTGCTGATTTTGGCGCTTGCGGCGCTCGGCATCGCCAACATGTGGCTTGCCGTGTTCGGCGACGTAGGCGTGGCGATCATCGCCATCCTGAACGCCATGCGCGCGATGGGTGTCAAGAACCTGTAGCGTTCGTAGGCTGTCCGGCCGGGGCCGGGCTTGGTTTTGAAAACGTCCTCGCGCATGAGGCCCGTCTTTCCTGCTCCTGCGGAGCAACGGAAAGGCGGGCCTCGCGCTGCGGAGTGTTTTCAAAACCAAGCCCGGCCCCGGCCTGCATTGACACAGCTGGCGGTTCTTGGGCATCGCTTGCTGGCGGGGTTCCTTAGCTGAAATGGACTTGGCCGAAAGGGCCGCTGGTCCCGGTCGCTGGTTCGCGCTTTGCGTGAACTCCGCGCCACTGTGGGTCAGTTAGGCTTCCGTTGTTGGACCCGCCACATCTTCCCGTCCCAGCATCGATCTTAGCTTCTCAAAGCTCTCCTCGCTCAGACAATGCTCCATGTGGCAGCCCTCTTGCGACGCGACCTCAGCCGAAACACCCGCATCCTCTAGCAGCCCCACGAAAAAGCAGTGACGCTCCCACATTTGGCGCGCGACCTCCAGACCACGCTCCGTCAGATGAACGTCGCGCTTGCCCATTTCGACATAGCCGCTGTTCTCCAGCGTCGCCATGGCTTTAGAGACGCTCGCCTTGGTTACGCCGAGGTACTCCGCAACGTCGATCGAGCGCACGATGCCCTGACGTTCCGACAGAACGTAGATCGATTCGAGATAGTCTTCTCCGGATTCACGTAGGGCCATGGGCCGCCTTTCGCGATGATTGCTAGTTAGCCTTTGGATACTTTCCACCGCTTACTTTACTGCAAAAGTTGCCCATGTCTTACTACTTTGCCGAAAAGTTAGCCGTGTTTCACAAAACGTGCGGGATGAAAACAAAATGGGGACGCCCCGCAAGGAGTGTCCCCAGGTGCCGGCAGATAAGGAACGTCCCTAAGTGCCGGCCCGCAGTTACATCAGTCCAAAGTGCTTCGCGGCGTTGTGGATGCCGTCGTCGTCCACGGCGGTCGTCACATAGGTCGCCGCAGCTTTCACCGTGTCCTGTGCGTTGCCCATGGCCACGCTCGTGCCCACGGCGGCAAACATCGACAGGTCGTTCTCGCCGTCGCCAAAGGCGATCGCCTCGCTCGCGTCGATATACAGCCGCTCGAGCGTCGCCGCCACGCCCAGGTCCTTGCCGCCGTTGGCCGGAATAATGTCGCAGAACAGATCGCACCAACGCGTGGTGAGCGAATGCGACACGGCATCGGTCACGATATGCTCGTCGGCCGGATCCACAAAGGCGCAGAACTGGTAGACCGGCGCGTCAAAAGCGTGATCAAACGGCTCCTCGTGGTAGACGATTCCCGCGTTGTTGCCGGCCGTCACCACGCGCTCGGACAGGCGGTTCACAAACGAGTTCTCGCCCTGCATGCACAGCGAGTCATAGCGTCCCTGCGCCACCTGGTCCACAATTACCGCAACGTCGTCCGGATCAATCGGGCAGCTACGGTAGACACCCCCGGCATCAAAGCAGTGCTGGCCCGAAAGCGTAATGTACGCATCCCAGCCCAGGTCGAACAGCCAGTCCGGCATCTGGTAGGTCGGACGGCCCGTGGCGATCACGCACGCAATCCCCTGCTCGTGAAAGCTGTCGAGTACCTGCTGCGCCGACGCCGGAATCCGGTGGGTCTTAAAGCTCAGCAGCGTGCCGTCGATATCGAAAAACGCGGCTTTGATCATCCTCGTCTACTTCTCGCCCTCGAGCTTTTCGCTCACCTCGAGCCACGCCATCTCCAGCTCGTCCATGGCGGCGTGAGCCTCGTCGATCTTTGCCTGCTGCTCGCCCAGTGCCGTGTAGTTGGTGGGATCAACCTGGGCCATCGCGGCCTCGGCCTCCTCCACGCGGGCGCGCTGCGTCTCCATCTTGCGCTCAAGCGAGCTCACCTCGCGACGGAGCTTCTGGCGCTCGGCGTTGGAAAGACCGTTGGGCTGCCCGCTCGTCTTGGGCTTTTCAGCCGCAACCGCTGCGGCGCCGGTGTCGAACGTGCCGGTCTTGGCGCTCGGTGCGCCCACGGGCTCGCCCTCGGCCGTGGCGTTGCACAGGCGCAGGTACTGGTCGACGCCGCCGGGCATATGCGTCAGATGACCGTCAAGCAGCGCCCACTGCTGGTCGGTTACGCGCTCCATCAAAAAGCGGTCGTGCGTCACCAGGATCAGCGTGCCCGGCCAGCCGTCGAGCAGGTCCTCGACAATCGCCAGCATGTCGGTATCCAGGTCGTTGCCCGGCTCGTCCAGGATAAGCACGTTAGGCTCGTCCAGGATCGTCAGCAGCAGCGACAGGCGACGGCGCTGGCCGCCCGAAAGGTCGCCGATGCGGCTCCAGAGCTGCTGCGTCGTAAAGCCCAGGCGCTCGCAAAGCTTCTCGGGCGAGGTCTCCTTGCCGTCGATGACGTAATACTTCTTATAGTTGCTCAGCACCTCGCGGATCGTGTCGCCCATGTAGGGCTCGAGCTCCTCGAGCTGCTGCGATAGCACGCCAAAACGCACTGTCTGGCCGATCTTCACGCGGCCACGCAGGGGCTCAATCTTGCCCCTGATCACATCGAGCAGTGTGGACTTGCCGGCACCGTTCTCGCCCAAAAGACCATAGCGGTCGCCCGCACCAATGAGCCAGGTCACGTCAGTCAGCACCTGCTTGGGCGCGCCGCCGGCATCCGCATAGCCGGCGTCAACGTCGATCACGTCGATGACCTGCTTGCCCAGGCGGCTCACGGCGAGGCGCTTGAGCTCCAGCTCGTCGCGCACGGGCGGCACGTCGGCGATCAGCTCGCGAGCGGCATCAACGCGAAACTTGGGCTTAGTGGAACGCGCCTGGGCGCCGCGGCTCAGCCACGCGAGCTCCTTGCGCGCCATGTTGCGACGGCGCTCCTCGGTAACCGCGGCCATGCGGTCGCGCTCCACGCGCTGCAGGATATATGCGGAGTAGCCGCCCTCGAAGGGATCGACCTGGCCGTCGTGGACCTCCCACATACTGGTGCAGACCTCGTCCAAGAACCAGCGGTCGTGCGTGACCACGAGCATCGCGCCCTGGCCGCGCTGCCAGCGGGCCTTTAAGTGACGCGCGAGCCAGTTGATGGTGCGCATGTCCAGGTGATTGGTGGGCTCGTCGAGCATGAGCACGTCATAGTCGCCGATCAGCAGGCGCGCGAGGTCCACGCGACGGCGCTGGCCGCCCGAAAGCTCGCCCACCGTGCCCTCCCAGGGCACATCGCTAATAAGGCCAGCCAGAATCTGGCGCGTACGCGGACTCGACGCCCACTCGTACTCAGGCGTGTCGCCCACAACGGCATGATGCACGGTATCAGTATCGACCAGGTTGTCCTTTTGGCCGAGCAGACCGATCGTCGTGCCGCGGCGGTGCGTCACGCGTCCGTCGTCGGGCTCCAGCGTGCCAGCGAGCACGCTCAGCAGCGTCGACTTGCCGTCGCCGTTTTTGCCGACAATACCAATGCGGTCGCCCTCGCCCACGCCGAGCGTCACGCTATCGAAAATATGCTTGGTGGGAAACTCTAGGCTGACGGAATCGCATCCCAAAAGAATCGCCATATGCCCTGCTCCTTCGTAGAAATTCAACGTTGTCCATGATAGCAGCGAGCCCCACCCCAAACCACCACGAAGGCGCCTGTCCCCTTTGTGGCGGTCGTTTCGGTCGCAGAGCAAAAAGGCGGGCCATCTCCCAAAAGAGATGACCCGCCTCTCCAATCAGTCCCGTGGCGACCGTGGCCGCCGCGGGCCTCAAGCATGTCCCGGACTAGGAGAACATGCCGGTGAGGTAATCATTCAGCCGCTGATCCTTGGGCCGTTGGAAAATCTCGTCAGTCTCGTCGTACTCGACCATATCGCCCATGTAGAAGAACGCCGTGCGGTTGGACACGCGCGACGCCTGTTCCATGTTGTGCGTCACGATGACGATGGCGCGCTCAGCCACAATCGACGACATAAGGTCCTCGATCGCCAGCGTCGAGATGGGGTCGAGCGCCGAGCAGGGCTCGTCGAACAGAATCACGTCGGGATTGAGCGCCAGCGTGCGCGCGATGCACAGGCGCTGCTGCTGACCGCCTGAAAGCGCATAGGCGCTCTTGTCGAGCTTGTCCTTGACCTCGTCCCACAGCGCTGCGCCGCGCAGACTCTCCTCGACCATGCGGTCGAGCTCGTCACGGTCGGAGATGCCGTGGCGCTTAGGCGCAAACGTGATGTTGTCGCGAATGGACTTGCGAAACGGATTCGGCTGCTGGAACACCATGCCAATGGAACGGCGCAGTTCGTAGGTGTTCTCGGTCTTGGTGTTCACGTTGCGCCCGCGGTAGTTGATCTCACCCTCCACGCGACAACCGCGAATCTCGCGATTCATCAGGTTGAGGCTTCGCAAGAAGGTCGACTTGCCGCAGCCCGAAGGCCCGATGAGCGCCGTGATCTCACCCTTGTGGAAGTCGAGCGACGTATCGTGCAGCGCATGGTGGTCGCCATAGTACACGTTGACGTCCTTGGTGGAGATCACGACCTCGTCGCTCACGGCCTTGCCGCTCACGCGAACGCGCTTTTCGCTCTCCCCCACACTCGACAGAAAGTCCTGGGTCTCGGACGTGGCCGCCTCGGTTGCGGGCATTGCATTCATCTCGCTCATTCGGCCGTCATCTTCCTTGCCAGTTGCTTGCCCACGATGCGGGCGATTACGTTAAACAGCAGCACGCAGACCATCAGCAGTGCGGCGGTGCCCCAAACGATCTGCTGGGCCTCGGGGCTGCCTTCGCCGTAAATCTTGTAGATATGCACGGCGAGCGACTCACCGGGGCGGAACACGTTCCAAGCGCAAGTGGGGCTCGACAGGTTAAAGCTCAAGAAATTCAGGCGAACTGGCGAGCTCATGCCCGAGGTAAAGAGCAATGCTGCGGCCTCGCCAAAGACACGGCCGGCCGAAAGCACGATGCCGGTCACGATGGCGGGCATGGCCTCGGGAATCAAGATGTGCAGCGTTGCCTCCCAGCGTGTGAGGCCCATGGCCAGGCACGCATCGCGCTGGGCCTGCGGCACATCCTCGAGCGCCTGCTGAATCACGCGCACCAAGATGGGGATGTTGAACATGGTGAGTGCGACGGCGCCGGAGATGATGGAGTACTTCCAGCCCAGCTGCACCGAGAACACCAGAAAGCCGAACATGCCGACGACGATGGAAGGCAGCGAAGACAGCGTCTCGATGGCGGTGGAGGCAATGTCGCGGACGGGTCCGTCGGGTGCATACTCAACCAGGAAGACCGCGCCGCCCAGGCTGATGGGCACCGAGATGACCAGGGTGATCAGCAGCAGGTAGAACGAATCGAACAGTTGATAGAGCACGCCACCCTGGGTGCCGTTGGCGCGCGAGGGCTCCGTGAGGAAGCCCGGCTTAAACAGTGTCGAGATGCCCTCGAACAGGATATAGGCCACCATGGAGACGACGATGAGCATGACGATGGCAACGATCGCCGTCAGCACGGCCGTGGCGATGCAGTCCTGCTTTTGGACACGCCCGAGTCTCGCCTCGTCGATGTGGATGCGCGTGCTAGCCACGAGCCTTCGCCCCCTTGCGGCCAATGAGATGGATGATCAGGATGAAGATGAGGCTCATGCCCATCAGTAGCAGACCGAGTGCCCACAGGACGTCGTCCTGGGCCGAGCCCTCGGCATAGACCGCCATGGACGTGGTGAGCGTGGTGGTGATGGTCGAAGCCGGCGACAGCAGCGACGTCGGCATGGCCTCGATACCGCCGATGACCATGCGCACGGCGAGCGTCTCGCCAAAGGCGCGGGTCATGCCAAGGATGACTGCGGTCATGAGCGACGGCATGGCGGACTTGAGTACCACGTGCCAGATGGTCTGCCAGCGAGTGTAGCCCAGCGCGAGCGAACCCTGACGGTAGCTATCGGGCACAGCGCGCAGGCCATCGACCGAAAGTGTGGTCATCGTCGGCAGGATCATAACGGCCAGGACGATGGCGCCGAGCAGGATGCCCAGGCCCGTGCTCACGTGGAAAACGCTCTTCATAAGGCCGACGACCACGTGGAAACCGATCAGGCCAAAGACGACCGAGGGAATACCGGTCAAAAGCTCAATAAGCGGCTGAAAGACCTTGGAACCAAATTTGGGTTGGATCTCGACCGCAAAGATGGCAGAGCCGATGGCGATGGGCAGCGCGATGAGCGTGGAGAGCACCATGACCGAAAACGAGGTGATGATCAGGGGCAGGGCACCGGTATAAGGCAGGCCGTTATCAGCCGTGTTGGCCAGGTCCCACTTGGTGCCGGTAAAAAACTCGATGACCGAGACGCCGTCCTTGACAAAAGCCGAGAGGCCCTTTTGGGCGACCATAAAGATGAGCGCGGCAACGACAAGCGTCACGAGCGCTACGCACGCGCCCGTGACGCCCAGGCCCACGTTCTCAAGGTCGCGCTTTGGCAGCTGTTTTGCCATTGCAAACCTTTCCGGGGGCGATTACTTATTTAGCGGAGACCTTGCCGCTGGCGTCCTTGACGACCTTCATAGCAGAGACGGGGATGAAGCCCTGCTCCTCGACGAGCTTGCCCTGGACGTCGTCGGAGAGCATGAACTCCAGGAAGGCCTTGGTAGCCTCGTCGGCGTCCTTAGAGCAGTACATGTGCTCGGTAGCCCAAATCTTGAAGGAGTTGTCGGTGACGTTCTTGCTCTTGGGCTCGACGCCCTCGACCTTGACGGCGTTGAACTTGGAGTCATCGAAGTGCGAGAAGTCGAGGTAGGAGATGGCGTTGTCGGTGCTGGCGATCTGAGTCTGGACGTCGCCGGACTTATCGAGCTCGGCGTCGCCCTTAAAGTCGACAGCTTCGTCGCCAAAGACGGCAGCCTCGAAGGTGGCGCGGGTGCCGGAGCCGGCCTTGCGGTTAAGGACGACGATGGTGGCGTCGTCGCCGCCGACCTCCTTCCAGTTGGTGATCTGGCCGGAGAAGATGCCCTTGAGCTGCTCGAGGGACAGGTCGTCGACCTTGACGTTCTTGGAGACGACGGGGCCCATGCCCACGACGGCGACCTCATGGTCGACGAGGTTCTTGACCTGATCGGCCTCGAGCTTGCTCTCGGCGAATACGTCGGAGTTACCGATGGTGACGGTGCCGGCGGCAACAGCGGTCAGGCCCTTGCCCGAACCATTGCCCGAACCAGAGATGGAGACGTCGGGGTTGGCATCCATGAACTTCTCGGCAGCGGCCTCGACGAGAGCCTGGAACGAGGAGGCACCGTCGTAGGTCACCTCGCCGGAGACGGACTTGGCAGCAGCGGCGCTACCCTTGTCGGCGGCGTCGGATGCGCCGGAGCCGCCGCAACCAACGAGACCGAGACCGACGATGCTGGCAAGACCACCAGCGAGGCCGAGGAACTGACGACGAGAATAAGCCTGATCGAGCATGATCTTCCTTTCGTACATGCGACTCGCGGGCACCCTGCCCGCTTTGCTGTTAGGAACGATACGGCCCCGATCGGGCAGCGCCCGCGCCAACTGCGGTTTTTTACGGGCATCTGATAGACCCTTACCGCAAGCTCTGTCCAGCCTTTACAAACGGATAACAATCCAGCGCCGAACATGGCGCACCTTTTACACCAAAGGAACGTCCCCAATGACTACCCCACCGCAACAGAAAAAGCCCGGGCCGAAGCACCGGGCTCGTTATGCAAGTTTGTATCCAAGCGGGATATAGGGGAAGCCCTACAGTTCCAGTTCGTTGAGACGGAGGATCGCAACAATATAGATCTTGAGCGCCTGCTTGAGCTGTTCTTCGCTGGCACACTCGTTGGGGCCGTGCATCTGGCCGCCCCACGCGGGCAGCTCAAGGCCGGTCTCTTCGGGGCCAAACGACACGGCGCGGGCAAAGTTGCGTGCGTACGTGCCACCGCCCATAGCGAAGGGCTTGGCATGCTTGCCCGTAAACTCGTTATAGGTGTCAATCAGCGCCTTCACGGCCGGGTCGTCGGCCGAAACTGAGAACGGCACCTTGGCGCGACCCACGCGATACGTCACACCAAAGCGGCCCACGAGCGGCTCGAGCTGCTCGCACATGGTATCGACGCTCGTGCTGTCGGGGAAACGCACGTCGATGACCTGCTCAATGTGACCGTCAACCACGCGGATGACGCCGGGGTTGCACGTGAGCGGGCCAAACGCCGCGCTCGTCGCATCGATTCCCAGGCCGCGACCATAGGCGTCCGCGTGCACAAAGGCCAAGAACTTGACGAACTCGTGCTCGGCAGGCGTCAGCAGGCACTCGCCACGGGCACCAAACGCGTCCTCGACCTCGCGCAGGTACGTCACGATCAGGCCGACGGCGTTGATCGTCCCCTCGGGCATCGAAGCATGGCCACCGATGCCGTGGGCGAAAATCTGCGCATGCCCGTTATCGAGCGCCGTGATCTCCAAGCGGTCGGTGTTCTCAACGGGCGCCGGCAGATCATCGGCGGCAATCGCAAGCTCGCAAATGGACTGCGATGGGATAGCGTTGGTCGCCTCGGCGCCGCTCCACGACACGACACGCCCGCCATCAATCCTAGGGCTCAAGAACGTCGCCTCAAACTGGCCCTTCTCGGCGTTGCAAACCGGGAACTCGGCATCGGGCGTAAACAGAAAGTCGGGGTTCGCGTAGTTCTCCAGGTAATGGTGAACGTCGGACATGCCCACTTCCTCATCGCAGCCAAGCAGCGCGCGGAAGGTATAGCGCGGGGTAATGCCGTGCTTGAGCAGATAGGCGCCGGCGTAGAGCGACAGCACCGCCGGGCCCTTGTCGTCGATCACCCCGCGGCCGAGCAGCCAGCCCTCGCGACGCTCCATCGCAAACGGTACGGTGTTCCAACCGGGCCCGGCGGGCACCACGTCCACGTGGCAGATGGTCGCGAGCTGCTTGTCGCCGCGGCCTGGGATATCGGCAATGCCCACATAGCCCTCGTCATCGCTCGTCTGGTAACCGAGCTTCTGTGCGATGCCGAGCGCGCAATCGAGCGCGTCACGGACCGGGCGGCCAAACGGCGCGCCGGGCTCCGCATCGGCAGAAACTGCCACGGACGGATAACTCACCAACCGCTCGATATCGGCGACGACATCCTCCCAGACCTCATCAACGTACTCGGCGACGCTCTGCTCCACCTGATTCATGGACTGCCTCCTTACCAATGAGCGGCGAGTGTGCCCGCCCCTCACATCACATACTTATACAGCGAGAAGTTTAGCAAGCTCGGCCACCGAGTGCACCACCGCATCGGCGCCCGCGGCCTCGTGCTCCCCCGGCGCCGCCGCGCCCGAATAGATGCCGATACACGGCACGCCCATTGCGTGCGCGCCCTCCACATCGTTAAAGCGATCGCCGATCATCACGGCATCGTCCGCGGTCGCGCCCAGGGCCGCCAGCGCATCGCGGACCGAATCCGCCTTGGTCTCGCGCCCCTGCGGCGGATTCATGCCAACCACGACTTTGAACTGGCAAAGTCCCAGCTCATGCACCATATCGATGCACTTCGCCTCCATGCGCGACGTCGCGACCGCCATGCGATGCCCCTGCGCGGCCAACCCATCCAGCAGCTCGGGGATTCCGTCAAACACGGGGTACTCTTCCGGTCCCAGCTCATCAAAAAAGGCACGGTACTCGTCAGCCACCACGAGCGATTCCTCGCGCGTAAAGCCGTAAAAGTCGTGGAAGCTCTTCCACAGCGGAGGACCGATCATGCGGCGCAGGTCACCCATCTGCGCTTCTGAAAATCCGCGCGCGGCAAGCGTCTTGCGCGTCGAGGCCATCACCGCCCGGCCCGTATCGGCCACCGTGCCGTCAAAATCGAACAGCACAATCGGCCGCTCGCACAGTTGTAATGCCGCCATCGATATCCCTCTTCCCCAGTTGACGATTTCCACACCGACACTTCAAACTGTTGACTATTCAACAATTAAAGCTGGCAATGTGGAACAACTCCACTATACTTGACGCACTTTGCTCTCAATCGGCGGCGCCGTGGCGCCCCATCGAAAGGTGCAATTATGTCTTTTGCCATCATAACCGACTCCACGTCGGACATCTCCCCCACCCGCGCCCAAGAGCTCGGCATTTACGTGATTCCGCTGCATGTGATTATCGAAGGCGAGGACCTGCTCGACCAGGTACAGATCACCGCCGAGGAGTACGTCGCCCGCATGGCAGGCTCCGAGCAGCTACCGCACACCTCGCAGCCGAGCGCCGGTGAGTTCAAGGAGCTCTTCGATCGCGTACGCGCCGACGGCCACGACAGCGCCATCTTTATCTCGCTGTGCAGCGAGTGGTCTGCCTGCTATTCCAACGCATGCCTGGTGGCCGAGACCCACGAGCTCGACGTGCGCTGCGTTGATTCGCGCACCGGCTCGGGCGCCGAGGGCCTGCTGGTGGAGTACGCGCTCGCCATGCGCGAGGACGGCCGCAGCCTGGACGAGACCGAGGCTCAGATCCGCGCGACGCTGCCCGACGCCCATCTGCTGCTGATTCCGCGCACGCTCGAGAACCTGGTCAAGAACGGCCGCGCACCCAAGCTCGCTGGCCAGCTCACTCAGATGCTCAACATTCGCTTGGCCGTTTCGCCGGAGTGGCAGTCGGGCGAGATCAGGGCCATCAAGAAGGGCCGCGGCGCCAAGCGCATCGTCGCCAACACCATGGCCGACTGCCTCGCATTTTTGGCTGAGCACCCGGGTTCGAGCGTGCGCGTGCTCACAACCGGCGCCGCCGAGGAGCAAGAGCTCGTCAACCAAGCGCTCGCGGGCCAGGACTACGCCGATGCCGGCACCGGCCCCATCGGCTGCACCATCGCGACCCACGTAGGCGTCGACGCCATCGCCATCAGTTACTGCCCCCGCTACCAACCAACTCGCTAGGGACTCCCACATCAGTTGCGGTGAAATAGGGACCGTTTTTGGCTTATCAGCCGCAAATCAATCCCTATTCCACCGCAACTTGGAAATCGGCGATCAGCCCTGCGGGCCCTGGAACAGTTCCTCATGCGAGCCCATTCTGACCAGTCGGAGCACAGGATTCGTCTTATGCGGCAAGTACAGAACGACCACATCGACCAAGCCATCGGATAGATGGAAATCGATGTGGCCGTTGTAATTGCCACCCGGGTTTGAAAGCTCATGGGCGCCATATTCCGCGGGAAGCGAGCCGTGAGCTGCAAGCTCTGCGACTGCCGCCTTAAACTCGGTTTTTAGCTGCGGATGGATACGCATCGTCCGTTTGTAATCCGCCTTAAACTGAGCCTCGACTTTAATCTCAAACATTGCTAGTCCTCATCGAGGAACGATATAAGCTCATCAGCGTTATTGAATGACGGGCTGTCGTCTGGCAGAATCCCCAACTCATGAGCCTCGGCAATCACCATGGCGCGCCTCGTCGCCTCGTTGGGCACCTCCGCCCTTCCTACAATCTCAAAAGGAATCTTTCGCTGATTTACAAGCTGCCGAACGGCAAGATTGAGATAGGAATTGAGGCTGAGGCCGACCGAATCCAAGAACTCAGTCGCCTGCTCCTTGAGCCCCTCTTCGATGCGAACCGTCGTAGGCTTAACCGTTGCAGTAGACATACGCGACCTCCTAGCCTCGTCTTTTGCATCAGTATACCCAGTTTAGATGGCAGACTGATGTTAAATAGCATCAATCTGCCGTTCTCATTACTACAACGATAGGCACCTCGCCCTACATCAGCCCGCTGAGCGCAATGTCGACGGCCTCGTTGAGGTCGTCGGTGATGTGCACCAGCTCCGGATCGAGCGGGCTGATCATACCGGCGTCCATCACCGGACCGTTAAGCCAGTCGAATAGGCCCTGCCAGTACTCGCTGCCTACCAGCACAAGCGGCATGCGCTTGACCTTGTGCGTTTGCACCAGCGTGAGCACCTCAAACATCTCGTCGAGCGTGCCAAACCCGCCGGGAAACACAATAGCGCCCGAGCTGTATTTGACGAACATGGTCTTGCGCACAAAGAAGTAGCGGAAGTCCATACCGAGGTTCACGTATTTGTTGAGCCCCTGCTCGTGCGGCAGCTCAATGCCCAAACCAACTGACTTGCCGTTGACGCTCGCCGCTCCCTTGTTGGCCGCTTCCATGATGCCGGGGCCGCCACCGGTGATAACCGCCACGCCGCGCTGGGCAATCTTACGCCCGACGGTGCGCGCCGCCTTGTAGAGCGGATCGGTCTTGGGCGTGCGGGCGCTACCGAAGATGGTCACCGCAGGTCCGAGCTCGGCAAGCGCGCCAAAGCCGTCGACAAACTCGGCCTGGATGCGCAGTACGCGCCACGGATCGGCATGCAACCAGTCGGTCGACTCCTCGGGCGCCAGCAGGTTAGCGTACGTATTGTCCTTAGGAATCATCGGGCCGCGCATGACCACGGGGCCGCGGCGGTACGTCTCGTCGTAGGAAGGCTCGCCCTCGACATTCTCGTTCTTAATCATGGGTACTCCTATCGAGAAAAAGAAAAACGGGCGGGGTCGACGCCATGCGCCAAACACCCGCCCGAACATCAACTATTCGGTATGGTACCCACGATGTATCAAGTGCTTGCAAGCTATCGGTTAGCGGTCGCGCAACCGACGCCGGCGAATGCGATGCCCGGCGACGGCTGCGCGCGGTCGATTGGCACGCGGTCTCGACATCGCGCGAGTGCCTGCAAGCGCCCGCGCCGCCCTTAGTAATCCACCGCGGCAGGGCTATTCATCCAATCGCTCACGAATGCACCATAGCGACCCTCGATAATGGCCTGGCGAGCACGCTGCATAAGGTTGAGCAGGTAGTAGATGTTGTGCATCGACAGCAGAATGCCGCCGAGCATCTCCTTCTGCGTGACCATGTGGCGAATGAGCGCGCGGCTGTAGCCGCCCGTGCACACCGGGCAGGTGCAGGTGGGATCGATGGGACCATCGTCGTGCGCAAAGCGCGCGTTGCGGAAGTTAAGGCGACCTTCACTGGAGAACGCCGTACCCATGCGGCCAGTGCGCGTCGGCAGTACACAGTCGAACATGTCGATGCCCACACCCACACCGCGCACGAGGGTGGTGGGGTTGCCGACGCCCATCAGGTAGCGCGGCTTGTGCTTGGGCATGTACTCGCTTACGAGCGGTGCCAGAGTCTCGAACATGGTCTCGTGGTCCTCGCCCACCGAGTAGCCGCCGATGCCGTAACCAGGGAAGTCGCCGCACTCCTCCAGATGGCGCAGCGAGCGCAGGCGCAGATCTAGGTGCATGCCGCCCTGGACGATGCCAAAGAGTGCCTGGTCATCGCGGGTGTGCGCCTTGTAGCAGCGCTCGGCCCACATGCTCGACAGCTCGACGGCACGCTCAACGTAAGCGCGCGTGGCGGGATAGCCTGGGCACTGGTCCAGCTGCATGCAGATGTCGGAGCCGAGCTTCATGGCGATTTCCATGTTGTCCTCGGGCGTCCAGAACACGTGGCGGCCGTCGTAGTCGTTGACAATAAAGCGCACGCCCTCGTCGGTGAGCTTGACCGCATCGTTGTGGCTGAACACCTGGAAACCGCCCGAGTCGGTGAGGATAGGGCCGTGCCAGTTCATAAACTTGTGCAGTCCGCCCAGCTCGGCGATGGTGTCCTCGCCGGGACGCATGGACAGGTGATAAGTATTGGCAAGCACGATCTGGGCACCGAGCTGTTTGACGGTCTCGGTAGGAATGCCCTTGACGTTTGCCTTGGTGCCCACGGGCATGAAAATCGGCGTCTCGATGTCGCCGTGCGGGGTGTGCAGCACGCCGGCACGCGCATGCGTCGTCGGATCCTCGGCGATCAGGTCGAATTTAAAATGGCTCTGGTCCATAAACTGGAACTCCTTGGTTGCGGTTCATACGCAAACCATTATACGGGCAACCATCGAACCGCACCGACTCGACAGAAACTGGTGCAAAGGGGGCAGCAAACGAGCGTGGATTTTCGGATGCCCATCTCATGAGAGTGGATAATCTCCCACTTTTGCCCGAAACACAGACCAAAAACGGGAGATTATCCACTCTCGTTCGGCGGGTACTCATTTAAGTACGTCCCCAATGAGTGGAGCTATTTACCAGCCACGCCAACGCCGATGTTTTGGGAATGTCAGCGAGCGGTCGCCAGAGCGAACAAATTGGCATGAAAAGAGGACGGCATAGACCTTCTGGTCATGCCGCCCTCTTTGAATGACAAGTTGTCGCTCTGGCGACCGCGCAGCGTCGGCCGGTCCGCCGTTCGGTAGAACGGCGGAACCCTTAAGGCCGCTGGCCCATGCCACCCTCGAGGGTGACGGTCTCGCCGTTCATGTACTTAAAGTCGGGACCGCAGAGCTGAACGACAACGCGGCCGATCTCCTTCTCGACGTCGCCGTAGTGACCCGCCGGCGGCATGTGGACGTTGGCCTTGAACGCCTCGGGATAGGCATCCTGGAAGTTCTCGAGCGCAGCGGTCCAAGCAAGCGGGCACACGATGTTGACGTTGATGCCGTCCTTGCCCCACTCGTTGGCGGCAACGCGGGTCAGGCCGCGGATGCCCTCCTTGGCGGCGGCATAGCTGCACTGGCCATAATTGCCAAACAGGCCGGCGCCCGAAGCGAAGTTGACCACGGAGCCCTTGGTCTCCTTCAGGTGCGGATAGGCCTTCTGCATGTACAGGTAGGTGGCATACAGGCCAGAGTAAATGGCCAGGTTGAACTGATCCATGGTGTGATCGGCGATGGTCACGCCCGAGGCGCTGGCCTGAGCATTGTTGACGACGGCGTCGATGCGGCCGAACTCCTCAATGGCCTTGTCGATGACGTTCTGGACGACGGCCTCGTTGTCCTGACCAGCCGAGACATCGGCCTGAACAGGCAGAACCTTGACGCCGTACTCGGCCTCGAGAGACTCCTTGGCGGCCTCGAGCTTGGCGACGTTGCGGCCGGTGATGACGAGGTTCGCGCCCTCCTTGGCAAAAGCGATATCGATGCCGTAGCCGATGGAGCCAGCGGAGCCGTCCTTAAGCGTAGCCTTGCCGCCGCCGGTGACGATCACGGTCTTACCAGTGAAAAGTCCCATACAAAGTCCTTTCAAATCGCGACGGGCGCACCCGCCGACTGCGCGCATCCAAATAAACGCGCCAAAAGCTGAAATGCAACTTTAACGGGTTCAAGTGAAAAATAAAGCCCATGGCAGGCGAACGGCGCAACGTCTTTCGGCGAAGGGAATGTCAAGTAAAAATTGGATAGAGTGGCCGAGTTTTTGCTATCGACGCGAGCCATCGAACACGTTTTGAAACTTTGCTGCGGCGCGCGGGAAGTCGGCGCGAGACTTTATCATAGGGTGACAAACAACGATGAGGAGCGCATGCCTATGACAGACGAGCTGGACCCCCAGACTCAACAGCATATTGATGATTCCGCAGACGTCACCGCAGATGCTGATGCTGTGACCTGCGACGATATTGACCTCGACGACCCCATCTTGGACGAAAGCGCTACGGCGGAAACCCCTGGCGCCGAAGATGCAGGCGAGCAAAACGACGATGCGCCCGCTCAGGACGACGACCCCGTACAGGATGCCGCTCCGCAAGCTGCGGGCCCTATCGAGGTGTCTTCGGAAGAAGAGCTCGATGCCGTCATGGACTCCATGATGGATGCTGTCAAAGCGATGAAAGACGCCGTCGCCGATGCCGATATCGATGCCGAGGAAGAGGAGGCCGCCGAGGCGGCCTCGACCTTTGTGCCCGGCGAGACTCCGGTTGCCGACCAGGGCAGCACCATGCCCTCGTTTCTGCAGCTCGAGCACCCCACGATTGGCGCCGATGCGGTCGATCCGCACGCAGCAGGCTTTTCTGTGGTCGAGGGCGGTACCGGCAATATCGCCGCGCCGCAGGCTACCGATGCGGACGCTGCCGACACCGCTCGCCCGACCTCCCCGCACTCCCCCGCCGCGAGCCGCGATCTGGGGACCGCTGTCTCGAACACTGCGAACGCCGTGGGCACCTTTATCGCCCAGGGTGCCTCGGCCATGCGCGAGATGAACGCCGCGAAAAAGGCACTTGCCGATGCCCGCGCCCACCTGGCCGAACTTGAGCAGCGCATTGCCGATCAGGCCGAGGAACTCGAGACGCGCCAGGATATCGCAGGCCGCTACGAGCAGATCGTCGCCGACCAGCGTCAGGCGATCGCCACAGCGCAAAAGACCGCTGCGGCAGCCGAAATCGATCGCGATGTCCATGCTTCCAAAGTAGCAGAGCTCAAGGGTCAGCTCGAACAAATGAAGACAGAGGATGACGCGACCGAGCTCCGCCTGAAGGCCGCGCTCGACGCCGTGGAGGCCCGCGAGGCGAGCTCTCGCGAGACCGGCAACCGCCTCGTTCGACGTCTTGAGGATTCCAAGCGCATCCGCGACAAGGTGAAGGCCGAGCGAGACGCCGGCATTGCCACCGCACAACAAACCGTCGACGCCACGCGTGCCCAGCTCGAGACGCTGCGTCATGAGTATGCCGAGCTGCAACGCAATCCCTCGGCAAATCCCGCCAACTATACGGTGCGCACCAGCGAGCTCTCGATGCAGATCTCCGACACGGCAGATGCCCTGCGTAAAGCCGAAGAAGATG
>CAVFEY010000045.1:17501-18040 GCA_963621725.1 Firmicutes bacterium AF25-13AC
GCCGATGCTAAGCGAGCCCATCAGGCCGTGACGGCAGAGGCCGATGCCGCGCGCGACGAGCTGCAGACCGCAAAAACCGCCGCCACGACGCGCCAGCGCGAACTGCGCGAGAAGATCGCTGCCGAGGACAAGGCACGCCGCGACCAAGAGCAGAGCATCGCCAACGCCCAAGCAGATGCCGCGCATGCGCAGTCGATTATCGAACAGGCGACCGAAGTACACGACCACCCAGAGATCACTGAGTCGCTTGCAGGATCCTTGGCCCGAGACAAAGCAGAACACGCCGAGACCGAGCGAGAAGTCGCCCAGCTCGAGGCCACCGAGGACGCGGTGCGCGAGCGTACCCGCGACTCACGCATCAAATTCACCGGCGCCATCGTCTGCATCGTCGCCGCAATCCTGGTGATCATCCTAGTCTGGCTGTTCGCGAGCAAGTAAACCAGCTGCCAAAAAACGCTCACCGCAACTTATTAGATTGATGCAAGGCAATCTATCCCTCTTGCACCAATCTCTTGACATAAGGAGTGTCCCCAGGTGCC
>CAVFEY010000046.1:0-16580 GCA_963621725.1 Firmicutes bacterium AF25-13AC
CTTGCGTTTGGCGGTCAGCCGTCGGCGCGCTTACACCAACATTTCCGACGCGATCCTTAATGTTGAAGTGATGCTAAACACAAGTGCTCGAGCGATTGTGGGAAAGTCCCGTGTATATATCGACCTACTTCTTTCTTCGCCGGACGGCAGGCGACAGGTGGCCATTGAATGTCAGGGAAAGGCCTCGCACGGACGCGCAGGGGATGGCTTGCGTGACGCTGACCGCATGACGGCCCTTCAGGCCATGGGCTACGATGTACTTCTCCTGACACACAGACAGATATCCGATGAGGATAGATTCCGCGCGATCGTTAAGGCCATATGCAGGATGCTCGATGCTGAATATCGTGATAAAAGCTCAGATGAGCAAAGGGCTGAGACATTACTCCGGTCTGAACTATTCATTGACTGGACAAAATTGGGAGTAATCGACGGAAAGATGCCCGTTAGACACAAAATGGCTCGATCGTGGACGGCTGCGAATCTAAGTGAGTAGACTTTTGGCACTTTGGCGACTAGGTCGTTTTGCAACAAGGCATTTACCTGCGGCTTTATAAAGTGATATGGATGGTCTGCTCGGCAAGTTCCAAAAAGTCTACTCACTTAGTTTTTGACGAGAAGCCGATGCCGAAGACGGTCCTATTTCAGGGCGTTAACAAGTTCGTGAGGCACGAAAAAGGCCCGGACCAATACGGTCCGGGCCTCATCGAGCTAGAGGTTATGTCTCAAGCGGTTGGCTTAGCCAAAGTAGCGCTTAAGCAGGCCGGCAAAAGCTTTGCCGTGGCGGGCCTCGTCACGAGCCATCTCGTGCACGGTGTCGTGGATGGCATCGAGGCCAGCGGCCTTGGCGCGCTTAGCAAGATCGGTCTTGCCGGCAGTGGCGCCGTTCTCGGCCTCAACGCGCATCTCGAGGTTCTTCTTGGTAGAGTCGGTCACGACCTCGCCCAGGAGCTCAGCGAACTTGGCGGCGTGCTCGGCCTCCTCGTGGGCAGCCTTCTCCCAGTACAGGCCGATCTCGGGATAACCCTCGCGATGGGCGACGCGAGCCATGGCCAGGTACATACCGACCTCGGAGCACTCACCCTCAAAGTTGGCGCGCAGGTCGGCAACGATATCCTCAGAGACGCCCTCCATCTTGGCGACGCCCACGACGTGCTCGGCAGCCCACTCGAGCTGGCCCTCCTCCTGCTTCAGGAAACGAGAACCGGGAACGCCGCACTGGGGGCACTTGAAGTCCTCGGGCAGCTGGTCGCCGTCGAACTCTTCCACATAACCGCAAACGGGGCAAACAAACTTCATGATTCGATCCTTTCGATCGATGGCGATTGTGCACTCGTCCGGTCCCGTAAGGGCCCTCTCCGGACGTGCGTCTTGACGAGTTCTATTATCCATAAATGCAACCAAATGTGAAGCCTATTAGGAATGATTTTTAATAAAACAATTTTGAGATATGAAGATGTTGATTGATTAACGGTTTGCAAGTCATATACGGACGCTGCTGAGTACAATCGGGCGAGCAAATGTTGACCTATCAACAAATGAAGGAGTTTCCTTTATGCATCTAGCCCGTCGTGCCTGGTGCCGAACATATCAGACGGTTTTTCGCATTGCATTGCCGATTCTGCCCTATACTGAGCCGCGCATTTTAGAGCATGCCGAGGATGTGCCCGCGGTGCTTCAAAAGCGCTCGATCCAGAAGGTCCTTATCGTGACGGATCCCGGCATTACCCGTCTGGGGCTCACGGCACCGCTCGAGACGGCGCTCGCATCCAGGGGGATTGGCGTTACGGTCTATGCCGAAACGCGTGCGAACCCCACGGTCTCAAACGTGGAGGAAGCGGCGTTCCTGTATCGAGAGAGCGCCTGCCAGGCCATTATCGGCTTTGGCGGAGGATCAGCCATGGACTGCGCCAAGGGTGTGGGGGCGCGCATTGCGCAGCCAAACAAGCCCATCAACAAGATGCGCGGCCTACTGCGGATTCATCGTCTCCTGCCGCTGCTCATCGCCGTTCCAACTACGGCGGGCACGGGAAGTGAGGTAACGCTTGCAGCGGTAATTACCGATGACGAGACGCACTACAAGTACCCCATTAACGACTTTGTGCTTATCCCGCGCTTTGCGGTGCACGACCCCGAGTTTACGCGCGGCCTGCCCGCCTCCATTACGGGGCAAACGGGCATGGATGCTCTAACGCATGCTGTCGAGGCCTTTATCGGGCGCAGTACCACGCCCTATACGCGCAAGATGGCGCGTCAGGCGGTGCTGCTCATCCACGACAATTTGCTCGATGCTTATGAGCGTGGGGACAACATACGGGCGCGCCGCAATATGCTTTCGGCAGCGTATAAAGCGGGTGTTGCCTTTACGCGCTCCTACGTTGGATACGTTCATGCCATCGCGCACAGTCTGGGCGGACGTTATGGGATTCCCCACGGTTTGGCCAACGCCATTATCCTGCCGCACATGCTTCGCGCCTATGGTGAAGCTGCTGCTCCTAAGCTCGCCGACCTCGCCCGCATGGCTGGTATCGCGCCGGCTAACGCACAGGACAACCTGGCGGCCGAAGCCTTTATCGATTGGGTCGATCGAATGAACGCCACCTTGGACATTCCCAAATATGTCTCGGGCATTCGCCGCTCCGACATTCCGCAGATGGCGGCGAATGCCGATGCCGAGGCCAATCCCCTGTACCCCGTTCCGCTTTTAATGGACCGCTTGGAGCTCGAGCATATGTATGAAGTCGTTGCAGGTGGTATGTTTGAGGGCGAGAACTAGGAGGGCACATGAACACCGAGGAAATTGCGCGCATCGTCGGCGATCAGCGCGCCTACTTTAAGACGCACGCTACGTTTGATGTTGATGCCCGACGTCGCGCGCTCGTGAGTTTACGCGATGCGGTACGGGCGCACGAGGCCGATATTGCCCATGCACTCAAGACCGATTTGGGAAAGTCGCATGACGAGGCATATATGTGCGAGATCGGCACGTCGCTTTCCGAGATTCGTCATCAGATCGCTCACGTGGCTCGATGGAGTCGTCCGCGCCTGCGTCCGTGTGACCTTGCCAACGCCGTGAGCGCGTGCAAAACGCAAGCCGTGCCCTATGGCGTCACGCTCATCATGGCTCCGTGGAACTACCCGTTTTTGCTAACACTCGAGCCACTCGCCGGCGCCCTTGCCGCGGGCAATACCGTGGTCATCAAGCCGAGTGCCTATGCTCCGGCATCGAGCGCGGTGCTCAAGCAAATCTGTGAAGAGGCATTTGATCCGCGCCTGGTGACGGTTGTCGAGGGCGGGCGCGCCGAGAACGAAGCGTTGCTCGATGAGTGCTGGGACAAGATCTTCTTTACCGGTAGCGTTCCGGTCGGCAAGCTCGTCATGGAGCGCGCGAGTAAAAACCTCACGCCCGTGACGCTTGAGCTGGGCGGCAAGAGCCCCTGCATCGTGGATGCGACGGCAAACTTGAAGGTCGCGGCACGGCGTATCGCCTTTGGCAAATGGCTCAACGTAGGGCAGACCTGCGTGGCGCCCGACTACCTGCTGGTCGATACGCGCGTGCACGACGAGCTGCTGGGCCTCATCAAGGAAGAGGTCCGCCGTATGTTTGGCGAGCATCCGCTCGATAACGAGGATTACGGGCATATCGTCAATGCTAAGCATTTTGCGCGCGTGCGCGGGCTGATCGATCCCGATAAGGTCGTGCTGGGAGGCGCGGCGCGCGAGTCGTCGCTCAAGATTGAGCCGACGATCCTAGACGGCGTGACCCCCGATGACGCCGTGATGCAGGAGGAGATCTTCGGTCCCATCTTGCCGGTGCTGACGTTTGAGAGCCTAGACGAGGCCGAAGCGTTTATTACGGATCGTCCGACGCCGCTGGCCCTGTATATCTTTAGTCAGGATCGCGCAGTTCAGCAGCGCTTCGTGCGTTACGTGCCCTTTGGCGGTGGCTGTGTCAACGACACGATCATGCACTTGGCTACGAGCCATATGGGCTTTGGCGGCATGGGCGCGAGCGGTATGGGGCAGTACCATGGACGCGAGAGCTTCGATACGTTTAGCCACAAGAAGAGTATCGTGAACAAGGCAACTTGGCTGGACGTGCCGTTTCGGTATGCGCCCTACGCAAGCTGGAAGCACAAGTTCGTGCGCATGTTTGTGCATTAGAAAAGGGCGCAGGTAATACGAACAAGTGTTCCTATTACCTGCATTTTGCGTTAGACTACTGTTATGGAGCACGGATGGGCCAACTCCCTTTAGAAGGGATTTGGTATGAACGTAAGCGATGTTATTTCGTTATTGGCGTTGTTGATTGCGGCTATCGAACTCGGTCTGTTTATCGGCCGAATGAAATAGCCGCCCCCGCGTAAGCGAAGACGGCCACTTCTCACGATGAAAACGTGTATCGGAGTTGGCAAGACCCGCGGCAACGGGTGCCATCCGTGTTCCTATCTTATCTGCAAGCGTTCTGTCGCGCAAGCGTTGAGGCAAACGATTGAAGGACGCAGGCAGGATGTATTTGTGTCCGCACGGGACCGTAGACTTCTCAATAAGGTTACACACCGGTTTATCCGGCCGTTAGAGGAGCTGCTATGTACGAGCCTTCGCGTGTTCTTCTGTCATTTCACATTGCAGGATTTCAGTATGCCGATGGCGCCTTGGTCTTGGGCGATCTTAAAGCGGGCGATAAGCTGACGCTGTGTGCCGAGCGCGATAATCCCCATGACCCTGAGGCGGTTGCGATTTATTGCGGCAACACCAAGCTTGGCTATGTTCCGGGAAACGAGGTCGGCCCACTGTCCTTGATAATGTATTACGGCCACGAGGACGTATTTGAGGCCCGCGTGCAACAGGTTGCCCCCGAGCGCAGCCCGTGGCATCAGGTGCGCGTTGGGCTCTATGTGGTGGATGCTCGCTAATCGGTATGGGAGACTGCCATGTTTGATGACGATGACCTGTTCGATCTGACAGATGATCCGTTTGAGTGGGATACGCTACTCGATGACGATGAGCTAGAGCAGGACCGTGAGAAGCGGCAAGACAAGAAAGCGCAGGGCTACGCTTCGAAAAAGCAAGACAAACGCCGCCGAGGTTTGTTCGGCGGGCTCTTTGGCTAACCGACGCGCCAGAGCGTCTGTATACTAGGCACGTGTTAGACGCGTTGCGAAATGAGGACACAGACGATGATGTGGTTTACCGCCGACCTGCACCTGGGCGATACGAATATCTTGCACGACATGGATCGGCCGTTTGATTCGGTCGAGGAGATGAACCGCAAGGTCATCGATGCCATCAATGAGTGCGTGGCTGCGGACGACCGCCTCTATATTCTGGGTGACTTTACCTATCGTTTGCCCCTGGCGGAGGCGGTGCACCTGCGCGAGCGTATCGAATGCCAGAACGTGACGCTCATCCGCGGTAACCATGACGGCGACTGGGAAGATTCCGACGTACCGCAGATTTGGGAAGACGTGCGCGATTACCTGGAGATTGCTCCCGGCTATGCCAAGGGCCATCGTCTGGTTATGAGCCACTACCCCATGCTCAGCTGGAATGGCAAGGCACGTGGCGCCATCATGCTGCACGGGCATATCCACAGCAGGGGAGACCGCACCAACGCGCGCAACCGCGATCGCGAGCGCCCTATCTTTCGCTACGATGTCGGTCTCGATGCCAACGAGTACAGGCCCGTAAGCCGTGATCAGATTCTTAGCTTCTTTGGGTTATAGGGCGCCAGAGCCACCACAAAGGGGACAGGCACCTTTGTGGTGGCTCTGGCGCCATTGCCATTATGGCAGCGGTGCCTTTTTTGTCCGTGCGGCGCGGTAGAGTGTAGGCGGTCGAAATTTGCGTCCATCGAGGAGCTGCTATGAACGAGATTAAGTGCCCGCATTGCGGCGAAGTTTTTAAGGTCGATGCGTCCGGCTATGCGGATATCGTCAAGCAAGTACGCGATGCCGAGTTTTCGCGCGACCTGGACGAGCGTGTGAAGGCAGTCCAGCGCGAGGGCGAGCAAGCGCTGGAGCTTGAGCGCTCGCGTTCGACGGCTGCCTTGCAAAAGGCAGAGTCTCAGCGCAACGCTCAGCTTGTCGAGCAGAAGAACACTGCGGATCAGAAACTGGCGCAAGAGGTTGCCAAGCGCGATGCTGAGCTTGCCGAGCTGCGCGCTAAGCTCGAGGGCGCTGCCGCAGAGCGCGAGAGTGCAAGCCAGCGCGCGGCGGTAGAGGCACGAGCCAATGCTCAAAAGGAAAATGCCGAACTCCAGCGTGAGATTGATAGCCTGCGTGCGCAGCTTGGGCGCAAAGATGACGAAGCAAAGCTTGCCGAGTCGGCGGCGCGCAACGCTGCTCAAAACGATTTAGCTGCGCGCGACGCTCAGATTGCCGAGCTGCAGGCCAGGCTCGCCGCGGCGGACAAAGCCCAGGAGATGGCGCTTGCCGCTGCCGCGGCAGAGTCGCAGCGTGAGCTCGATGCCGCTCGCAGCGAGGCCGAGCGCGCGCTTGCTGACTATCGCGCGAAGGTGCAAGAGAAGTTCTCCGCCGCAAAGGCTCAGTCCGAGCAAGAGGCCGAGGGCCTGCGTGCCCAGCTGCGCGAGCAGGAACTGATGGCAAAAATGAACCTGTCAGAGGCGGTCGCCGCGGCGGAGCGTGAGCGCGATGAGGCACGTGCCAAACTGACGAGCGAGCTGGCAGTGCGCGATTCTCGCGAGGAGCAGGCCAAGGCGGCACACGAGCTCGAGCTTGCGCAGGCCAAGCGTGCGAGCGATGACCTGATTCGCTACAAGGATGAAGAGATCGAGCGCCTTAAGGACATGAAGGTCCGCCTGTCCACCAAGATGGTGGGCGAGTCGCTCGAGCAGCACTGCGAGACCGAGTTTAACCGTCTGCGCATGACGGCGTTTCCTAACGCGTACTTCGAGAAGGATAACGATGCGTCCGAGGGTACCAAGGGCGACTTTATCTTCCGCGAGTGCGACGCGAGCGGCAACGAGGTCATTTCGATTATGTTCGAGATGAAAAACGAGAACGACGAGACTGCGACCAAGCACAAAAACGAGGACTTCTTTAAGAAACTCGATCACGATCGTCGCCAGAAAGGTTGTGAGTACGCGGTGCTCTGCACCCTGCTGGAGCCCGAGAGCGAGCTCTATAACGCAGGGATAGTCGACGTGAGCTATCGCTACGAGAAGATGTACGTGATCCGTCCGCAGTTTTTCATTCCCATGATTACGCTGCTGCGCAACGCCGCCATGGGTTCGCTGCGCTATAAGCAGGAGCTAGCGGAGTACAAGCAGCAGAATATCGACGTCACGAACTTCGAAGCCAAGATGGAAAAGTTCAAGAATGATTTCGGTCGCAACTACGAGATCGCGAGCCGCAAGTTCCAAACGGCGATCGATGAGATCGACAAGACGATTAGCCACCTGCAGAAAACCAAGGAGGCGTTGCTGTCCTCCGAGAACAATCTGCGCCTAGCCAACAAGAAGGCGGACGATCTTACCATTCGCAAGCTCACGTGGGGCAACAAGACCATGAAGGCCGCGTTTGACGAGGCACGCGGGGCTGCGACAGAGACAAACGATGAGCCAGCCGAGGCGGATTCGTATGAGGTCGAGGGTGCCGAGTAAGGCATAGCGTATAGCGCAAAAGCGGGGCCGCTGGCGATGTTGCCAGCGGCCCCGCTTCGTTTCGTTCCAGTATGTTCGGCTAGTCCTCGAGCAGGTCCTCGATAAAGCCGACGCGGTAGTTTTTGAAGATGACCTCGCCGCCGTCTTGCGTGGCGTCCAGATCGACATCGCCCATGATGCCAAAATCGTGGTCGCCATCCTCGTCGGCAAAGATCTGGTGCACGTGCCATACGTGCGCGGTCTTCTCGTCGGACTCGTCAATGGAAAACATCGCGGCGCTGCGGGCATCTCCGTCGGTGAGGATTTCCTCGTGCTGCTCGTGGTAAGCGTCGAGTGCTTTTTGCCAGCGGATCTCGCTCATGCCCCAGTCGTCGTCGAGCTCGCCCAGGTCGCGAACGTGCTCGCGGGCGGCAAGGGTCACGCGGCGGAAGAGCGCGTTGCGCACCAATAGCGTGCAGCCGCGACGGTCCGCCACGACCTCGTCGATGCCCTGCGGCGGCGCAGCATCGAGGGCTGTCGGGTTGCCGGCGTTCTCCCACTCATCCACCAGGCTCGAGTCCACCGAGCGCACCACAAAGCCCAGCCACGAGATAATGTCGCGCAGGCGCTCGTCGCGCTTCTCGATGGGCACGGTGCGGTCGAGTGAACGGTAGGCCTCTGCCAGGTAACGCAGCAAAATGCCCTCGGAGCGGGCGATGCCGAGCTTTTGGATATAGCCCTTAAAATCGCTCGCGCTTTCCAGCATATCGCGCAGGACGCTCTTGGGAGAGAGCTGGTAGTCGTTGGCCCAGGGTACTTCCTGGCAGTACTTGTCGAAGGCGGCATCGAGCAAGTCCTCGAGCGGCTTTTCGTAGGTGACATCCTGGATGCGCTCCAGGCGTTCCTCATAATCGACGCCGTCAGCCTTCATTTCGGCCATCGCGCGGTCGCGCGCGGCGCGCTCCTGTGCGCGCAGCACCTGCTTGGGATCCTCGAGCGTTGCCTCGACCATCGAGATCAGATCCATGGTATAGGTCTCGCTCTCGGGGTCGAGCAGCTCCAACGCGGCAAGCAAGAACGGCGAGAGCGGCTGATCGAGTGCGAAGTCCTCGGGCAGATCGACCGTCAGCGCGTAGTCGATGTCCGGCGCGGCGTCAGCCGGAGCGTCGGGCGCGGGCGGCACCTCGGTGCGAACGACGACGCCGGAATCGATGAGTGTGGCGAAGATTTCGTCGGCGCGAACCTCGAGCTTGGCCTTTTCCTCGGGAGTCTGCAGGCTCGTTTCGATGAGGTCGTGTACGCGGGCTCGGGCATCGCCGCCCTGCTCGACCACGCTAATCACCATGGAGTGTGTGATGCGAAGGCGCGGCTTGAGCGTCTCGGGCTGCGTCTCGATCAGGCGCTCAAAGGTCTGCTTGTTCCAGGTGACAAAGCCCTCGGGGGCCTTTTTCTTTTTAATCTTGCGGAGCTTCTTGGGGTCGTCGCCCGCCTTGGCCATGAGCTTAGCGTTCTCGATCTCGTGCTCCGGGGCCTCGGCGATGACCATGCCCTCGGTATCGAAGCCCGAACGGCCGGCGCGACCAGCGATCTGATGGAACTCACGGGCGCGCAGGCGACGCATCTTGTAGCCGTCGAACTTGGTGAGCGCGGTGAGCACCACGGTGTGGATGGGCACGTTGATGCCGACGCCGAGCGTATCGGTGCCGCAAATGACGGGCAGCAGGCCCTGCTGCGCCAAGCGCTCGACCAGCAGGCGATAGCGCGGCAACATGCCAGCATGGTGCACGCCGACGCCGCATCCAAGCAGGCGTTTGAGAATCTTACCAAAGGCCGTCGAGAAGCTCGTTCCCTTTGCTGCTTCTTTGATGGCCTCGCGCTGCTCCTTGCTGGCGATGCCAAAATTGGCGAGCGACTGTGCCGTCGCAAGGGCGGCATCCTGGCTAAAGTGCACGATATAGAGCGGGGCCTCGCCACGGCGCATGGCGAGCTCGACCGTGCCCTCGAGCGAGGTCGTCACGTAGTCGTAGCTCAGCGGCACGGGGCGCAGGGCATCGACGACCAAGTCGCAGGTAGCACCGGTGTGTTCCTCGAGTGAGGCGGCGATCGCGGTGACATCGCCGAGCGTGGCGCTCATGAGCATAAACTGCGTGTGGGGCAGGGTGAGCAGCGGCACCTGCCAGGCCCAACCGCGGTCGGGGTCGGCAAAGTAGTGGAACTCGTCCATGGCCACGCAGCCCACGTCGGCATCTTCGCCCTCGCGCAGTGCGTCGTTGGCAAGGATCTCTGCCGTGCAGCAGATGACGGGTGCCTTGGTGTTGATATGCGTGTCTCCGGTAATCATGCCTACGTTATCGCGGCCGAGCACCTGCACAAGGTCGAAAAACTTCTCGCTGACCAGAGCCTTGATGGGAGCCGTGTAGTAGCAGCGCTTGCCCTGCGCCATGCCCATAAAGAGCATGCCCAGCGCGACGAGCGATTTACCCGATCCGGTCGGTGTGCCTAAAATGACGTGATCGCCGGCAGCCAGGTCCATGAGGGCTTCTTCTTGGTGATCCCACAGCTCAATGCCGCGATCGCTTGTCCATTCAAAGAAGCGTTCGAAGGCTTGATCGGGCGTGAGCCATGGTTCGGGCTCGCTGCCGTCCTCGGGCTCCCACCAGGTGGGGGAGAGCGCACCGAGCGAGCCGAATTCGGCTTCGGTTCCCGTGCCGCCCGAGAATGAACTGGCGGCTCCGGCGCCGGAGACGGTGCTGGCGGCGATATCTGTCGTGGTCTGTGCCATGTGGTTGCTTTCTCTCGCGATTGTCCGCCAACTATTATGGCGTAGCGGCGGCGCGGGGTGCCAGCGCGCGAGAAAATGCAGGAAATGGGCGTTCTGCCCGGCCGTTTGGTGCAGTTGCCAGCTAAGTGAGTAGACTTTTTGCGATGTCGCGAGCACATGGCTTTTGCGCAAGGGCTCTACCTGCGGTTTTACTTTTCGCTATGCGGGCTGTGCTTGGCTATTGCAAAAAAGTCTACTCACTTAGGTTTGAGGGCCGTTCGCTGGCGCCTATTTGCGCTTGTTTGTCGACGCCGCGACCATCAGAAGCCCCTAGGACTCTTGCGGCAGGCGCTTCTTGCCTTTGCGGGCGCGGTTTCTAAAGTTCTCGACGGCTTCTTCCATGCCCAGAGGTACATAGGTGAGCTCATCGAGGTTTTCGGGCAGGTAGCAGGCAAGGCTTTGCTCCTGCGCGCGGCCCGCCGCGAGCTGTTCATCGCTGGGCTGCGCGCCGGGCGTGGCGCAAATGCCATAGACGACGGCACCCATCTCGCGCGTGCGGCATTCATATTCGGTCTCGGGGTGCTCGGGATGGTCGCGGCGGACGTCGTCACTAACCCAAAGCGTGTCGTAGCCGGCCGCGGCAAACTGCCCCAGGGCGTAGTCGCGCAATGGCTTGCTATCGGTTCGCAGCGTGACGGTAGCGCCGGCTGCAAAGAGCGAGCGGTAGAGCATCAGATGGTTGACATGGACGAGTCGTTTTTTGGCGTACTTGGCCTTGGGCTGCGGCGTGGGAAAGTTGATGGTGATGGCATCGAGCTCGCCTGCGGCAAACAGCTGCGGCAGCGATGCGGCGCCTCGGGGCAGGACGAGTGCGTTGGATAGCTCCTGCTCGCAGATTTTCTGTGCGGCATAGGCGATGCAGATGGGCTCCTGGTCCATACCGATAAAGAGGGTGTCGGGCTCGCGGTGGGCGCGCTCGACCAGATAGGTGCCTTTGCCGCAGCCAAGATCCAGGTGAAGGTGCTCGAAGGGCTTGCTGCCAACTGGCGTGCAAGCCTCGCGCCAATCTCCGGCATAGGCCTCGGGGTTCGTCTCAATCGCATCGGCGTAGCGCTCCAGGCGCTCCTCGAGCACAAAGTTCTTAGGCGTGCGAACGTGGACGGCTCCCATGAGGCTCCTTGGTCATAAGTAGGGAACGCATAGCTGCGCGTTCCGTCAATGGGTTGAAAAAGGGCGGGCATGGCTTGCCCGAAAGATGCCATGCGGCTCGGCGGCGAGTCGCCGATACCTACAGGCGCTTGAGAATCACATAGCGGTTGAGCTCGCCGCTACGACCGTCGGCATGGAAGCGCTCAAGCTCGCGCACGGGGACCTCGCCGCTCTTGTAGAACGTACGGACGCCGCGCACCAGGTCGGTGATCTGCTGATCGTCAAAGTGATGGCAATAGCGGTAGGCGTGGCGGTCGTTTTGCCAGCCAATGAGGTGGTCGCCGGCTTCAAACTGCGCGGAATCGTAACCCTCAAACGGCGGGGTGAGCTCGGCGCGGGCCTCGGCGCGAACGGCCTTGCGCGCCATGCGCTCGTCGTTCATAAACTCCCAAAAGCTGATGGCGATGATGCCTCCTGGGCGCGTCTGCCGCACCAGGGCGTCGAGCACGCGTACGCGGTACTCGCACGACGGCACGTGGTGCATAAAGCCAAAGCAGACCGAGATGTCGGCGAGCGGTGCGTCGAAAAGCACGTCGGGCGTCTCGGCGGGGTTGAGCTTCATAAGGGCATCGAGCACGTCGAGTTCCTGGAAGTGCAGGTTGGGAATGCGTAGCGCGTGGCCATGTGCATCGATGGCCAGGTCTTGGCACGAGTCGACGCCGTAGAACTCAAACGGGCAACTGGCATCTGCCGAGGGGTTTGCCCCGTCGACGCCCTTGGCGGCAAGTGCGCCGCCGGCGGCAAAGTTCTCGAATCGCATATTGCCGCAGGCAAGATCGAAGACGCGGACGGGATGCTCGATCGTGGCGACGTCGAGCTGTTCGAGCGCGATATCCATTGTGCGCACCCAGCCGGGCCACGGGGCCTGGCGCGTATCGGAGAAGGAGGCGGAGTGCTCGCGATAGAACGTATTGTTGAGCTGGATAAGCGATGAGGCGAAATCGCGGTTCACGGCGCGGAACTCCCTCCGTTGGCGGTGCGGAATAAACAGTACGACCATACTACCGTTAACGCCGCAACGGGGACAACCAAGCTACGGGTCATTGCTTTGTTTGGACACATTTCCGCAGCTCATATGCACCCGCAACCGCCGGTTGTCAAAAATCTCACTAGAATAGGTGGCATGCTTTTGGCGGTGGCGGATAGATTTTTAACTGTGCAAGGCGCCTTAAGAACAAAAACGGTCCGGCGGCACGGCTGGCATCACATAGGAGGAACCATGAATGTAGAAACTGCGCAGCGGCTCGCCGACCTTCGTCGCAGCAAGGGCTTTAGCCAAGAAGGGCTGGCGCGAAAGTTAGGGCTGTCGCGCCAGGCGGTCAGTAAGTGGGAGCGCGCGGAGAGCTCGCCCGATACTGAGAACTTGATCTCGCTCGCCAAGCTCTATGGCGTGAGCCTGGACGAGCTGCTCAATCCGAGCGACGAGATCGAGGACGATATCGAGTTTGAGAACGAGGACCGCGCCCGTCAGCGCGAGGCCGAGGCGGCGGAACGTGCCCGCACCCATGAGGCGGCGGCGCGCGCCACCGAGGCGGCAACACAGGCGAGTGATGCTGCGGCCAAGGCGGCACAAGCGGCAAGCTGGAGTGCGCAGGCCGCCAATGCCGCTACGGCGCAGGTGACGAGTGGCGGCGCAGTTGGCTCGACTCCGGTGAAGGGCCCGTTCCAGTCGTTCCCGTATTGGGCCGTGTGCTGGCTGCTGTTCTTTTTGCTGATGGTCCTGTTTGGTGCTGGCCCCTTTGCCGCGCTGATCTTCTTCACGATTCCCATCTATCACTGGGTGGCGCGTGCGCTCGATGGTGATTGGGCACGCGGGGATATTCAGGTTGGTCCGGCGCCGGTGACAGCTAGGGCTCAGAATGTTTCCGCTTCGGTTGATGCTGGCGTGGCTACCGCGACTACCGCTGACCCGATCGCCAAAGAGGGTGATGAATGATGAAGCTTTCGCATGAATCCAAGGTACGCTTGGGCGTTGGCATCGGAGCGTTTGTGCTCATCATCGGACTTGTCTTTGGTATTTCGCGGACTTTGATTCATTTTGATGGCCCGTGGGACCTCGACGATGTTGTATCCGGCTTGTCTGGTATGGACGATGCGGTTGACGAGGACGATCTTTTGGATGGCGGTAACTATTCCGCTCGGCCTCAGCAGCTTTCGAGCACGACTTTTGATGCCGATGAGTTCCGCTACCTCGATTTCGATATCAATGCGGCTTCGGTGGACGTCAAGGTTGTTGATGGCAACAAGGCTCGTGTTATCGAGCGGGGGCGCGTTGCCAAGGGTATGGATGCCTCCAAGGCCGCGACGCAAAACATCGCATCCGTCGAGGACTCGACGCTCAAGGTTTCCCAGTTTGGAAGTGATGACGATAAGGCAATCGATCGCTCAGTTACGGTCGAGCTGCCGCGCCGTGTTGCCGAACATCTGAAGGGAGTCAACGCGCACGTGGGCTCGGGTGATCTGCAGATTGTCGGTGTCATCTGTGACGGTTTCGACCTTTTCCTGGGTGCGGGAGATGTAGAGTTTACGGGCAGCGTGACTGATGCGCTCAGCGCTGAGGTCGGTTCGGGCGATGTGACGTTCGAGCTTTACCAGGCCCCCGCGAAATCGATGGACGTGAGTGTGGGCTCGGGCGATGTGGAGATGACGGTTCCGAACTCGACGGGCTTTAAGGCGAGCCTCACCTTGGGCAGCGGCGACTTCGAGAGTGATTTCCTTCCGCTTGGCTACGACGGCGAGACCATTTTGAATCTTGAATTCGATAACGGGGATAAGTCTGCTGTGTATAGTTTTGAAGTCGATTCGGGCGACATGTCGTTTGATTCGGAGTAGTGAGGCAGACGAAAGCCTAGGCGAAGATATAGACGCGCTGTTTGATGAAGGCGCCGAAGCCGAGATCGGCTCCGGCGCCTTTGCCTTTACAATGGGGGCATGGAACAGATTATCTTGAACATACTTGAGGCCCTGCGTCGCGGCGAGACCGTGGACGACAAGGCACTCGTCAAACTGATACATGCCGAGGCGCGCCGTGAGGGTGCCGACAAACGCGATTTGGCCAAGCGCCGTCTGCTGCCGTTTTACCAGCGGGTTAAACGTGAGGAGCCGGCTCGGTGGGCTGCGTGGAATGTTGATGCCGATCTGGAACGTCAACTGCTGCAGGTCCTGCGCATGAAGCCTCGTCGCACGGCTTCGGGCGTGGCGACCATTACCGTCATCACCAAGCCCTGGCCATGCTCGGGCGATTGCCTGTTTTGCCCCAACGATCTGCGTATGCCCAAAAGCTACCTGCACGCCGAGCCGGCGTGCGCCCGTGCGGAACAAAATTGCTTTGACCCGTATCTGCAGGTGAGCGCTCGTCTGACCGCGCTTTCGCAGATGGGGCACGCAACCGATAAGATTGAGCTCATCGTGCTCGGCGGTACCTGGAGCGACTATCCGCAAGGGTATCAGACGTGGTTTATGTCGGAGCTTTTCCGTGCGCTCAATGACGATGCCGTCGCCGGCGTGGCGGCCAACCCCATGCTGGCGCGTCCGGGCATCAGCCGTGCCGAGGCGGGGCGCCTGCTCGATGACGCTCCCGCCGATGCCTTGCCGCCGGTGGTAACAGAGCGCCGCGAGCGCTATCGGGCTGCCGGTATTGCGACCGACGAGGCCGAGCTTGCGAGTGGTGTTGCCGACGAGCAGGAGCGTGTGGATGCTGCCGTGGGCGGCTATAACCGCGCGGTGCGTCGTCTGTACGGCCCCGGTACGCCGTGGGGCGAGGTTGCCAAGTGGCAGACGGCAACGATGGAGGAGCTTGAGCGTCAGCAGCGCATCAACGAGACGGCGAGGCATCGCGTGGTGGGGCTCGTTATCGAGACGCGCCCCGATGCCGTAACGCCGCAGGCCCTCACGCTCATCCGCCGCCTGGGCTGCACCAAGATTCAGATGGGTATCCAGAGTCTCGACCAGCACCTGCTCGATATCAACGAGCGTCGCATTTCGGTGGCTCAGATCGAGCGGGCGTTTTCGCTTGCACGATTGTTTGGCTTTAAGATCCATGCGCATTTTATGCTTAACCTGCTGGGCGCCACGCCCGAGGGGGACAAGCGCGACTACGAGCGCTTTATGACCGAAGGGGCCTTTATGCCCGACGAGGTCAAGGTCTACCCGTGTGCGCTCATCGAGGGCTCGCGTCTGGTGGGCTGCTACGAGCTCGGCGAGTGGCGCCCCTATACCGAGGAGGAGCTGCTCGACGTGCTGGCCGATGACATCGTGGTGACGCCGGCGTTCTGCCGTATTAGTCGCATGATCCGCGACTTTAGTTCCGACGACATTATGGTGGGCAACAAGAAACCCAACCTGCGTCAGCTCGTTGAGAACCGCTTGGCTGCTCGGGGTGACGGTGCGACGGTGCGCGAGATTCGCTATCGCGAGATCAGTACGGCGGGTGCCGACTTGGATGAGCTTTCTCTTGATGAGGAGGTGGCGTACGAGACGCCGGTGACGCACGAGCGCTTTTTGCAGTGGGTGACGCCGCAGGGCAAGATCGCGGGCTTTTTGCGGTTGTCGCTGCCCGACCATTCGTTTGTTGCCGCGCATGCGGACGAGTTGCCGACGTCGCCGGACGAGGCGATGATTCGCGAGGTACACGTGTATGGCATGGCGGCACGCGTGGGCGACCAGGGCCAGGCGGCGCAGCATCACGGGTTGGGGCGTTTACTCGTAGAGCGTGCGTCCGAGATTGCCCGGGATGCCGGCTATGCGCGCGTCAACGTGATCAGCGCGATTGGTACGCGCGAGTACTATCGCCATTTGGGTTTTTACGATCATGGACTCTATCTGCAAAAGGAGCTCTAGATGAACAAGCCGAGTGTTTCTGCCGGCGTCGTTGCCGGCGTTGCTCTGGGAGCCGCGGCGCTTGGTGCGGCCGCTGTCGCTGTTCGTGCTGCCTGTCTGCAAGTTGCGCGAACCCGCAATGGGTTGGCGCGTGTGAAACGCGTGCACGACGAGAGCGGTGACGAAGTC
>CAVFEY010000047.1:0-16136 GCA_963621725.1 Firmicutes bacterium AF25-13AC
CAGCACATCGTAGGAAGGATTAAACTTGAATTCATTAGCTGAGAGCTAAGGTTGCGGTAAACGGCCAATGCAGTTATCCAAACGCCGAGCAAACGCACTTTGCGCGACCGTCTGCCGGCAGCGCATCAACCCACCGTGACGGATTCCCCGGTAAAGGCACTGACCATCAACAGGACAAAGAACACCAGGTAGCTGACACTCAGCGGGTACGCAATGACCAGGAATACAACCCAGCCGACATTGGTTTTACCGCCGGCACGGCGTCGCTCGCGATTGCGGCAGAGCCAAATCGTCACGCCGATGGCAGTGATAAACAGTACGAGTGCCGCCGCAGCCAGCCCAGCAAGCGCAAACATCACGCCAATGCTCACAGCAATAACCGGAAGCAACAACAAGCCGCATCCACACCCACCGGGACTATAAACGGCAGACTGTCGGCGTCGTTCCATCGTCACTCCAACCTCAATATCTTTGAGCACTACAACGCAGCGGCCTGCTGGACAGGAACGATCTTATTCAGCTCCGGTTCGATCCGCCTTTTCTCGGCCTCAAGGTCAAACGCCACCTGAGCGCGCAGCCAATAACCATCCGTCAGGCCAAAATAACGGCAAAGACGGAGGTCGGTGTCGGCCGTCACGCGACGTTTTCCCAAGACAATCTGCCCGATACGCTGAGCCGGAATCCCAGTCTCTTTCGCAAGGCGATATTGAGAAATGCCCATGGGAACAAGAAACTCCTCTTTGAGAAGCTCACCAGGAGTCACCGGCGACAGCAAATCGGCCGAAGTCTCATCACTTGTGATAATCGACGATTTCGACATTCCAAGCCATCTCCTGTCTCCACTCAAAACAGACCCGATAGCGCTCGTTAACACGGATGCTAGATTGACCGGCACGATCGCCCTTCAAAGCTTCCAGGCGGTTGCCCGGTGGAACGCGAAGATCATCAAGCGAAGCACAAACCTGCAGTTGGCGAATCTTCCTCAACGCAACACGCTCAAAGGGCACGAACCTCCTGACCCGCACACCCATGGCAAAGCGTTCGGTATCCTCATCTTTATACGATGCAATCATAGTATCGCCTTACGTTAGTAACGTCAAACGTTTCTATAGACTTACATCTCTATTATATCGTACGTTTGTTCGTGTTTTCTAGAACAAATAGTCCTTCACGCCTTAGTCAAGCGAAAGTAATCGTTTGTAGACATCGAGGCCTTTGAGTAGGATTTCCTCGTCGAAGAGCATGCTATCGGTATGCAGAGCGCTTGTTGCATAGGCGGGGCAGCCATCCGAATCACTCGGGTTGTCTTGGTCCTCTGGCACGCCCGTGCCTAGCAAGAAGAACACGCCCGGCAGATGGCGCTGATAGAACGCGAAATCCTCGGCGATTAGCAGCGGCTCGTCCACGAGCTGCAATTCGGGCAGAGCGGGCGCGATTCGGGCAAACAACTCAGGATCGTTATCGACCGGTGGATAGCCCTCGGCAAAGTCGAGATCATACGTGCAGCCCGTTGCGGCACAGGCATCGTCCAGCACGCGGCGCACGCCTTCGCGCGCCCGGTCGAACATGTCGTCCGTAAACACACGCAGGCTTCCGGCCACATGGGCCTCCCCCGCCACCGCGTTGCAAACGGTGCCAGCCTGCAGCAGGCCAAACTTGCCGATACAGGGTTCGTCGGTGCCCAGCTCGTCCATCAGTTCGCGCTCGGCAACCAAGAACTTGGCAACCGCCAGCGCCGCATCGTGCGATTCCTCGACCGGAACGCCATAGGTCTTAGCGATATGGATGCTCGTCCCGTGAATATGAATGTGTGTCTCACTCGAGCGCGCCAGCAGCGGGCCGGAACAGCTCGCCAATGTGTTCGCAGTCAGATCGGGCCACACGTGAAAGCCAAAAATGCGGTCGACCCCGTAGCGCTCGAACACACCGCTCTCGCAAACTGTCTTGGCGCCACCAGTCGTCTCCTCGGCAGGCTGGAACACAAAGAGCACGTTGCGCTTGATGGCACCTGGCTGCTCACGAATCGTGCGATCGACAAAGGTTGCCGCCGCAAGGGCCATGGCCATGTGTCCATCGTGTCCGCAAGCGTGCATCTTTCCGGGATGCTTCGAGGAAAAGGCCGCACCCGTCGCCTCCGCGATGGGCAGTGCGTCCATATCGGCGCGAATCGCCGTGGCATGCGCGGCGCCCGTGCCAGCGTCGAAGAAAGCACAAACACAGCTGGGGCAGGGATGGGTCACTTCACAGGCAAGCGAAGCGAGCACGCCCTCGATATAGGCTATGGTTTGAGGAAGATCGAAATCGAGCTCCGGAATGCGATGCAGGTCGCGACGATAGCGACGAAGTTCTTGGAGCTCGGTCATAAAGGATCCTTTCATGGGGCATATCCATTCACACAATATTGTGATACAGGATTGCGGCACACATGTTTCCAGCATATTGCTGCATTTTTTAAACGTTATATACGAATACTCTTGTTTGGTAAAGTGCAACGTGGTAGGGTCGTTACCACTTGATAGAGGCGCGGGCACGAAGAGCCGCGGGCGAGCCGGCAGGCTTTGACCCCGCGGGGAGGCGAAACCCGCCGAACTGGGTTTTTCAGGCACGAACAACCTGGTGGGCCTGCGGGAAACACCCGCAGGACTGTCTGCAGCAATGCGGGAGCGCTATCCGGACATTGGGTCCACGCTATGCGGATTCGATGCGCAGATGGCGCCGTCTGGATAGCGAGGTTTACGGGACATGGCATTGACCCCCAACGAGGCGTATGCGGCCAAGCAGCCGTTTGTGGACAAGGAGACTCTCGAGTATATCGTCGAGCAGTTCCCCACGCCGTTTCATCTATACGACGAGGCGGGCATCCGCCGCAACATGCAAGAAGTGCGCGACGCCTTTGCATGGAATCCGGGCTTTAAGGAATACTTTGCCGTCAAGGCCAATCCCAACCCGGCGCTCATTTCCATTCTCAACGAATACGGCTGCGGCTGCGATTGCTCGAGCTATACCGAGCTCATGATCGCCCGATCGCTGGGTATCACGGGACACGACATCATGTTCTCGTCCAACGACACGCCGGCTGCCGACTTTGAGCTCGCCGACAAGCTGGGTGCCATCGTCAACTTTGACGACATCAGCCACATCGAGTTCTTTGAGCGCGTTGCGGGGCCCATCCCCAAGACGGTCAGCTGCCGCTTTAATCCAGGCGGTCTGTTCCAGCTCTCCAACGGCATCATGGACAACCCGGGCGACTCCAAATATGGCATGACCACCGAGCAGCTCTTTGAGGCCTTCCGCATGCTCAAGGCCAAGGGCGCCGAGAACTTTGGCATCCACGCATTCCTTGCCAGCAACACCGTCACCAACGACTACTACCCCAAACTCGCGCGCATCCTCTTTGAGCTTGCCGTGCGCCTGGAGCGCGAGACCGGCGCACATGTCGCCTTTATCAATCTGTCCGGCGGCGTCGGTATCCCCTATCTGCCCGAGCAGCAGGCCAACGATATTCACGCCATCGGCGAGGGAGTGCACGCGGCATACGACGAGATTCTGGTTCCCGCTGGCATGGGCGATATGGCGATCTGCACCGAGATGGGCCGCTTTATGATGGGTCCCTATGGGTGCCTGGTCACCAAGGCCATCCACGAGAAGCAGATCTACAAGGACTATATCGGCGTGGACGCCAGTGCCGTCGACCTCATTCGTCCCGCCATGTATGGCGCTTACCACCACATCACGGTGATGGGTCAGCCGGACGGTCCCGATAAAACCGCAGCCCCCGTCACGAACACGTACGACATCACGGGCAATCTGTGCGAGAACAATGACAAGTTCGCCATCGACCGCGAGCTTCCGCATATCGACATGGGCGACCTGCTCGTGATTCACGACACCGGCGCGCATGGCCACTCTATGGGCTACAACTACAACGGCCGCCTGCGCTCCGCCGAGGTCCTGCTGCGCCCCGATGGCTCGGCAGACCTCATTCGCCGCGCCGAGCGTCCGGGCGATTACTTTGCCACACTCGACGTGCTGCCGTGCGGCCGCGAGCTGCTGGCCAAATCGCGCGCCGAAAGCGCCCGCCGTCGCGCTCAGGACGAGCGCCTAGCAGTCGCCGCCAAATGGAACAAACGCGTCCAGATCGCGGAAGCGAAGGAGAAGAACATGGATATCCGCAATCTCGAGGGCTCAATCGTCGCCCTTGTCACGCCGTTTAAAAAGGACGGCAGTGTCGACTTTGACGCGCTTGAGCGCCTTATCGATTTCCACCTGCAAAATGGCACTGACGCCATCCTCACCCTGGGCACCACCGGTGAGAGTGCCACGATGACCGATGACGAGGACAACTCCGTCGTCGCCGCTGTGGTCAAGCATGTTGCAGGACGCGTCCCCGTTATTGCCGGCTCGGGCTCCAACTCCACGCAAACCATGCTCACCAAGTCGCTCACCTACCAGGGCTTGGGCGCCGATGGTCTGCTGCTCATTACCCCCTACTACAACAAGTCCAATGAAGAGGGCATCTATCAGCACTTTAAGACCGTCGCCGACGCCGTGGACATCCCCTGCATCCTGTACAACATCCCCGGCCGCTGCGGCTGCGGCATCAGCGAGCGCAACGTAGAGCGCTTGGCCGCGCACCCCAACATCATGGGTATTAAGGAAGCCTCGGGCAACGTCGCCTACGCGGCCAAGATCGCTCACCTGCTGTCCGACGACTTCCGCATGTACTCGGGCGAGGATGCGCTGACCGTACCGCTCATGAGCCTGGGCGCCTCAGGCACCATCAGCGTGTGGGCCGACGTTCAGCCGCAGCTCGTGCATGACATGTGCCGCGCCTATCTGGACGGTGACGTGGCACGTGCCCGCGATATTCAAATTGCTGGCCAGCCGCTCATCAACGCCCTCTTTAGTGAGGTCAACCCCATCCCCGTTAAAGAAGCGCTCGCTCAGATGGGTATGATCGAAGCCAACTACCGCATGCCGCTTTGCTCCATGGCCGATAACACGCGTGCCGCACTTACCGATGCTCTGAAGGGAGCTGGTCTGCTTGTTTAAGACCGTCATTATGGGAACGGGCCGTATGGGCTCGCTCATCCGCACCACCGCCGAGGTCGTTGTCGACGCCGCCGGTCAGCACGTTTTTGATATCGTCGCCCAGATCGGTTTTGATCTGTCCGAGCTCGAGGGCGCCCCGGTAGCCGATGTAATCATCGACTTCTCGAACGTCGTGACCTTCGATGCCGTCGTCGCCTATGTCGAGCGCACGGGCGCCGCGTTGGTCTCGGGCACCACGGGCTACACACCCGATCAGATGGACCGCCTGCGTGAGCTGGGCCAGAACACCCGCGTTATGCACTCGGGCAATTACTCCATCGGTATCGCAGCCCTGCGCCATCTGGTAGCGCAGGCTACACGCGAGCTGCCCGGCTTTGACTGCGAAATCGTCGAGACGCACCACAACCAAAAGGTCGATGCCCCCAGCGGCACTGCCAAGCTACTGCTCGATGCCGTCGTCGAAGCTGAGCCCGAGGCAGGCTACCACCCCGTCTATGGCCGCGAGGGCATGTGCGGCGCGCGTGACCCCAAGGAGATCGGTATGCACTCGCTGCGCGGCGGCACCGTCGCCGGCGTGCACGAGGTAAGCTTTTTCGGCCAGGACGAGGAGGTCACGCTCACCCACCGCGCCACGAGTCGTCAGATCTTTGTCAACGGCGCCTTGGCAGCCGCGCAGAAGCTCGTCACCCGCGAACCCGGCTTCTATACGTTCGACCAGGTCATGTTTGTCTAACCAGGTGTCAACCGAATCCGCCCAAAGGAGAGATAGCAAATGAGTAACGCAGCCGAGATGGATGCACAGGAGATTATCAACTACATCGCCACCGCGCCCAAAAAGACACCTGTCAAGCTATACGTGCGCGAGAAGCCCGGCATGAAGGTTGCCTGGGGCGACGCACATGTCTACGGCGGCCGTCGCGGCAAGACCGTCTTTGGCGACTGGGATGAGCTCAAGGCCATCCTCGATGCCAATGCCGACTCCATCGACTACTACGATGTCGAGAATGACTGCCGCAACTCTGCCGTGCCCATGCTCGACCTTAAGGGCATCAACGCCCGCATCGAGCCGGGCGCGATCATCCGTGACCGCGTCGAGATCGGCGATCGCGCCGTCATCATGATGGGCGCCATCATCAACATCGGCTCCGTCATTGGCGAAGGCTCCATGATTGATATGGGCGCCGTGCTGGGCGGCCGCGCCACCGTGGGCAAGAACTGCCACATCGGCGCCGGCACCGTGCTGGCAGGCGTTGTGGAGCCCGCCAGCGCCACGCCCGTCATCATCGAGGACGATGTCATGATCGGCGCCAACGCCGTGGTCCTGGAGGGCGTGCACGTAGGCAAGGGCGCTGTCGTTGCCGCCGGCGCCGTGTGCGTCGAGGATGTCCCCGCCGGCGCCGTCGTGGCCGGTGTCCCCGCCCGCGTCATCAAGATGCGCGACGAGAAGACCGACAGCAAGACTGGTCTGGAAGAGGGCTTACGTCAGCTCTAGGGTTACGCGGTTTTACCAAACCGCGTTTTCGCTGACGTATGCCCAACCTGCGGCGCAATGTCAGCCCCAAGCAACAAAGGCCGAAACCCCATCCAGGGCTTCGGCCTTTGCTTTCTCGCTGTAGGCGCAACGCAACTTATCGATTCTCGATGCTACCGATATTTTTGAGCTCGATAGAGATGAGGCCGTTAGGCTCATTGACGAACTCGATGTACTCGGAGTTCGAACCCATCTCGGCCGGGAAGCTGATCTCGATGCCCGTATCGGTACGAATCTTGTGATTGCGCACCGCCGCGCGTTCGACCTGCTTGCGCTCCACGGGCACACGCTCAGGCACCTTCTCCTCGGTCAGTGCCGCGCGCACGCTCTCCTTGATAACCGGCTCGTCCTCAAAGACCTCATCGACGATATCCCAAGGCGGCAGCTCCTCGTCATCCTCGACCTTCTCGGCAACAGCAGCCTTAACCTTGGCGAGCGCTACGGCCGTATTGGCACCGTGCTCCTCGGCGACTTCCTCGACCACACGCGTCACGGTGTCGATGACCTCCTTGCCCGATACGCCCGTGTCGCACTGCAGCAGGCCATCGGGGATAAGCATACGGTCCTCGCCGGCGATCTTGCGTTTCTTGTCCACATAGCCGATCTCCATGGTGCTCGCGCGCACGATGGCATAGCTCGGCACCTTTTGCGAGGGGTTCGGCAGAATGGCGTAGTGGCGCGCGATGTCGTTGCGCACCTCCCCTTCCTCGCGGCCCACTTCGTGCATAAAGGCCTGCTTGGAGCCCAGCAGCATCACGGCAAACCAGCGGGCATCCTCATCGTCGTCAAAATCAGCCACGAGCACGTCGGTGGACTCAGCTTTCTCGGCCTTGGTGAGTTCGGAAGAGATGAACTCCGCAATCTGCTGCGACAGGTCCACGAACTCACGCTCACCAAAGAAATAGCTCTTGAGCTCGCCGCCGAATGCGGAGTTCTCGGCAAACGTGGCACGCTTGTTATCGGCCGAAGTGCGCGCGCGACGCAGATGTGTGGTCACGAAGTTGCGGACAGTACGGCTTTCGATATCCAACTCGCGCTGGCTCATGACGTTGACGGCAGAGTCAAAGTCCAGGATATGCAGAATCGCGTGATTGATTTTCATATACGGCATTCCGTTCTAGATCGATTTCGGCACGAACCAGTATAGCGGTCGAGCCCGCCCCAGGCGCATCGAAGATTGGTGCATCGGGGACAGGTTGCTCTGCACCAATGGTTAGCGCGGGAGCTCGGACTGCCAAGCCTCGAGCTGTTCTGCCAAGCTCTTGCCGGCAGCGGGCATGTCGATCTGGGGACGTTTGGGCAGAAGCGCACACTTAAGAATCGCAACGATGGTCTGCGAGACAAACCGTCGCGTATCCTTGTCAAAGCCTTGCGCAGCCTGGAGCATCACGGGCAGGCTCTCGCGCAGATTCCCAGCGATATCCGCAAACCGCTCAGCACCCGTAGCCTCAAACACGGAGAACAACGCATCCACAAAACGCTCGCGCTCGCTAGGCGACACTGCAAGCAGCATCTCGCGAATGGAACCATCAACGTATCGAGCACCGGCGGACAGGCGCTCACAGTACACGAAGTCGCGACCATCAACCACCCAGCTAAAGGGATTGTGTTGCAGCAGGCTGAACTCGGTGCTCTCAACGATGGCATAGTCCTCCTGTGTCTCGAGCATCATGCCAAAGATCGACGACCGAGGTAGCGTCTTGTCGATTCGACCGGAAAGATCGGCAAAGGCGTTGCCGTTCAGAAACTCCTCGACGAAGCCCGGACCATCATGGGAATACGCCCGTTCGATTCGCTCACGGGCGACATCGGAGCACATCGCCGCACCGTACACCGCAAGGTTTCCGCCCTTGGAATGACCTCCGCACAAAAGCGGCCCGTCAATCGCATCCGCCGCCTCGTCCACATAACGTGCCGCGGATTCCTGGGCCGGCACAGGACACCGGAACGCCATGTTAAAGTCTTCTTTCCAGCCCACAATCGTACTATCGGTCCCCCGGAAGGAAAGATAACTAAACCCCGCCGGAAACCGGAACGCCATGGCTGCAAACTGCTCTGTCGCCACCACATCGCTCACGACACGATAGCCGCAAACGTGCACGCCACGGTAGCGAGGACTTGCTGCCACGGCCTCCAGCAAGGCCCTGCTCCCCTCTGGGTCCCACAAGTCGTCAATCATGTCCCGGTAGCACTCGGCACGCAGCAGCTCGCGTACGTCTAGGCCCTGCCAGTTCGTCAGCTCCGCCATATCACCCGGCAAACGCAAATAGGACAACCACGCAAAGACCAGGCTGTCCACCGCGCAGAACGGCCGCTCCTCAAACGGATCAAACGCCGTCTGGGCATAGGTCAAAAAATTAGGCGAATCCGACATGGCCCTCCCATCAACTATGGTGTATTGGGATGGTGCATTGGGGTCAGGTTACTTTGCACCAAAAGGCGCCCGGGCCGTGTGGACCCGGACGCCTTCATTGTAGCTTTTCGCTCTAGCGAGCTTGATTTAGCAGGAGAAATCGACGCTGTCGATGATGTCCTTGAGGGCCTTGGCGGAGACGGTGAGCTCATGCTGCTCGTCATCGTTCAGCGGCACGGGGACGCGGCAGACAACGCCGTCGCGGCCAACGACGGTCGGCATGGAGATGGCCAGATCGGACAGGCCGTACTCGCCCACCATGAGCGAGGAGACGGGCAGAACGGTCTGCTCATCGCGCATGACGGCAGTGCAGATGCGCTTAACGGCCATGGCGACGCCATAGTAGGTGGCGTGCTTCTTCTCGATGATGGTGTAGGCGGAGTTCTTGACGTCCTCAGCGATGCGCTTCTCGGCAGCCTCATGCTCCAGGTGGCCGTGAAGCTCACAGAAGGTGTTCAGCGGAACGCCGGCAACCTGAGCGCTGGACCAAGCGACAAACTCGGAGTCACCGTGCTCGCCCATGACATAGGCCTGGACATCGCGCGGGTCAACCTCGACGTGGGCACCAAGCATCTGCTGCAGGCGGCCGGTGTCGAGCACGGTGCCGGAACCGATGACGTGGCCCTCGGGCAGGCCGGACATCTTGATGGCGGCGTAGGTCAGAACATCGACCGGGTTGGAGACGATGAGCAGAATGCCGTCGAAGCCGGACTTCTTAATCTCGGGAATAATGGACTTGAAGATGCTGACGTTCTTGTTGACCAGGTCCAGGCGGGTCTCACCGGGCTTCTGGGCAGCGCCAGCAGTGACGACGATCATGGCGGCGTCGGCGACATCGGAATAATCGCCGGCGTAGATCTTCATCGGCTCGGCAAACGTCATGCCGTGCGCGATATCCAGGGCCTCACCCTCGGCACGGTTCTTGTCCACGTCGATGAGGACCATCTCGGAGAACAGACCACTCTGCATCAGTGCGAACGCCGAAGACGAACCGACGAAACCGCAGCCGACAATAGCGACCTTCTTCTCGTTAACCATTAGAAACTCCCATCTCTCTCCACAAACAAGCCGCCCGGGAACGACCCGAGCGGCTTGTCGTAATCCCAATACATCCAATCGGGACTTTGATTATGCCCCTATTCGCAGCCAAAAATCGACCGTTTACCGAAATTGTTTGCAGTATTCGTAAAATAACTGCGCGAAATCGGTTTCGAGCTATTGACGAGTCGAAATAGGTTTCTAATACAGGCCCGCCTCGCGAATGGCCTCGACAGCCAAAGCGATCTGATCGGGCGGTAGGACCAGCGCCATGCGCACGTGTCCCTCGCCCGAAGGACCAAAACTCGCGCCCGGCGTCACCACAACGCCGGCCTTCTCCATGAGCTCCTCGCAAAACGCCATGGAATCGGTGCGACCACCGGGAAGCTTGGCCCACACAAACATAGAGCCATGCGCGTTGGGACGCTCCCAGCCCAGGCCCTCAAGACCGTCGCACAGGGCATCGCGACGTTCCTGGTACTTCAGGCGCTGCGCCTCGACCTCATCGCGCGGACCGTTCAGGCAGGCGATAGCAGCCTTCTGGATCGGGAAAAACATACCGAAGTCGATCTGGCCGCGCAGCTTGGCAAAGGCCGAGACCACATCCTCGCGACCGACCAAAAAGCCGATGCGGGCACCGGTGACGTTAAACGACTTGGAAAGCGAGAAGAACTCCACGCCCACCTCAAGCGCACCGGGATACTGCAAGAAGCTGCCGCCGGGCTCGCCGTCAAACACGATGTCAGAGTATGCGTTGTCGTGAACGATGAGCAGGTCGTGCTCGCGGGCGAAAGTGATGATCTCCTCGTAGACCTCGGGCGTGCCCACCGAGCCGACCGGGTTGGCGGGCAGCGACACGATCATATACTTGGCACGATCGGCCACCTCGGGATCGATACCCGCCACATAGGGCAGGTAATTATGCTCGGCAACCAGCGGATAGTATTCGAGCTTGGCATCGGCGATCTTGGCACCCGCCTCGAAGACCGGGTAGCACGGATCGGGAACCAAAATAGTATCGCCCGGATCGAGCAGGGCCAGGCCCAAATGGCCCACACCCTCCTGCGTGCCGTTGCACGACTGCACCATAGACGGCGTAATGCCCGAAACACCAAAGCGACGCTCGTAGTAATCGCACACGGACTGCTTGAGTTCGGGCAGGTCGCGCAGGGCATACTTCCACATCTCGGGATCTTGGGCTGCCTGCGTGAGCGCCTCGACCACGTGGTCGTACGGCTTAAAGTCGGGCGTGCCCACGCTCATGTTGTAAATGGTCTTGCCCTGAGCCTTCAGCGCGAGAAGCTTGTTGTTGAGCGAGGCGAAGACCTCCGCGCCAAAGCGGTCGAGACGCTGCGATGCCTGCATGGTGCCACCTTTCGATATAAAAAAGCGGCGCTCCGACAAGAGCGCCGCGCGATACGGGCCATCAGATTGCAAAAGTGTAACGCTTGCAACCCCCGTATTGGTTCAATTTAGCCAACCTTAGTCAACTGGATTGAGCGCGTCGATCTGCGCAAGCCACAGACGCGAGCTGGCGTCACTCGGCATGCGCCAATCGCCGCGCGGGCTGAGCGTCACCGAGCCCACCTTGGGACCATCGGGCAGGCAGCTGCGCTTAAACTGCTGGGCAAAGAAGCGACGGTAGAACGTACGTAGCCACGTGTGGACGGTCTTGGCGTCGTAGACGCCCTCGAAGCTCTTGAGCGCCATGCGGTAGATCTTGCCCGGCTCAAAGCCAAAACGCAGCAGGTAGTAGAGGAAGTAGTCGTGCAGCTCGTACGGGCCCACCAAATCCTCGGTCTTCTGCGCAATCTCGCCGTCGCCCGTGGGCGGCAGAAGCTCGGGGGACACCGGCGTATCGAGGATATCGAGCAAGACCTCGGCAATGCGCCCGCCAAAGACATCGGCAGCATAGCGTACCAGATGGCGCACAAGCGTCTTGGGCACGCTCGCGTTGACGGCGTACATGCTCATATGGTCGCCGTTATAGGTAGCCCAGCCGAGCGCCAGCTCCGACAGGTCGCCCGTGCCAATGACAAAACCGCCAGCCTGGTTGGCCAGATCCATCAGAATCTGCGTACGCTCGCGCGCCTGGCTGTTCTCGTAGGTCACGTCCTGCACGGCCGGATCATGCTCAATGTCCTTGAAGTGCTGCTCCACAGCCGCGTGGATCGAAACCTCGCGGAAGCTCACACCCAGGTCGCGAGCGAGCGACTCGGCATTCGACTTGGTGCGATGCGTCGTGCCGAAGCCGGGCATGGACACGGCTGTGATACCAGTGCGCGGCAGCCCCAGCGCATCGAAGGCACGCACGGTCACAAGCAGCGCCAGCGTGGAATCGAGACCGCCCGAAAGGCCGATAACGGCCGCCTTGGTGCCCGTATGGGCAAGGCGGGTCTTGAGGCCCGCGGTCTGCAGGTCGAGGATGGTCTCGCAGCGCTCAGCCAGGTCACCATGGTCGGCAGGCACGAAGGGCGCGCGGGGGAAAACACGGTCTATGCCGAGCGCATCGCGCAGGACAGGCTTTTCGGCGAGCGAGCCCTCAAACGAGAACTCGACGGTCACGGCCTCCGGCGCATCGTCCGCGCGCGTCCATGTCGTCGAGCGACGGCGCTCAGCAACCAGGCGGTCAAGGTCAACGTCGGCGATGGCCATATCGCAGGTAAGCAGTTTGGTCGCGGCGAGCTTGGAGCCGTTTTCGTAGACGAGGTTCTCGCCCGCAAAGACCATGTCGGTCGTGGACTCGCCCTCGCTCGCGTCCGCGTAGGCATAGGCGCAATACAGGCGCGCGCTCTGGTTGGAAATGAGGCTGCGGCGGTAATCCGCCTTACCGATAATCTCGTCCGAAGCCGACGGATTGAGGATCACCGTCGCACCGGCAAGCGCCATCTCGGTCGAAGGCGGCGCCGGTACCCACAGGTCCTCGCAAACCTCAACGCCCAGCACCATATCCTCGGCACCCTCATCACAGCAGCGGTAGACAAGCCCCGAACCCAGCGGAACCGGACCCTGACCGGCAAATTCAACCCACACGGGATCCGCGGGCGACGGAGCAAACCAGCGACGCTCATAGAACTCGCCATAGTTGGGCAGATACTTCTTAGCCGTAAGACCCAAAAGCTCACCCGCACAGCACACGGCGGCGCAGTTGTAGATGTTTTCAGCCACCGCAACGGGCAAGCCAACGGTAAAGACGATCGGCAGCTCACGGGTTTCATCGAGGATGTGCACCAGCGCTGCTTCGCAGGCATGCAGCAGCGTGCGGTTATGGAACAGGTCGGCCGCGGTATAGCCGGTCAGGTTAAGCTCGGGCAGCACCAGCGCGCGAACGCCACGCTCGGTAGCCTCGCGAACAGCCGCCAGCGCCACCTCGGCATTGCCCTCGACATCGGCCACACGCATCTTGGGCGAGGCCACCGCCACACGCAAAAAGCCATCAGACTGAGAAAGGTGAAGATTCATAAGAATGCTCCCGTGCGTAAACGCCATTCACAACAATTAGCAAGCCCTATTGTAGTTCAACCGCCGGGTGTAACCGCATCCCACCAACTTGGTGAGCTATTGATGAGTTGATGGTATCTGTTAAATGTCACGTACGATTCACATCTGGTGGGTACCCTGATGGCTACACGAAACGAAGCAGATTTACACCGGGAGGACCCCGTATGACAACCAAGTACACCGACGCGCCGCGCACGCGCGTCATGACGCCGGCATCGCTCAACAACGGCGTGCACGAGAACCATTCCATCGGACAGACCATGGCCATCGCGCCCAAAAAGGGCCTGTTTGACGACATTTCTATTCCCCAGATCATCGCCGGCGCCGCAGCTGCCGCCACGAGCGTCGCGCTTGCCTCCAAGATTGGTATCGCTGGTTCAGTAATTGGTGCCGCCGTGAGCTCGGTCATCACCGTTGTGTCCTCGCAGGTCTACCGCCACTTTATCTCTGCCAGCGCCGAAGCCCTCAAAGGTACGCACGCCGCCGTCGACTACCCCGCCAGCGCCTATGAGCCCGTTGAGCTGAATGCCGAGGAGCACCTGGGCGGCGCCGCGACTACACAGGAGATGCGCCAGGTCGCGGGACGCGCGACCACGGCGCGCGTCGCCCCCAACAGCCTACGCGCCAAGGCGGCGGAAGAGCGCAGCCAGACGCAAAAGAAGGTCATCATCTTCTCGATCGCCATCGCCATCGTCGCGGTTATCGCCTGCGCCGGCGCCATCCTTATAACCACCGCCGGTGAGGGTCTGGGCGAGCGCCCCGAGCCAATCCTTTCGTCGCGTACGACCGAGAGCGATGCAAATGACAACACCCAGTCTCAAGATCAGCAGACGCAGACGGACGACACGCAAGACAGTTCCACCTCTGCTAATTCATCCTCGAACACCCAAGACCAATCGCAGGGCACCGATTCCTCTACGGCCAACAGTGGCACGACATCCGGCACGACCGACTCAAGCCAAACGACTGACGGTTCGCAGCCGAGCACGGGCGGCCAGACGAGCGACACCACGTCGGGAACGGGCACAGCAGGCAGCAGCAACGGCAATTCGAGTGACACCACATCGGGCACGACATCTAACAGCTCAAGCCAAGGCACGACATCGGGCAACTAGGCGCTGCATCCCCAGATAGGCAACCTGTACAACGGGCGCGAATCGACAGCGGTTCGCGCCCGTTTGCCTTGGGCGCCGCCATGGCGAATGCTCTGCGATGGTAAGATGCTTTACATATGTAAAGAGGAGATTTGCCATGAGCAAGACAATAGTTAGGCCCACGCTTGCGCTGGGCAACCACATCTATCTGTATCGCCTGCTGCGCGATGCAATCGGATGCGGCAAGCAAACATTTATGACACAGGTCGAAGAGGCGCTCGCCGCAGACGACATGACTGCTTATGACCTGGGCTTTGAGTCCACGCGCGAGCTGCTCGAGGAGCTTAACGACTGCATTAAGCTGACCGTCTTTAAAGGCGGCCGCCTGTATGCCACGGTCATCGCCAACGAGGCATGGGATGCCGCCCTTGCCAAGGGCGAGGACAAGCGCAAGGCTACCAAGGGCGCCAAGCAGTCCTACAAAAAGAAGAAGCGCGGCAAGAAGGACCTGAAGGCCGTGCGCCCCAAGCACGTTAAGCGTCCCGAGCCCGAAGCCATGGTTGAAGCCGCGCCGGAACCCGAGCCCGAGACAGAGATCGAAGTCGCTATTGGGGTAACAGCAGAGGCCGAAACCGAAATCGCCGTCACGACCGATCCCAAAGTCATATCCGGGCAGGAAGCCACTGCGGAGCTCAACGAGGCTCCCAAGTCGACAACCGAAGAAGCCGCTAACCAATCCGAGACGCCTGCGTTCCAAAACAGCCCGACGAGCCCGACGATCAAGACGCTACCGAGCCGACGCCGGAGCCCGAGACGCCGCAGCCTGCCATCTCGCTTACGGTCGTCTATGACCCCGAGAACGCCAACGCCGGCATCACCACCATGGCCTCCACGCCCATCGAGGCAAAGCCGTCTGTCGAGACAGAGGATGCCCCGCAAGCCGATGCCAAAACCGAGACTGAAGACACATCCGTCTCCGTGGAACCGACAGATTTCGCAGGTAAGCCGGAACCGGTGCCTGAGTCCGCACCCGTCATCGAGTCCACATCCGCACCTGTCTTTGACCAGATTCCTGTGCCTGCAGCGGTTCCGGCCCCCGCTGCAGCACCGGCCCCCGCACCCGCAGCGCCCGCCATCCCCGAGGACTTCCCCGTCGATTTCGCGACCGAGGTCTTCTGCCCCGGCCCGCTTCTGCACCAGCTGTCGACCTATCTCCCCTACGGCGCCGATACCCTCGGCATCGTCGGCGAGTACTACTGGATCGCCCGCGAGCGCGGTACCATCGAGGCCGCGCGAAACCGCGCAAGCTTCCCCCTGCGCTACACGCAGGCTGGCGAGCGCCGCGAGGTTACCGTGAGCATCCGCCGCAACACCACCGGCGGCCTTGGAGCCACCTGGGCCATCGACAAGATCAACGCCCCGGCCGAGTGACAAAACGGCCCTGGATAGCCATTTGAACTGCCTCCCATTTCTTGGACATGAGAAATGGGAGGCTTTTTATGCGTGT
>CAVFEY010000048.1:0-15543 GCA_963621725.1 Firmicutes bacterium AF25-13AC
TGCAGGCCCACGAGCATGATGACATTGGGAATGCGGTTGCTAAAGACGAGCTTGCTCTCGGTGGAGCCGAGCATCTCGGTGAGCTCGTCGAGCACGATCTTGACGACGTTTTGCGCCGGCGACAGCGACTCCATGACCTCGGCGGTCATGCAGCGCTCCTTGGTCTTGGCGACGAACTCCTTGACGACCTTGAAGTTGACGTCGGCCTCGAGCAGCGCCATGCGAATGTCGCGCATGGCCGAGGTAATGTCGGCCTCGGTCAGCTTACCCTTGCCACGCAGGCGGTCAAATGTGTCGTTGAGGCGATCGCTCAGGGAATCAAACACTGGTTACTCCTTAGTTGGACTCGCCCACCAGGGCGCGGCAGAAATCTTTGGCATTGAACTCCTGCAGGTCATCGACCTGCTCGCCCACGCCGATGCGCAGGATGGGAAGCTTGAGCTTCTCGGCCACGGCCATGGCGATACCGCCCTTTGCCGTGCCGTCGAGCTTTGTCATGATAATACCGTCCAGACCCAGCGCCTCGTTAAACTCGAGCGCCTGGTTGAGGCCGTTTTGGCCCGTTGCGGCATCGATCACGAGCACGACTGAGACGGGCATGGGGCCGGCGGCCATATTGGCGGCGCGCTTACGGGTCACATTGACCACCTTGGCAAGCTCGCGCATGAGCTCGGGGCTCGTGTGCAGACGACCGGCGGTATCGATGAGCACCAGGTCGCTGCCGCGCTTGTCGGCCTCGTCGAGCACGTCGTAGCAAACACTTGCCGGGTCGGAGCCGCGGTCGCGCTTGATGACGGGGACGCCAGCTCGCTGGCCCCACACATCGAGCTGCTCGATAGCTGCAGCGCGGAAGGTATCGGCCGAACCGATCACGACGTTCTTGCCGCGGGCGGCCATGGCGCTCGCGATCTTACCGACCGTCGTGGTCTTGCCGGCACCGTTAATGCCCACAAACAGCACGCAGCTCGGCGTATCGGAGAACGGATCGCGCTCGATGGGCACAAAGTGCTGCTCAAGCTGCTCGGCCAGGGCGCGACGGAGTTGCGGGGCGGTCTTGAGGTTCTTCTTAGCCGCGGCATCACGCAGGTCATCGGAGACCTTGATGGCGACCTCGGCGCCCATGTCACCCATGACGAGGGTGTCCTCAAGGTCCTCCCAAAAATCCTCGTCGACCTCGCCGCCAAAGTAAAAGACCTCGTTGAGGGCCTCGCGACTGCGCTCAAGTCCGCGCGAGAGAGCATCGAAGAATCCCATTATGCATTCACGACCTTTCCGGTTTCGCGATCGAGTTTTTGCGAGACGACGCGACTGACGCCATCGGCTTGCATCGAGACGCCATAGAGGACGTCAGCGTCCTCCATAGTACGGCGCTGATGTGAAATGACCAAGAGCTGCGTATCGGAACGCAGTACATCAAGGGCGCCGATGAGCTTGGACAAGTTGGCGTCGTCGAGCGCCGCCTCGACCTCGTCCAGCACATAGAACGGCACCGTACGTGTGCGGTACACGGCAAAGAGCAGGGCGAGCGCCGTCAGGCTCTTCTCGCCACCCGACATGAGCATCATCTTGGTGATACGCTTGCCGCGCGGCTGCGCCACGACCTCGATGCCCGTATCAGCCGGATGCTCGGGGTCAGTCATCTCCAGATGAGCCTGGCCTCCCGGGAAGAGCATGGCGAAGATCTCGCGGAAGTTCGCATCGACCCTCTCGAAGGTTACCAGGAACGCCTTGCGCATCTTACGGTCGATAGCCACGGTGATCTTGGTGAGCGCCTTACGCGCGCTCTCCAGATCGGCCAGCTGCTCCTCGATGTAATCGGCGCGGCGCTTGAGCTGCTCGTACTCTTCCATGGCAACCTGGTTAACGGGACCAAGGTTGTTGATCTGGCGCACAAGCTGGTTGAGTTCGCGCTCGGCGGCATCGCGGTCCGTGGGTGCCGGAAGCATGAGCGCTTCCTCGAGTACCGTGGTGCCATCGGCGGTAATGGCCTTAATGGCGGCCTCTACCTGCACCTCGAGCTTGCCACGTGCGACCTTGAACTCGTTTTGCGTGGCGGAGGCGGTATCGACCCGCTCCTTAGCGCGGGCAACCTCTGCCTTGGCATCCTCGATGGTCTTCTTGAGCGAAGCGGAGTCCGCCTCTTCCAGAGAGGCCTGGTCACGCAGGCGCGCTGCCCAATCCGACGCGCGCTCCAGCAGGGCCGAATAACGCTCGTGCATGGGGTCAACGCGCAGGCGCAGCAGCTCGAGCGAGCGCGAAGCCTGGCGTGTTCCGCGGATACGACGATCGATGCCCTCCAGGCGATGCTCCAGGTCGGGCACGCGGCCCTTCAGCGAACGCAGGCGCTCGCTCGTCTGGGCTAGGCGAACCTTGGCGTCGGCGAGCTTGACGGCGGCCTCGGAATCGTCACGGCGAACGCGGTCGAGTTCGTCGTTGGCCTCGGCAATCTGGAGACCCAGGTCGCTTGCCTGCGCACGGGCCTCGTCGCGCGAACGGGTGAGCTCGTCAACGCGCGGGCGCGCAGCGCGAACGGCTTCGGAGGCCTGCTCGCGGCGCTTGGAGATGCGCACGCGCTCGACCTCGACATTGTTGGCGCTTTGCTCCAGACGGCCGATCTCGGAGAGCAGCGAGCGGCGCTCGCCCTCAAGACGGGCGATCTCGCCGGCGGCATCACCCTCGGCGGCACGCGCCTCCTCGACGGCCGCGTTGGCCTCGACGACCTGATCCGACACATGCTCAAACACAGCAGCTAGATCGGGCTCCAGGCCCTCCAGCTCGCGAATACGACGCTTGCGCTCCAGAGCACCCGAAGCCTCGCCGGCATCGAGGCCCACGCGAACCAGACCGCCACAGGCGACGCGGGCGCCATCGGGGGTCACGTAAGTCACGCCGTCAACGACCGGCGCCGACAGCGCGGCAGCGAGATCGTCCACTACGTAATAGCCGCCGAGCAGCGCCTCGACGACGGGACCATAGCCTGCGCGCACGGACAGACGATCAACCAAACGGGTACCGGAGGCGCCCTCAGCGGCGGTAGAGCCACTCACGCCGCGCGTCACCAGCAGCGCCTCGCCCGAGGCCTTCTTCTGGTCCAGAGCGGCACGACCGGCACGCTCAAGCGCGGACGTATCGTCGAACAGCAGCGCATCGATATCGCCGGCGAGCAATTGCTCAACCAGGCCCTCAAGCTCGCGCGGGGCCTCGAGCACGTCGCCCAGACGACCCGAGACATCATCGCCCAGCGCACCCACCAGACGACTCACGAGCGGCGAGCTGTCGGCCATGCGGGCATCGAGTTTCTTTTGACTGGCAAGTTCTGAGCGCACCTCGGATAACTTGTTGCGCGCCTCGCTCTCGCGGGCACGCAGGTCCTTCAGGGCCGCGCGTGCCGTCTCGGTGGCCTCACGCGCATCGACCTGAGCCCGGCGCGCTTCCTCAAGAGCGCCCTCAAGCTCCTCGGCGCGGTCGCGACGGCTCTCGAGCGAGGCCGTGACCTCCTCGAGCTGTTCATCGATCTGCTCAAGGCGCGAGGCATACATGTTGTCCTCGACCTCGGCATTGGAAAGCGAATCCTTCACCTTGGCGAGCTCGAGCGCGGCGTTATCGGCCACGCGCTGCACATCGCGTTGCTCACGCGTAAGCTGCGAAATCTGATTGTCGAGCGCCACGCGTCGCTCGTGGAGCTCAGCGGCGGCAGGACCAGCGGCGTCAACGTCCTCCTGGGCCTGCCTGTGCGCACCGGTCACTTCCTCAAGCTGCGCACGCGCGTCCTCGAGCTCCTCGACAACGCGACGACGCTGATGCTCGGAGCTCGAAATCTGCCCGCGCATGTCAGACAGGCGCGACACCATGTTGTGGCCTTTTTCCTCGAGCAGGCGCATGTCGGAGTTAATGCGACCGACCACATCTTGCATATGACGGCGCTGCTCGCCCAGGTCGCCCACAAACAGGCCCTTTTCCTCGAGCATGACCTGAAGCTTCTCGAGCTCGCGCTCCTTTTCGTCCAAGCGGTACTGCGCAAGCTCCAGCTCGGCAGCACCTTCCTTGGAGCGGCTCTCCAGGTCGTTCCACTGCGACTGCAGCGAACGAAGCTCATCGACAGCCAGCATCTGCGTAAGCTCGTTCGCGCGCGAGGACAGCTCTTTGTACTTGCGCGCGCGATCGACCTGACGCTCCAGCGGTCGCAGCTGACGGGCGATTTCCTTATTGATGTCGCGGGCACGCGTCAGGTGCTCGTCCATCGACTTAATCTTTTTGAGCGCACGCTCCTTGCGGCGCTTGTGCTTGGAAATGCCGGCGGCCTCCTCGATGAGGGCGCGGCGCTCCTCGGGGCGGCTCTGCAAAATGGCGTCGAGCTTGCCCTGGCTGATGATGGAATGCGTATCCTTGCCCAGGCCCGAATCGTGCAGGATGTCCTGAATGTCCATCAGGCGGCACGGACTCGAGTTGATGAGGTACTCGCTTTCGCCCGAGCGATACATACGACGGGTGATGGCAACCTCGTCAAAATCGACGGGCAGCATATGGTCCGAGTTATCGAGCACCAGCGTGACTTCGGCGACACCCACCGGCTTGCGCGCTGACGAGCCAGAGAAGATGACATCCTCCATGGCCTGGCCGCGCAGCTGCTTGGCGCTCTGCTCGCCCAGGACCCACAGAATCGAGTCAGAGATGTTCGATTTTCCCGAGCCGTTAGGACCGACGATGACGGTCAGGCCTGGCTCAAACGTCATATGGGCGCGGTCGGCAAACGACTTGAACCCTTTGAGCGTGAGGGACTTGAGATACACGGTTCCTCGCTTACACGTGCTTCTTGTTCAGAATCACGCCGTTGGTGGTGTAACCCATGCGGTCGAGTGCTTCGAGCGCGGCGGCTCCCTCGGCTTCCTTCTTTGAGGAGCCGGAGCCGCGACCCTGGCGAATACCATCGACCAACACCACGGCGGTAAAGGTGGGCGCATGCGCCGGGCCCTCGGAGCCAACGAGCTTATACGCCGGGGGCTCGTGACCGTCGGCTTGCACGCACTCCTGCAAAAACGACTTGGGGTTCGCAGGATGCTCGGCACGCTCGGAAGCCAAATGCGGCTTAAGCGTACGATGGATAAACTCCGCCGCAACGTCCCAGCCGGCATCCAGGTACAGCGCGCCCACGAGCGACTCATAGACGTTCTCGAGGGCCGAATGCAGGCCGCGCGCACCGGTACCGGTCTCGGAGGCACCAAAGATGATGATGTCGTCGATGCCCAGCTCGTGAGAAACCTCGGACAGCGTAGCGCCCGAGACAAGCGACACCTTCAAGCGCGTGAGCTTGCCCTCGTCAAACTCCGGATAGGACTCAAACAGGGAGCGTGCGACCACAGCGCCCAAAATGGAATCGCCCAAGAACTCAAGGCGCTCATAGCTGGCAGAAACCGGCTGGCCCTCGACTGCCGAAGGATGCGTAAGCGCCGCGCGCAGCAGCACCTTATTGTTGAACTCGTGGCCCAGGATTTCCTGGGCGCGCGTAAGTCGGTCGGATAAAGCCAAGACTTAGGCCTCCTTGGCAGCTTCGATAGCGTCGACGGCGTCGGCGACAGAGTTGAGCGAGAGCAGGGTCTCGTCATCGATCTCGAGGTTGAACTCGTCCTCGATAGCCGTAACCAGCTGCAGGCGCTCGAGCGAGTTGGCATCGAGGTCGTCAAAGGTGGTCTCATCGCTAATTTCGGCAACATCGACGCCCAGAACGTCAGCAGCGACCTCGGCGATCTTGTCGAAGATTTCGGAGCGGTCCATAGCGCTTCCTCTCATAGTGCATGAATACCAAAAAATGGTACCGCCCGGGCGGTACCAAGACACGGTTCTGATTCTACCCCACGACGCACGCCCCGAGACGCATAACGCCGCTCTTATAAAACGATACCGTCCATAGAGTTGGCGACATTCTCAACCAGCCCGGCGCGCACGGCTTCGGCCGCCGCGAGCGTACCGTTTTTGACAGCCTCGACTGAGGTGGCGCCATGGCCGATCAGGACCACGCCACGCAGGCCCAGCAGAATCGCGCCACCCTTAGCATCGCCCGAGAGCTTTGCCTTGATCTCGCGCATCTGCTTTTTGATGAGCAGCGCGGCGATCTTGGTGCCGAGCGAAGACATAAAGACACCCTTGAGCTCCTGCAGCAAAAACTTTGCAGCGCCCTCGGTGGCCTTGAGCGCAATATTGCCCGACATACCATCGGCAACGACGACATCGAAGTTGCCTGAGGTGAGGTCGGTGCCCTCGCAATTACCAACAAAGCCGGGAACGGCGGCCTTCATAGCAGGGAAACAGGCCTTGGTAAAGTTAGAACCCTTCTCGTCCTCGGTGCCGTTGGCAAGCAGGCCCACGCGAGGATGCTCGATGCCCAGGACGACGCGGGCATAGGCGCTGCCCATCTGGGCAAAACGCACCATATCGTCAACCTCGACATCGGGGTTGGCACCCATGTCGCACAGCACCGTCAAACCGCCGGCGCGATTGGGCAGCGCATTGGTCAGACAGGGGCGCACCGGCTGCTTCTTGCCTTCGGCCTGATACCTAAACGGCGTCACGTAGGCGGTGGCAGCGGCGGTCATGGCACCGGTGGAGCCGGCGGAGAAGAACGCATCCGCGTTGCCCTTCTTAATGGCGCGGCAAGAAAGCACGATCGACGACTTACGCTTGGTCATCACGGCGCGAATGGGATCGTCATCCATGGCGATAACGTCAGGTGCCTCAAGAGCCTCAACACGTGCATGGGAAGCTGCAAAGGGATTGACGATTTCGGCGGGGCCAGCTGCCAAGACCTCGATATCGGGATCGGCGGCAAGCGCAGCCTCGATACCATCGAGAACAACCTGAGGTTTCTCGTCTCCGCCCACAACGTCTACACAAACGCGAACGTTACTCATATACATGCTCCTTATACAAAAATGGCCGACTCATTGAGCCGGCCATTGTGGTTCCATTTGGAACGGCATCGCATCCAGAGTATACCGTTACTCGGTAACGATAACCTCGCGGTCCTTGTAGAAACCGCAGCTGGGGCACACGTGATGCGGGAGCTTGACAGCACCGCAACGGGGGCACGTGGACTGAGCCGCAGCCGAGATCTTCATGTTGGCGGAACGACGGGTGTGAGTGCGGATACGACCCTGCTTTTGTTTAGGTACGGGCATAGTGACCTTCCTTATGAACTATCCAGTGTGGCGATTACGCGCAAGTAGCGATACTACCACAGTTTTACTCATCAAGCTTGAGATTCTTCAATGCTGCAAATGGATTTTCCGTGGCAGCGGCCCATTCTGCCTCTGCTTGGGCGGCGCAATCGCATTGCTCGACGTTGAGATTGCAACCGCATGTGGGGCACAGACCACGGCAATCGGGCTTGCAGAGCACCACAAACGGCGTGTCCATAACGACCGCGTCATTGATGGGCTCACCCAGATCGACGATACGGTCCTCACCCAGGAGCTCGTAGCCGTCCTCGTAGGCCTCGGGATCCTCGGGCACCTCAAAGAGATAAAACTCCTCGATCTCGCCGGCGATATCAAACGAGGCGGGCTCCAGGCAACGGTCGCACTCGCCGGTGGCGTGCGCGCGAACCATGCCCGTGAGCAAGACACCGGTACCGGCATTGGTAAAGACAACGTCGTAGTCGATGCCGTCCTGTAGCTGGTACTCCTTCTCGCCCACCGTGTAGGTGGCGACATCGACCTTACCGGTCAGCGGATACGAATCTCCAGGAAACTCGAGCTGCTCGGAAAGATCGACGGTAACGCTCGGGAACTCAGCCATTACCACTGACCATTCTGCTGGGCGGCACCCTCGTTGAGCTGCTGACGGCAACGGGTAACGGTGCCGGTCAGGCTCTTGAGGTTCTCCTCCAAGTGCGTAAAGACCTGCTCTGCGTAGTCCTCGGCAGCATAACGCGTCTCGCGCTCGTACTGCTGGGCACGATCGCGGATGTCGTCGGCCTGCTGCTGCGCAAGGCGGACGATCTCCTGCTCACCGGCAATGGTGAGGGCCTGCTGCTGAGCGTCGGCGATGATGGAATCGGCCTGAGCGGCGGCGGAAGCCATAAGCTCCTCGCGCTCCTTAAGGATACGGCGGGACTTCTGCCACTCCTCGGGATAGCTCATGCGGATCTCGTCGAGGATGTTGAAGAACACGTCGGCGTCGATGACCTTGAACTGAGCGTTCTTGCCGAAAGGCGGCTTGGCTTCCTCGATCAGCCCTTCGAGCTCATCGACCAAGCTGACGATCCTATCGCCAGGAAAATTCTCGCCCGGCATCCGGTCTCCTTTCATAGGTAACATATCATCGTGCTAGTTTACCACATGCCACCAGGCAATAAGAAACGTCACGAAAAGCGATGTTTGAGCGCTTCGACCACGTTGGACGGGACAAACGTCGATACGTCACTGCCGAGCGAGGCGATCTGGCGAACGACCGAGCTCGAGATATAGCCGTACTGCGGCGCACTCATGACAAAGATGGACTCCAGCTCGCTATCCAGGCGATAGTTAAGGTCGGCCTGCTGCAGCTCATACTCAAAGTCGGTCATGGCGCGCAGACCCTTGACCACGGCCCCCGCCCCCTGCTCACGAGCGAAGTCGACCAAGAGGCCGGTAAAGGGCAGGACCTCGACGCCGTCGATATCACCGAGCGCCTCGCGGGCCAGCGCCACGCGCTCATCGAGCATAAACGTGGTGCCCACACCGTTTTTACCCTGCGACTCGGCAACAGCGACGATCACGCTGGGAAAGATGCGGCGGGCGCGGCGGATCACATCGATATGGCCAAACGTGATGGGATCGAAGGTGCCCGGGACGATCACGCGATTAATAGTGTCACTCATGGGCGTCCTCCGGGGATACTGCCTCGTCATTTTCGTTAGCATCAGTGCCGCCGTCCTTGCTATCGCCGACCCAACGGAGCAGGTCGACCGAGGAAATGCCGTAGCGCTTCTCACGTACAGTCTCAAAGTCTGCCGGATGCGCGCCCGCATCGGCGGCGGCATGCTCAAACAGGGCGTAAGCGCCAGACGCAAGCAGACCCTGCTGGGCCAGATTCTGCAGCAGTTCCTCGACCGGCTCGGCACCAAAAGCATAGGGCGGGTCGAGCAGGACCAAATCAAAGGGGCCGCCCGGTACACGACCGCGCGAGGCACTTGCCAGCATGTCGCCCGTGACCACACGCCAACGCGCACGGTCACGGCAGAGCGACTCGATATTCTTGGTAATGAGCCGCGCGGCGTTGCGATCGATCTCAAACGTCGTGAGCGAGCGGGCCCCACGAGAGAGCATCTCTAACCCTAAGGCACCGGAGCCGCCAAAGGCGTCCAGCACACGAACCTCGTCCAAATCGAAATCGAATGCCGACATGACCATAGATGCGCACGCCTCGCGCACGCGATCAGTCGTGGGGCGGGTGACATCGCGACCACGGGGCTCCTCGATCTTACGACCGCGCCATTCGCCGCCGATGATTCTCATCCTCCGCTGACCTCCTTAAAGATATGTCGATAACGCATGGCGACCGCCTCGCGCAAGGGACGCGTCGCCACAGAGTCAAGGTTGCAAGCATACCGCAAGAGCTCGACCGCGTCCAAATGGGCCCACTCGATCAGTTCCTCGTCGGCATCCAGGTCGACGAAGCGCAGGGTCACACCGCCATGCTGGCGGTACCCCAGGATTTCGCCCTCGTGACGCAGACGCAGGTCCATCTGGGCAAGCGTAAAACCATCCGAAGTTTTTTCGAGCGATTGCAGGCGATCTTGTGCTGCCGACGCGCCGCCGTTGCCCTTGGAGTGCGTCATGACCAGGCACGTGCCCGACACACTGCCACGGCCCACGCGGCCGCGCAGCTGGTGCAGGGCAGCCAATCCAAAGCGCTCGCCGTTCTCGATGACCATGACGGTGGCGTTAGGCACGTCGACGCCCACCTCGACCACCGTAGTCGAGACGAGCACGTCAATCTCGCCACGCTTAAAGGCATCGATGACCCGATCCTTCTCCCCCGCCGGCATGCGGCCGTGAAGACGCTCGACGGTAAGCCCCGGCAACGCAAGACGCAGTCGGTCGAGCTCGGTTGCCGTATCGTGCAGCGGCACGGGGACGGTTACGCGGCCCTCGTCGTCGCGGGCAATACCGGGCACGTCTTCCAGCTCATCGGCCGAATCACTCGGCTCCACGAGCGGGCAAATCACGTAGGCCTGCTGACCCTTTTCATGCGCCTCGCGGATGGCTCCATAGGCGAGGTCACGGCTCGACTCGGTGAGCACACGCGTCGTAACGCCCGCCCCCGGAACGGGCCGATGGCGGATGATGCTCGTGTCCAGATCGCCGTAGACCGAAAGCGCCAGCGTACGCGGGATGGGCGTTGCCGTCATAACGAGCAGATCGGCACCGGGGCCCTTCGCGCGCAGGGCGTTGCGTTGGCCCACACCAAACCGGTGCTGTTCATCGATGACCACGAGCGACAGATGCTTGAACGCAACGTTATCCGAAAGAACCGCGTGGGTTCCAAAGAGGACGTCGAGCTCGCCTGATTCCAGCTGTGCATGGATGCGCTCGCGCTCTGCGGCCGGCGTGGCACCCGTCAGAAGCGCCCAGGACATGCCGGCCTGCGAGAGCAGAGGGCCGGTCTTATCGGCATATTGGCGCGCCAGCACGCCCGTGGGCGCCATAACGCAGGCCTGCGTGCCGCTATCGGCAGCCACAGCTAGCGCGCAGGCGGCAACGGCGGTCTTACCGGTACCGACATCGCCCAGCAACAGACGGTTCATCACGCGCCCGCCATCGCACATGTCATGCAGGATGTCTTGGAATGCGGCCTCCTGCTCGTCGCTCAGCGAAAACGGAAGGGCCTGTTTAAGCGCGCCCAGATGCTCGCCCGCGGTATGGGCATAGGGCACCACATCGACCAGGCCACCGTCGTTGCGCAGACGCAGCGCCAGCTGCAGGTAGAGGCACTCCTCGTAGGCAAGACGCCGGCGTGCGATGTCGCGCTCAGCCATGCTCGAGGGAAAGTGGATCGAACGCAACGCGCGGGCATTGCTCATCAGGCGGCGCTTAACGCGCAGCGGTGCCGGAATGGGATCAAAGGGATTGCCGACGACCTCGATCGCGCCGCTTACGATGCGGCGCATCCACGCCTGGCTCACGCCATCACTCACGTAATGGACCGGCAGGATAGTGCCCGCGGCACGCCCGTCCTCGAGCTTTTCAAAGTGCGGCGAGGCCATCTGCTTAAAGCCGTAGGCAAACTCGACCTTGCCCATCACGGCCAGGCGGTCGCCCTGCTTAAGCTGCTGGGCAATCCAGGGCTGGCGGAAAAAGGCGACCTGCAGCACGCCCGTCTCGTCAACGAGTGAGACCTCAGTCACCTGCATGCGCGGACGCGGCTGCTTTTGGACGATACGGTCGACCGTGGCGATGATGGTGCACACGGTACCGATGGGCGCCATCTCGATAGACCAAGAACGGGTAAAGTCGAGGTATCGATGAGGGATATGGAGAAGGAGGTCCCCCACCGTCTGAATTCCCAGACGGCGAAGGGCCTCCTCACGTTTACCCGAAACATATTTGAGCCGCGCGATATCCTCGTCGAGCGCATTGCTCTGGGCAAAGCGCTCCGACACGCGCGGCACGGAGCACAGCTCGGACATGGGCAGTTGCCTACTCGATCGAGAAGATCACGGGATAGAGCGGCTGCTCGCCACGATGGGCGTCGATCTCCAAGTCGGGCTGAGCTTCCTCGATGGCGTCGACGATCTCCTGGAAGTCCTCGTCGGACAGCTCCTCGCCGGCCAGAATCGTCAGCGCATCGCCCTCCTCTTCCTCCTGCATGCGGTTGATGCAATCGAGCGTGACCTGCTTCACGTCAGAGCCGACCACATCGATGGAGCCGGCAATGATGCCCATGACGTCACCGGAGTGAATCGGCGAGCCGTCGGAGGCACTGGAGTCGCGCACGGCGCGGGTGACCTCGCCATCGCGGACCTCGCTGATGGCGTCGACCATAGCGGCAACAGCATCCTCGAGCTCGGAATCGGGCAGGACCGCGAACAGCGCGGAGAAGGCCTGCGGGACGGTCTTGGTGGGAACGACTGCAACCTTTTTATCGGTGCAGGCAGAGGCTGCGGCCTCGGCAGCCATACGGATGTTGCCGTTGTTGGGCAAAATGATGACCGAGGTCGCGTTGACCTGGTCCACCGCGCCCAGCAGGTCTGCAGTCGAGGGGTTCATGGTCTGGCCACCGGAGACGACCACGTCGACGCCAAGGGACTTGAGGATGTCGGCCTCGCCGGAACCGGCGGCAACGGCGACAAAGCCCAGCGCCTTGGCGGGCTCGGAGGCCTTTTCCTGGTCCTCGTGAATCTTGGCGGTACGGTCGTGGGCCTCCATCTCCATGTTGTGGATAAAGACCTCATAGATCTGACCGAGCTGCAGCATGTGCTCGAGCACCAGGTTGGGGGTGTTGGAGTGCACATGGATCTTGTAGTCGGGATAGGCGCCCACGAGTAGCTCGCAGTCGCCCATGGAACCCAGGAACTTAAGGCACTCGTCCTCGTCAAACGGGGCGTCGGCCTTAAACAGGAACTCGTTGCAGTAGCGGAACTCCGAGCCCTCCCAATCGTCGTTGGCCTCGATCTCAACGCGACCAAGGGCCGCGTCGCGGGCAGAGCCAGCGGAATCAAACGTGGCGGAGAAATCCTCGACAACGGTGCTGCGGCCAAGCGCGGCGGCAACAAAGTTCTCAAGGAAAATAGCAAAGCCGAAGGCGCCGGAGTCAACCACGCCGTTCTCCTTGAGGACGGGCAGCAGGTCGGGCGTGCGAGCAACGGACTGATATGCCTCGACGACGATGGCGTCGAGCGCGTCCTCGGCCGAGAACTTCTTCTTCTCGCACTCGTCGGCCTTGGTCGAGACATCGCGCAGCACCGTGAGAATCGTGCCCTCGATGGGCTTGCGGACGGCCTGGAAGGCGACCTTGACGGCACGACGGAAGGCAAAGGCAATGTTGGCGGACGTAATAGGCTCGTCGGCAGAGACAAGGCCCTCGGCCACGCCGCGCAGAATCTGCGAGGTAATGACGCCGGAGTTACCGCGGGCACCCATCAGGGAGCCGTGGGTGATGGCACCGGCGATGGCCTCCATATCGGCATCGGCGGGAAGGGCAGAGAGCTCCTTGGTCACCGAGGCGAGCGTGAGCGACATGTTGGTGCCGGTGTCGCCGTCGGGTACGGGGAAGACGTTGAGCTTGTTGATCTCCTCGGCCTTGTCAGAAACGGCAGCCGCAGCGATCGGAAAACAGGTGCGAATGGTCTTTGCAATCATGGGTATTTGAATCTCCGTTTTCGGATGCTAGTTCAGACGGCTCTTGAGCGCGTCGATATGGATGCCGATCTTAAGGCTGGCGGGATCGATCTGGGCGATCTCCTGCAGAGTGAAGGCAACGGAGCTCGAAAGATTGTGGCAGACGGACTTCATGTTGACGCCGTTCTCGAGCACGACGTGAAGATCGACCGTAAGGCCGTTCTCGTCGGCGGAGACAAGCACGCCCTTGCGGAGGCGCTGACCGGCAAGCAGGCGCACGCTCTCGGCGCCCTGGAGCTGCTCAGCCATACCGACAACGCCATAGCACGTCATCGCGGCATAACCGGCAATATCGGCAATAACGTCGTTCGAGACGCTCAGGCTGCCGTTAATGGTCTCAGACACAAGAATCTCCTTTTCTTGGTGCTCGCGGCACCATGTCGTGGGAGCAATCATTGCAATATTCTACAACGACCGCGGCATGTTGAGGTGGCGGGCCTCGGGATTACATCCTCGACACGAAATGTTGATACGGTAACGTTCGCGAACGGCGATCGCGGCATGAAAAAACCCGCCGCATAAGCGACGGGTTTTACAACCTGGCTCCCCGGGTAGGACTCGAACCTACAACAGCGCGGTTAACAGCCGCGTGCTCTACCATTGAGCTACCGAGGAATTTAAAGCCCAACAGAAAGGGCTGGAAAATTCTGGCTCCCCGGGTAGGACTCGAACCTACAACAGCGCGGTTAACAGCCGCGTGCTCTACCATTGAGCTACCGAGGAATAGGTGCGTGCTCTCAAGCAACGAAGTTTATTATACGGACGAATCAGCTCAGGGCAAGAACTTTTTTAAGAATTTTTCTCCCCATGATCCCTTGGGGACGCTCTAGCTGCCGGCACCGGCAACGGAAACGCCGATGTTTTGACAATGCCAGCGAGCGGGCACCAGAGCGAACAAATTGGCATGAAAAGAGGACGGCATAGACCTTCTGGTCATGCCGTCCTCTTTGAATGACAAGTTGTCGCTCTGGTGCCCGCGCAGCGTCGACCAGTTACGGCGTTTGGTAAAACGCCGTAACTACTAAGACTCGATATAGTCCTTCAGCTTACTGCTGCGGCTCGGGTGGCGGAGCTTGGCCAGGGTCTTGGACTCGATCTGGCGGATGCGCTCGCGCGTGACGCCAAACTCGCGGCCGACTTCCTCGAGCGTACGGGGATGTCCGTCGACAAGGCCAAAGCGCAGCTCGATAACCTTGCGCTCACGATCGGCAAGCGAATCGAGCACCTGGGTGAGCTGCTCCTGCAGCATGGAGAAGCTGGCCGCATCGGGCGGAACGATGGCCTGGGAGTCCTCGATGAAGTCGCCCAGCTGGGAATCCTCTTCCTCGCCGATGGGGGTCTCGAGCGACACGGGCTCCTGCGAGATCTTCTGGATCTCGCGGACGCGGTCGGCGCTCATGTCCATCTCGGCACCGATCTCCTCGGGGGTCGGGTCGCGGCCCAGGTCCTGAAGGAGCTGACGCTGCACGCGGACGAGCTTGTTGATGGTCTCGACCATGTGCACGGGAATACGGATGGTACGGGCCTGGTCGGCGATAGCACGCGTGATGGCCTGACGGATCCACCACGTGGCGTACGTGGAGAACTTAAAGCCCTTCTGGTAGTCGAACTTCTCGACGGCGCGGATCAGACCGAGGTTGCCCTCCTGGATCAGGTCCAGGAACAGCATGCCGCGACCAACATAGCGCTTGGCGATGGAGACGACCAGACGCAGGTTTGCACTGATGAGCGCCTGCTTGGCTTCGAGGCCCACGTTCTCAATGCGCGTAAGACGACGCATCTCGGCACGCGTGAGTTCGAGCTCACCAGCATCGGCAGCCTCGAGCTTCTCGGTGGCCTCAAGACCGGCCTCGATCTTCATAGCCAGATCGACCTCTTCGGAGGCGGTCAGCAGGTCGACCTTGCCGATCTCCTTGAGGTACATACGGACCGGATCGCCGGTCAGCATCACCGTGGAGGCATCGATGCCGCGCACGCGCGAACGCGAACGGGACGTCCGCACGGTGCGCTTCTTCTTGCTCTTGGAAGAACCCATCTCGGCGTCGGCCTGGCGGGCCATCTTGAGCTCGTGATCGTCGAGCGAGCCGGAATCGTGCTCGTCGTCGTCATCGAAATCGTCGGTATCAGAATCGGTATTGTCATCGTCGACGTCCATGGGGGCGTCGTC
>CAVFEY010000048.1:15553-16128 GCA_963621725.1 Firmicutes bacterium AF25-13AC
ATGCCGCTGTTGCGCAGCGCGGAATACACCGCGGTGAGCTGCTCGTCAGAAACATCGATATCCTTCAGGGCGACCTGAATCTCGTCCTCGGTTACCGAAGTCCTGTTTGAGCCGTTGCCCATGAGCTTTGCAACGTAGGATTCCAGCCCAGTACCCGTGCTCTCAGTCTTTTTTGGCACAGATTCTCCCTTCATAGTCCACAGGACTCAATACTTTAGCACACACATTGACGTCTATACCCAAAAAGAGGACTGGATATAGGCGAGAATACGCTGGTTGACCACAACATCTAGGCTTGTTCGGTGCCTGCGACCTCCAGGCCGATCAAACGGAACGGATCCGCCACGCCGCCGATCGACTTTTGCAGTTCGCGTTGACGCTGCGAATCCTGCGCGGCCTGCACGGTCAGCGCGCGACGGGCCTCATCATCAAGCGAACGGTCCTGGCGCAGCTTGGCCTGTGCGGCACGCATGCGGCGTTTGATGGTGTAGAGCTCGAGCGTATCGAGCATAAACACGATGTTCGTCTCGGTGGGGTGCTTGCTCGTCGCCGAGATGCGCCCGGCACTCACAAGC
>CAVFEY010000049.1:0-15497 GCA_963621725.1 Firmicutes bacterium AF25-13AC
GCGGGGGTTCTTTCATGTCCGAGGACGCGCTGGGAAGTTACCCCATGCGGCCAGCGGACAACTATGTAGCCTTGAACTAGAACATGCCCAAGAAACCGTGCACAAACAGCGCGGCCAGAGCGGCACCGACAAACGGTGCGATGCCAGGAACGAGCAGGCCGTACTTCCAGTTGTTGTCGGCCTTGTTCTTAATCGGCAGCACCTGATAGGCCATGCGAGGACCAAGGTCACGAGCCTGGTTCATGGCGAAGCCGGTGATGCCGCCCATGCCCATACCAACGGCCCAAACGATCAGACCGACGCAGATAGCGAGCATCAAAACGTTCTCGCCAGCGCGGCTAGCGGCAGCAAGGATGGCGCTGATGAACACGAAGGTGCAGATAGCCTCGCAGAAGAAGTTACGGGCATAGTTGGTGCCCTCGGTGGTGGGGTTGGTCGAGAAGATGTTGCGCTGAGCAATGGGATCGATGACACCATCGGAAGCCTTGAACTCATCGGCATACATCAACCACGCGATCACGGCACCCGCAAAGCCGCCGAGCATATCGGCAACCATGAAGGGGATGCAGCTGCTCCACGGCACCAGGCCGACGATGCACTGGGCAAGCACCATGGCGGGGTTCATGCACACGGCGCCGCCAAAGATAAACAAAGCGACCGAGATGCCAAAAGACCAAGTGGTGATGGCAAACATATGACCAGAGCCCTGATACTTGGTGCCCTTGAGCACGGTATCGCAGTGTACGCCCACGCCAAAGATGATCATGAGGGCCGTTGCGCCGAATTCGCAGAGGAGTTTGGTAAGCATAAAACCTTATCTTTCTTGTCGGTTATAAACGATTCGTTTGGGCCACGCACTAGTGCTGCGCGACGACAACGCCCAGGCCATCGGGAATGACGGCAACCTTGGCATCGGCACCCTTCATCTCAAAGGCGAGCTTGAGCGCCTCATCGAGGGTGTTAACCGGCGTCATGTGCATATCCTTGATCATCTGGTGATCGCACAGGTCGGTAACCATGATCACAGGGTGATGCGCCAGGATGCGGGCAAAGATCTGGCTCGTCCACTGGTCGGGCAGGGTCTCGTCCTTAGGACGGTCGATGCAGGCGCGCTCAAACTCTGCCGGATCATTGTCGGCGATGTTGTGATAGAAGCCCTCGCCACCGTGACCGTCGGCACAACCGGCGACATCGATGATCACGCCGCCCTCGGGAAGCGTAGCCTCGGCAGAGCACATGCCCTTCACGGCCTGATAGATGTTCTGGTCGAGCGGGTAGCCGCCGTTGGTGGTAATGGCAATCTCGCACTCGACGGGCTCAACGCCGGCAAGGCTCTTCACGAACTCGCAGCCAGCCTCGTGCGCCTTGTGGATGTCGCCGGCAAAGGAGCCGATGACCTCGTGCTTGCCGTTGAGCACCACGTTGAGCACAAAGGCAAGGTGAGCCATCTCGGCAGCGGCAAACATGTCCTCGCTCACGTGGTTGTGGCACAGGTTGCCGGCACGCGAATGGGAATCGTTCACAAACTGACCGTTGTGGTTGTACATGATGGTCTTGTAGCTGGCGATACCAGGCAGGACGGACTTGCGGCTACCAGAGAAACCGGCAAAGAAGTGCGGCTCAATAAAGCCCTCGGCAAGCAGCAGATCGCAATCGGCAGCAATCTTGTTGATGATGCACTCGCCGCCAGAAGGCAGGGTGCCGATCTTTTTCATCATGCTGTCATCGGTCGCGACGTGCATAACGATTTCCTCGTTGGCAACGATCTCCTCGCCGTACTTGTTGACGAGCTCCTCGTGCGTCGACGGACGATGCATACCCGTAGCAACCAGAATACGCACGCGAGCCTCGGGCGCAGCAGAATGGATGTGATGCAGCAGAATAGGCATCGTCACACGCGAGGGAACGGGACGCGTATGATCGGAGCTAATGATGACGATATCCTTCTTGCCAGCACAAAGCTCCTCGAGCGAAGGCGAGCCATAAGGATTGGCAAGCGACTCCTCTACCAGCTCTTCCTGCGATTTCGTGGTCTTAAACTCGTTTTGATGACCTTCCATCACACCCGCGAAGTTCTTATCCTCGAGCTCCAGATGCAACGTCTTGTGGTCAAACGGCAGTTCACATTCAAACAATGACGAGCGCCCTCTTCCTTTTCAACTGACACACTAGATAAACCGTTGGAAGGATACGCCGCTCACCGAAAAACACCACCGTCCACCGACTCATTAACACAACGTTCATATTTGACCCACAACAAAACGGCCGCGATCCCAAACGGAACCGCAGCCGCTACAGTCGTAAGGCGAGAAGCACCAGATGCATCTCGATCCCAATCGATAAGACGCGAGGCGCGAAGCGCCAAACGCGCCGCCGGGACAGACCCCATCCAAAACGCGCGAAGCGCGCCATTATTCCCCCAGCCAGTAATCCGCCGAAGACCGAGGACAAAGGGACCCGATGGTTTTCCCTCTGAATGCACTCCGCAGCACGAAGCCCCCTTATCCGCAGCTCCGAAGGAGCAGGATAAGGGGGCTTCAAGTGCGAGGACGCATTCAGAGGGAAAACCATCGGGTCCCGGTGAGAGCCACAGGGCTATCGATTACCCCGTGTTCTGCAGTCCTGCCGAGACGCCGGTCACAGTCGAAAGAATCAGGCTCATGTACTCGGCCTTCTTCTCCTCGGCCATCTCGTCCTGGTTCATACGCACCTCACGAAGGGCGCGGACCTGGGCGATGGACAGGGCGTCGACGTAGGGGTTGCGCACGCGAACAGCGCAGCCGAGCACGCGACGACGCTGCAGCGGCCATTCATCACCGACGATGGCAAGGACCCACTTACGCGTGAGCTGCATCTCGGTAAAGACCTTCTCGGACAGATCCTGGCGATCGCCCAGGTGCAGATACATCTTGGCGATGCGCTGATCGGTCTTGGCGATCGACATCTCAATATTGTCGATAAAGGTGCGGAAGAACGGCCACTCCTGGTAGGCAGCCTTGAGCTGGTCAAGATCGCCAAGCTGCTCGCAGGCGGTGCCCAGGCCGTACCAAGCGGCCAGGTTAATACGCGCCTGGCTCCAGCTGAAGATCCACGGAATGGTACGCAGGTCGTCGAGCGACTTGGCGCCCAGGCCGCGCTTAGCGGGACGCGAGCCGATCGGCAGCAGACCGACCTCGGTCAGCGGCGTCACGGTCGAGAACCACGGTGTAAAGTCCTCGGTGTTCAGCAGGTCCAGATAGCGCTCGTGGCTTGCGGTGTTGAGCTTCTCGGCCATATCCCAGAACTTCTGCGTGGTCTCGGTGTTGGTCTTCTCGACACTCGGAGCCGACTGCAAAAGCGTTGCGGCGGCAACGGACTCAACATGGCGCTGAGCCAGCGTGCGGTTGCCGTAACGGGCAAAGATGACCTCGCCCTGCTCGGTGAGTTTAAAGAAGCAGTTAACCGAACCCTTGGGCTGCGCCAGCACGGCCTTGTTGGCCGGACCGCCGCCACGGCCCACGGCACCGCCGCGACCGTGCATGAGCACCAGGTCGATATCGTTCTTCTCTGCCCACTTGGCAATGCGCTCCTGCGCGGAGTGCAGTGCGAGCATAGCCGTGGTAGGACCGGCATCCTTGGAGGAGTCGGAATAGCCCAGCATGACCTCCATGCGGCGGTTGGTCTGGGCAAGGCGCTTCTGCACCACGGGCAGCGTAAGCATCTGGTCGAGCACGTCGACACAGCCCTCGAGGTCCTCGAGCTGCTCGAACAGCGGGATCACGTCGAGCTCGGGAACGTCCTCCTCGTGTGCAAAGGACAGGTGGGCAAGCTCAAAGACGTCGGCCACATGCTGGGCGCTCTTGGTGAACGAGATGATGTAGCGGTGCGCCATCTTCTTGCCGTAGCGCTTTTGGATGGAGCCGATAGCGCGGAAGGTATCGATGACCTCGCGCGTCATGGGCTGCAGGTCGCCATGGATACCGTTCTCGTGGATATCCTTGAGGGCGCGGGCGTGCACCACGGAGTGCTGACGGAACTCCATCTCGACCATATGGAAGCCGAAGGACTCGACCTGCCAGATGATGGTTTGGACCGGACCGTAGGCGGCACGGACGGCTCCGCAGGCAGCAAGCGAACGCTGGACGACGCGCAGGTCATCCAGGAACTCGTCGGCGCTGTGGTACATGGTGTCGGTGATGCGGCGCACGGTGGCGTTCAGGCGGTCGGCCATGACGAGCATGACGGCGCGATGCGGCTCGTGCTCGGAGATCAGCTCGGCGCGGGCCGTGTAACGAGGGCTCATCTCGACCTGATAGTTCCACAGGTTAATGAGCTCGGCAGAAGGCTTGCTGTAGGTGGCCTCGAGCGTGAGGTTGTGGCCGATGCGGCGGCACTTGTCCTCGAGCTTGAGCACCATGTGCGTAAAGTACTTGGCGGCGACTTCGCGGCTCACCTTGGCGGTGACGTTGGGGTTGCCGTCGCGGTCGGAGCCGATCCAGCTGCCGGGATGGAAGAACGCCGGGCACAGCGGCGGCACGGTACCGGCCTTGTCGCCCAGCACCCAGTCGTCAAAACGACGGTAGATGACGGGGATAACGTCGAACAGCGTGTTATCGAAGATGTCGATGATGGTATCGGCTTCCTCAACCGGCGTGGGCTTCTTGAGCGCGATGGGGCTCGTACGCACCAGGGCGTCGATCTCCTGCAGCATATGGCGCTCGTTCTCCACCAGGTCGGAGCCGCCTAAACGCGGACGCTCCTCCAGCAGGTTGGAGATACGGCGAATCTTGCCCTCGACGGCCTTACGACGGGCCTCGGTGGGATGTGCGGTAAAGACAGGGTGGAACTCGAGCTTGCCGAGCAGCTCATTGGCACCCTCGACGCCCATCTCGTTTACCAACTGGTGATAGGCGACGGTGAGTTCGTTGGCGGGATCGACCTCGGTATCGGTCGATGCGCCGGCCTCGCGCTCGCGCAGCTGCGCCACACGGTAGTTCTCCTCCGACAGGTTTGCCAAGTGGAAGAAGCTCGTAAAGGCGCGAACGATGACCTGCTGCTTATCAAGCGGCAGGCTGTCAATCAAATCGACGACTTCGCGAAACGCCACGGCGGTGGGCTCGTCGGCAGTGGGCACGCCCTGTTCGTCAACGGACTCGTCGGCAGCGCGGCTACCGGGGTTGCCAGCATTGACCACAATCTCGGCTGTCAAAATCTTGTCGAACAGGTCCGCGATCTCGGGATCATACTCGCTAAGCACACGACGTTCCAGGCGCAGGAACAGCGCCAGATTATCGCGCAGCTCCTCGGGGATCTCGATCTCGGCGAGACGCTCCCTGGACTCGGCATTCGAGCCGATTCGGTTAACGAGGCGGTTGACCACGGCAGCGACGCGCGCCGCGGCTTCGGGTACAGACTGGTTGCTTAGGTTCTCAGCCACGTTTCCTCCCATTCCTCCTTCTATGCACGTAACATGCGGTATTCATTATAGGCGCTTGAGAAATACTTTCGACACTGATTGCGCTTTACCACACAAAAGTATTTTCTGCATTGCAAGGGTTTTTGCCCCAAATGGTCGTATTTCTCGGTGGGCAGCATATGCAAGCGAGGGCATTCCGCATAAATGCGAAACACCCCCGTAACAATCGCTCGCCGCAAGCGGGACGTGTCAGCGGACCCGCAGCTCAAAAAGATGCGCTACAGGCGCTCGCGAACCGCCTCGACGACGTTGGCCAGATCGGCAAGGACCTCTTCGTGGCTCTCCATGTCGCGCACCTTGACCTTGCCGGCGGCAAGCTCGTCGCCACCCAGGACCAAGATGAGCTTGGCGCCTACCTTATCGGCCTGCTTAAACTGGGCCTTAAGCGAACGGCCCTGATAGTCGGCCTCGGTCACGATGCCTGCGGCGCGAAGCTCCTGCGTAATGGCAAAGACGTTCTGGCGCAGTTCCTTGCCGGCGTTGGCGACATAGACGCACGGGGCCTCCTCGGCACCCAGATCGCTGCCAAAGGCCTGCAGGGCCAGCAGGGCGCGCTCAAAACCGACGGCAAAGCCGACGCCCGCCGTGGGCTTGCCACCCTCGAGCTCGACCAGACCGTCGTAGCGGCCGCCGCCGCCGATGGAGCCGACGCCGGCGCCGGGGGCCTCGACCTCAAAGACAGTACGGGTGTAGTAGTCCAGGCCGCGCACCAAGGTGGGATCCTCGACATACTCGATACCGGCGGCATCCAGATAGCGCTTGACCTGCTCGAAGTGCTCGCGGCACTCATCGCACAGGTTGTCGCCCATCAGCGGAGCGTCGGCCATGATCTCGCGGCAATGGTCGTTCTTGCAGTCGAAGGCGCGCAGTGGGTTAAGTTCGGCGCGCTCGCGGCACTCATCGCACATCTCGTCGGCGTGATCGAGGATAAACTGCTTGACCTGCTCGCGATAGGCCGGACGGCACTGCGCATCGCCCATCGAGTTAATAAGCAGGCGAAGCTTGGACAGATCGAAGCCCAGGCGCTTGTAGAACTCCATGAGCATGATGATGCACTCGGCGTCTGCCGCCGGATCGGGAGCGCCGAGCCACTCGATGCCCACCTGGTGGAACTGGCGCAGGCGACCCTTCTGGGGACGCTCGCCACGGAACATGGCCTCGGCGTAATAGGCCTTAAACGGCGTGGAGCCCTGGGGCACCAGGTTGTTCTCCACGACGGCGCGCACCACACCGGCCGTGCCCTCGGGGCGAAGCGCCAAGCGCTGCTTGGGCTTGAGCTTGGTATCGGTACCCTCGGTAAAGACGCGCTCCAGGTTGGCGCCGCTAAACACGCGGAACATTTCCTTGCGCACGACGTCGGTCGACTGGCCGATACCGTGGACAAACACGTCCACCTGCTCGATCGCGGGCGTCTCGATGGGCTTAAAACCAAACGGCTCGAACACGCCGGCCGCAATCTGCTGCATCTTTTGCCAGGCGCGCATCTCGGCGCCGATAAGGTCGCGGGTTCCCTCCGCCTTCTGTGCCTGCATGGGCAAACACCTTTCTTTTGTATCGCGTCATAGGTAGTGGACATTATACGGCACAAAAACAAAACGCGGCGGCGCGTCTGGCCGAACGAGGGTATGGGGACTCGTTCGGCCAGACGCGCCGCCGCGTTTTGTGATCCGTTTTCCTCCGTCCCCTTCGGATTACGTGATCTGTTGGGGACGGAGGAAAACGGATCATTTCGTAGGCCCGTGGCCGCCTTGGAAACCGAATGATGGTACGAGCATCCATTCGGCTTCCAGGGCAGCCACGGACAGAGCGGGACAAACGGAAAAGAGCGACGGACGTCTACTCCCCTGCCACGCTCGCGCGCAACTTGGCGGCGATGGGCTCGGATGCCAGCAGGAACACGAGCATGACCACGGAGCACGCCAGGCACACAATCCAGGTGCTCGCAAAGGAGCCCGTGGCATCGAACAGCACGCCCGAGACGATGGCGCCGGTAGTGCCCAAGATTGCCTTGAAAGACAAGGGCATAGGCCTTATGGCCATGCCCGCAGGCTTGAAAGGCAAGGTTGGGTGCTACCGGTGGTCGGCGATATAGCCCAAAGCGACGGCGGTATAGGCCGCGGCACCGAGCGGCAGCTCGGCATCGTTAAAACGTGCCTTGGGATGGTGCTGGGCAAAGTGTTCGTCCGTGTCGGTTACGGCCGCGCCCACGGTAAAGTACGCACTTGGGATCTTGCTCGAGATAAGCGCGAAGTCCTCACTCGCCATGGCATGGAAAAGCGGCAAGAAAGCCGTCTTGGGCAGCACTGCGCCCACGTAGCCAAGCGACGCCTGAGTCATATCGCTGTCGAGTACAAGCGGCGGAACATCCGAAAGCGTCTCGATGGTCGCCGGCGTACGATAGGTCGTAGCAACGCCGTTAACGACCTCCGCGATGCGGGTCTTTAGGTGAGCCATGAGCTCAACATCAAAGCCGCGCAGCGTTCCCTCGAGCACGCAGGTGTCGGGGATGACGTTGGCCGCCAAGCCGCCGGCGAACTTACCAACGGTAAGTGCGACTTCCTTGGCCGCCGGCACCTCGCGGGAGATAAGCTCCTGGAGCGCCAGGTGCACGTGGACGCCGGCCGTGATGGGGTCGATGCAGATCTCGGGGCTGGAACCGTGGCCGCCCTTGCCCTGGAGCGTGATGCGGAAACCGTACACGCCCGAGAGCGCCGGGCTGCCGTAGAGCACCAGGCCAAGCGGCGACTGGCTGTTGACATGCATGGCAAAGGCCGCCTGAGGGCGCGGGTTCTCGAGCAAGCCGTCGGCGATGGCGGCGCGTGCTCCCTCGAAGGTCTCCTCGCCCGGCTGGAACAGCAACTTCACCGTGGCGTTGGCCTCCACAAGCTCGGCCTCGCGGGCCTTGAGCAGGCGCGCCGCACCGAGCAGGGCCGTCGCGTGCATATCGTGACCGCAAGCATGCATGCAGCCATTGGTGGATGCAAAGGGCTCGCCCGATTCCTCGGCAACGGGAAGGGCATCCATATCGCCACGCAGCATAACGACCGTACCGGCCTGCTCGTCCATGCAGACGCCATTGCCCTGAGCCGCGGCGGCGCCGACAAGGCCCACAACGCAGGAACCATCGACGAGCGTGGCAAACGGGATGCCCATCTCGGTCAGGCGCGCTTGGATATACGCAGAGGTCTGCGGGAGGTTATTACCCAGCTCGGGCATCTGGTGTAGATCGTGTCGCCATGCAGCGAGCTCGTCTGCAAAAGCCTGAGCTTCTGCGACAAGACCGTCACCGATAGCGGCCTGCGCCGCCGCGGTGGCCTGGGGCGCTGGTTGCGGTTGAAAATCGGACAGAGCTGATGCCATAGAAGCCCTCCAGTAACGTTTTTGCAGCACGCACTTTGATAGCGTAAAGTGCAAGGCACAACTGTAAGGGCATGACATAAAAAATGCCGCCCTAGAAGGGCGGCGCAACAAGTTGTTTACAATTGCGCGCGAGATTTTCGGCGCAAGAAGTCGAAATGCGTCTCGCTCAAAATGATCGATAGGAAGATGAGCGCAAAGCCGGCGAGCAGGCGCGAGGTGAGCGCCTCCCCCATCAGCAGCACCGAGAACAGCACGCCCGAAGGCGACTCCATCGAAAGGAGCAGTGAGCCCGTCGAGGCCGAGACATGCGCCAGGCCGACGTTTTGGATGAGCAGAGCCGCGCATGTGCAACCAACCGAGAGAAACGCCATCGCGCTGATAAAGCTCGGCGTCCACACGGACAGAGGCGCTTGGGTCTCGAATAGCAGCGACGTTGCCAGGCTCAGCACGCCGTTGCCCACAAACATCCAAAACGTGATGACGTTGATGTCCATTTTGCGACCGTACTTGGCAGTCACCGCCATCTGGATGGCGAAAAAGACCGCACCCGCCAGCGTAATGACATCACCGATGTTGAATTCAACGCTATCGAGCGCCACCAAGCCAATGCCCGCCAAGCACAGCAGCGCCGCGCCCAGGTTATAGCGGGTGAGTTTTTCGCCGCTCAGAAAATAGCTCGCGAACGGCACAACGATGCAATACGTGCCCGTCAAAAAAGCATTCTTGCCCGCCGTGGTGTGCGCCAGACCGACTGTCTGCAGGGCGTAGGCGGCCCACATAAGTGCGCCCATGCCAAGTCCGACGATAAGGTTGCGGGCGTTGAGGTGCGCGATGATGCGCTTGTGGAAGATGAAAAACATGACCAACGCCGCAGGCAGAAAGCGCACGTAGAGCAGTTCGAACACCGGAATGGTGTCGAGCGCGTCCTTCATGGTCGTAAAGGAGTAGCCCCAGACGACTGCCACCGAAAGCAGCAGGACTTTCCAGAACAGCGGCGAGCGAGCGCCGGCGCCGCGGGAGGTGCCGCCCGCGCCCAGGTCCTCGCGAGCAACAGGGCTATCGGGCATCATTTCGATATTGTCAGTGGCATGCTGGGCCATAGGGCATCCTCGCGCTCAATCTGGGCGTGGTGTCCGCACGCGCATGGCTGCGTGCCGCCTCATGGTCAAATAAAAGCAGGGCGCACCGGACCCCCGGCACGCCCCGCTACTGTAGCAACAACCAAGCAGCCCGTGCAATTCACTACGCTAAAGCATCGGGTTGGAAGATCTCGATGTTCCGACGGCGTTTACGTTGCTGAACTAAATCAATTTGGTTGACTCCAGTTTTTCGATGATCCAGTCGTTGGCTTTGATGACCGGGCGGCGGAAGACGACGCCCAGTGCCAGCGACGGAATCAGATAGCTCGCCAGAATGCCTAGCTCAATCCAGTACTCCATGTGGTACGCACCGGCCATGGCGGCATGCATGGCGTTGATGCCGTGGGTGAACGGCAGGAACGGATAGATCGCCTGGAACACGGGGCCGGTCATCTCGATGGGGAACGTACCGCCCGAACCACCGACCTGCATAACCAGCAGCACGACGGCGAGCGCCTTGCCGATATCGCCAAACGACACGGTGAGCGTGTAGACGATATTGGAGAACACGAGACTCGCGACCCAGCCCGCCAGCACAAACTGCAACGGGTCGTCGCACTGGATGCCAAAGAACAGGATGTCGCCCGCGCACACGAGCGTTGCCTGCAGCAGGGCCAGACCGCCAAAGAACAGGTAACGGCCCAGGTAGATCTCGTGCAGGCGCACGGGGATGAGCTCGTTGATAAGCTCATCGTCAACCGAGACCTTCATCATGGCCGCCAGCACAATCGAGCCCACCCAGAGCGACAGAATCGTGTAGAACGGCGCCATGGCCGAACCGTAGTTACGGATCGGATAGACCGGCTTGCGGTCGAGCGCGACGGGGCCGGAAAGCGACACGGCAAGGCCCTCGGGATCATTGCCGATCATCGTCTTGATCGTAGCGAGGTCATCCGACATCAAGGCGCCGTCGAGCTCGTCCTTAAACGCGCTGATCTTGTCCGACGCCTCGCCCAGCTGATCAGAAGCCTTGTTGACCAGCTTTGCAGCCTTGGAGAGGCCCTTTGCCAGCGAACCGGATGCGTCGGTCAGGCCATCTACGGCGCTATCCAGGTCGCCCGAGATGCCATCAAGCGAGTCCAGAATGCCCGAAACCGTCTTCTTGAGCTCCTTGGCCTTAACCGAGAACGTGGAATCGTAATCGGATTTGGCGCCCGCGATGCCGGCCTTGGCATCGGCGATGGCCTGATCGACCTCGGCACGCGAGTTGTTGACCTCGGCCATGCTATCGGAGAGAGACTTCGCGGTGGCCGCCAGATCCTTGGCGTTGTTGCGATACTCCACAGCAATCCTGCTCAGCGATGTTGCCACTGACTTGAGGCTGTCCTGGAGTTTTTCGTCAGTCACCTGATCGGCAAAGCTGCGGAGCTGGTCGGCCGTGGCGTCGATATCGTCGGCACGCGTGTTGAGCGCCGCCGCGGCATCGTTGAGCTGGGACACTGTAAGGTCGACATGTTGATTCGCGGCATCAAATGCCTTCGCAAGCTCGGCGGACACGTTGTCAAACGAGCCCGTGCTTCCGTCAATCGCGGCATTGATGGCGTCGTTGGCGTCCTTCAGCGCTTCCTTGGAATCGCTAATACCGCTCTTGACATGCTCCATCAGCTGCTTCGTTGACTCATCGACCGTGCCCGTCTGCTTGAGCATGCCGCTCGCCGACGTCAGCGAATCGGACGTGGAGCTCAAAATGCCCGCCAGCGACGAAGCATTTGCCTGAACGTCTCGCAGGTCCTCAATCGAATCGCCAAGCGTCGAGGACAGGTTGGCGATAAAGTTGCTGACCTGGTCGGTGCTCATGTAATCGAGCAGGCTGGACACCGTCTTAAGACCGATGCTCGTAATGGTCTCGGTAAAAGTTTCGTTAACCTGGCTCTGAACGGCACTCGAACCCTTCTCGGTCACGATCTGCGCAATGGCGTTGGCCTTCTGGTTCTCGTAAAACTCGATATCGGCGTGTTTCACGTCGGTCGAGAAAAGCGTCATCATGTCGGAGCTAAAGCTCTTGGGGATTACGACGGCCGCATAGTAAGCGCCCGACTTAACGCCCTCGATAGCCTTTTCGCGATTGTTGAGCACAACCCAATCGAAGCTCTCGTTGCCGCGTAGGGTGGCGGTCACGTTTTCGCCCACGTTAACCTCGACGGGGATCAAATCGCTCTCGTAACCCTCATCGGTGTTGACCACGGCGATCTTAAGATTGCCGGTGTTGCCGTACGGATCCCAGCTGCCGGCGATGTTAAACCACGCGTACAGACACGGTACGATAATGAGGCCCATCACGACAACCAAGCCGATCACGGAGCGAGACACGTTTTGGACATCGCGCTTAAACAGATGCAGGATGTTCTTCATTTATGCCTCACCTCCTTTGGAGTGCTTGCCAAGCGCGGTGGTATCTCCATCATTTGTGGCTGTGCTGTCGCTGCCCTGAGATTTATGGTGCGAGCCGATATGCGGCAAGCGGCCCGTGGACTGATCGCCGCCCTTGGCACCACGCTCGCTGGCGTTGAGGCCAAACATGTGGCGGGCGGCAGGAATGGCGGCCGTGTGTTCGCGCATCTCGCGACGCAGGTCCTCATCCGAAAGCGCCGAGATGCGCATCTGGGTATTGAGGCTCGCTCGGATATATTCGATATTGATAAGCCAGCCGCAGATGGCAATAACCGAGATGATCCAAATGACAAGCAGGATGATCTTGCCGTTATTGTCGATATCGAGAACCGTCGACAGGACAAAGAGCAGGACCTGAACGCCCACCACGGCGGCAAAACCGCCCTTGATGTAGTACGGGTAGCGATGTTCAAAGGCGACCGCATGATCGAGCAGTTCGCGACGGTACGAATCGGAATCGAGCATGACGCGCATGGCCGTGCGCAGCGAGTAGCGCTGGCGCGGCAGGTCGTTGGACTCGCAAATCATCATACCGGTCGTGGAGAGCTGTTTATCAAAGAGCAGGTTAAGGTTGAGCAGCAGCGGACGCAGCTGCAGGCCGATAAAGAGCGCCACGATCAAGAACACGCCCAGAATGCACAGGTTAAACAGGTAGTTGAACGAATACATGCCGCCGACCGTCTCGCGCAGCAGATTGATGCCGTAGGTAAAGGGCAGCAGCGGGTGCAGCCACTGGAAGAAGCCGGGCATCATCTCGATGGGGTACATGCCCGACGAACCCGGGATCTGCACGATGACGAGAATGACGCCGATAGCCTTGCCGATATGCTTAAACGTGGTGGACAGCGCATAGATGATATTGACGTAGGTGAACGAAATGGCGATGCCGCCCAGCACGAACAGCAGCGGGCTGACGCACTGCACGCCAATCACCAGATCGCCTACCGTAACGATGATGGCCTGCAACGCGCCCAGGATCACCATGAGCAACCAGCGGCCAAAGTAGCCTTGGCGCGCCGTAAAGCTGCCAACACCTTCACGGTCGACCTCGAGCTTGTAAATGGCGATGAGCACATAGCCGCCCACCCAAAGCGCCAGATTGGTGTAGAAGGGAGCGATGCCCGAGCCAAAGCTCTTGACCGGATAGATCGACTTGGACGTCAGCTCGACCGGAGAGGCCATGAAATCTGCCACGTCATTGACATCGACGCCCATCAGATCGGCCAGCTCGCCCATGGACTCGGAGGTCTGCAGCGCCGCGATGTCATTGGCGGCGGTTGCAAGCTTGTCCTGGACCTTGGCAAGCGAGGAATCGGTCTGGGACAGCGTGGTCTTGGCCTGGCCGAGCGTAGCGCTAAGCTGCGCCAACGTGCCGCGCGCATTTGCAAGTGTAGGTGTCATACCCGAGACGATACCGGTCAGGTCGCCCGAAACGGCAGCAAAAGAGTCGAGCGCGCTCGAGGCCTTCGGCAGCGCGTTTTGGCCCAAGTCCGTCTGGGCTTGGCCAAGGTTGGTCGCACCGGTATGAATTGCGTTATTGATAGCGTCACTGGCACCCGAAACAGCCGCTGCGTCATTCGCCATGGCGCTCGACTGCGCGGACAGACCGTCCTTGATGCTCTGAAGCTTTTCATTCTGCTCTCGAAGCAAATCGATGGTCGATACAATGCGCGCGTCAATTTCCTCGGAACCTGTCGACGTGTCATTGGCGAGAATCTCCAAGTGCCCGATAACGGCCTTATTGTGGTCGATCGTCGCTTGAAGAGACTCGAGCGAGTTGTCGATACGGGTGGTCGTAGATGTGACCGCGCCCGTCAGCTTGCCGATGGCAGCGTTCGCAGAGGCCGACGTCTTGGTGAGCGCAAGGCTGCCTTCCGAGAGCGCCTTGGAGAGCGAGGTGATGGAGTTGCCCGCCGTGGTGCGAGCTTCGCTCAGCAGGTCGTTGCCCTGGGAGATCGCCTGCGTCAGCGACGGTGCCTGGCCTTGCAAGCCGGCAAGTGCCGCATCAGCCGAGGCGATAGCGCCACTCGTCTTATCGATGGCGGCATTCATATCGCCAATCGAATCGCGCACCTCGCCCAAGGTATCGGATGCCTCGGAGACAGAACTTGCCAGCGAGTCCTGAGTCTGGGTTGCCTTGTCCCTTAAATCGACACCGGCATCCTTGGCGATACCGGCAACAGTCTTGCCTACCGTAGAGACAAATTCCGAGTTGATCTGCTCCTCGATGGTGTTTGCACCGGTATCGGTAACCTTGGGCGCAATGGCGCTCTTCTTCTCATTGACGTAGTACGTGAGCTTGGGCTGATGGTAGTTGCCGTCGAGCATCGAAACCAGGTTATCCGAGAAGTTCTTGGGAATCACGATAGCCGCATAGTACTCGCCGCTCTCGACGCCCTCCTTGGCATCGGCCGTCGAGTCGACGAACGTCCAGCCCAACTGATGATTCTCCTTGAGCTGGTCGACCACTTTGTCGCCAGCGTTGAGCTCACCCACCAAGTCGTTTTGGGTGCCTCGATCGTTGTTGGCGATAGCAATCTTGATGCCTTGGGTGTTTCCATACGGATCCCAGTTTGCCACGATGTTATACCAGGCATACAGCGAGGGAATAACGCACACGCCTAGGGTAACCACCAGGGCGACGGGGTTCACAAGCAGTCGCTTAATGTCGCGCTTAAATATCGCAAAGGACACCTTTGCATTGGATAGTTTGCTGCCGAGACTCACGCTTGGACCATCCATCCTGTCGTTAAATCGAATCGTACTATCGATAACCATTGTACGTAGGCGCTTTAGCGTCTCAGTGCACAATGGTATTGAGTTTTGCGGGTAGCAATATACTACGAAGACGAATTAACGTACAGTTGTACAGTATCTTTAATTTCAGCAGGTCACAAAACCACAACCCGCACAAATTAGCAATTCAAATAGTCATCGGGGACGTTCTTAAATGACTAGTCAAACAAGAACGTCCCCAATGACTACTTAGGGCCACGAAAGCGTCGCTGGTTGAGCATAAGTCAGCGAAAACGCCCCTAAGCGAGCAAGGTGACGTGAAAGAGGAGGGAAGCGTACTTCGGTACGCGACCGACGATTGAACGTCAGATTGCCGCTTAGGGGCGTTTGCAGCGTCGAGCCGTTACGCGGTTTGG
>CAVFEY010000050.1:0-15382 GCA_963621725.1 Firmicutes bacterium AF25-13AC
CTTGCGTTTGGCGGTCAGCCGTCGGCGCGCTTACACCAACATTTCCGACGCGATCTGCGCGCCCGGCCCCACTTCTAAGTTGCGGTGAAATAGGGACTGTTTTTGCTGGCAAAAGGCCTAATTAATCCCTATTTCACCGCAAGTTTTAATCAGTTGCTGGGATTACTTCACCTCGACGGGCTTGGCTCCGGGATAGCGGTCCTCAAAGTCCAGGCGATACTTGCTGTCATTGGTGCCCGCCACGTTGTCGCGTGTCAGCGGCGCCACGATTTCGTCCTTATGGTCCGCGGGCTTTGCGTACTTTAGGCTGATCTCCCAGGCATCGCAGATCGCGTCGATGCGGTGGTCCAGGTCGTCATACAGGGCGACGATGTCTTTCCAGGAGCTGTAGTTCTTAGAGCTCATGGGGACGTCCAGGTCCTCGACGATATCGTAGTACTGCTCGATGGTGTCTTCCGTGCGCTCGGCGACATCAGCGAGATTTTGACGGGTGGTACGGTCCTCTTCCAGATAACCGCCATTGAAGGCCTGCGCGCAGGCACGGACCTGGTTATCGAGATCTTCGAGCAGGTCGTAGTATTCGCTCAGGCGACGGTAGAGGTTTTGCTCGGAGAGGGTTGCTTCGCCGTCATCATCATCGTCGTCGTCATCGTCGTAAAGGCTATTGAGGTCGCCAAGGGGCTTAAGGTCGTCGGAGTCGACATCATGGTGCAGCTTGGTAACCTCGGCAGTCGTCTGCGTGGCAGCGTTGTCGAATGGCTTGATCACAAAGAAAATGACCAGGGCGATGATGATTGCCACCAGCACAACGATAACGGCGACAAGCGCCTTGGTAGCGCTCTTTTTTGCGGCGGGGGCCTGCGGTGAATCAGACGCGTACGCAGACGCCGGTTCCTGTTGGGGCGGGGTGTCCGCGACGGGTATGCGCTGCGTCGTTTCGACCGCCGCGGGACTGGCAGCGGGGTCGGGGCGATAGGCGAGGGGGTCGTCCGGCTTAGCTTGCGGCGTATCGAGGGAGCCGGTCTGCTCAAACGCGGGCTGGCCATTGCTCGCGGTTGTCTGCTCAACGGGTGCACCGCACGAGGTGCAGAACTTGGCATCATCTGCAAGAAGATTGCCGCACGAGGCGCAATACCGAGACATTGCCACTCCTTTCGCCACATTTCAATGCAATACGACGATTATACCCAGCGTCCAAAATTCCCCATCATAAGTTGCGGTGAAATAGGGACTGTTTGGCGGTCTCAGGGCTTCAACCAGTCCCTATTTCACCGCAACTTTGGAAAGGCACCATTAGCCATTGGGGACGCGCCGAGCACTGGGGTATCATGGCTTGGTTGATATATCCGCATTTACGCGCCTTGTAGGAAGGGGCTGCGCCCATGGCTTTTGAGCCCGCTCAACATAGCTTTATCACGCTCGAGGGCGTCGATGGCGCCGGCAAGTCCACGCAGGCGCGCCTGCTTGCCCGCGCTCTTGAACTCGCTGGCTACCAGGTTGTGAGCCTGCGCGAGCCGGGCGGTACCGCCATCAGCGAAAAGATCCGTGCTCTGCTGCTCGACCCCGCCAATACAGCGATGGGCGACACCTGCGAGTTGTTGCTCTACGAGGCGGCGCGCGCTCAGTTGGTGCACGAGGTCATCGTGCCCGCCCTTGCTGTCGGTAAGGTGGTCCTGTGCGATCGCTTCTACGATTCCACGACCTGCTACCAGGCGTTTGCCGATGGCCTCGATCGCCAGATAGTACGCGACGCCAACAACCTGGCCGTCGCGGGTACGCACCCGGCGCTCACGCTCGTCTATCACATCACGCCCGAGCAGGCGGCGCTGCGCATGGCCGACCGCGGTGCGGCCGACCGCATGGAGGCCAAGGGCATGGCCTTCCAAGAGCGCGTCTACCAGGGATTTTGCGCCATTGCCGCCGAGGAACCAAACCGCGTAAAGCTCATCGACGCGACCGCGACCATCGAGGAAGTTTTCGAGAAGACGGTCGAGCAGGTTCGCGCCTACGGCCTCGATATTTCCCAGGACGCCGTCACCGCCGCGCTTGCCCAGGAGGCCGAGTAACATGGCCCCCGCTCAGGCAAGCCTGCTGGCCAAGCTCGACACCCAAGAGCGCGTGCGCGACTTTTTGACCAACGCCGTCGCCAGCGGTCGCGCATCGCACGCCTACCTGTTTTTGGGCGCGCCCGGCGCGGGCAAGCTCGACGCCGCGTGGGCGCTCGCCCAAGCCTTCCTGTGCGAGCAGGATGGCTGCGGCTCATGTGATAGCTGCGTGCGCGTCACCCGCCATACGCACCCCGACGTGCACTATTACACGCCCGAGAGCGCCACGGGCTACCTCATCGCCCAGACCCGCGAGCTGCTCGATGACGTGCCTCTGGCGCCCATCCGTGCCAAGGCCAAGGTCTACATCATTGACCGTGCCGAGCAACTGCGCGCCAACACCGCCAACGCACTGCTCAAAACACTCGAGGAGCCGCCCGAGGGCGTTATGTTCATCCTGCTGGGCACCTCGGCAGACGTGATGCTGCCCACCATCGTGAGCCGCTGCCAGTGCGTGCCGTTTCGGCTGGTGTCGCCCGCCGTCGCCGCGCAGGCCGTGAGCCGCGCCACCGGTCAGGATCCTGCGCGTTGCCGCATGGCCGTCGCCGTGGCGGGCAGCCCCACGCGTGGCATCGAGTTCCTCAAGAGCGCCGAGCGCCAGGACGCCCGCCGTCAGATGGTTCGCGCCATCGATTCGCTCATCGCCGCCGACGAGGCCGACGTGCTCAGCCGCGCCAAGTCGCTCATTGTCGCCGTCAAGGCACCGCTCGCCGAGGTCAAGTCCACACAGGAAAAGGTGCTCGAGCAAAACGCCGACTACCTGTCGCGTGGAGCATTGAAGCAGCTTGAGGACCGCAATAAGCGCGAACTCAACGCGCGCGAGCGTTCGGGTATCATGGAAGCGCTGGCGAGCGCGCGGACGCTCATGCGCGACGTGCTGCTGACGCTTCAAGATGAGGCGGCCGACGTCGTGAACGAGGATGTGCGCGACACAATCGGTCGGCTTACCGCTGCGACCAATGTTGCGGGTGCCACCCAGGCGCTCGAAGCGGTCGCAACCGCCGAGCGCAACATCGCCAGAAACGTTACTCCCCAGCTGGCCATCGAGGTCATGCTGTTCGATATCAGGAAGGCACTGAAATGCCGTTAGTCGTACCCGTTAAGTTTACCTACGCCTCGCGCGACCTGTGGTTCGACCCGCAGGATCTGGATATCCTCGAGGCCGATTATGCTATCTGCTCCACCGAGCGCGGAACCGAGATCGGCCTGGTCACGGCGGACCCCTTCGAGGTGCCGCAGGACGAGATCGGCCAGCCGCTCAAGCCCGTGCTGCGCGTGGCGAGCGACATCGACCTGCAGCTTGCCGATGATCTGGCCATCCAAGGCGACGAGGCCATGGTCGCCTGGTCAAGGAGCTCGACCTCGAGATGAAGCCGGTCGGCGTCGAGTACCTGTTTGGCGGCGAGAAGGCCGTGTTCTATTTTGCGGCCGAGGAGCGCGTCGATTTTCGTCAGCTCGTCAAAGACCTGTCCTCGACGCTGCACATTCGCGTCGACATGCGCCAGATCGGCGTGCGCGACGAGACCCGCTTGGTGGGCGGCTATGCCCAGTGCGGACAGGAGCTCTGCTGCACGCGCTTTGGCGGACAGTTTGAGCCCGTCTCGATTCGCATGGCAAAAGAGCAGGACCTACCGCTCAACTCGTCCAAGATCAGCGGCGTATGCGGCCGCCTGATGTGCTGCCTGCGCTATGAGTTCGAGGCGTACAAGGACTTTAAGAGCCGTGCGCCCAAAAAGAAGACGCTCATCGATACGCCGCTTGGCAAGGCGCGTATCCAGGAATATGACACGCCACGCGAGCAGCTGGTGCTGCGCCTGGAGAACGGTAAAGTCTTTAAGGTCAACCTGGCCGATATGACGTGCTCGGAGGGCTGCAAAAAGAAGGCCGCCGAGCAGGGCTGCAACTGCCGCCCCGACTGCGTGACGCGCGACGTGCTCGAGCGCATCGAATCGCCCGAGATGCGCCTGGCGCTCATGGAGCTCGATCGCGAGAACGGCGTCGACGTGGGCGATGGTCTGTCGAGTGCCGACCGTCTGGCCGGCACGTCGATGCCCAAGCGCCGTCGTCGCGATGCCGAATCCGATGCTCGCGCCGGTCAGGGCCAGGGTGAGGGCCGTGGCCGCGGAAAGGGCCGCGGTAAGGCCGAGGCACCCGAGGCCGAGGAGGCCGCCGGTGGACGTCGCCGCCGCAAGCGCTCGGGTTCGGGCGATGCCGGCGAGGCCGCTCCCGCAGGCAAGAACTCCTCCCGCGAGCGCGAGGCTCAGCAGCCTCAGCAGCAAAACCGCGGCGGTGGCATGAATCCTACGCGTCGTCGCCGCCGTCACCTGTCGAGCGAGGAGCGCGAGGACGCCTTCCGCGCCGCAGCCGCTCGCGAAGCCGGTGCCACCCCCAAGGGTGGTTCGGGTTCCGATACGCCTGCCGACAAGGGTGGCAAGCAGCGCAACGATGACGAGCGCGCCCCGCGTCCGCGTCGTCGCCATTCCTCGGGCACGCAGCAAAAGCCCTCGGTGCCCTCCGTGGCCGATCAGGTCTCGGATGGCGAGGTCAAGGTCACACGCCGTCGTCCCGGGGATGGCGGGGGAGCGGCTGCCAAGGCTTCGCATAGCGCCGCTCGTGACGAGTGCGAGCCGCGCGGTGGCGAGGGCTCGGCCGACCAGGGTCAAAAGCGCCGTCGCCGTCGCCGTTCCCGCAAGCCGCGCCAGGATGGTGGCGAAGGCTCGACCCATACCTCGTCCGCACCACAACCGCCCGCCGGCGAATAACGCCCGCGAGCGGATTTAGCCCGCCTTGCCCCGAGCGCATCGGGGTATCATAGCGCCGAATCAACAACCCTCCCTGCGGCCGAACGTAGGGAGGGTTGTGTCTTGAAGAGCCATCTGAACATATTGAGCTGTTTGCAGGGTGCCGGTGCCCTACCGTTTGCGGACGAATTGCTACCGTTTGCCGAGTGGGTGGCACGCGAGGCGCTCGAGGCATTGTCGCCAACACGATGTGCCGGCTGCGAGCGCGCCGGTGCGCTTATTTGCCAAGACTGCCTTGCCGCGTTCACGCTCATCGACCCACGTCATAGCTGCACCCGATGCAGCGCCCCGTTTGGGGATTTGCTGTGCACTGAGTGTTCGGTCGAGGGCACGTCCTCGGCAATGACGGAGGCGCTCGACCGCTGCCTGGCGTGCGCCGTCTATGCGCATCCGCTGTCGCGCATCATTAAAGCGTACAAGGATGCGGGCGAGCGACGTCTGGCTCCGTATCTGGCGGAGCTGCTCTACGACACCGCCCTGCATGCCCAGGTCGTAGCGCCCGATCGCTATGGAGGTGTGCTGTCCGGTGCGGATGCGGTGGTGTTTGTGCCTGCGACGGCGGCAGCGTTTCGGCGGCGTGGTTTTGATCATATGGAGGCTATTGCGCGTCCATTTTGTGAGCTGTCGGGTGTTCCCCTGCTCGATGCTCTCGTCAAGTACGGGCATGGCGACCAGCGCGAACTCGGTCGTGAGGAGCGCCGCGAGCGTGCCCGAGGTATGTACGAGACGGTTGAGGATGTGCGGGGCAAGCGCCTGCTGCTTATCGACGACGTTATCACCACGGGTGCGACGATGGCAGCGGCTTCGGCGGAACTCAAGCGCGCCGGTGCCGCGGCAGTCGATGGCCTCGCTATCGCACGCGTTTGGTAGGGGTGGTTCAGATGGCAATAAAGATCGGGCAGCGTGGCAAGCCTGCAAGCGAGCAGCTGGCTGCTTCCGTAATTCTGACGGGTGCCTCGGCGCTGCGCATGATGCGCGCCGAGCGCCGGCAGATGGGCTACATAAGCTGGAAGGACCTTAATCCCGATGAAGAGCGCCGTGTGCTGCGCACATCGTCGCCCTCGACCGAGGACATCTATCTTCCCGATTTGGTGCGGATTGGGGCCGCAAGCGGCGAGGTGCAAGAAGATCTTTGCTTGCTGGTGGGATCTGCGGCGCAGCGCCGCCGCATGCCTGGCGTGGGCTGGTCCGTATGCTCTGGGTTGCCCGCCGGCTCGATTCTAGAGGTGGAACCAGGGGTGTACAGTCTATCTCCCGAGGCCCTTTGTGTTGCCGTCGCCCGCGAGGTCGGCTGTATCCAGGCATTTGCCCTGGCCCAGGAGCTGTGCTCTAAGATTTCGCTGAGTGACCGCGGGCAGTATCTACCTCCCTACACATCGCCTGTCGTGAACAAATTGGCAAAGGACAAAGACCAGCCGCCAGATGTCGGTTACTTTGAGGTCGAGTCCGTGCTGACACCCGATTGCCTGGTAGATTACCTTGCGGCATGCAAGGGGAATGTGGCCAAACAGCTGCTGCGCCTGTGTCCCTACCTGTCAGAAAACCTGCGCTCACCCATGGAGTGCATCATGCTCGCTCTGTTTTCGCTTCCGTTTTCCTATGGCGGATTTGCCTGCGGTCCCTTTAAGACCGACTACAAGATCGAGTTCGATGACCGCGCGCAGGCAATCTCGGGGATGCCACATGCAGTTTGCGATGCGTATCAGGAGGCAGCCCGGTTTGACCTGGAATACAACGGTGAGCTGGGCCATTCCTCCCGGAGGGGACGTATCCATGATGAAAAACGCAATACGGGCTTGATTACTATGGGGATCGAGGTCGCGACGGTCAACAACGAAATGCTCTGCGACATGGAAGCGATGGAAGCGCTCGCATGGCGCATGCACCAGCGTATGGGTAAGCGATATCGCAACCGTGTTGACGCTCGCAGAAAGAAACAAGAGGCGCTATTTAACACGCTGCGGGCGTGTTTTGGGCTTAAGCCGGTCTAATTCGCGTCGAAAATAGGAGGTTAATCATATGCCCTGGCCAAAATATGGCAAATATGAGTACTGTCACTAAATCAGTAACAGCAAAATCAAGGAATTTAGGACTCGGAGGCGTCGTAAAGTAAGAAGATAATAAACAAATGTAGAATAACTAAGCATCAGGTTGGCGACACTGAGCGCAAAATCTGTCCGAGAGGCCAAAATTGTCTGCTACTAAATTGGTAACAGTACTCATATTTGCTATTTTTTGGCCACGGCACCCTGAGACGGGTGCCCCGGAGCTCCCCGTAGGGGAGCTCCGGGCTTCATGGGGGCACGAATAGTCCGCTCCGACCTGCAAAATCTGTGCTCACGGTGCGAATGACGTCCCTAACCTTAAACTTTAGCTTGAACTTAGCTATAATGCGCTACGTTCCTGCCAGGCTGTGGTTGCGGACGGACGAAATGTCCATCCTAGTCCAAGACAGACGCGGTCAAAGGGATCCACGTAAGCGACCGCGTGCGCGCGGCGCGATCATGGCGCGTCCTAGATGTAAGCCGCACCGTCCGTTCTACTTTCTTTGGGGCAATACCGCCTCGCGGGCGAGCGGGCCAGTCGTGAAGGTGGCTATGGCCTCCCGAGCAAACACCCCGGTGCGCAAGTGTGGGGTCAAATACCAGGTCAGCTGGTGGGAACAACCCGTTATTCCGCGCAACGCACGGATTGTATACGACACAGAAGGCAGGGTAGTGGACATGGTGAGGGGGCAGCTTGATGCACGCGGCTCGGTTGGGTGCTGGGACCGCGGCGGTCATTGCCGTATTGGGCTTGAGCGGATGCGCATTCAACCCGCTGTCCACGTTCACGACACCCACGATTGACCAGATCGAGCGCGAGACCGTTACCCCTACGGTGTCGGACGATGCCCTGGTCACTCCCGGTACCCTGACGGTTGCCCTCGATACCTCCGATGCCCCGCAGGCCATGCAAGGCGCCGATGGCAACCTCACGGGCTATGCAGTTGACGCTGCCCGCGCCCTTGCAAGCCGCATGGGCCTCAAGGTTGCCTTCGTCGATGCGTCGTCTGCCGATTCCGCGCTTGGCGACAAAAAGGCCGACATCTTCATTGGTGACATCAATTCCACGGATGGTGACATCAGCACGCTTGGTACGTGCCTGTACGACGCTGCGGCAGTATTCGGAAAGACGAGCGATGGCGAGTCGCTGAGCGTTTCCACCGAAACGCTTAACACCGCTACTCTGGGCGTTCAGACCTCCTCGGCCTCGCAGGAAGCGCTCGCCAAGCAGAGCATCACGGCCAACCAAAAGACCTTCTCCAACATCAACGAGTGCTTTGAGGCGCTCGAGTCCGGCGAGATCGACTACGTGATTTGCGATTCCACGGCCGGCGGCTACCTTGCGCGCCTGATGAGCCAGATCTCTTACGTCGGCGCGCTCGAGACGCCCTCGACGCTCGGCGTCGCGGGCCTCGCGGCCAACGATGAGCTATGCCGTGCCGTGAGCGATGCCCTCGACGGTATCACGGTCGATGGCACGCTCGAGGCGGTCCACTCAGTCTGGTACGGCACGATGCCCTATGATCTCACCACCAAGACGGTCTCGGGCGCCGACGTGCAGTCGACCGATGCCGGATCCAGCGAGTCCGCATCCTCCGATTCGAGCAGCGAGGGCGCAACCTCCGAGGATAAATCGTCCAGCCAGGAGGGCACTATCACCGACGACGACATTAACAAGCTCAATAGCTAGTTATTGCTAGGGGTGGCGTCTCCTATACGCTAGGAGGGACGCCTCTTCACGGTTTCAACACGCATTGCCGGGCTTTCCCAACAGGGGAGCCCGGCTTTTTCGTTTCCATAAAACCAGCAGGTCAAAGCCAATTTCAAGAAGAAAAACCAACTCTGCCGTCGCCCTCCCATAGCGCACTTTGCCACAGAAAAGTGCGAGACTTCGGTATGCGGTATCAAGCAATCGTTATTCGGGTCTTTAGGAATCCGCGTGATTAAATGCACGGCAATGGGTACATAGCCAGTACAGTAAGTCCCCGAGGCAGATTGGAGCCACGTATGGATATCAAGGTTTCTGGACGCAAGACGACGGTAACCGATGCTCTGCGTGCGCATGTGGATGAGAAGATCGGCGAGGCGCTCAAGGTTTTCGATATCGAGCCCATGACGGTCGACGTTGTACTTCGCTATGAGAAGAACCCCTCGAACCCCAACCCGGCAATCGTCGAGGTTACGGTTCGTGCTCGCGGTTCGGTGATTCGCGTTGCCGAGCACGGTGCAGATATGTACGCCGCCATCGACCTCTCCGCCGATAAGGTCACCCGCCAGCTGCGCAAGTTCAAGACCAAGGTCGTGGACAACCGCCAGGGCGGTGCCAGCGCTGCGGATGTCGCACCGGTCGAGCGCGTTGAGGATCTGGCCGACCTGCTGCTGCCCGAGGAAGAGGACGACCTGCTCGTCCGCGAGAAGGTTATCGACGTCACCCCGATGACTGAGGAGCAGGCGCTGGTGCAGACAGATCTGCTGGGCCACGACTTCTACGTGTTCGAGAACGCGACGACTGGCCTCATCAATGTGGTGTATCACCGTAAGAATGGTGGATATGGCATCATCAAGCCCCGCATCGAAACACTTGACGAGTAAAATACGTTAACTTGCATGAGTTAACGGTTGGCGGCCATCCCATGCGGGTGGCCGCCTTTTTACGTAAGGAGTCGCTTTGATGGACAAGGCCGCATCCGCCGGTCATTCGGACCGTTGCCGCATCGTCGTCGATACCTGCTGCGACTTTAGCCCCGAGGTCGCCGCGAACCTCGATGTCGATATCCTGGGTTTCCCCTTCATTATCGATGGCGAGGAGCGCACGGACGATATCTGGTCGAGCATGAGCCCTAAGGAGTTCTACGACCGCATGCGCGCCGGTGCCCGCGTGTCCACCTCGGCTGTGTCGCTCGGTCGCTATATCGAGTTCTTTACCGAGTGCGCCAAAGAGGGCACGCCCACGGTCTACCTGTGCTTTACCTCGGCGCTGTCGTCGAGCTACAACTCCGCGTGCCAGGCGGCAGATGCCGTGCGCGCCGAGTATCCCGATTTTGAGCTTTACGTGGTCGACAACGCTCTGCCCTGTGCGACCGGCGCGCTCTTGGCGCTCGAGGCCGTGCGCCAGCGTTCGGCGGGACTGACCGCCAAGCAGCTGGTCGATTGGGCAAACGAGGCAAAGACCTACGTCCACGGCTACTTTACTCTCGAGAGCTTCGACGCACTGGCTGCCGGCGGTCGCATTCCGCCCGCGGCGGCGCAGCTCACGGCAAAGCTCGATGTCAAGCCCGAGCTCTCCTACGACCTTGCCGGCTCGCTATCGCTGATCGGCGTCAACCGCGGCCGCAAGAAGGCGCTCAAGTCCATTCTCAAGTCGTTCCGCGAGAACTACGTGCCCGACCGCACCATGCCCATCGCCATCATGACGGCCGATGCCGAAAAGGACGGCGACTGGCTCGAAGCCGCCATCCGCAAGGAGGAAGGCTGCGCCGACGTCACGATCGTTCGCAGCTCCGTGGGTCCCACCATCGGCTCGCACGTGGGCCCCGGCATGGTGGCCTGCGCATTTTGGGGTAAGAACCGCGCCGACAAGGCGTCGCTTTCCGACCGCATCGCCCGTCGCGTGCGCGGCCAGTAGGCAAGTAATGCGGCCGTAATCGACCCCAACTCACTGCCCAAGCGCTGGCACCGAGTATTCAACCTGGTAACAACCAACCCAAAAGGAAAGGTTTCATGGCAAACAAGCTCTCTGTCGCATTTATCGGCACCGGAATCATGGGTGCCCCCATCGCCGGCCACATCCTGGATGCCGGCTATCCCGTCACGGTTAACAACCGCACCAAGTCCAAGGCGGCCGCGCTTATCGAGCGCGGTGCCGCCTGGGCCGATACGCCGGCCGATGCCGTGGCTAACGCCGATGTCGTCTTTACCATGGTGGGCTATCCCTCCGAGGTCGAGGAGCTCTACCTGGCGGGCGACGGCCTGCTCGCGTGCACTAAGCCCGGCGCGGTCCTGATCGACCTCACCACGAGCTCGCCCGAGCTGGCGCGCGACATTGCCGAGGCCGCCCAGGTTTCCGGTCGCATGGCGTTTGACTGTCCCGTCACCGGCGGCGAGTCGGGTGCTATCGCCGGCACGCTTACGGCTATCGTGGGCGCCACCGAGAACGACATCGCGCCGGTCCGCGACATCCTTGCCACCTTCGCGGCCAACATCTGCTGCTTCGACGGCGCCGGCAAGGGCCAGGCTGCCAAGCTCGCCAACCAGGTGTCGCTGGGCGCCTGCATGGTCGGCATGGCAGACGCCATGGCATTTGCCGAGCTGAGCGGCCTTGACCTGGAGAAGACCCGCCAGATGATCCTGGGCGGTACCGGCAAGTCCGGCGCCATGGAGAGCCTGGCTCCCAAGGCGCTCGACGGCGACTACAAGCCCGGCTTTATGGTCGAGCACTTCATCAAGGACCTGCGCTTGGCGCTCGCCTATGCCGACGATCGCGAGCTTGCGCTGCCCGGCGCCGACGTGGCCTTTACGCTCTACGACATGCTCGATGCCATCGGTGGTGCCAAGCTGGGCACCCAGGCCATCACGGTCCTCTATAAGGAGGAGGCCGACGCCATCGCCGCCGGTCTGGACTGGTCGCAGTATCGTCCTGAGGAGCATGGCGCTCACGAGGACGGCTGCGGTTGCGGCGAGCACGGCGACGACCATGAGTGCGGTTGCGGTCACCATCACGGCGAGGACCACGAGTGCTGCGGCGGCCACGGCCATGACGACGGCCATGAGTGCTGCTGCGGCCACCATCACGGGGAGTAGCGCCCATGAGCTGGACGTTCGTGGTACTAGCGCTGGTGCTCTTTCTCTTTGCGATCTACATTGGCTTTTTGTGCGGCCAGTGGGCGTGCGAAAAGCGCGTGATCACCAAGCGCGACTACTGGATCGCCAATTTTGCAGGAGCGGCGGCAGTCGTCCTACTGACCTGGGTGTTTTCGCTGTTCCCGCTGGTGCAGTTTGCGCCGATCGGCTGGCTCGGCGGCTTTATCGCCGGTCTTAAGATGAGCTTTGGCGAGTCCGTCGGTCCGTGGCGCAAGCACGACGAGGTCTTTAACGTCAACAAGGCTCATCGCGCCGCCGCCGACGCGGGCGACGCTGAGGAACGCCGCCGTGCGCGTCGCAATGGCGCGGCCGACCGACAGCTCATCTCGGTCACCGATGACAGCAAGGGTGCTGGCAAGCACGCTAAGAAATAGTAAGAAGAGGTAACTATGGCAGAAAACAAAGATGAACAGCTCACCGACGAGGAGCTGGCACAGCTTCAGCTGGCAGAGGAGAACGAGAACGCCGTCGACCGTCTGGTCAAGGAGCTCGGCTGCCCCACGCGCCGCATCCGCCAGTTTGCCGCCCGCGTGCTGCACCTGCTTGCCGAGCGCGATCCGCAGCGCGTCGTGCCCTGCGTGCCCGCGCTGATCGAGGCGCTCGACCGCCCCGAGGCGCAGACCCGCTGGGAGGCCCTCGATGCCCTGACGGCGCTCGCTACCACCTGCCCCGAGCAGCTGGGCGATGCCTTTGAGGGCGCCGAGACTGCACTGTTCGACGAGATCTCCTCCACGCTGCGCTATGCCGCCTTCCGCCTGCTGTGCGTGTGGGGTGCCACGAGCGTCGAGCGTTCGCGCGAGGCTTGGCCCATCCTGGACGAGGCCATCCAGTGCTACCACGGCGACCTTGAGTATCGCGACATGCTCGGTTGCCTGTACGAGTTTTGCCAGGGCGAGATCGACGCCGAGGTTGCCGAGAAGCTCGCGCTGCGCCTTAAGTTCGATGCCGAGAACGGTAAGGGCAGCTATCTCAAGGCCCGTTCGAGTGAGATTTGCGAAATGCTTGTTAAACGTTTTGGCCTGGATCTCTCCAAAAAGAAGAAGCGTGCTAGCGTTAAAAAATCTGACGACGCCGAAGACGAGGAGTAACAGATTATGGCGCACGATGTAGTCCTGATTCCCGGTGACGGTATCGGTCCCGAGATTACGCAGGCCATGCGCCGCGTGGTCGAGGCCACCGGTGTCCAGATCAACTGGAACGTCCAGGAGGCCGGCGCCGGCGTCATGGACGAGTTTGGCACGCCGCTGCCCCAGCATGTGCTCGATGCGGTCGCCGAGACCAAGGTTGCCATCAAGGGCCCCATCACCACGCCGGTCGGCACGGGCTTCCGCAGCGTTAACGTCGCCCTGCGCAAGCATTTCGACCTGTACGCCTGCGTGCGCCCCTGCCTGTCGCAGCCGGGCGACGGCTCGCGCTTCCGCGACGTTGACCTGGTCATCGTGCGCGAGAACACCGAGGACCTCTACGCCGGCATCGAGTTCGATGAGGGCGCTGCCGAGGTCGAGGAACTCTCGCAGCTTGTCGAGCGTTCGGGCCAAAAGACCTTCGCCGCTGATTCCGCCATCTCAATCAAGCCCATCTCCATCGCCAAGAGCCGTCGCATTGTGGAGTATGCCTTTGAGTACGCCCGCCGCTGCGGCCGCAAAAAGGTGACGGCCGTGCATAAGGCCAACATCATGAAGGCGACCGACGGCCTGTTCCTGCGCGTGGCACGCGAGGTGGCCGCCAACTATCCCGATATCGAGTTCAACGACAAGATCGTCGACGCCACCTGCATGGGTCTGGTCCAGAACCCCAATGACTTCGATGTCCTGGTGTTGCCCAACCTGTACGGCGATATCGTCAGCGACCTGTGCGCTGGCCTGGTGGGTGGCCTGGGTATGGCTCCGGGTTCCAACATCGGTGCCGATTGCGCCATCTTCGAGGCAACGCACGGCTCCGCGCCCGATATCGCGGGCCAGGATATCGCCAACCCCACGGCCGAGATTTTGTCCGCGGCTATGATGCTCGATCATCTGGGCGAGAACGATGCAGCCAATCGCATCCGCGCCGCCGTGTCCGCCACGCTCAACGAGGGTAAGCAGGTTACCGGCGACGTACGTCGTGCCCAGACCGGCTCCGTCGAGGGTGCGGTGGGTACGCAAGCCTTCGCCGATGCCGTTATCGCTCACCTGGCCTAAGGCATGCACACTTCAAACGCCTAAATAGTACTTAAGTGTTTGCGTATAACCTAAGAATCAATACGCCCGGCGCTCTGTCGGGCGTATTCTATTGAGGACTATGTTTCCTAACAAGGAGTAACTGATATGGGTCTGATTCAAAAGAAGGACGAGAAGGACGAGATCGACGGCATCCAGATCATCGAGCGCGGCGAAGGTCCCGACGGTGACGAGGCCGAGAAGATCGACCTGGTCGCCGGCACGTCTGCCGAACATATTGCCGCCGGTACGACGGCCGAGGAGGAGGACGCTCGCCTGGAGGCAAAGATCGCCGCGGACGCCGCCGACGAGAATCTGATGCCCGAGGAGCAGGACGAGGACGACGACTCCGACGTGGACGACCATGCATCCAAGCACAAGAAGACGATAATTGCCGCCTTTGTGGTCGCCGTCGTGATCGCTGTCGTGGTCGGCTTCTTTATCGGCAATGGCGGCTTTGGCGGCAAGGGCGTCGGCTCGGCGACCCTGACCGAGGACCAGCTCGATTCGACCGTGGCAAGCTATAGCTACAACGGCAAGAAGAGCGACATCACCGCGCGCGAGGCCATCGAGAGCCAGTACAGCCTCGACACCGTCAAGGACGATGACGGCAACTACACCGCTCCGTCTGCCGACGTAATCCTGTCCTACGTGCGCAACCAGATTCTGCTGGACGCTGCCGAGGACGAGGGCATTACCGTCTCTTCCAAGGAAATGAAGCAGTATGCCGAGGATTCCATCGGCACCTCCGACTACAAGACCATGGCCACGCAGTATGGTGTGTCCAAGGACCAGGCCAAGCAGATCGTCCGCCAGTCCGCGACGCTGCAGAAGCTCTACAAAAAGAAGGTGGGCGACAGCTCCGCAAGCATGCCGACCGCCCCGACCGAGCCTGCTGACGGCAACGAGGAGACCGCGAGCAAGGACTACGCCGACTACATCATCAACCTTGCCGGCGATGAGTGGGATAGCTCAAAGGGCACTTGGAAGGATGCCGACAGCACCTATGCCAAGGCCTTTGCCGATGATGCCTTTACGGCCGATAGCGCTACCTATAAGCAGGCCATGACCGCCTACTACACTGCTTATCAGCAGTATTCCTCGCAGGCTTCGAGCGCTAGCTCCAAGTGGACCGAGTATGCTAACGGCCTCTACGCCAAGGCCAACATCAGCATCTACGGCCTGTTTGCGTAAGGGCCGCCCGAGCCGCCGAGCACGTAGCCAAAAATCTGATATGCCCGCTAGAACGGACATCGTTCTAGCGGGCTTTTTGCACTGTGGGGAGGGCGATGAGAGGGGGTGGTTGTATGCAAATTTTGATCGCGTCGGAAATGTTGGTGTAAGCGCGCCGACGGCTGACCGCCAAACGCAAG
>CAVFEY010000051.1:0-15215 GCA_963621725.1 Firmicutes bacterium AF25-13AC
GGATATCGGACACAGGGGCCGCAAGGGCCCTTACACCAACTTTCTCGACACTACCGGCAAATGTTGATTGTGCTGCTGGCTTTGGCGTGCGCTTGATCGGCTGTGCCGACGATGCGGTTTTGCCCATTGGCATACACGACTATGCGGAGGCACTTGGTTGCTGCGTGCTGGTTGACAAGACCATGTTTATTGCCGATGTGTTGGACTGCGACGCGTCCGTTGTGGTGTGCTGTCGACCCGAGGGTTTTGGCAAGAGCATGAACTTGTCGATGCTCAGGGCTTTTCTGGAGCGTCCAGCGGTCGGTCGCGCTGGTCAGCGTTTGTTTGCCGATGCTCAGATTTGGGATGCAGACGGCGGGCGCTATCGGGATGAGTACGCTTGCTATCCGGTGATATCGCTGGACTTTTCTAGCGCTGTGAGGCGTGGCCCCGCTGTTGCCGGCGCCGTGCGCGATGCCCTTTCGGGCGAGTGCGCTCGATTGTTGGCGCTCTTGGAGGCTCCGGATTTAGCTCGAGATAAGGTGCGTCACATCGAACGCGTCGCGCGTGGCGTGGCGAGCGCGGACGAGGTTGACTCGGTGCTCGGTGTGCTCATAGAGCTGCTGGAGATTGCCTGCGATGAGCAGGTTGTATTGCTCGTTGATGGGTACGATGCGGCGTGGTCTCGCCGTGCGAGCGCGAGGGACGCTTCCGACGCCGATCCGGCAGAACTACTTGACCGTGTGCTGTTTGACGCCATTGCTGCCGCGGGTCATTCGCTACGCTTTGCTTGTCTGATGGGGGAGTGTCCCGGCCCTGCTGAAGCGGCGCTTTCTTCGCGCGGCTGCTCGTATTGTCTGACGACGCCGCTGTCGGCGTGGTGTGACCGATGTTTCGGTTTTTCGGATGCTGAGGTCGAAGCTCTTTTGAATCATGCTGGGCACGAGGAATACCTTGATGATGCGCGTGAATGGCTCGAGGGATATCGGTTTGGTAGGGCCTATTGCTCGAGTCCAGCGCGTGTGATCGGTTTTCTGGACCGAGGCTGCACGGCGCCTATGCGCGCCGATCTGTATGGGTATGCGGATTGCCTGAGTAGGGTAATTGCCGGGTGGAATCTCGACCGCCTTTCGGTCTTATTTGATTTGCTCGAGGCCCATGGGTGCGCTGAGGTCCCGCTTTGTTTGGGCACTGCAGAGCCAGATGTCTCGCCTGATGATGGCCTGTGGACGGCGCTGTATCTGTCAGGTTTCCTGACGACGGATATGACTGAGGAGCCAGAGCATGGCGATCGCCTCCGTGCTTTGCGATTGCCCAATAAAGAGCTTCGCCAAGCCTTGCGTCTAGTGATTGTTGAGTGGTTTGAGTGCGCTGCCGAAGACATTCGAGACGTTGATGCGTTTCGCGACGGGCTGTGCCGTGGGAACGAGGATACCGTGAGGCGGGCGCTAAGCCGCATCCTGAGAGATGCGGGAATCGGTAAGACCGACCCAGATACGCCTCTGCTATATCATCTGCTCTTGCAGGGGCTCTGCTTTGGCTTGCCGGGCTATGCCAATCCTGCCTCGAGGCGAAAGTGTGGCGCGGGTCGCTGGGACATCCAAGTTTTCCCTACGGGTGCTGTGTTTGACGTAGCAGACACGATTGGCATGCTGGACGAGCGCCCGCTGATAACGATTAACTTGATGTATGACCCCGGTGTGGATGCGCTGGGCCTGGAATTGCTGGCCGTGCAGGCGCTGCTCGACATAGAGCGCGACGGCATCGACGAAATCCGTGTGCCGCGACCCGGCGTGGGTCGCATGCGCTGGGGGTTCGGTTTTGATGGGCAGCATGTGGCTACGGTGTGCCAGCTGCTTTAAGCGCCGAGGTGTTTCCGGCTTCCGTTACTCCGCGTCCTTCAGGGGCGGCATGGGCTTCCAGTTGGGATCCTTGACGATCTTGCGGGCGTCCTTCATGCCTCGGCGCAGCGCCGGAATACCGGTCTTAAAGCACTTATCGACCGCAGCCAGGCGAATGAACTCCTTGCAGAAGGTCGCGACGTTGCCCAGACGGAACAGCACGGGGTGATAGTCGCCGTAAATCTGCATGTAGCGGGCCAGATAACCGCGGTTGCGCATGATGTAGTAACGGTTGGTGTCGCTCGTAGAGTTGAGCTGGCGCTTGCCGGCGATATCCCAGTTAGAGACGGCGCGGGCGCGCTTGAGCACCACGTCGGCGACCACGGCGGCGGGGAAGTGTTGGCTGGCTACGTAGCCGTAGCAGGCATCGTCGCCGTAGATAAAGAAGCGCGCATCGGGCAGGCCGATCTTGTCGACTACGCGGCGTGAGAACATGCCGCCCTCAAAGCACAGCTGGTTCATGGCGCGGTAGCCCTCGGGGCCCAAGTCCCACTTGGCGACAGGGTTGGGGATGCCGAGCGAGAGGATGAGCTGGTACTGCCAAAAGAAGGCGCCGCCGTCAAAGTCCAGGCGCGAACCCTGGATGACATCGTAGCGGTCGGTCCACTTGGCAAGACGCTCGATACCTTCGGGGATGACGAGCACGTCGTCGTCCATGACCCAGAACCACTGGGCGCCCAGGTCGTAGGCGCATTTGGTGCCGGCGGAGAAGCCACCCGCACCGCCGCCGTTTTCGAGCTGCGGGGCGTAGATGACACGGTCGGTGTTACCCTGTGAATCGGGCTGATCGGTGTCGATGCCCCATAGGTTGGCCAGGCGCTCGTTGAATGCGGTGCACATGGCCTCGGTCTCGCGCGAATTCTCGTTATCGACAATCACGATGCGCCAGGGCGTTGCCGTGAGCTCGGTCATGGAGTCGAACAAGTTGGCCAGGAGTTCCTGACGCTTGTACGTAACGACGACGATGGCGAGCTTATCGATGGGAGCGGGAAGGGTTGAAGGCATGGGGCAATATATCCTTTCACGCGCGGCGGGCGAGCGCTGCGCGGAAGCTATCGAATACGTCCTTGGGACTGTCCTATTGTAAAGGCTCGGCGCACTTTAGCGGCAAGCTTTGAATAAAACGCAGGAACCTGCCATGGGCCCGCCGCATGATGTGGGGCTGCTTTGCCCGCAAGAGGCTCCATAGATTATATAAACGCCCGCTGGCGCGCTGACCCTTTGATACCATGAAACGACAGGTATTTCCTAAGGAGCACATTTGTCTACTAACGCCTCTGGCAGCCCTGTTCTGTCGCTGCTTATTCCCATTTACAATGTTCAGCGCTATCTGCGCGAGTGCCTCGATTCCGCTCTGGCGCAGACGCTCAAGGATATTGAGATCATCTGCATTAACGACGGGTCGACCGACAACTCGCCGGCGATTATCCGCGAGTATATGGAGCGCGATAGGCGCGTCAAGATGATCGACAAGGCCAACAGCGGCTACGGCGACTCGATGAACCACGGTCTGGAGATGGCGCGTGGCAAGTACGTTGGCATCTTGGAGTCCGATGACTTTATGGCGCCCGACGCACTCGAAAAGCTTGTCTCGGCCGCCGATAGCAATAATGCCGACTTTGCGAAGGCGAACTTTGATTTCTACTGGTCTAAGCCCGAGGAGCGCCGTTCGCTGCACGAGATGTTTAAAGCCAAGGACTGTGGCAAGCCAGTGCACCCGAGCGATACGACGCAGTTCTTTAAGCAAAAGCCGTCGATTTGGTCGGCAGTGTACCGTCGCGATTTTCTTGAGCGCAACGGCATTAAGTTCCTGCCGACTCCGGGGGCATCCTTTCAGGACACGTCATTCGCCTTTAAGGTGATCGCGTGCGCCGATAAGGCTGTTTACCTGCATGATGCTGTTTTGTCGTATCGACAGGACAACGAGAATTCCTCGGTCAATTCTTCGGCTAAGGTCTTTTGCGTCAATACCGAGTATGCCGAGATTGAGCGTTGGATTCGAGAGGATTATGCCCGCGACCACGCAAGCGTCGATGTCGCGCGCATGCTCATGTTCAATCAGCTCATTAAGTACGATTCGTACATGTGGAACTACGTGCGCCTGGCGCCTAAGTTCTATAAGGAGTTCCTGGTTCAGATGGCCAAGGAGTTCCAAGCGGCCTTGGACGCCGGGGACTTTTCGCTTGACGACCTCAAGCCGTGGAAACGCGCGAATCTCGCTGCCATCCTCAAAGACCCTGAGGGCTGGGTTGACGAGCATCCGAGTTTTGCGACGGATGGTGCCTTGGGGCGTGCTAAGTATTACGCCTCGGTTGGAGGCCCAGGCGTGGTCGCCGCCTTCCTCATCGAATCGCTGAGGGGGTAGGTCGGCATGGGAGAGGCCTCGTGTCCTAAAGCTACGATTGTCGTCCCCGTTTACAACTCTGCGCGCTCCATTCAGCGATGCGTCGATTCGCTGTTGGCCCAGTCCGAGCGCTCGATTCAGGTTGTTTGCGTCAATGACGGTTCGACTGATGATTCGTTGAACGTGTTGCACCGGATCGCGCAGGCCGACGATCGCGTACTGGTGATTGACCAGGAAAACGCGGGCGTCTCGTGCGCTCGAAATGCCGGTATCGATGCCGCCGAGGGCGAGACCGTCTTCTTTGTGGACGCTGACGATTACATCGATGCCCAGACGGTCGAGCGCGTGCTGCATGCCATGGAGTCTGCGGATGCCGAGGCCGCCGTTTTTGGCGGCGTCTGTGAACCTGCCGATGCTGCCCCCAAACGCGTCCAGCAACTCATGAGCCCCAAAGATAGTATCTTTGGCGTCCGTGATCCCCAACTGCTGTTCCATTCGAATGCGCAGCCCTATGCCTGCCGCGCGGCTTTTTCGCGCGAGCTGCTCAATCGCGAAGGCATTCGCTTCGCCCCCGGTCTGGCTTTGGGCGAGGACGTCGTCTTCCAATTTGTGGCTTATGCGCTTGCCCGCAAGACCGTCGTCATGCCGGACAAGTTCTACCACTACGTGATGGAGAGTGAATCGGCGACGCACGAGTTCAACAGTGCCGAGGCTCGCGCCAAAAAGCTTGACGCCCACATGAGGATGCTCGAGGAGGTCTTGGAGGACTGGGCGGCCTACGGTCTTTTGGACCTGTGCCCCGGCGAGCTGATAACTTGGTTTTTGGACCTAATTGTGTTCGACCTGGCGCGCTTGGATGCCGATGACTTCCATCGCGTGGCGGCTCGCGTCAACATGGACCTCACGACGTTTTTGGGAACGGAGTGGGCGGATATGCCTGCTAAGGGCGCCGTTTGCCGTGTTGCCCAGAAGCTCGTTGCGGCGACCTCGGGCGTTTCGATGGCAGACGCCACGCTGTTCTATCTTTCGACTCGCGGTCTCAAAGCCTGCCTGGAGCGCTTTATCTAATTCCAAGCGCTGCCGCCCGCCGCAACTCGGCTGCTAAAATAACCCTGTTACACGCTATCCAACAGGAGGTTCTCTTGCAGAACTCTGATACCCCTAAAGTTTCGCTGCTTGTTCCCATCTGCAATGTTGAGCGCTACCTGCGCGAGTGCCTCGATTCCGCCGTTGCGCAGACGCTCAAGGACATCGAGATCATCTGCATCAACGACGGCTCCACCGATAGCTCGCCAGATATCATCCGCGAGTACATGGAGCGCGACCCCCGTGTAAAGATGATCGACAAAGCCAACAGCGGCTACGGCGACTCGATGAACCGCGGCCTGGAGATGGCGCGCGGTGAATACGTGGGCATCCTTGAGTCCGACGACTTTATGTTTGAGAATTCACTCCAAAAGCTGGTCGCCAAGGCCGATGCTGAGCATGCCGATGTGGTTAAGGGCGACTTTTACCTGTATTGGTCTACGCCCAGCGAGCGCCGTGAGCTGTTTGGGATCATCGACGAGCATATGACGGGCGTCGCGTATCGCCCCGTCGATCGACCGGGCATCTTCTACCGCAAACCTTCCATTTGGTCGGCTATCTATCGGCGCGAGTTCCTCAACGACAATCAGATTCGGTTCCTTCCCACGCCGGGCGCCTCGTATCAGGACGCAGGCTTTAACTTTAAGGTTTGGGCTTGCGCCGAACGTGCCGCGTTTATTGTGGACCCCATTTTGTGCTATCGCCAGGATAACGAGAAGAGCTCCGTTAATTCGCCTAACAAGGTGTTTTGCGTGTGCGACGAATATGCCGAGATGCAACGTTATTTGGACGATCGTCCCGAGCTCAAGGCTCAACTCCAGGGCATTTTAATGCGCATGAAGGTCGATACGTACCGTTGGAATGATGAGCGCCTGGTCGATGAGCTGCGCGAGCAGTTTTGGGAGAAGGCTTCACCCGAGCTGAAGGCCGATTGGGATGCCGGTCGCTTTGACCTGTCGCTGTTTGATCCGCGTGGCGAGACCGACTTGCGCCTGATGGTCATGTCGCCCCGTGCTTATATCGATTCGCGCTTTGACTTTAAGAAGCCGGGCAAGCTCAATACGTTTAAGCATTACTTTAAGATCGGCGGTCTGCCGCTGGTCTGGCGTGTGCTGACGTATCAGCGCGCCTACGGCGACAACCCGCACCCCGATGACGTTCCGGTCGCACAGTAGGAGCGAGTGACTATGGCTACCCCCAAGATTTCCGTTGTCGTTCCCATCTATAACGTGGAGGAGTACCTGGCCTGGTGCCTGGACTCCCTGCTTGCACAGGACATGCCCGATTGGGAAGGCGTGCTGGTCAACGATGGCTCGCCGGACGGTTCGCGCGATATTGCGGCTACCTATTGCGAAAAGGACGCGCGCTTTACGCTGGTCGATAAGGAGAACGGCGGCCTGTCGAGTGCGCGTAATGCAGGCATCACCGCGTCCACGGCGCCTATCGTTGCGTTTTTGGATTCCGACGATCGCTTTACGCCAGATGCATGCCGCGTAATCGTCGATGCCTTTGAGCGCGAGGACTGCGACGTTTTGACCTTTGGTGCGAATCCGTATCCGCTGGAGGCGGGATATCCGTGGCTTAACTATGTGCTGAGTCCGCGCGATGTGTCGTTTGAAGGCTATTGCTCTGACCTGCTGTTTAAGGAAGCTTCTCGCCCCTTTGCATGGCGCACCGCCTGCAAGCGTGAGTTTTTGCTGGGCAACGGGATCGTGTTCAACGAAACCGTTAAGTATGGCGAGGACCAGGTCTTCGATTTTGCCGTGTACGGTCGTTCGTGCAAGACCGCGCTTATCTCGAACAAGCTGTATGACTACCGCGTGGCGCGCAAGGGCTCGCTCATGGACACCATGCGCTACGACGACGAGACGCGACTGCTAGAGCACGTGAAGATTTACTCCGCGGTGCTGGCTGACTGGCAGCGCGACGGTCTCGATGTACAGCATGCCGATGACCTGGCGTACTTCCTATGCGATCTGGTGCTGTACGATGCGCTCAGGTTGCTGGGCTCGGACTGCGACAAGGTGTTTGCTGCCGTTGCCACGGCGCTTGCCGGCTCTGCCGTGGGCAGCGATATTGCGCTCGCACAATGTGCCCCTTCTGTTGCTGCTATGGTGCGTGCGGCGCTTACCAGCAAGGCCCCCAATGCCCGTGAGTGCAAAAAGCTCATGTTCGATTACGACGTCTTGAGGTTTGGGCGCCTGGGTGCCTGCAAACGCATGGCAGCGAACGCCCTGGGAAAGCGGGAAGTGTAGATGAGTATCAAGCGTTTGGCACTTTGCCGCAGTCAGGGCCGTCTGTTTGTGTTGCTTCGTTTTGCCGGCCAGGATGTCGCCGCGCTTATTGAGCAAGAAGGTTCTCAGGCCTTTGTCCGCGCGACGACGAGCGGTTCTTGTGTGCCGTCGCTGGTACTCCCGGTTGACCATGGCCGTGTGCTGGCGCTTTGCCCTTCCGTTGCCGATTACGAGCGCGAGCTCGCCGTCTTGGTGCTTCCGTTTTTGGATGGCTCTGCGATCGACGCTGCATTTGTGTCCGGTGGCCAAAAGCTTGGCGCCATTCGCCTCGATAGCCGCGTGGCCAAGCTGGAATCCAAGATTAACTACAAAGCAAAGCCTGCGCTGTGCGCGCTTATCCGCGATGCGCAGCGTGGCGAATGCTGCGGTCGCTACGAGATCGATGCCATTCGCTATTTGCCGACAGACGCCGGCGCGGTGTGGCGCTATGAGGTTGCCTGGGCGGGAGACCCCCAGTGCTCCCCTGAGTTCCAGATCTTCGATACGCATATGAATGCGATTGATGCCACCGTGCATGTGTTTGAATCGCAGGTCGATGTGCCGCAGCGCAACGGTTGCCGCGTCAATAAAACGTATATGAGCGTTGAGATGCCTCGGGATATACGGGATTTTGTCGCGATTGTGAGCGATTCCACGGAGCAGATTCAGAGTGGTTTTTGCGCTATGGATGGTCGCCTGTACAACGGCATGGTCGATGACAGTTGGAACCGCATGAAGGACGCGCGTGCAGACGACGCAGCTTATCGACGTTGGTTTGAACAGCATCGCGCAAGGCCGGGCGATTTGGCGTGCCAGCGTGTCGCTTCGGCGGCCTTTGCCTATAGACCGCTCGTGAGCATTGTGGTGCCGTGCTACAAAACTGATCGGGTCTACCTGCGCGAGCTGCTGGACTCGGTGCAAGCCCAGAGCTATGACAACTGGGAACTGCTCCTTATGGACGCCTCGCCCGAATGGGACGCGGTGGCCGCCCTTGCGGCAGACGCCAACGACGAGCGCGTTCGTCGCATTGGGCTGCCCGGCAACGGCGGCATTGTGGTCAACACCAACGCAGGTATTGAGCAAGCGATGGGCGACTACATCGCGTTCTTGGACCACGACGACATTCTGGAACCGGACGCGTTATTCCACTATGTTGCCGCGCTGAACAAGGCTGCCGAGGACGAGCGTCCCCAGGTCCTGTTCTGCGACGAGGACATGTTCCAGAAAACGGGGGAGTGGGGCCAGCCGGTCTTTAAGACGCGGCTCAACGTTGACCTGCTCTATAGCCATAACTGCGTGACGCATTTCCTGATGGTGGAGAAGACGCTTATCGATCGTATTGGCACGTCCCCAGAAGACGTTGCGGGTGCCCAGGACTACGACCTGACGCTTCGCTGCCTTTCGGCGGGCGCGCGCTTTGAGCATGTTGCGCACGTGCTGTATCACTGGCGCGTTCATCCGGGGTCGACCGCCGATGGCTCTGCCGATAGCAAGCCGTATGCTATTGAAGCCGGGTGCCTTGCGCTGCAGCGTCACTTTAACGAGCTGGGCATTTGCGGAACGGTCGAGGAGACCGAGACGCCGTTTGTCTATCGCATGCGCTATGCGCTGCCGGAGCCTGCGCCGCTGGTGAGCATTGTGATTCCCACCAAGGACCACGTTGAGACGCTCGATGCCTGTGTGATGTCGATTGCCCAGAAGGCCACGTATGCCAACTATGAGATCGTCTTGGTGGAGAACAACAGCGAAGCCCCGGATACGTTTGCGTATTACGAAACCCTGCCGGAACGCGTGGCTTCAGCATCAGAAGGCAAGGGCATCGCGCGCGTTGTGTACTGGCCGGGCGAGTTCAATTACTCTCAGATCATCAATTTTGGTGTGGAGCACGCTAAGGGCGACTACCTGCTGCTGCTCAACAACGATACCGAGGTTATAAGCCCCGATTTTATCGAAGAGATGATGGGCTATCTGCAGCGTCCCGATGCGGGCGTGGTGGGCGCCAAACTCTATTTTGCCGATCATCTGGTACAACATGCCGGCATTTTGGTTGGCGTGCGTGGCGCACTTGCTCATGCCAACCAGGACTTCTCCGCAAAGCGCGAGGGTTATCTTGCCCGTGCCGTGCGCCCGGGCAACTTCAGCGCCGTGACGGGCGCCTGTCAGATGGTCCGCCGCGACGTATTTGAGCGCGTCGGCGGCTACAACGAGGAATTCGCCGTTGGCTTTAACGACGCAGACTTTTGCCTGCGCGTATGGGAGGCGGGCTACCGCACCATCTTTACGCCCTATGCCGAGCTGTACCACTACGAGTTCACCTCGCGCGGCAGGGAAGAGGCCAACGAGGAAAAGCTGCGCCGCTGGAAACGTGAACAGGCACTGTTCATTCAGCGCTGGCCGGAGTTCTTCTTGGGAGGCGATCCGTGGCTCGGACCAAACCTATCCTCCGACAGTGAGTACTTCTCGCTTTAGAGCGAAGTAATTCCAAGATCCGGCAAAGTATCCTCAAGAGCTGCAAGAGCGGTGGGGGTTCAAGTACTCCTCGTTGAAGCGGCTCTTGTCATATCGAAAACGTGTGTCAGGATTTTTTTAGGTGGCCGTATTAATTAAATTGGTTCGCTTATGTGCTCGGTTTGACTCAGAAGCTATTTAGCGTAACGGTTGAGGTGTGGCGACTCATATTTAAATTGCAGTCACAAAGACACCTTTTATCGATTTCCCGTTGAAATACTGAATTGATAGTTTAAAAATAACTTAAGAGAGCCTTAAATCTCGGAGAAAGGATGTCGTATGAAAAACCTTCGAGAAAGATGGCGCGGACTAACAGTGCTGGGAGTTGTTGCATTTGCCGCTGCCTGCATGACGGTTGCCCCGGTGCCCTCATTTGCTGATATTGCTGGCGGTGGCGGAGACGGTGGACCGATTACGGAATGGTGTTCCGACGGTCGTCCGAAGACTGGACTCGTTCGGTGCGAGGACGGCAACCTTCGCTATTTCGATCCCGAAACTGGCGCCATGGTCACGAACCAGTGGCATAACGAATACGAAGCTGTCTGGTACTATTTTGGCGCTGACGGGATCGCGGTGTCGGGCTGGCAGTCTATCGGTGGGGACAAATATTACTTTTACCCCGAAAGCCATGATATGGCATACGGCCGAGTTCAGATTGACGGCAAGAACTACTTCCTGAACACCCCTGGTGCCAACGCCGATGGCCGCATGCAGCATAGCGGCTGGCTCTATGACTCCATCTATGGAAAGTGGTTCTATGCGACCTCCAGTGGCGAACTGCTGACCGGTTGGCATAATATCGGTGGAACTTGGTATTTTTTCGACGAGTATGGTGTCATGCTGACCGGCTGGATCAACGTTTCGGGGACGTGGTACTACGCCAACGCTTCCGGCGCGATGGTCACTGGCTGGCTCAATATCGGCGGTACGTGGTTCTACCTCGATGGCTCGGGCGCCATGGTTGCTAACGGCTGGCGCAGCCTGGGCGGCTCCTGGTACTGGTTCGGCGATTCCGGCGCGATGGCTACCGGCTGGTTCTTGGCAGGTGGCTCTTGGTACTATGCGAGTGGTTCGGGCGCCATGGTAACCGGCTGGCTCAGCAATGGCGGCACGTGGTATTGGCTCGGAGGTTCGGGCGCTATGGCCTCTAACTCTTGGGCCAACGTTGGTGGAGTTTGGTACTGGTTCGGCGATTCCGGCGCGATGGCCACCGGCTGGCGTCAGATCGGCGGCGCCTGGTACTACTTTAGCGGTTCCGGCGCTATGGCCCACGACTCCTGGGTCGGCGACTACTACCTCCAGTCTTCCGGTGCCATGGCTACGAATGCCTGGATCGGCTCCTATTATGTCGGCGAGGACGGTAAGTGGATTCCGGGCTACGGCCTAGTTTGGTATAAGAACGGTAGCAATGTTTACCATACGCATAAGTGCCGTACCGTTGGTAAGGACGCAAAGGGCTATTCGCAGATCTCTGTTCAGGAGGCCCAGAGGCGTGGTGCTTCACGAGAGTGCAAAAACTGCCAGCAAATTGGCTAGCACATTACTGAGTTAGTTTTGATTGAGACCCCGTTGCCCTGAGGTGACGGGGTCGCTGCGTGATTGGATACCGTGCTGCTATGAAGAAATGCTCATTCGGGGTGCTGGTCTTTTCCGTCCTTGTTTCTTTGGGGCTCCTTTTGAGTTCGCCCTCGATGTTATACGCCCTTGATTCGAATAACACTGACGAAGATTCCGCATCTAACGTTGCTATTGCTTCTGTTGAGTCAGCCATTGATGCTCAGCGCGATTCGACCTTCGCTGTCGAGCAGAACTCTCAGGTGGATAATGAGACCCCTTCTGAGGTTTCGAATCAAATTGTTTGGCATCAGGGGTGGATATCACCCGAAGAAGGGGCTGGTTTTTGGCGTTGGGGCTTGTCCGACGGAACGATCGCTGTTTCTTCTTGGAGACATATAAACGGTAGCTGGTACTGGTTCGACGACGAAGGTCGAATGGCTCAGGATGGATTGGTCCAAGTCGGGGGTGCGACTTATGGATTCTCCTCTTCGGGTGCAATGCGTGTCGGCTGGTACCTAGATTCTACGGGCTCCACTTCTGCTTGGCGTTATTTCTCCAGTTCTGGCGCCATGGTAAAAGGCTGGCTTTCAGACGGTAACAACTGGTATTGGCTGGATGATGAAGGCAAGATGGTCCACGACTCGATGCTGCAGATCGGGGGAGCCACGTATGGATTCTCCTCTTCTGGCGCAATGCTTATCGGATGGCATCTTGATGCTTCCGTCTGGCATTATTTTTCCGGCTCTGGCGCCCTGGTAAAGGGCTGGCTCTCGGATGGGGGCCGTTGGTATTGGCTTGATCCTGCGGACGGTTCTATGGCCACCGGGTTGAATGCATGCAATGGAACCCCTTATATCTTTAACGGATCGGGGGCCATGCTCTCCTCCCAGTGGGCGCTTATTGACAACAACTGGTATTACGCTGACTCCAACGGCTTGCTGCATGGAGGCTGGTTACTTCTAGGGAATTCTTGGTATTACCTGGATCCAGGAAGCCATATTATGCTCACGGGCTTTGTGCAAGTGGGTACATCCTCCTATTTCCTTACGAGTTCAGGTGCCATGGCAACAGGCTGGGCACTTGCTGATGATACTTGGTACTACGCCGCATCAAACGGAGCAATTCAACGAGGGCGATGGATAAAGTCCGGAAGCGTCTGGTATTACCTTGATGATGTATCCGGCGCAATGCGTACTGGTGAATATACGGTAGGCGACACGCGCTATTATTCTTATGATTCCGGTGCGATGGCATCTTCGTGCTGGATCAACTTGAGCGACGGTATTTCATGGGCGAATTCGTCTGGAGCACTGAGCGAGCCGTTGCCTACTTCATCTGATGGATCTCCCGTAATCGCTGATCGTGCCGACTTGTCTTCATTGCCAGGTACAATTCATATTGGAGACTCGGTTTTCTATGCGGACGCAAACGGTGTCGTTAATGTGGCATCTGGTTGGATTATGTCGAATGACGCTTCTGACGAAAGCGACAACACTTGGTACTACGCATCTTCCAATGGTGTTCTTAAGTCTGGTTGGCAATATGTCAACGGTGCGTGGTATTGGATGGATCCTTCCACATTCAAGATGAAAACTGGATGGCTTAATGACGGCGGTACGTGGTACTGGCTCCAGCCTTCGGGCGCCATGTTTGCTAACGGGTGGCTGAAAATCGATGGCGTTGACTATTACTTCAATGCAAGTGGTGCATGGTTGAATACGTCTGGTTCTGTTTTAGGGGTTAATAGGTCCAGCCTGGTCAATTGGCTTATGAGCCACGAGAACGATGACTATTACCGTGGAACACGCTATGATACGCATCTTAGCCAAGAATCATGCATGTATCCAAAGGGTGATCCTCGTTGGGACGGGTATACCGGTATGAACTGCGGCGGATTTGTATCGCATGCATATATGAAAGCAGGCGGGAATTTAGCTCCAATTGCCGCCGAGCAGAGCCATTCCCCTTGGAGTGGTGGTCCCGGAAGGGGCGGCTGCGTTAACGCTTATCGTTGGTACGGCTACGCTATCGATACGTGCGCAAACGTGACTTATTTCAACTCTATTGATGAGTTGTTACGTAGCGGTTTGGCTCGCAAGGGGGACATTGTGTTCTTCAATCCTTACAACCCATATGCGGACGATAGCCACATTGGCTTTTTCTGGGGCAATTCGCCGAGCGAAAACTTGTTTTGGCATAGTGACGGTTATGGAAACCGTATTTCTGGTTTGACTGCTTTGGGTCCATCGAAAGTAATATTGATTCGTTAGAATTCCGAGTTGTAGGGGACTCTCTGGGCCCCCTGCCTTTTTGACATCTAGTTTGAAAGCTAACTGATGTCGGCATTCTTTGGGCAAAGAGTAGGGACCAGGAGTCCTTGGTTTCACCCTGCTGGGAAGTTCTTGTTTACATTGTGGTATTGCGTGCAGTTATTTGTCGTCCTAGATGGCGCCTTGTCCAGTTGGATGTTCGCAAATCTTTCACAGCCATGCTGTAAGCTAGACGCAAACAAGAACGAATGACGAGGTTTACATGAGCAAACATCTTAAGTTATTTTCGGCATTGTTGGTGCTGATGGTCCTTGCGCCCATTTCTGTGTTTGTTTTTCCCTCGAACGCGGAAGCTGCGCGGTCCCTAGTTGAGAATTCCTGGCGTTATAAGGATGGACAATTGGTCGCAGAGGATGCTTCTTCCGAAGAAGATGGAATAGCCTTATTGTCCATGGACATTCTTCCCGATGGGGCTACGGCGCAGGGCATCGATGTCAGTGAGCATCAAGGACGTATTGACTGGAATGCTGTTAAGGCTTCTGGTATCGATTTCGCTATTCTGCGCGTTGGGTTTGGCGCTCCGTCTTTCGGCGGTCGAGTTGACTATCAATTTAATCGAAATATTTCTGAGTGCGAGCGACTCGGAATTCCCTACGGCGTCTATGTCTATTCATATGCTTTTGATAATCAACAGGCAGCCGATGAGGCGTCCATGGTGATTGACTGCCTATCGGGGCACAATCCTAGGCTACCGGTTTATTACGATCTTGAGGACAAGACAATTATTGCAGATGGTCGTCAATCCGGAATTGCATCTAGAGCTCAGACATTCTGTAATAAGATTTCTAGTGCTGGATATAAGCCAGGCATTGTATGCAAACCTAAATTGGTTTAACAATATATTGACCGACCCTGTATTTAAGAGTGGTTCTTGGGATCATTGGATTGCTCAATACAACTCCCAATGTCACTATACCGGCAGTTACAGCTTTTGGCAGTATACAAGCCGCGGAAAAGTTTCTGGTATTAGCGGAAACGTTGATATGAATTACGCGTATGTTGATGTCTCTCTTTATTACTGGCAGTTAAAAGAGGGCACTTGGTATTACGCAACCTCTGACGGCAAAGCGTATACCGGATGGTTGCGCCAGGGCGGAGCCTGGTATTGGCTCGACCCCGACGCGGGCGGTGTAATGGCCACCGGGCTCCACGAGTGCAACGGCTCCCTGTACTGGTTCAACTCCTCCGGCGCGATGGCGACCGGATGGGTCCTCGACGGCGGGACCTGGTACTACGC
>CAVFEY010000052.1:0-14074 GCA_963621725.1 Firmicutes bacterium AF25-13AC
GTACATGACGGGCCACAGCCACACCGAGAAGGAGGGCACGCCCTTTGCCATGGCCGTCATGCAGCGCATGAACGACAAGTGCGCCGAGTGGAAGGCCGAAAGCGATATTGACTTCTCGCTGTACGGTACCCCGCTTGAGTCGACGACCTACAAGTTCGCCAAGTGCCTGCAGCGTCGTTTTGGCATCATCCCGGGCGTGACGGACAAGGGCTACATCACCAATAGCTACCACGTCCACGTGTCCGAGGAGATCGACGCATTCGACAAGCTCAAGTTCGAGGGTATGTTCCAGCAGCTTTCGCCGGGCGGTGCCATTTCCTACGTCGAGGTTCCCAACATGCAGGACAACCTCAAGGCTGTCATTCGCGTGATGCAGTACATCTACGACAACATCATGTACGCCGAGCTCAACACCAAGAGCGACTACTGCCAGGTGTGCGGCTACGACGGTGAGATCAAGATTGTCGAGGATGACGGCAAGCTGGTGTGGGAGTGCCCCAATTGCGGCAATCGTGACCAGGAGAAGATGAATGTCGCTCGTCGTACGTGCGGCTACATCGGTACCCAGTTCTGGAACCAGGGCCGAACCGAGGAGATCCGCGACCGCGTGCTGCATCTCTAATAACCATCCCAGGCCGCCCCGTAGCGAGGCCCCGGGCCTTTACTCGCTATTTCGGACAGTCCTGGCTCACGACGGAGGCGCCACTGGCGCCTCCTGTTTGTGCGGAACTCATATCGAGCAAAGGCCCGGGGCCTCGCTACGGGGCGGCCAAGTTGATGTAGCTGAGATGCAGCATGCGGCCTGCTCACTCCTCGAAGTTCTTAGCGGAAATGAGTTGACTTGCAACAACGCTTTGCTTGCGATGGCGGTTGAGCTGCAACAAAGTTTTTATTGGACCTCGAACCCTATGCTCGATGTTCACTTCGTTCATTGAGTTACCCTTTGCATGAGGCCGGGACATATCGTCCCGCCCGCAGTTTCGCAGGCCGAAGGCCGAGAATGTTTGAGGACGGGATGATATGTCCCGGCCTCCCGGGAGAGTTACCTATGAATTACGCGAACATTAAGTATTTCGACATTGCTGATGGGGAAGGCGTTCGTACTTCTCTGTTTGTGAGCGGGTGCCGTCGTGGGTGCAAGAACTGCTTTAACTCTGTCGCGTGGGACTTTGCTGCGGGTGAGCCGTTCGATCGTGCCGTCGAGGACAAGATTATCGAGAGCCTCGACCATCCCTTTATCGATGGTCTGACGATTCTGGGCGGCGAGCCTATGGAGCCCGAGAATCAGGCGGGGCTTGTTGACTTTATCGAACGCGTGCGTGCGGCCTATCCCGCGGGGTCGGGCAAGACCATTTGGTGCTTTACCGGCGACGTGCTCGAGGAGCTTATGCCGGGTGGTCGTCACCATACCGAGGCGACGGACCGTATCCTTGCCTGCCTCGATATGTTGGTGGATGGCCCGTTTGTTCAGGATCTGTACGATATCTCGTTGCGCTTTAGAGGCTCGAGCAATCAGCGCGTGATTGATATGAACGCCACGCGCGCCCGTGCTGTGCGCGAGGGCGTTGCGCTTTGCGACGCTGTGGAGCTTTGGCGGGACGATCCGGTCTATTCGACCCATACTATGTAGCTTGTGGCCGATGCCAAAGGGCGTGGTACCATAGCGCGAACGCAAAATCGGAAAAGTGAGGCCCAGATGGTCGATCAGGAAAAAGTCGAGGCCGCCATTAAGCTGTTGCTTGAGGGCATAGGCGAGGACCCAACTCGTGAGGGCCTGCTGGAGACCCCGGCGCGCGTTGCCCGTATGTATGGTGAGATCGCCGGTGGTATGGACCAGAGTGCCGAGGAGCACCTGTCCAAAACCTTTGCCGTCGCTTCGAACGATTTGGTTATCGAGCGCGACATCACGTTTTACTCGCTGTGCGAGCATCATCTGCTGCCGTTTTACGGCAAGGCTGCCATTGGCTATATCCCCAACGGCCGTGTCGCAGGGCTTTCTAAGCTTGCCCGCACGGTAGAGGTCTACGCCCGTCGTCTGCAGCTGCAGGAGCAGTTGTGCGCACAAGTTGCCGATGCCCTCATGGAGTATCTCGCTCCCCAGGGAGCGATTGTGCTCATGGAAGCTGAGCATATGTGCATGACCATGCGCGGCGTGCAAAAGCCTGGCACCAAGACCGTGACGCTCGCTCGTCGCGGCGTCTTTGAGGCCGATCCGGCGCTCGAGGAGCGATTCTTTAGGATGCTGGGACGCTAACTATGAGAGTCGTCAACGACTTTACATCGAATACTGACGAGGGAACGCCGCGTCGCGGTTTTATGGCTTCGGGCCTGGCGCCTTTTGGTGCCATGCCTCGCATTGATTACATCTGTGCCAACGGTCTGTTCCGGCGGCACCTGGGCAGCATTGCACAGTTGGAATCGGGGCGCATCTTCTGCCGCCACGGTATTGACCACCTGCTGGATGTCGCTCGCATTATGTGGATCAAGAATCTCGAGGAACAGCTCGAATTTGACCGCGAGGTCATCTACGCCACGGCACTTCTTCACGATATCGGCAAAGATGAACAGTATGAATCGGGTATATCCCATGATGTTGCAAGCGAACGCGTCGCTGATGCGATTCTCGGCGGTATGCCCGATGACGTAGCGTTTGAGCCGGCCGATGCCGCAGCCATTAAGACGGCCATTCTGGGCCATCGAAAGCTGCGCGTGAACAGCCAACCGCTTGAGCGTTTGCTCTATGCGGCCGACAAGGCCTCACGCGCCTGCTTTGCATGCCCCGCGCGCAATGCTTGCAACTGGAGCGATGATAAAAAGAACCTGTCGATTCGCGTGTAGTTAGTTTGCGCGGTCGGGGTTCTAAACGAAGGAGACGATCGCGATGAGCAATAAGAAACTGCCCGAGAATGCAACCAAGACTGAAGGTGCCGAGCTCGCCCGCCGTGGAAGGGGCGAAATATCCACCGCAACGGCGGTACCCCACGTGAGCTATGACGATCTGCGCCATGCCGACCGCATCACCGTTGAAGGTCTTGAGGTTTTTGCTAACCACGGCGTATATCCCGAAGAGAACGCGCTGGGCCAGAAGTTCATCGTGTCCCTGGTGCTCTATGCCGACCTGCGTGCAGCGGGGGAGCACGATAACCTGGACGCCTCGATTGACTACGGCTCGGTATGCCACGATGCCGATGGCTATCTGCGCGAGCATACGTTTAAGCTCATCGAGGCTGCAGCCGAGGGTGTGGCCCAGATGCTGCTGCGTCGTTACCCCCTGCTGCTTGGCGTGCACGTTAAGCTCGATAAGCCTTGGGCGCCCGTCGGTCTTCCCCTGGCAAGCTGCGGTGTCGAGATCGAGCGCGTGCGCTAACCGACTCTAGAGCTCGTTGGCGGGCGGTTTTTTGAGCCGCTGCGACAGAGCCCTGTTGTTGGGGCAGTACGTGTCGAGCAGCGCGTGAAACCGATGATTGTGGCTCGGCTCGAGCAGGTGGACGAGCTCGTGGGCGACAACCATGTCAAGGCACTCGACGGGGTAGGCGGCAAGTTCTCGTGCGATGCGAATGGCGCCGGTTTTGGGCGTGCACGAGCCCCAGCGCGTTTTCATGCTGCGCACGGAAACGCGGGAAACGTCGACACCCATTGCGATTTCGTATGCGTGCACAATATCGCGCAGTGCCGATGTGACCTCGGACGTATAGAGCTGGTCAATATGGGCTTGGATCTCACCGGGCGTTAAGCCGTCGAGGGTCGCGTTCCACTTGGCCTGCGGACGTTCGTCTGGCTCGTCGGTACCCATAAAACTTGCGAAGGTGGCCTGCTTGGGCCGCGGTGCGGGTGATGCAAAGTTGCGGTCGAGTGCATCCTGAACGGTGATGGGTTTGCCCCAAAGCGCAATGATGGACGAGGGGCTGAGCGGCTCTCGCGCCGTCGCCTGACGTTGCTCGCGCTGGGCAAGTCGGCTGATAATCCAGGCGCTGTTGCGCTTCACAAACGCTTCGATACGCTCGCGGCTGGCGCCGAGCGGTGCGCTGGCGTGGACCTCGCCGCTCGATGTGACGCGTAGGTTGAAGTTCTTGACGCGCTTTTTGGTAACGACGACGGGGATGGGCGTCCCATCCGGTCGGGATACGGAAATCGTAAACTGCTGCGTCAAAAGCGGTCCTTCAGATTGGGGACGGGCCGGCATGTCGACCGTTCGGCATGCCGGCCCGCTCAAGGGATGTGAAATTAATAACGCTCGAAGAAGGCAAGCGCGTTGTCGCTGCAGAGCTTTTGCATCACGGTCTTGCCAAAATGCTTGGAGAGCATGTTCTGGAACTCGGGCATCTTGCTGGCATCGGAGAGGAAAGCGGGCACCGTGGCGCCGTCCCAGTCGCCGCCGAGCGCGATGACGTCCTCGCCGCCCAGGTCGAGCCAGTGCTCGATATGTGCCGCCAGCTGGTCGAAGGTGACGTCTGCGGCGGTCTTGTCGGTTGCGCCGTTGGAAAGGAACTCGCTGCAGTAGTTGAGGCCGACGATACCGCCCATGTCGCGAATGGTGCGGAACTGGTCGTCGGTGAGGTTGCGCTTGACGCCGCAGACGGTGCGGGAGTTGGAGTGGCTGGCGACGAAGGGGCGCGTGGCGTGGGCGACAACCTCGTCAAAGCACTCATCGTTGAGGTGGGAGACGTCGAGTACCATGCCGGCGTGCTCCATCTGCGCAAGCGCCTCGATGCCGGCGGCGGTGAGACCGGCGTGGGTATCGTGCCCGCTCGCGAGCGGTCCCTGCGCGTTCCAGCTGAGTGACGACATAAGCACGCCCAAGCTCTTGAGCACCTCGATCAGCGCGGGGTCCTCGGCAAAGAACGTGGCGTTTTCGATGGTGTGGATGCAAGCGACCTTGCCGTCCTTGAGCGCGGGGCGAATGTCTGCGGCGCTGCGTACGTTGACCATGCGGTCGTGGTTGAGCATTGCCTGGCCGCTCATATGCGCCATGATTTGCGCCTGGAAGCGCGCGGCGTGGGCGGTGGGAATCTCGTCGGGGACAAACGTGGCGAAGCACTGTGCCCACGGCGTGTTGCCGATCTTTGCGAGCGAGATGGCGCAGGCGTTGCCCTCGATGAGGTCGAAATCTTGCGGATGCGTTTCGTCGCCGGGGAAATAACCGTCGGTGCCGGCGGTAAAGCGCAGGTCGAGATCGAGCGTGGCCCAGCCGATGCGGTCAGCGGTGTCGCAGTGTAGGTCAAATACGGGATATGCCATGGTTCCTCCGGTTGCAGCGTTTCTTTGCAAACTGTCATTGAATTGTATGACTAGGGTATAGTTAGCGCCATATGTTCATGGCGGCCCACGTTGTGCGCCGCCCTTATTACGGAGGTTACCATGTCCAACCAGGGCAAGAAGGTCAAGACCCATTATCGCGGCACGCTCGATGACGGCACGCAGTTCGATAGCTCCTACGATCGCGGCGAGCCGCTGGAGTTCACCTGCGGCGCCGGTCAGATGATCAAGGGCTTCGACGCCGCTGTTGTCGACATGCAGGTGGGCGAGAAGAAGACCGTGCACATCCCGGCCGCCGATGCCTACGGCGAGCACAATCCCGAGATGGTTATTACCTTCCCGGCCGAGCAGGTTCCCAACATCGAGCAGATCGAGAAGGGCATGAAGCTCTTCCTGTCCACGCCGAGCGGCATGCCCGTCCCCGCCGTCGTCATTGACGTGACGCCCGAGGCCGTGACGCTCGACGCCAACCACGAGTTGGCCGGCAAGGACCTCAACTTTGATATCGAGCTCGTCGAGGTCGAGGGCTAGAGCATGCCTGAACGCTTGGTTTCGACGACATGTTTGGGAAATCTCAACGATCCGTCCTATGAACTCCTGCTTCGCCGGGAGCTGGGCGGTGTCTTTGAGGTCGATGAGCTACTGCTCGATTGGGACCAGGCTGATGTATACGCGTTTGTGGGCGTGACGGAGCTGGGGCGCACGGTCGATGTTCGGCTGGATACTGCCGACGGCGGTCGTCTTGCCGACGGCGACGTGCTCGCCATTGACCGTTCGGGCATGGTGCCCGTGGCGGTTGTCGTGCGCTTGCGCAGCGCCGAGGTTTATTTGGTCGAAGTTGACCGCATGGACCCGATTGCGCTCGCGCATTCGTGCTGGGAGATCGGCAACATGCATGCGCCGCTCTTCCGGGGCGACTCGGACGAGCATACTGTGCGCATGTATACGCCGGTGCAGCCTGTTTTGGGCCGCATGCTCCGGGGCGTCGAGGGCGTTCGGCTCTCGACGGTTACCCGTGAACTCGATTCGGACCGGCGCTTTGCGTCGAGTGCGGCGGATGCCGTTGTGAGTATGGCTCCAGACTTTACGATCGTAAAAAAGACGCGCGGCTAAGCGCGCGTATACGCAAGACGGGCTTTGAGGGATTGCCATTCAAAGTCCGTCTTGCTGTTGATGAGAGGCTTTGGGGGAAGCATATGGGTCTTGAGGGAATCAAACTGATTGCATGCGATTTGGACGGCACGTTGCTGCATCCGGGGGAGCGCGAGCTGCGTTCCGAGGCCTTTGAGCTTATCGATGAGCTGCATCGTCGTGGTATCGTGTTTATACCGGCGAGTGGCCGTCAATATGCGAGCTTGCGCTACCTGTTTGCCCCGGTGGCCGATGAGCTCGCCTATGTATGCGAAAACGGAACCCTGGTGATGAGCGAGGGGCGTGCCGTCGTCAAGCGTTCCATGGAGCGTAGCCTTGCTATGGTTATCGCGAATACCGTGGTTGCGTATCCCCATACCGACATGACCCTTTCGTGTGAGGGGCACATCTACACCATGAGCGGCAACGATGCGTTCGTCGACCATTTGCGCTATGTGGTCCACTGCGATGTGGCGGTGGTCGACCGTCCCGAGGACATCGACGAGGATGTCATTAAGATTGGCTTCCAGACGCCCGAGGTGGATTATCCGGCGGCCCGGGAGTATTTCGAGCGCCTCTTTGGCGACCGTGTCGATGTGATGACGTCAGGAACCGCATGGACGGACCTTATCGGTTTCGGTTCGGGCAAGGGCTCCGCGCTTGCCGATTACGGTCGTGTCCTGGGGATTTCGCCCGATGAGATGATGGCATTTGGCGACAATGAGAACGATCGCGACATGCTCAACGTCGTGGGCCATCCCTATCTGATGGAGAGCTGCAACCCCACCATGCGCGGTATCAACGATCGCGTCCGTTACGTGCACACGGTCGAAGAAGAACTGCGCCGCCTGCTCGCCGAGTAGGTTTTCGGGACATGCCTAGAAATGTACTGTTTGCTGTAACGGATGGGAAAGTAGATTTGCAGGCATGCCCCAAAGGCTACCGGCAGTCGGGGCAGAGTCCCTCAAAGATGGTGTAGTGCGAGCTGACGCTCCATCCGATTTGTTCGGATGCCCTGGCGTCGAGCTGGGCATCGAAGGGGAGCGGCACGTCGATGACGCGGCTGCACGAGGTGCAGATGATATGTGCGTGCGGTTCGATGGTGCGATCGAAGCGGCTGCCGCCCGGCGTCTTAATAGAGAGAATCTCGCCGGCGTCGGCTAAGAGATTGAGGTTGCGGTAGACCGTGCCGCGGCTGATCTTGTCATCCTGTTCGCGTACGACATTGTAGATTTCGTCGGCGGTGGGATGGTTATAGCTTTGGCGCACAGCGTCAAGAACCAGCTTTCGCTGCCTGGTATTCCTTCTTTGCACCGCCATGCGCCTCGCCTCTTTTCTGTAAACGGCATGAAGCAAATGATACCTTATTTAGAACACAATACTAATAGCGAGGGCTAAAACCATCCTCGTTGGCAAGCGGGGTGCGAGCTTGAGCGTCTACAAGGCGAAAACGTGTCCCCATGCGCTCATAGGAGGCATGAAGCGCCTCGAGCAGAGACACGATGTTTGCCGGCGTGCCCTGTAGCTCCATCTCAACCGAGCCGTCTTCCATATTGCGCACCCAGCCGGTGAGGGAGCGCGCCTGTGCGAGGTTGGTGTTGGTGAAGCGGAAACCGACGCCCTGGACTTGCCCCTCCCACCGCAGGAAATAGCGCTGCGGGGCGTCTTGAGTGGCCTCGTCGCTTGCGAGCACGGTGAGCCTGCGGCGCAGCTCGAGCTCGACGCCAGAGAGCTTTTGGGGTTCGCGGCTGCCGCCGGCGACGCTGGAGAAGAATGTATCGAAGAAGCTCATCGCTAGGCCTGCTTGTCTGCGTCGGCCGGGAAGGTAATGCCGGCCTGCTGGCGTACGGCATCCATGATGCGCAGTGAGACGAGCGTGACATCGCAGTAGTGTCCGAGCTCGTGGCGTCCCGCCGGGGTCTCCCAAATCTCTTCCTTAACGTTATCGATACCGCCGATGGCGGTGATAAAGTCTGTGAGTTCGTATTCCATGGTGTTGCTCGATTTGGGAAGGTCGAGCACGCGGCCGTTGTCGCCCTGTTCGCGCGGTACCTCGGTCGCCGAGCCGCGTACGACGTCGCCGCGATAGTCGATGCGGACGTTGCGGGGCGTGGACAGATGGTCGATCTGGATAGTGCCACGCTCACCTTCAATCTGCGAGGGCAGCAGGTCATTCGTAATTTTGGAGTGCGCAAGCTCGACGGAGATACGGCCACCGCCGTAGCTGGCGAGGATGGAACCGCAACCGTCGATGGGGCCGTGCGTGAGCTGTCGCGTGACGGGGTCGAGCAGAGTAGCCATGCTCGTAAGGCCGGAGGGCATGCCGAAAATCTCGACCATGGGCTCGACGGTGTAGACGCCGATGTCCATGAGGGAACCCGATGCCATATTGCAGTCAAAGATATTGGTGGCGCGCCCCGCGAGAACCTCGTTGTAGCGCGAGGAATACTTGCCAAAGCGCAACGATGCACGACGAATGGGCGCAATCTCGCCCAGGGCGTCCTCGACGGCGTGGAAAGCGGGGTCATGGAGCGGGCGCATGGCCTCGAGGGCTACGACGCCCGCCGCCTCGGCTGCGCGAAAGACCTCGAGCGCCTGCGCCTCGGTGGCACAAAAGGGCTTTTCGACGATAACGTGCTTGCCGCCGGCGATACAGGCGAGCGCCTGCTCGTAGTGGAGCGCATTGGGGCTGCCGATGTAGACGGCGTCGACGTCGGCAGCGGACGCAAGCTCGTCAAGCGCGGTGAAGTAACGCTCGCCGCCGTGCTTAGTGGTGAAGGCGGCGCCGCGATCTGCATCGCGCGAGAGCGTGCCCACAAACGCGGCTTGGTCGTTGGCGTTGACGACCTGGATAAAGTCGTCGGTAATCATGGATGTGCCGATGGTCGCTATATGCAGCATATATCCCCCTCGTGCCGTTCGGTTTACAGGATGAGTGTAGCGCGAGGGGGCAGGAAATAGCGTGCGAAAACGCCGTTACAGGTCGCTCTCGTTAAAGCCGGTGTCGATATCGAGGTTGCTGCCGTCGGCCGCCGTGGTGGCAAGCTCGTCGCAGCGCTCATTGAGCTCATGGCCGGCGTGGCCCTTAACCCAGATGAACTCCACCTTGTGCTTGCTCTTTGCGGTGAGTAGGCGCTCCCACAGATCGCGGTTCTTAACGGGCTGCTTGTTGGCGGTCTTCCAGCCGCGTTTTTTCCAGCCGTCGATCCAGTGCTTGTTGAAGGCGTTAACAACGTACTGCGAATCGGAATGGACTTCGACATCGCAGGGGCGGTTGAGTGCCTCGAGCGCCACGATGACGGCCATGAGTTCCATGCGGTTGTTGGTGGTCTTAGCGTAGCCGCGCGAAAGCTCGGAGGTGAAGGTCTTGCCGGCGGGGTTGGTGTATGTGAGCACGGCGCCGTAGCCACCGCGTCCCGGATTTGATCGGGCCGAGCCGTCGGTATAGATGATGACCTTCACATGGTTCCTTTCGTTGGGTACGTTTCGTGTGAGTGACCATTGTAGCGCCATGCCCGCCGGGGGCTAGCAATCTACGATTTCTACCCCGTCTTCCGACAGTTAGTTGGCATGGATGATGCGGTTGAGCTCGTCGAGGTATTGCTGCAAGAGGGGAGAGGGCTTGCGCTCGTCGTGCATGATATAGCCTACGTGCATCGTTGGGGCGTCTGCTAACGGGATCGATGCCATACCCCATTGCATTTCATTGGAGAGGACACCGGTCGACAGGGTGTAACCGTTCGACGTGATAAGTAAGTTGGTAAGTGTTCCGCGGTCCGAGATTCGAATGTTGCGGTCGCAAGGGATATAGCTAAACGGTTCCTCGGCGTAATAGAAGGAGTTTGAGGTTCCCTGCTCAAAGCTGTAGCGCGTATAGGGCGTGAGGTCGGCGAGGGACAGCTGAGGGCGGCGTGCGAGCGGGTGGCGCTCGCTAACGAAGACGTGGACCGTCGCGTCGAATAGGGGATGGAAGCTTGCGCGGGCATCGGCGAAGGCCTTCTGCAGAACGCGGGCGTTAAAGTCATCCAGATACAGAATGCCGATATCGCTGCGAAACGCGCGCACGTCGTCGATGATCTGCGCCGTGGTGGTCTCGCGCATGATGAACTCGAACTTGCTGTCGCGGCAGCGCTCGACCACGTTGACAAAGGCCTCGACCGAAAACGCGTAGTGTTGGGCCGAGATGGCAAGGCGGGCCTGAGGTGTACCGCCGTCCTCGTAGCGGGCCTCGAGCATGTCGGCCTGCTCTACGACCTGGCGTGCATAACCCAAAAGCTCGGTGCCGTCGTTGGTGAGCGTGACGCCGCGGCTGGAGCGCGTAAAGATCTCCAGATGAAGTTCCTGTTCCAGGCTTTTGACGGCGTTTGAGATGTTGGACTGAGCGGTATAGAGGCGCTGAGCTGCGGCGTTGATCGAACCGGACTCTGCCACGGCGATCAAAAAGCGAAGCTGCTGGAGGGTCATCGGCGCCCATCCTTTCGAGTGTTATCTACAAAACCGATAACAGGTTAGCGCTTTTAAGTGATTGACCCGGGTAGACGATGCTCGTACTATTCAAAACACACAAAGGCGGTAGGTAATTAAGCCGACCACGAGAACGGGATGTCAAAAGGAGGACCGCATATGAACTGCTTGCTAAGACGAATGCCGGGCTCCTGTTTGCGCCCGTCGGCGTGATCAGGAGACAGCGACTTACTTCTCTTACGCTTATTACTTTTGTTCAATCAAGGAGATCATCATGAGCCAGTTTATCAACAACCCCGAGCACACCTTTGGTTTCGACACCCTGCAGCTTCACGTTGGCCAGGAGAGCGCCGATCCCGCATCCGATTCCCGCGCCGTGCCTATCTACCAGACCACGAGCTATGTGTTCCGCAACTCCCAGCACGCTGCCGACCGCTTTGGCCTTGCCGACGCCGGTAACATCTACGGTCGTCTGACCAATTCCACCCAGGGTGTCTTTGAGGACCGCATCGCCGCGCTCGAGGGTGGCGTTGCTGGCCTCGCCGTCGCCTCTGGTGCCGCCGCCATCACCTATACCCTGCAGGCGCTCGCTCAGGCCGGCGACCATGTGGTGGCCCAGAAGACCATCTACGGCGGTTCCTACAACCTGTTGGAGCACACACTCTCCCAGTTTGGTGTCGAGACCACCTTCGTCGATGCTCACAACCTGGACGAGGTCGAGGGCGCCATCAAGGACAACACCACGGTCATTTACCTCGAGACGCTCGGTAACCCCAACTCCGATATTCCCAACATCGACGCTATCTCCGAGATCGCCAAGAAGCACGGCCTGCCGGTCGTCGTCGATAACACCTTTGGCACCCCGTATCTGTTCCGCCCGCTGGAGCATGGTGCCAACATCGTCGTCCACTCCGCAACCAAGTTCATCGGCGGCCACGGCACCTCGCTGGGCGGCGTGATCGTCGACGGCGGCAATTTTGACTGGAAGGCGAGCGGCAAGTACGCCCAGATTGCCGAGCCCAACCCCTCCTACCACGGTGTTTCGTTTGCCGAGGCTGCCGGTCCCGCCGCCTTCGCAACCTATGTCCGCGCCATCCTGCTGCGTGACGAGGGCGCCTGCATCAGCCCGTTTAACGCCTGGATCCTGCTCCAGGGCACCGAGACCCTGTCGCTGCGTGTCGACCGTCATGTCGAGAACACCAAGAAGGTCGTTGAGTTCCTTGCCGGCGACAGCCACGTTGCCAAGGTGAACCACCCGAGCCTGCCCGAGCACCCCGACCATGAGCTGTACCAGCAGTATTTCCCCAACGGCGGCGCCTCGATCTTTACCTTCGAGATCAAGGGTGGCCAGGAGGCTGCCTGGAAGTTCATCGACCACCTGCAGGTCTTCTCGCTGCTTGCCAATGTGGCCGACGTCAAGTCGCTCGTCGTGCACCCGGCTACCACCACGCACTCCCAGCTCTCTGCCGAGGAGCTCGCCGAGCAGAACATCACGCCCTCCACGATCCGTCTTTCCATCGGTACCGAGAACGCCGAGGACATCATTTGGGATCTGAAGCAGGCCTTTGCCACACTGGACGAGTAGGGCGACTTGTGCAAGGACCCCTTGCGACTCGATAGGTATAACTGCATAAAATGCCTGCTCAAGGCGTCTGCGCAAGCAATGGTTGCGCAGACGCCTTTTTTGCATAGGAAGGGCGCTATTACAGGGTTTTTGGCATGCTTTATGCAATCGAGATGTGGAAAACTCCTGTTGAGAGGATGTGAGTTTTACGCAAATGACGTGCACCTTTTGAGAAAAACCGCAGGTCGCGATTTGCTCGGGGTACTATGCAGCGCGATCGAATCACACGCAGCTCAAACGCAGCAAAAACGCACTACGGAGGTTTCCAGCTACATGAGGATTGATTCACGAAAACCGAAAGCCGCCGCCCTTTCCGCCGCTCTGACCGTGGCACTTTTGGCGGGCGCCGGCGCAACCGATGCCCACGCGGCAACACTGTCCGACACGGTCGGATCCACGCCGTCCGAGGCGACGCTGGTGCAGCCCGTCGACTATCGCGGCGACGGTTATGGCTCCATGCAGGAGTGGAACGCCTCGATGGGGGCCAAGCGCGATTCCCTGGAGATGCGCGCTCAGATCATCATGAACATGTACGGTGACTATGCCACCGATGACGAGCGCGCTGTGCTGCAGGGTTGCATCGACGGTGCGGGTAGCCTGTTGACGATGGGGGAGGTCGACGCCAAGTCGACCGAGCTCGACGAGCTTCGCTCCACGCTTGAGGATGCCAAGCGCGAGGCGCTCGAGGCTGCCGCAGCCGAAGCAGAGGCCGCTGAGGCCGTTCAGGCATCGTATTACAACGCCGGCTCCGGCTCGTCTTACGCGTCTGCTGCGTATTACGCGAACGGCTCGGGCCTGACGCGCTCGAGCGGCGTCAATAACTATAACGGCCGCCGCGAGACTTATTACAGCAGCAACGTACTCTACCATCACCGCACGGGCGAATGGACGCAGGATTCCGAGGGCTTTTGGCGCGATTCCGATGGCTACTACGTCGTGGCCGCGGGCGATAAGGCCCAAGGCTCCACGTTTACCGGTTCCAAGGGCGAGTGCAAGGTCTATGACTCCGGCTGCGCAGCCGGAACCACCGACTACTACACTGGCTGGTAGAGGCTTGCACTGCCGTCGGAGACGGGTCATGTGAGACATACGTACCTGACGTTTTTGTCTCGCACCTCTGCCTTCTACCTTCACAGATTTACAGAGCGCTGGCGTTTGCGACGCAGGCGTCAAACATCTCGCATCCGTACCCGTGGGCAAAGATCCCGGTATGGATGCGAGATGCGTTCGTGAAGGTGAAGGATATCTTGATTGCGGCATTCCCCTTCTTAGTGGGCGGTCCGGAGTCGGCGGCGGTCTTGGTTATCGAGGCGCAGGTGCGGCTGAGCTTCGATGCGGCGGCGATGGTCGCTGGCTTTGTGGCCTTTGCGATTGTCATCCTCTCCGGCGTTGGGCTTCATTTCTGCCGTGACAATGAAGAGGGCGCTGCTGAGACGTAGCGATCTGCTTCCGACCTGTTCGAAATATGTCCTATGCTTTTGTTATGGTTATGCTTGAAGGGGTCTTCGAAAGATTACGATTCGAGCCAATTGCGTTTTCGTTCTGGTAGTGTCGAGAAAGTTGGTGTAAGGGCCCTTGCGGCCCCTGTGTCCGATATCC
>CAVFEY010000053.1:0-13995 GCA_963621725.1 Firmicutes bacterium AF25-13AC
CGCCAACACAGATACGACAGCAGATACCGCAGAGGACAGCACCGCAACATCCACCGGCGCCAGCGCAGTCAACACGGAAAGCGACGACGGAACCGCCGCCGCAACAGGCACCCCCGCCCCATCCCTCCGAGCCCAGACCAACCCCACGCCCGCCGCAATCTCCGCCACGTCACAAACCACCTACGCCCGCTCCGCCACGGCAGCCCAAAACGGCGTCACCTTCACCGTCTCGTGGAACGACGCCCCCGCGGGCACCGCGACGACCTTCCACGTGACCCAGACCAACGGCTCGTCCCAGGCCAAGGCGCGCATGGACGTGCCCATCTATTGGGACGGCGGCAGCCAGGAAAGCGTCTGCGACCCGTCGCGCCCGGCATAGGCCAGCTACTACAGCCTGGGCACCACGGGCCACGACTTTACCTTTGACTTCACGGCGTCGGGCACGTACCGCATCTACTTCTACTTTATGGACAACGACAGAAACGACCCCCAAAACGACAAGGGGATCTACTACCTGCGCACCACGGCGGAGGTGACCGTAAACGACGCCGCCCGCCCGAGCGTCACGCAGATCGTCAACAACGCCGTGGAACTGTGCGGGCAAGAGACAGACGGCTCGGAATACGACATGGCGCTGTGGCTCCACGACTGGACGCTCGACCAGCTGGAGTACGACCACAGCCTCAACTGGTGCTCGGCCGAAAGCAGCCTCACGCGCCACCAGGGCACCTGCGAGAGCAACCAGCGCATCTACTTGAGTTAGTCTAAAGGTTTATAAATAACGTCAGTCTCCAGAACTGCATCCATTACGGACATGAGCCGATCGTCCATCGACACGTCAAGAATCTCAATGAGCTCTATCCCCGGTTTCAAAAATTTGGCAGAGCCGAGATTAATTTCGATTTTCTCATCCTTATTATTTATGAGAAGCACATGAGACAATGAAGAAAAAAGATTCAAACCACCTTTAGGCTCAAGCGTGAACGTTATCCAGTCATTAGACGAAAGTAGTCCCAGCGAATCCATGGCGACGACAGATTCAAATGAAATAGTGCCCCCATTGTATGTCCAAGAATCATCTTCTGAGGTTTTAAGGAGAACCGGGATTGGAGTAAGTACCGAGTTGGGCCCCACTTTCGCCCATAGACAGCACCGAAGAATTGAAAGTAGCTGATTCGCTTCTTCCGAATCCATTTGTTCGAGTATTTTCTTCGTTCTTTTAGAGCGCGCGCGACCTGATGATACTTCCTGCGAAATCAATTTCGCCCATATTTCCCTCAGATCATCGTCATAGGCTGTCTGAGCTCCATGAATGTCAAGATCAATGCAGGACTCCGGCAGTTCATCAACTCTATTCGAATCTGACATTTTTCCCGCGCGCTCAAGAACATTTAGCAAATTATCCGCCTGAGAAGCGCTCGAGTTATAACCATGGGCCATTAAATATAGCTGGCCATCAGTAAAAGTCGGAAAAGCCCGTTTATAGATTGCAACAACATCCGCTATAGAGCTCGCTTCGATGTTCCGCATCTCCGCCTCGTCACGCGCGGCCCCAATGGGGTTAAGAGCCTTACGTGCGTTACGAATAAACCGCGCAGGGAATGACGCAATATCACCGCTTCCATTAATGCCTAGGTTAACAGTTGGTTGAAAGGACACGTCATTTGTTGAAATATTTACAGCGCCCGCCTGGGCATTAGCTTTGATATCGTTATTTTGTAAGTCATTCATTGCGTGTCCCCTCATTAGATAATAAGCGCTCGCGCTTGCATTCCACTCATTCCCGTAAGCAACAAATTAGCAGTTTGTTTTGAATGCTTCTATGCACTTACACAATTGTCGAAATGCGTAAAACTATGGTTCATCTGAACGTGCGCACTAAAGATGTTAACGCACTTTGCAGGTTGAATTCCGATCTCAGCCGACCACATTGAGCTGATGGCTCGCTCCCGCAGTTAGCCGAACGCCCCCGAGCCCCCATCCGGGACCCGGGGGCGGCATTTTCCCAGTTGAAGGAATGGTGGAGATGTGTTTCGATGGGTCCGGTGGCCATGCTCCGCCCGCCGCCCGGCACCTCTTCCCAGACTCAGCCGGACGGTCGGTCCGTCTATTCCGTTTTTCTTCCAGGCTAGGCCAGCGGGGCATCGCCCCTCTCTGCGCGCGCCCTCTCGATGAGCCCCGGCGTCAGGTCGAGGTCGCCGAGCGGCACGTCCCCCACGCCGTAGGCGTCCAGCAGCGCCGCCGCATCCTCCCCGAGCATCGCTCTGAAGGCGCGCACGGGCATCGCGTGCCTAGCGCGGCGCGGGGCTAGGAGTTCACGTGCGACATGGCCAGCGCCAGGTCGGCCGTGACCAGTCGAAAGGCCTTGGCGTGCATGTTAAAGACGATCCACGCGCAGGAATCGCGCGAGGCATCCGGCAGGAAGGCCGGGGAGGTGGCGAAGGAGCCGGAGTCGATGAGGCTCGGGGCGGCCGCGAGGACGGTACGCGACGGGTTCGCCGGGACGCTTGCCTACACGGAATTCCCGCCGGAGCGCTGGCGCCAGATCAGGACGAACAACGGGATCGAGCGCATCAACCGCGAGATCGGGAGGAGGACGAGGGGCGTCGGGACCTTCCCGGACGGCAATTCGGCCCTCATGCTGGTGACGGCGAGGCTGAAGTACATAGTGGAGCACGAGTGGGGCAAGAGGAGGTACCTGGACATGTCGAAGCTGGAGGAGATGGACGAGCTGAGGGGAAAGGCGGAGGGCTAGGAGAGGACGGGGCCGAGAATCGCTAAATCAATTTTCGAAAAAAATCTTGACAGTACCAAGCACAGAGCTAGTTCGCGAGCTACATCGCACGGCGAAACGAGTAAATGATCGCAAGAATTAAAGCCCGCATGGCATTATCCCTTGCGAGTATTTCACAACTCAAAGAACGTGCAAGGGATAATCGACAGGTCAGTCAGTTTTTGGAGAATGGATAGCTGTGCTTATTTTCCAAGTGCCTTTTTAAGTGTTCGAACGGCCGATGCAGGCAAAACAGTCCTTACAGCCTTCTTCGCATAAAACACAACGCCGCGCGCACGCTTCTTATAGAGTCGCTCCACGGCGTCCCAGCCACCATTGGCATAAGCGTCAATATAGAGCTGCCTGTCTTCGGGAAGGGCGCTCGGATGTCGAAGCTGGTCGTTGCCCTTGGCGATATCGTCAAATTCGACAGGGTACAAGTCCAGAGCGTTGCTTGATTCAATAAACTCCCTGCCGCGGTCGTTATTCACCAGCAAGCAGGAGACCCCTTTCATCTGATTAAACTTCTCAGCATCTTTCAAAACGTCGGGCCTATTAACGTCGACACCCCAAAAATCGCCGATGGTAAGATCGCCGGCGCGAAATCTCCCTGCATAGGGGCACCTATAGCAGCTATCGCGAAGAGTCTTGAGGTTCAGGAACATGTCGTAGTAGGGGGATTTCGCCGCAGGAATGGTGACTTCTCTTCCGTCCTCAAGAAGAAGAAGAAGAAGAAGAGAGTGGCCCCATCCTTCGCGCTTGCACCTAAACCGGAAATTAACCACGAAAGACCCAAGCTGTTTGCCATAGTCCTCAACGCAATCCGCAAACATACGACCGGAAGGAACACCATGGCAGACCAGGTCAACGGTTGTCAGGTTCCCATAATCGCGTCCGAGAAAGCCCCTAAGGCCGGCGACTTGGCAAGGCGTACCGCAGAAAAGAACTCGTCTCCCCTCGCGAAGGTCCGCCTTCACGTCGGCAAAACAAGCTCCGGCATCACTCTGCACATATTTTGAGTTGAGCAGTGGGCGAAGCTCATCAACGTTCGCCGCACGGCGATGCAATACTCGAAGCGTATTCCCCTCACGCTCATAAGCAGCACCATATGCGACGCCGCCAGAAGAAACAAACTCACGCGCAACGGCACCGAAAACTCCACCAGAAGCGGACTCCGAAACATCATCCCTACCGGCAGCGGCAAAGAACGGTCCAGCGGAATTGGAGCCTATCCCTTTGTTGAGGCCGCACGCCCTCGTGCACGCGCCACAGCCAATACAGAGATCGCTATCAATTACAGGAAGAACGAACCCATCCTTACCCTCGGACATGGTGATGGCGCCTTTTGGGCAAGCGGCGGCACACGCCCCGCATCCGCAGCAATGCGACGGCGACTCAAACAGTGTGGGAACTTCGCCCCTTTTCACGGCAAACATGCAGTTATCCCCCTATTTTCGAACCGAAATAAGCTTACGCAGGATGTCGACATTCATATAAACGGAAAAAGCCAGCGCAATTGCCAGGCAGGCGATCGCGCTCAGGATGCCCGCACCGTAGGCGGACAAATAATAGAAAACGAACACGCCGGCAATTGAAGCCAAAGTCATAACCTGCTCAACCCGGTCTTCGGCAAGTTCCGTAAACTTAGCGACCTTAATTCTGCGGTACTCATTCACCACGATCATCGCCAAGAGCGTTGCAACAGATGCGCCATAGAGACCGAAGTGCGGAATCAGCACGACACACAGCACAGCGCAAAGGACAGCAGAAACCGCAGTGGTGGTACCCATAATTCCGGTCTCCTTATGTGCGGTAAAGATGCCACCGTAAAAGCCGGAGATGTTGCTGAAGTACGTCGCCAGGAGCAATATCGGCACATACAGCAGACCCTCACCGAATGAACCCTTAATCAGGATGCCGTACACGAGGGGCATAAGCGCAGACATAAGCAGAACGACGCTCATCATGAAACGCCTTAGCGCCCGATACACAAAGTTATAGAAAGCCGACTCATCCTCATCAGAGTTTAGGGCTCGAGCTGAACTCTCCTTCCAAGACTGATAGAAAAAGCCATACACCTGATCCATGACACCGGGGAACTTATACGACACGGCATACACGCCAGCGGCAGAAGCCCCAAGCGTGCTCATGATAATGAGCCTGTCCAGCAAGTTGTTAATAGTCCAGGAAACCTTATTAGGGATGAGAGGAAATGAATACCGTAGAAGATCTAGAGCATAGGAGATGGAAAGAGCCGACGGATCGATATAATGCCAGAGCCTCCGCATTACCATGAACACAAGGGCAACACCGCCCTGCGCAATGACCGTTGCAGAAAGCATACCCACAACGCCCCAACGAAGAACAGCGATAAAGAGAACATTGAGCAAAATGGTAAAAGCACTCGCGGCAAAGTTCATGACGGAATATCCCACGGTATCCCCGAAACCACGTAGGACAGCAGAAGCCATCTGCAGAAGCGCGCCAGCAACAACAAGTCCCACGACCCAGCCAAGATTTTCAGGCTCAAAAAGCAACCATACCAGAATCGCTAAGACAGCAAAGCATACACATCCGGCAAGAAGAACAGCGCAAGACGCCGTGACAGCTTTGGCCCGATCTTCATCGGTGCGACAGTCGATGAGGAATCGAAACAGCGCTTCGTCCATAAGCAGTGAGACTGCAGGAACACAAAAAAGAGCGATGGTATTGATGTAATCGACAGTGCCGTAATCGGCAGTTGAAAGAACCGATGTATAGAGTGGAAGCAGAAGAAAAGACACGAGCTTTGTTGCCATGCCGCCAACTGCGATAATGCCGGTATTTTTGATAAGTCGGCTTGTCTCCCCCATTACGAAAGCGCCTTTCTAAGATAAGCCCACGAATGCTCACGCAGAGAATCAAGAAGAGAGTCCACATCACCCCAGTCACAAGGGGCAACATCGTCGGAACACATATCGCTGACGCAACGGTCAGACAGACCGATATTACCCAACAAGTCACGCATGCGCGCACCAGAATTATCTGTTGCATATACGCGAAAGGGCTTATGAAAGAGAACCGAGAATACAGTCGCATGAAAGGAATTGGTAACGATGAGGTCTGCGTGTGCGATAAGCGAAACAAACTCTTCAGGGCCAACGCCAAACAGGTTAATTGAATTTGGAATATCTAGATTATTCTCTGATATATAAGCCACCTTCATGCCTGTTGCCTCCGTCATCGTGACGGTACTCTCAATGAGCTCAGGACATTCGCGCAAAAGATACATGAAAATATATTCACCCTGCAAGACATCTTTAGATGCCATGTCGGTATAGTCATCGGATTCCAACAAAAGCGTGGGATCTAAAACAACATCGATAGGCGTATCGACAAGTGGCTGAAATAGCGGAACCGTCTCCTCCTCGCGAACAGACAAAAAATCAAACCTTGAAAGTAAATCGGATACAAGCTGCTCATCAAAATTCTCCGGTCTAAAGAAAGTGTGAGCAAGGCTGGGGGCGTAAGCTACTCGTCGAGTATCTCCGGCAAATGAAAGGAAATAGGGGCCAACAACACCTTGTGTGCAATCGAGATTCCAAATTTGATCGCTTCCGCAAATAAAACAATCAAACAGCTCTGCGAGTTCGCACATATCGCTTTCTTTTTTCCAGAAATATGGTCTCTTCGTCAGCCTGAAATACTTTTTAGAAAACTCCGTAAATGCAGCCTTTCTAGACAACTGCTTACGCCAACAGCGCATTGCACGCAGCGTCATCTTCGGGTGGCGAGGTTGGAATAACCTATACTGCTCATAATCGCGAGAGCGATAGTCAATTATTCGCACCTCATGCCCCATACCTTTCAAGACTTCTTGAAGCGCATAAGACTGGAGTGCAGACCCGAAATTTAAAGCACCGTGGAAAGTAATCGTTCCAATCTTCATTATTTATCTGTTCCTGTTCACCCAAATATGGATTGCATCTGAAAGACTAAGTCCAGTTACCCCATCAGCAGTTAAAGAAAGCGATGCGAGAAGATAGCGGCTGTAATCCGAAGTACGCAGAGCCCTCTCGATATCCTTCCATCTACCGTTCATCGAAGTACTCACCATACTGAACTCATCAATTGAATTGAACGTGTCGCAACAACAAGTAAACATAGTTTTACGTGCGCCGTTGTCCAAGGCAACGGTTCTCCCAAGCAAAAGCGGCCCGAACAAAGGAAAAATACGATCGAAGTCTTCCTGAGAGTAAGAAATTCCAAGCTTCGAACGATAAGAAATCAATTCATCGAGAACCCAATACGAATCAAGCCCTTTAACATTCGTAGGGGTAGACTGCATAATGGACCCAGGACGTATTCGGTAATAATAGCCACTCAAATCATAACAAGGTTCATCGTTAAAGCGACAATCTATCCATAAAGGATGGATCAAATCCTCATACCATGCACCTACGGGAAAACCTAGTCGATTCCAGACTTCACGACGATATAGTCTGCCCCACGGCACCATCCAACTAGCCCTATCGTTCTCTATCTCGCCAACCAAACCATCATCAGACATATATCTAAAAGTCGATGTAACGAAATCCGCAGATGTTTGATCGAGTCTGCTCCACATAGCCTCAAGATACCCTGGCCCGATCATGTCATCAGAATCCACGAACATGATGTACTTACCGCGAGAAACCCTAAGACCCGCATTGCGCGCTGCGGAAAGGCCGCCGTTTACCTGGTGAATTACAAGAACATTGGGCATTAGTCCATACGAATCGGCTATTGCACCAGAATCATCTTTAGACCCATCATCGACAATAATAACCTCAAACTTGCCAGAAAACTCCTGAGTCACAATGGATTCTAGGCAGGGTTTAAGGTATTTTTCAACGTTATATACAGGCACAATAATAGAAATGTCGTAAGATACGCCTTCATTAAAAACAATAGGCATGAACATATTGGATGGTCTCTTGGAGACCATACCCAGCTTCGCCTTAGACGCATAGGATATAGCATCGGAACGACGACTTAACCTGAGTAAACCATCATAAATAGGGCTGGAAAGAATAAGTTTTATAGCTTTCTTAATTAAATTAAGAATCTGCAACAATTGACTCCTCCTATCTTCAAAGTCGAATAAATATGCGCTTCCATCGATTCGAACATTTAAGTCATGATGCCCTATCATGCAATCGACAAGACCAATCGCAGACAGAACCCCTAGAGGAATAGGCTACAAACAATAAATCACAAACGTAAGCGTCTATTGCCTCACCCAAAACATAGGGACGTTGGAGATTTTCTTTGAAATAACGTGCAAAGAGCAGCTTCTAAGCATCAACCTAAATAACAAAAGCCCCTGGAATGAATATACCGCGCGACAGGACCAGATCCTCGATGTCAGTTCAATCGTAAATGCTCGCCACTTAGCCGAAAGCTAAGGCCGGCTCGGTCAAGAAGAATAATGCTCCATCTAAACATATTAGAAAAAGCAATAATGACTCACATTATACAAAGAGACGACGAAGGCATTTAAAGCAGCTCAGTATGTGCCGAGCAGCAAAAGAAACAATACTGAAATTTGACAAAACAAGACTATGAACTAAGTCAGGACAATTGCTGATTCGCCTCCGATACTCGCTTTTTATTGTTTTATCAAATTGTCTTTTCACCTCTTTATCCGCTTCACAATGCCAAAGAACTTCATCAAGATCACAATAATGTCGACAGATACCCCTATTGGCATTTTTGACTGAATCACTCGACCATTCACTCGCATAGCGAATCAATTCGTCGCTTACAAAGCTCCAATCAGTTATCTGATCTTCTTTAAACTGCTTCGTACTATTAGTGTCATGCTGACGATAGTAGTAAAGCGGTTCGTCAATGTGAAATAAGCTCTTTGCAATATCGAAAACAGGAAGAAGTTGACAGAGATCCTCACCATGCATAAGACCAACTCGTTTCGAATACCACTCGTCACTGGCAAATAAATCTCTCCGAATGACCTTATTCCAAACGCTATTGAAATCGCATCCGCACAACAGGCTTTTAACGGCATCAAAAGATTCACCCGTGTGCATACCAGAACAGATATCAACTTTTAGCGAGGGTTTAATAGGCATCAATCCCATAGTGAAATCAAATGAAATGATATCAGCACCAGTCGAGGCAATTACATTGCATACCTTTTTGATGCAACCTTCAAGAAGAGCGTCATCGGAGTCGAGCGAAAGAATATAACGCCCGCTCGCCTCGCGAAGACCGTCTCGCCGTGCAGCGAGAAGACCTTCGTTGTCCTTATGAATAACGAAGGCTCTCTCACGCTTATCGCAATAAGCATCGCAAATATCAGGAGATCCATCGGTGGAACCATCATCCACAAGAATTACCTCAAAAGAACCGCTTCCTTGAATATCAATAGATTCCAGACAAGCGGGGAGAAAACGCTCGGTGTTATATACCGGTACAACAATACTGATGTCAGGCGTTTCGTCATGCATAAATAACTCCTAATAGTGCCGACGAATACGGAAAAAGATCACAACTGCCGCCATATACAAACGTAATGACAAAATAAAACATGAAAAACAAGACACCCAGAACCCCGGTTAGGAACCGCTCTCTGCCAAGGTTTTCAGACAAAAAGGGGTAAACAAAACCTGAAATGAAAAGAAAAGGGAAACTGAGTCGAATTAGCTCAGGACTGATGCTCGCAAATTGAGCGAACAAGGAAGAAATTATACCGCTGGTCGTATAGAAATTTAGTGTCCATCGATCAATGCTCGTGTTCAAACCCTTACTACCCAGCATCCATATAGCAAGGCAAAATAGAAAATAAATAAGCATTGTGGTATTAAATGAACCCAAACCAGCGTGTTTGATCTGAAAGCTATATGACGACGTAAATAGAGATACGAGCTCCATTACATCCGGGCCAATCATAATCACGCAAATGGCAAAAATGATAACGCCAACACATGCAAGAAGTGCAACGGTCTTGTACGAACGTTCGTGCCTGCGATTGAAGCATGAAATATAAATAATCCAAATAAAAAGTCCCATGACAGACATCTTGTGGAAGCCAACTGCAAGAACCAAATAAACAATAGCGGAGACGCGCTTCTCGCGGAACAGCTCATAAACCATCATGACGAGCATGCTAGTAGCAAGACATTGCCTAATTATGTTTAACGTATAACCAAACACAACGAAACAAAGAAAGAAACCTACGATAGGATACCCGCGAGGATACAACTTCCTAACAACTAAAATATAGGGGAGGAGAACGATAGCTTCACAAAGAAAAAGAACAGTGTGGAAATCGCTAGTCAGTCTCCCCAGGATCCAGAAGAGAATCACGAATAGCGGCTCTTGATCTGAGCAAGCACCCATAGCACCTGTGAGCGAATAATACTGCGAGGCGTAAAAACACCTGAGGGGATATGCAGAGGTATCGGTACCGACAGATGCATCGCGCAGCCCCGCCACCAAGCAAAGGGGAAGAATCGAGATAACCGCGAGAAGAAAACTGACGCGCTTATTAGTTATCTTTACTGACAAATATAGCAATACAATATGGGACACAAAGGCAATGAAGTAGATTGGCATCTCTACACCTGCTTTGTATATCGTTTGTAAACCGTTGATTTTTCTCCGGCCGAAACCGTGTCGAAAACACCAACATAGCAGTTAAAGCCATCTAGAAAATAGATCTTATAACAAAAGCCGCCGCTGCATTCAGTAACGTTAAACAGATGTGCGCTAATTGAAAAACTCACCTTATCAACCTTTTATCATGGGGGTTACCCGATTGCCTTACCAGAAATTGCAGCATATAACGCATAGAAAGCATTATGAACCCTAGGAGAGATAGAAAAGAGAGCACAGCGTAGCCTCCATTTTGAAGAAGCATATGGGTTCTTCGATGCCCTCCAGGCAAGCCCTCGAGCCTTCCTCAAATAATTCTGGGCTTCAGCCTGATCATCAAATCCGTCCGGATCAACCCTCATTGCAACGCGAAGCGTACAGAATGACTGGAAGCACTCAAACTCGCCCTGAAATTCAGGCCAGGCAAATTGTCGAACAGTCTCAATAGTCCTGTCCATGTCTTGAGCATGCTTGGAACCCTGCTTCCTGAGCGTTGTAATGGAACCAGGTCTCGTCACGTATGCATAGAAGCACGCATCAGTGAATACAACCTTTTTAATTTTGGAACAAATGTTAGCGATTACGCCCATGTCTTCAAAGAGCTGCCCCTCAGGAAAGACAAGGTCGCTAATAAGAGATCGTTCAAAGAGCTTCCCGCACGCAGAGCCATTCTCACCGCTTAATAAAAGCAGTTTTCGAAAATGCTCAATTCCAGACTCAACATGGAATTCTACATTCTGCCCCATCTTATAGCTATCAAGAACAGGCGTCTTCGCAAAGGAGCCGATAACGAGCGAAACTTGATACTTGTCAGCCGCTTCGACCATCGACTCAACAGTTCGCGAATCAATCAAATCGTCCCCATCAACATACATGACATAATCACCGTGGCACCTTTGAGTACCAAAGTTACGCGCAGAAGAAAGACCGCCGTTCTCCTTATGCAAAATCTTAAATCGCGTGTCTGACCCAACGGCATCTTCAATAAGATCGATAGTATTATCAGTACATCCATCATCCACGATAATATATTCGATATTCGAATAAGTCTGACCAAGCAATGAGTTTACGCAAGGAAGCGCGAACATACCCACGTTGTACATGGGGACAATGACACTAACCAGAGGTTTATCAACATCAGAAGCCATATATCTAGGACCTCCTGAGAAAATAACGATATATCAACGCTCTAACGGAATTTGGCATCAGACAGACAACGGCATGCGGCAAATAAGAACAGATATAATCACGTTTTGTGAAATAGCCACGCTCAACTTGAGCCTGCTTAAATGCTTTAGCGTACTTAAGATACTGCGAGCCGCCCCTACGAGCATAGAAATCCTCACTAACACGCATCGCAACAAGCGGTTCCTTCAGGTTATCCGCCTTGCAGCCACATGCGAGCATCCTGTTAAAAAGATCCCAATCCTCAAAGTAGAGAAAGTCGGAACTGTAGTTACCAGCCTCCATAACTTTCGACTTTTTAAACGTCATGGGAGGATGACGGAAGGGATTTCGCCTTTTGGAATAAGAACGTATAGCATCGATGCCCTTGGGAAGGTCCGTGGCCGCAACAGGTTCATTGGGAGACGTGACGAATTCGATAACATCGCTTCCGACCATATCGAGCCCGCCATCAATAGCAGCAAGCTGTTTCTCCATACGATCCGGACGAGCTATATCATCAGTGTCCATGCGTGCAACAATTTCATTAGAGCAAGCAAGCATGCCTTGGCGCAATGCATACCCAAGTCCATGGTTTTTTTCATACGAAACAAAATTGAACAGTCCAGGATGCAGGGAGTCATAATCTTGGAGCACGTCTTCAAGCTCATGCGTAAGCGGACCATCCTTGACCATGACGATCTCAGCAGGAGAAACCGTTTGATTCAGCACGCTGTCTAAAGCCTGAATTAAATAGGCAGGATTTTCTTTTTTGTAAATGCTCATCAACACACTATAAGAAGAAGTAAGGTTTGTCTGCATCTATCGCCCCGTCCTCTTCTTGCCGAACATGGCACCAAAGGTGCCCGTAAAGCATTTCCAGTCCATGCGGAAGCAGCGATTACGTACGTAGCGGAGTTCGATCTTCTGACGCAAGCCGCTCTCAAATGTCGCCTCGTTGCGATCAGTTGCCTGCCAAAGACCGGTGATGCCAGGCTGAACAGAAAGCAACTCGGCTTTCTCTTCATCCGTAAAATGCCGCTCGAGCTCATCCCGTGTAATGGGGCGAGGCCCAATAACAGACAAGTCTCCGTTCAAGACATTGATAAACTGCGGCATCTCGTCAATTGAGCACTTACGGATGAACCGACCAACCTTGGTAATGCGGGGGTCATCGTCAACCTTGCGTTCGACTTCCCACTGATGCAGCTGCTCATGACTCAAATACTTCCGCACATCACCCGCATCGGCGACCATGCTACGAAGCTTAAAAATCTTGATGGTCTTTCCGCCCTTGCCAACTCGTTCTTGCGTATACATAGGACTGCCAGGCGATTCAAGGCTGATGAGCGCACACACAATGGCGATAGGGATAAGCAGCAGTACGCTCATCAAAAGACTGAATACAAGGTCAAACAGCCTCTTAATAAAGCGGTAGCCAAGCGTACCGCTCGGTTTAATCTCTTTAATAGCCAGTGCGTCCCCCACGGATACACAGCTCTCTGTTACTTCTTTTTCAGCAAAAATAAAACATACGTTCCTGTCCCCAGGAACCCCCCCATCTATGAATCCAAAAACCAATTAATTTGCCAGTGCGACGTCTCCCTTACGTTTTGCTGGGAACGTCGAGCGGTAGCAGCTCCCTAAATGCGGAGTCACCTTCGCCCACGTCTACCAGACACCAGCGTTTATGGCGGTCGATCTTTTTAACGCGGGCCTCTTGTCCCACCAAGGGACCCTGCTCTATGTGCAACACGCCGCCTTCTATGCGCGCAACGCTGTTGCGCACCACGCCGTCGTCGTCCAGCACGCTGCGGTACCAGTCCTGCGCGTCGTCCGGCATGGGCATGTACGCCCGCTCCCTACTGCCGGCGATACGACAGCCAAAGCTCAACTGGGCCAAAGCCCTATCGAGCGTGGCAGCATCGTGCGTGGCGACGAAGAAATATTCCTTGTACATGGGTTTGGTTTGGAGCGACCAGGCGCCGTCCCGCTTAAACCAAAACTCCTTTTGCATCACAAAAGCGTCCTGCATCAAATTGTGCGGGATAATGCAGCGGACCTTTTCGCAGGTCTCGCGCTCTTTTCCATTGGGGGTGTGAACCAGATACCAGCGGACGCGGCCGTGCTGGCTGTTGGTGATGGCGCCGTTAAATGCGCCCGGCAGCTGCTCTTGGCGCCGTGCCGTCTGTTCCATATTCTCGCCCCCCTCTTTTGGCTTTGCGATGCACGCAAATGCAGGGGCGTTTAGAACAGGCTTCTCGCTCGCAGCTAGGCGCAGTCGCAAAAGTACAGGTTTTCGTATCTTTCGACATAGGCAATTATACGAGCAATTAATCAGCGTTTGCCCAGATTACGCAAAATGTACGGTAGTGTCGAGAAAGTTGGTGTAAGGGCCCTTGCGGCCCCTGTGTCCGATATCC
>CAVFEY010000054.1:0-13567 GCA_963621725.1 Firmicutes bacterium AF25-13AC
AACCCGCGACCCCAACCTTGGCAAGGTTGTGCTCTACCAACTGAGCCATGTCCGCTTGCGGGTTATTAATTTACGCGAGTTGTCCAAAAGACGCAAGTACTTTTTTCAAAAAACTTGTCTGCCGCATGTTCTTAGTAGCTAAACGCGCTAAAGCGATTGGCTAGGCACACGATTCCAGCGCTCCGCTAAACAGCTTCACCATCTGCACGCGCGTGCCGGCGCCGTCCGTACGACGAGCAACCTCCACGTTATCGACGAGCATACGCATAAGCTTGATGCCACGGCCGCGCTCCTCAGATGCGACCGGTTCGCTCGTTTCATCGATAGAATAGCCGGCACCTCGATCAAGCACCTCAACCACAACGCGATCGCCATAGGCCTGAACCGTCAGGATGCACCCGATACCGCCCGCATGGTCATAGGCATTACCCAGCGCCTCCCCCGACGCCAATCCGACATCATAGCGCTCGTCACGGCGCAACGGAAGCGATTCAAGGAGTTCGGCGATGCGATGTCGGTAGTATGGAAGATTCTCGATACCCTGACGGACCTCGACGCTCTTACTCCAGCGAGGCAGCTCCCCCACCGGAATGGCGGGAATAGACTCCCGTGCCGGCCCCGCGACATGAAGGATATCGACAAGACGAGCAATCTCCAAAAAGCGAACAACTTCACCTGATGCATTGACGAGCGAAAGCAGGCCTTCTCGCCTCATGAGCTCACGAGCGCGCGTAAGCAGGAATGCCAAGCCCGTCGAATCGATAAAGCTAACAGCCTGACAGTTGATGACAACACGACGCACGCCGCGGCCAATCAAAGCATCCAACCGCCGACGCAGCGCAGGCACCGTGGCGATGTCGATATCGCCTGGTGGCGTCAAAACCGCTATGTCATTCCACTCATTCATACGACCATGGTTCCCCAAAAAAGCCCACTCGATGCATTCGTTTCCCCAACCGTGCGGATTCAGCCCGCCCAGCGTCGTCTATGAACGACCCCGTAAAAACTCAAGGGACACCAATGCAATGTCATCGTCCAGCGCCGATTCGGTAAATCGGTCAAGCTCGCCCAAGACCTTGCCGCAGATTCCCGATACGCCCTCACCCGAGACAGAGAGCAGAAGGTCACGAAGGCGCTGCTCGCCAAAGAACGCTCCGGTGCGGTCGCGGGCCTCAATCGTTCCGTCCGTATACATGAAGAGCATGTCGCCAGGAGCGAACGTAAACACGCCTGTCTCGTACACCATGCTCTCAAAGGCACCGATTACGCCCGATTGGCATCCAAGCAGCTCGACCTCTCCCCCACGGGCCTCGCCACCACCCAGCGGCATCGACTCTGGCCTGATGACCATGGTCGGAGGATGGCCCGCCGAACAATACGTTGCGCGTCCGGCTTTAAGGTCAATCTTGGCGATAAAGGCCGTCACGAACGTCTCGACCCTCGAAAAGCCCATGAGCATGCTGTTAAGGGAGCGTGCCATGCGGGCCGGGCCAGCGCCCTCCCAGGCATATGCCGTCAGGGCCGTCTTGACGAGCGCAGACATCGATGCGGCCTCAATGCCTTTGCCAGACACATCACCCAGAATCATGACGGCGCAGTCGTCGGGAAGACGGATGAGCGTATAGAAATCGCCGCCGACCAACGCCGAGTTCGTGGCCGACAGGTACACCGAATCGGTTGCGATACCCGGAACATCCCCCAGGGAATTTCTCATGCCGATCTGAAGGGTCTGAGCAATATGGCGCTCCTCGCGCTTTTGAGATTCGCCCTCGTAGATCAGTTCAAAGTCATGCGCTAAGTGCACCAAGTAGTCATATTCAAGGTCATCAATCGGCTCTTGGCTACCATCACGAAGCAGCAGCGCGCGCGTCGTCGGGCTCTTCGCAACAGAAGCAGGAACAATCGCGTCGTTACTGTGCTTGCCATCACCCTCAGAGCGCGGGCGCCCCGCCTCGATGCCGGAGTCGACGTAGAGACCTTGACAAGGCAGACCATGCGCCCTAAGCCAGCCTCCCATAGGCATCGATTCGTCAACGCGAGTTATACGGACGTGTTTAAGGTCCTCGGCACTCGTGCCGCCCAAAACAGATGCCTCAAAGCCATCAGGGCCAGCCCCCAGACGTGCCGCCGGCGCCGTCGTGGAAAAGAAAAGCTTCTCGGGATCGTCCGGCAAAGCAACGCGACTGCCGCCTTCAAAATCTATGACGTAGGAATCCAGACTAGCGTCATACTCAACAGGGCAAAAATGGCAGTTAAGCATATTGCGGATCTCGGACGATACCGTCTGGGTAGCCGCGGCGGAATCATCTAGAAAGGTAAACAACTCATCACGCAAGACATTGAGCGAGCGGCCAAGCTCGGCCGTGCGACGGGAGCGAAGGCTCGATGCCATGCCGACCAGCTGGATAGACAGGTAATCGCAAATGACCTCGAGCACATTAACGTCATAGGCGAGCGGTGCCTGAGGGCGTTTCCAACCAACTTCCAGCACGCCAAGGATCTGCGTACCGTAAAAAACGGGAAGACAGATCTCGCTGCGGTACGGAGGCATATCCTGCATGCGCAACAGGTGCTTAGAACGATTGTCCAGGTCCATGAACATACCGGAGGCGGCCTTATCACCCTCAAGGTCCTGTTGAATCGACAAGCGACAGGCACGCGATTCACGAAGAACATACGTCGGAATGCCAGCGCCATACGGCAAAAACTCAGGCAGGTAGCTGTCGTACAGTTCCTTGGAAACACCGCGAAGTTTAAAACCGCCGCTCTCAGAAAAATAGATAGCGGCACCCGAAGCATCGAGCGTTCCTACAAGCTGGTTCAAAACGGTATCAAGTAGGCTGGGCAGCTCATCGGAGCCCACGGTACTCATAATGACCGAGAGCGTGCCAGAGAGGCGCTTGTTCGCCACTCTAAGCTCCGAAAGCGCACGCTTGAGCTGACGGTCGTGCGAATACTGTTCTTCGATGCTATGGAGCGCCACCAGGACACGTGGCGCGCGGCGCCCAAAGATGCGTGGAGGCGTTACGGAGCCCGCACGAACCAAGACGGGGATAAAGGAGCCGTCACTCAGCTTGAGCATCAGTTCGTTCTCGGAGCCATCAGTTTCAAATGGCAGACGATGTTCCGTCGCACGTTCAAAAGCGGACGAGTACAGGACGTCTTTAACATCTCCACCGATGACGTCGGCGCGTTCCTCGCACATCAAACCAAGCAAGCGATTATTCACATGCAGAATGGTTCCGTCGAGCTCGCAGATGATGACAGCATCGCTCGTGATCTCGACTAGTTGGGCAACGTCTGCCCACTCGTTGCGTTCAAGCGTTTCCATCGTGGACCCCACCGTCTATCGGTAACAAAAAAGCCTCCGAAGAGGCTTCTCAAATGCGATGGTGTCGGAGGCGGGACTTGAACCCGCATGACCAAAAAGCGGTCACTAGCACCTCAAGCTAGCGCGTCTGCCAATTCCGCCACTCCGACATGCTATGTTGTTGATTCGCGGTCCGTTTTGTTGGACCCGCGCGTTCAACGAGGAAGATAATAACCTATGATTCGAGAACTGTGCAAGCACTTTTTTCAAAAAAGTTTACGAATTTGTAAATGCGCTGGTAGATCTATATGTTCGGCCCCGAATCGGTGTTGCCTCCCGGCGCGTCCTCGGGCATGAGCGATATTTTGTTGCGCACTTCGTGCTGCAAAATATCGCTCCCCCTGCGGAATGCGCCGGGAGGCAACACCGATTCGGGGCCTGCAAATACATACTTCAGGCACAGTTCTCAAACATGTTCTGGGGGCTGATGCAAATTTGGTGGCTCGGCTAAGCCGAGCCCTTATATAAGGAGGCCGGAGCCAAAGCTCCGGCCTCACTCAATTTCTCATCAGATTAAGTAAGCGATCAAGGAATCGCACTCCCCCTGCCGAGTTACCGCAGGGCCCGCCCTGAAGTTACTTTTTCAGAACACTCCGCAGGACGCAAGAAACCCCCGCCGCACGAAGTGCGCAGCGGGGGTTTCTTGCATGTCCGAGGACGTTCTGAAAAGTAACTTCAGGGCGGGCCCGGACGAGAAAAACCGACTACAGGTCGATGTGCGATTCCTTGATCGGGAACGGCTCGGCGAAGTGGCAGGCGCAGCAGTGACCCGGGGCAACTTCCTTAAACTCAGGAAGCTTTTCGGAGCAGATGCCCTGCGCGATCGGGCAGCGCGTGTGGAAACGGCAGCCGGTCGGCGGATCCAGCGGCGACGGCGGATCGCCGGCGAGGATGATGCGCTTGCGGGTCTTCTGGATATCCGGATCGGGCACCGGCACGGCAGACAGCAGCGACTGCGTGTACGGGTGGTGCGGCTCACTGTAGAGCGTCTTCCAGTCCGAAACCTCGACCATCTTGCCCAGGTACATAACGGCAACGCGATCGGAGATGTGCTGCACGACGGACAGGTCGTGGGCGATAAACAGATATGCGGTACCGAACTTGTCCTGGAGCTCCTTAAGAAGGTTCAGAACCTGGGCCTGAATGGATACGTCAAGTGCTGAGACAGGCTCGTCGCAGATAATCAGCTTGGGCTTCAAAGCGAACGCGCGGGCGATGCCGACACGCTGGCGCTGGCCGCCCGAGAACTCGTGCGGATAACGGTTGATGTGCTCGGGATTCAGACCGACGACGTCCAGCAGCTCGCGGACGCGCTCGATACGCTCCTCCTTGGTACCCACGCCATGAATGGTCATGGGCTCGGAGACGATCTCGCCGATGGTCATACGGGGATTGAGCGAAGCATAGGGATCCTGGAAGATGAACTGCATCTCGCGACGCATGTCCTTGATCTCATGCTTGCTCATCTCGGCAACATCTTTACCCTGGAAGAACACCTTACCGGCGGTCGGCTTGGTCAGGCGCATGATGGTGCGACCCGTCGTGGACTTACCGCAACCAGACTCACCAACCAGACCAAAGGTCTCGCCCGGATAAATCTCGAACGAAATGTCATTTACTGCAGAGACAACACGCTTGGAGAAGCGCTTGGCGAACATGCCGGACTCAGCGGGGAACTCCTTAGAGAGGTGCTCGACCTTCAGCAGCGGAGTACGCTCGTTGGTATCTGCCATTACGCCTCGCCTCCCTTCTTGGAATCCTTGCGCGTACGGGACGTCTCAGGAGCGTTCTTGAGGAACTCGGGGTCACCGGAGTAGTGGCACGCAGAGTAATGACCAGACTCGGTGACAACGCGCTCGGGGCGCTGCTTGCGGCACTTGTCCGTCGCATAGGGACAACGAGGAGAGAAGACGCAGCCCTCAGGCAGGTTCATGAGCGAAGGCGGGTTGCCGTGAATCGGCGTAAGCGGCTTCTTCTCTTCGATGGCCTGCTCCGGGATGGAGCGGATAAGGCCCCAGGTGTAGGGGTGGCGACTCTCGTAGAAGATTTCCTCAGCAGTACCGAACTCGACGGGACGGCCGGCGTACATAACCATGATCTTATCGGCCATATCGGCAACGACGCCCAGGTCATGGGTAATCATGATGATGGCGTTGCCGTTCTTCTCCTGCATTTCCTGCATGAGCTCGATAATCTGAGCCTGAATGGTAACGTCCAGAGCCGTCGTGGGCTCGTCGGCAATCAGGATATCGGGATCGCAGGCAAGAGCCATAGCGATCATGACACGCTGACGCATACCGCCGGAGAACTGGTGCGGATACTCATTGACGCGCTTCTCGGGCTCGGGGATACCCACGAGGTCCAAAAGCTCGGTAGCGCGCTTGAGCGCCTCCTGCTTGGAGTAGCCACGGTGCAGACGAAGGCCCTCGCCCACCTGCTTGCCGATCTTATAGACCGGGTTCAAGGAGGTCATAGGATCCTGGAAGATCATCGCGATGTCGTTACCGCGAATGTGCTGCATCTCTTCCTCGGTCATCTCGAGGATAGAACGACCGCGGTAGCGAACGTCGCCACCCTCGATCTTTCCCGGAGGCATCGAGATAAGACCCATGATGGTCATGGCGGTCACGGACTTACCGGAGCCGGACTCACCGACGACGCCCAGGGTCTCGCCGCGATCGAGCGTGTAGGAGACACCATCGACAGCGCGAACAACGCCATCCTCGGTGTGGAAATACATCTTAAGGTCATCGACCTCGAGCAGATGCTGGCCCTCGGGAACCGGCTGGTCCTTCAGGTCCACATAGTTCTTGTTCTTCTTCATCCTTATGCGTCCTTCATCTTGACGTCGAGGGCGTCGCGCAGACCATCACCCAACAGGGTGAAGGCGAGCACCGTCGAGAGAATTGCCAGACCGGGCATGATCATCATCCAGGGAGCAGTCAGAAGATACTGCTGACCGTCCTGAATCATGGAGCCCCACGAAGGCGTAGGCGGAATAACGCCCATGCCGAGGAAGGACAGAGCGGACTCGGTCAGAATGGCGCCACCAATGTTCATGGTCGCGTAGACCACGATGGAGGCGACGGAGTTCGGGAAGATGTGACGCACAACGATACGAGCATCAGATGCACCCATCGCGCGCGCAGCATCAACATAGTCGTTTTCCTTGACGGTCAAGATCGCAGAGCGGAAGACGCGCGCAATCGAAGGCCAGCCGAGAATACCGATGGCGATAAAGACGTTCTGAAGACCACGGCCGATAACGGCGATCATGGCGACAACGAACAGCACGTACGGGAACGCCAGGAAGATGTCCGCACAGCGCATGATGATCGTATCCCAGATGCCGCCGTAGAAACCGGCCAGAGCACCCATGACCAGACCAATCAGCGTGGAGATCGCGGTGGCCATAATGCCGACGGACAGCGAAACGCGCGCACCGTAGATAACGCGGACGAGAATGTCACGACCAAGGGCGTCGGTGCCAAACGGGTGCTCGGCACACGGAGCCAGCAGCGACGTCTCGGCCATAGTGGTCGAGTCGGAAGCCGTCGGAGAACCGAGCCAGGGCTTAGCCCACAGATCTGCGGTCAGGGCAACCACAACGACGATGATGATCCAGCAGACACCGATAACGGCGAGCTTGTTCTTGCGAAGACGCTTAAAAGCGTCGCCCCACAGCGTGCGGGACTTGGCGGGAGCAGATGCGGCCTTGGTGGCGGTAGCCTGCTCCTGAGACTGAGAATCAGTTTCCTGCATGAGACGTACCTCCCTTAGGCCTTATCCGACGGACCGCCAAGGCGGATGCGCGGGTCGAGGAATGCATAGCTAATGTCGACGAGCAGGTTGATCACCATGACGACGACAACGATGAGCGTAACGCCGCCCATAACGATGGGCCAGTCACGCATGCTAATGGCGCGATAGACCTCATAGCCGATACCGGGCCAGTTAAAGACCGTCTCGGTCAGGATGGCGCCCGAAAGCATGCCACCGAAGTCGACACCAATATAGGTAACGACGGGGATGAGTGCATTCTTAAGCGCATGCTTGATGATGATCGCGCGATTGGAGAGACCCTTGGCCTTTGCCGTGCGGATGTAATCCTGGTTCATGACGTCAAGCAGCTGCGAGCGCATAATGCGGGCAGCGTAAGCGGTCGAAACCGAAGCCAGCGTAATGGTCGGAAGCACATAGTGCATCCAATCTTGATACTGAGAGCTGGAACCGCCGGCACCCGAGATCGGCATGGAGAATGCACCGCCCGTGGCGTCCTTGAGGATGACGCCAAAGAACAACTGCAGCAACATACCGAGCCAGAAGGCCGGGACCGCAACGAAGATCGACGTGGTGAGCGTTACCAAAATATCCCAGAAGGAATAACGCTTTACCGCCGAAATGATACCCGCACCGATACCCATGATTGCCTCGAGTACGATGGCACACGCGGCAAGTTTGACCGTATACGGATACTTCTGGGCAAAGATTTCCGTAACCGGCAGCTTGCGCTGATACGAATTGCCCAGATCGCCATGAAGCAGGCCGTTCATGTAATACAAGTAACGGTCCACGAGCGACGTTTGAACGGGGTCGCCGTTCTCGTCAAGGATCGCGTTGCCGTCCTCGTCCGACTGGACCAGGTGATAGCGGACGCGAAGCTGAAGCTCCACCTCGGGGGACAGAGCCTTGTCTCCACCGATCAGCTTGATCGGATCTCCCGGCACGATATTCTGGAGGGCGAACAGAATCAGCGTAACGCCCAAAAACACCGGGATGAACTGAAGCACACGTTTAACGATGTACTTACCCATACCACTCCCCTATCTAGGGATTAACCTAAATGGGATGCCGATCGCCAGACCGGCATCCCAAAATTACCATCAGCCAGTTTACCCCAGGTTAGGGAGAACTGTATGTTTCCCATGAGGTCTACGTAAATACTTGACCCTCACGGAAGCTGCAAACTCTTAGGCGAGCTCAGCGGTACCCAGATCGGCGTGCTTCTGCGGATCGACATAGAGGTGCTTGATGCGATCGGAGCCGGCGATGGTGTGCGTGTAGAACATCACCGGGATGACCGGGCAGTCAGCAGCGACCATTGCGTCGGCCTCCTGCATCTTAGCGACGCGCTCTTCGTCGTCAACCGTGGTACGAGCCTCGTCGACCTTGGCGTCGAACTCGGGGTTGTTGTAACCAGAGCGGTTGTCGCCACCGAGGGAGTCGGAGTGGAACAGCGGATACAGGAAGTTGTCCATGATCGGGTAGTCGGCAATCCAGCCCAGACGACCGAACTGATAGTTAAAGTTCTGGTACTGCTCGAGCAGGGCAGACCACTCAGGGGTATCGGAGACAGCGGTAACGCCAACCTTGGCGAGGTCGCCGATGATGGACTCCATGATCTCCTTGTGGCCACCGTCCTGGTTGTAGGAAAGGGTCACGTTAATGCCACGATCGCCGTTAGCGCCGGCAGGAGCGACCTTGTCGAGGTACTCGTTAGCCTTGTCGACGTCGTAGGCGCAGAACTCCCATGCGCCCTCCTTGTAGCCATCGATGCCCGGAGGAACAATGCCGTCGGCGGGGGTACGGGTACCCTTGAAGATGGTCTTGCAGATGGCCTCACGGTTAATGGCCAGGGAGATACCCCTGCGCAGGTCTGCGTTGTTGAACGGCTCGGCCGTGTTGTTGCAGGTCAGGTAGTAGGTGGAAGGCTCGGCGCCGAGCAGCATGCGCTCGCCGTCGCCCATGGTGTAGCCGTCCTTGGACACGCCGCGATCCTTCTTGGCGGCGTCGATCTGAGCAACGGGAACGTCGCAGACATCGAGGTTACCGGCCTGGAACTCCTTGTAAGCGGTCTCCATGTCCTTGATGACCTGGAAGTGGATGCCATCGATCTTGGCCTTGTCGCCATAGTAATCGTCGAACTTCTTGAGGTTGATCTCCTGACCATCCTCCCACTTGCCGTCCATCATGAACGGGCCGTTACCAACCGGTGCAAGATAGAAGCTCTTGGCATCGGACTCGGCGCACTCGGGAACCGGGGCCAGAGCCGGGTGAGAGGCAACGAAGGGGAAGTCGGCGTAAGCGGAAGACAGCTTGACGACGAGGGTCTCATCGTCGGGGCAGGTAACACCGCTGAGCTCGGTGGCGTTACCTGCAAGCAGGTCGTCATAGCCCTCGACCATGGAAAGGTGATAGGAGACCTCGGAAGGGCCATACTCGGTAGCGATGGCCGACTTGGTGTTGACCAGACGCTCCCAACCGAGCTTGAAGGACTTGGAGGTAACGTCGTCACCGTTGTGGAACTTGGCCTTCTTGATCTTGAAGGTAAACTCGGTGGCGTCGTCGTTGGCCTTAAAGGACTCGCAAGCCAGCGGAACGATCTCGCCCTTCTCGGCGTCATAGGCGGTCAGAGCGTCAAAGAGCTGGTACTCGACCTGAGTGCCCTGGTCCTCCTGGACATTGTAGGGGTCGATGCAGACCGGGTTGTTGATGTAGAAGTTCAGCGTCGAACCGGACTCAGAACCGGAAGCGTCGCCGCCCTTCTTGCCGCATGCGGCAAGAAAAGCCATGGAGCTCGCAGCGAGGGTGCCGCCAACAAAGGCGCGACGACCCATAACGGGCTGGTGGAACATAGAATCAGCCATGCCATCCTCCTTATGAGATAGGACAAAGAAATGTTCAGTCGGACACATGTCGAGACAATCCAATCTGAACCATCAAAACGCCGCCCGCCGCTATGGCTGGTTATGCACAGCGGACCAACGTTTTGCAATACAGTAGCGCATTTTATGCACGATTTGGCGCTAATTCCGGTCAACGGTCGAGAATTTCTTTAGTTGGGCGAAGTATGTGGGGATATTTTGACTCTGTTACAAATATGTAAACAAAAAGGGTCCCGCACCTGCGGAACCCTTTTCAAATATTTATGCGGCTCGTGCTTAGTAGCCGACGATGCCCTGCGGGAAGAAGAACATGCACAGGACGACGCACACGGCAAAAACGACGGCCATAATTACCGTCAGGCGATCGAGGTTCTGCTCCATGACGCCCGTGGCAGAGCTAGAGTTATACAGCGAGCTAGCGATCATATCCGAAACGCCGGTGCCCTTACCGGAATGCATCAGGACGAGAATCGTCAGCGCCACGGCAGAGACAGCCCAAACGACAAACAGAAGAATCTGGAACGGACCCATAGATAAGCTCCTTAATAGAACAATTCAAACTCCAGTACTGTACCACAACCCCCGCTCTCCCCTACCTGCCACTCAAGGACGGGGTGGAAATGGCAGAAATACCAAAAAGGGGGTTGTCCGGTTGTGGACAACCCCCTTACTAGAAAACGGTATTTGTTTTCTCTTAGGCCTCGGTGGCGAGCACGCGGCCCGTCATCTCAGCGGAAGGCTCAATACCAGCCATGGTGAGCATGGTCGGAGCGATATCGGAAAGACGACCGTCCTCGATACCGGTGAGCTGTGCCTTCTCATCAACGATGATGAACGGCACACGGTTGGTGGTGTGAGCCGTAAACGGATGCTTGGAACCGTCAGAAGCAACGTCAAACATGTGGTCGGCGTTGCCGTGGTCGGCGGTAATCAGCGCAAAGCCGCCCTTAGCGAGAATCGCCGGGACAACCTTGGACAGGGCATCGTCAACAGCCTCGACGGCCTTAACGGCGGCGTCGAAGACACCGGTGTGACCAACCATGTCGCAGTTCGCGAAGTTCACGATGTAGAAATCAGCGCGATCCTCGTTGATGGCAGCGACAAGCTTCTCGGTAACCTCGGGAGCGCTCATCTCGGGCTGCAGATCGTAGGTAGCGACCTTGGGGGAAGCGACGAGCACGCGCTCCTCGCCCTCCTTGGGCTCCTCGATGCCGCCGTTGAGGAAGAACGTCACGTGGGCGTACTTCTCGGTCTCGGCGGTGTGCAGCTGCTTCAGGCCATTGGCGGCGATAACGTCGGCCAGGACGTTCTCGGGGAACGTCTTGGGGAAGGCGACCTCGACATCAAACGTCGGATCGTACTCGGTCATCGTCACAAAGTGCGAAAGCTTGATCTGCTTGCGCTCAAAGCCGTCGAACTCCTTGTCCGTGAACACGCGGGTCATCTGACGGGCGCGGTCGGGACGGAAGTTGAAGAAGATGGCCGCATCGCCCTCGTGGATGCCCTCGTTGTGGGCAGCGAAGGGCTCGACGAACTCGTCGCCGCGCGGATCCTTCTCGTAGTAGGCCTTGATACCGGCAACGGGGTCGACATCGGCATCGGACGCGTTGACCATGACGTCGTAGGCGCGCTGGATGCGCTCCCAACGGTTATCGCGGTCCATGGCCCAATAACGGCCCGACACGGTGGCAACGCGAGCGTCGCAACCGGTCTCCTCGGAGATCTTCGCCAGGAAGGCGCAGAACTCGCTCATGTAGCCGGCACCGGACTGCGGGTCAACGTCGCGGCCATCCATGAAGGAGTGGACGCGAACGGTCTTGACACCGTGCTCGGCAGCCATCTTGACCAGAGCCTCGACGTGGTTCATGTGGGAGTGAACGCCGCCAGGGCTCATAAGGCCCATGAGGTGAAGGGTCTTGCCCTCAGCCTTGACATCGTCCATAGCCTTGACGAAGACCTCGTTCTTGGCGATGGAGCCGTCCTTGATGGCATTGTTGATGCGCGAAAGCTCCTGGAACACGATGCGGCCGGCACCGATATTGAGGTGGCCTACCTCGGAGTTGCCCATCTGGCCGTCGGGAAGGCCCACGTCCTCGCCCGAAGCGCCGAGCGTGGTGTGGGGGTACTTCTCGTACAGGCTATCAAGGAAGGGCGTCTTGGCAGCGGCGACGGCGTTCTCGCCATCAGCCGGAGCCAGGCCGCAGCCGTCCATGATAATCAGGAGTGCAGGAAGATGACGCTGTGCCATATGTCCTACTCGCCTGCCTTGACGACCATAGAGGCGAAGTCGGCAGCCTTGAGCGAAGCGCCGCCCACGAGGGCGCCATCAACGTCGGGCTTGGCGACGAGCTCGGCAATGTTGCCGGGCTTGGCGGAACCGCCGTAGAGAACGCGGATGCCGTTGGCGAGCTCCTCGCCGAACATCTCCTTGAGGGTCTCACGGATAGCGCCGCAGACCTCCTGAGCGTCCTCGGCGGTAGCGGTCTTGCCGGTGCCGATGGCCCAGATGGGCTCGTAGGCGACGACGACCTGCTTGGGGCAGGTGATCTCAAGACCAGCAAGGCCAGCCTTGACCTGATTCACGACGTGCTCGACATAGGTGCCAGCCTCGCGGACCTCGAGGGACTCGCCGCAGCAGAAGACGGGAACAAGACCGGCGGCAACGAGAGCCTTGGCCTTCTTGTTCTGATCCTCGTCGGTCTCGTGGAAGTAGTCACGACGCTCGGAGTGACCGATGATGCAGTAGGTGCAGCCAGCGGACTTGAGCATGTCGCAAGAGGACTCACCGGTGAAGGCACCCTTGGCCTCCCAGTACACGTTCTGTGCACCGAGGGCGATGGGGGCAGCCTGAATGCGGTCATGAACCGTGGTGATGTCGATGGTCGGAGGGCAGACGAGCACCTCGACGCCAGCCGGAACCTCGGGCAGAGCCTGAGCCAGCTCGTCGGCGAGCTTGGCGGCCTCGGCGACGTCGTTGTTCATCTTCCAGTTACCAGCGATGAGAAGGGTGCGATTAGGCATCGAGAAGCGCCTCCACTCCGGGCAGGGCCTTACCCTCAACGAGCTCCATGGAAGCGCCACCACCGGTGGAGATCCAGCTCATCTTGTCGGCCAGGTTGAACTTGTTGACAGCCGCGACAGAGTCGCCACCGCCGATGATCGAGGTGCAGTCGGCCTCGGCGACAGCCTCGGCGATAGCCTGGGTGCCGTGAGCGAAGTTGTCGAACTCGAAGACGCCCATGGGGCCATTCCAGAACACGGTCTTGGCGCCCTTGACAGCCTCGGCGTAGAGCTCCTCGGTCTTAGGACCGATGTCCATGCCCTCACGATCGTCGGGGATAGCGTCGGAAGCGACAACCTCGGGGACAGCGTCCTCGCCAAAGTGATCGGCAACGCGGTTGTCGATGGGGAGCAGGATCTTGACGCCCTTCTCCTCGGCCTTCTTAAGCATCTCGCCGGCGCGCTCGACCCAGTCCTCTTCCTTGAGGGACTGACCGACGGACAGGCCCTGAGCCAGGAAGAAGGTGTAGGC
>CAVFEY010000055.1:0-12426 GCA_963621725.1 Firmicutes bacterium AF25-13AC
CGCCGGGTCGTTCTCCTCGAGCCAGTCGATCAGCACGTCGAGGCCCTTGAGCATTCCGCGGTACTCCTCGATATCGCCCAATGCACCGTAAATCATCTAAATCCCCTCTCGGATCGCTTCTTTGGCGGCCACTCGGCAAACGCATTACCGACGCTGTTGCCGCCCACATACGTCTCGACCAGGGTAAGGTCGGGATTGAACACGACTGTGTCAGCGTCGCGCTCCGGCATAATGCTACTGCACTTATCGTCGACAGGAGCTAGCAAGCGATGCCGGGGCCGGCGCCCAAGCTCCTACAGCTCGGTCACGACAACGCCGTTGTAGACCTCGTCCCAACGGTCCATGACCAGATGGCCGGTCATGGGATCCATGGCATTGAGCTTGCCGCAGGTGTTGGCGGTACGCAATACTGTCTCGTCATCCGCGCCAGCAGCAATCGCATGTGCGAAACCGGCAATGGTCGAGTCGCCAGAGCCCGTAGCGTTAACGGCGGGGATATCGGGCGTCTTCGCACGGAACGCACGGCCATTGTGGAAGCCAACGGAGCCGGCAGCGCCCATGGATACGACGACCCAGGGGATATCGGAGAAGCGGGCGTCAGAGGCGAGCGCGGCGCGGAGCTCGTCCACATCGTCGGTGGTAAAGCTCGTGCCCAAAAGGCCGTTAATTTCGGTCAGGTTAGGCTTAACCAGCTCAGGCTTGACCTCGGACTTGAGTGCAGCCTCGAGCGAGGCACCCGAGGTATCGAGCAGCACCTTGGCGCCGGCGTTCTCGGCAATGCCCGTAATCTTGGCGTAGTAGCCTGCCTCGACACCGCGGGGCAGCGAACCCGAAATAGTGACGACGTCGGCCTTGCCCGCAAGCTCGGTAAACTTGGCGGTAAAGGCATCGAGCTCCTCGGGGGCAATTGTCGGGCCGCTCTCGAGCAGCTCGGTCTGGTTGCCGGCGTGGAGTATGTTGAGGCAAATGCGAGTCTCGCCCTTGATGGGCACAAAGTCATTCTTAATGCCGTTGGCATCCATGAGCTCGGCCATATAGGCGCCCATGTGGCCGCCGAGCAGGCCGGTTGCCACAACGTCGTCGCCCAGCTGACCCAGGACGCGGGCTACGTTAAGGCCCTTGCCGCCGGCGGTCTTTTCGGGCGTCACACGGTTGACGTCGTCGATGACGAGCTCATCGAGCTGATAGCGCGTGTCGACGGACGGGTTCATCGTAACGGTGAGGATCATTTTTAGCTCCTTATCTCGCAGGCTCCTTATGCCTTGCAAAACGAATTGGCTACATGCGACTACAGAATCTCGATTGTGAACGAGCGCACGATGGTTTCTTTGGGCTTGGCGATAAGGCAGCCGCGCTTATGCTCAAGCACGTCATCCTCATCGGAACAGGTCGAAAGACCGCCCCAGGGTTCAACTGCCACAAAATCGCCCTCGGGCTTACTCCACACAATGAGATACGGGAAACCCTCAAAGCTCAAGCGAACGCCCTTGTCCTCGCCCTTCTTGGAAAGCGTGACCTGACGGCTCTCGAGCACGTCAAAGATGGTCTCCGCGAAATCGAAGAGCTCGTGCGATAGGGGCAGCGTCTTTCCCACCATGGGGTTCTTGGAGCGGTTAGCTACATCAATCAATCCGGTCGAGGGTACGGCGGTGCAAAGCTCCGCTGCCTCGTCTTTCTCGAAGCGCAACTCGTAGTCCGTATAGGACTCACCCTCATCGAGCGGGCACCTAAAGCCGGGATGACCGCCGATAAAGAAAGGCATATCCTCGGTGCCCTCGTTGGTCACCTCATAGGAGACGCGCACGGCGGCGTCCTCGAGCGTATAACGGGCGACAAGCTTAAACGGATACGGATAATTCCTCAGCAATGCAGGGTTGTCCTCCGACGCCAGGCACATCGCCAGCTCGTTTGCGCTTTGGCTCAACAGCTTCCACTCCTGCTTGCGCGCAAATCCATGGCGGGCGAGCTTCACATGATGCCCGGCAAACGTCATGGCGCTATCATCGCGCAGGCCTCCGCAAATCGGGAAGCAGACCGGCGCCTGACCGGACCACACTGCGGGGTCACCCTGCCACAAATACTCGCGACCGTCGGCCTCAATCGAGGTAAACGAGCCGCCAGCCGTGGACACCTTAATAGAAATCGAATCGTTGGAAAGAGCGTATTCCATTACCCATCCTTTCGAACAACAGCTTTTTTTGCTCGCAAGTACCCGTCTCGGCCCTGACCAAAGGACAAACCCGCACACTCATCGATGTGTCTGGTATCCCAGCCATGCAACGGGGCACCATACAGACATTGATGCAATTACAGCTGAAAGGCCTTCTTATGCGAACCATCATCCTCTACGCCTCGCGCCATCACGGCAATACGAAAAAGCTCGTGGACGCCATCGTTGAGGCGCACCCCGAGATCGATACCCTCGACGTCAAGACGCTCGGCAAAAACGAGTATCCCGACCTGCACGAATATCATCTAATCGGTGTTGCCACGGGCATCTATTACTCCGAGATCGACAAGGACATGGCACGTGTGCTCACTAACGTGCTGCAGCCGCAGGACAAGGTGTTTGGCCTTATGACCTACGGTAGCAAAAACAAGTGGTACGGCAAGGATATCGATGGTATCTGCCGCATGAGGCGGGCCATCTTTATGGGTGCCTACGGCTGCCCCGGCTTTGATACGTGGGGGCCGTTCAAACTCACCGGCGGTGTCCAAAAGGGACACCCGACCGCTGAGGAAATTAAGGGCGCCGTCGACTTCTTCGACAAGATCGAAGACGAGTATGGCGACATCATCGTCGAAGAGTATGCCAAGCGCGAGAAGCGCCTAGCATACGAGAAGGAGCATCCTGCAGGAGGCCTGGTGGCCGGCGTCAAGCGCACGGCAAAGAAGATTGCTAACAAGCTGTAACTGTGAAGGTGCTTTTGAGCGTTTAACCCATACGGCGGGTCCGAGCAGATTCGGGCCCGCCGTCTTTTTCTATCGTTACTCAGTAAAGGCGTTGCCGACGCTCTGGCCGCCAACATACGTCTCGACGAGGGTGAGCTCATGGTCGAACACGACAAAGTCGGCGTCGCGACCAGGCATGATGCTGCCGCACTTATCCTCGATGTGCGCGGAGCGTGCCGGCACCTCGGTTGCCATGCGAATGGCGATATCGGCGCTGGCGATGCCCCAGTCGACGATGTTCTTGACGCCCTGGGCAAGCGTGAGCACCGAGCCGGCAATGCTCTTGCCGTCGGCGAGCCAGCACAGGTTGTCCTTCATGATGACGTCCATGCCACCGCTGGTGTAGCTGCCCTCGGGCATGCCGCCGCAACCCAGACAGTCGGTGATGAGCACCGTGTGCTGCCAGCCTTTTGCCTGCAGCAGCGCCTTGATGGCGGCAGGGTTTACGTGCTTGCCGTCACAGATGATCTCGGCGTAGGTCTCGGGCGTGGACATGGCAGCACCCACGACACCGGGCTCACGGTGATGCAGCCCGCGCTGGCCGTTATAGGTATGCGTAAAGCAGCTGGCGCCGGCGTTGATGGCGGCGATGCACTCATCGTAGGTGGCGTCGGAGTGACCGATGCTGGTCACCACTCCCTTGGCATTCAGAGCAGCCGCATAAGCAGCGGCACCGTCGCGCTCGGCCGCCATGGCGCTCTTAACGATGCGACCACCCGCAGCCTCCTGCCACTGATCGAAGACCTCCTCGGAGGGATCGATCAGATAAGCGGGGTTCTGCGCGCCCACATGCTTCATGGTAAAGAAGGGGCCCTCCAGGTAGATGCCCTGAATGCGTGCACCGCAGAAGTCGGGGCCGCGGCCCTCGTCGGCCTGGGCGATGGCGGCGCAGGCGTCCTTGATCTGCTCGACGCCATCGGTGAACGTCGTGGGCAGCCAGCTGGTGGTGCCGCGACGGGCGAGCTCGGTCGAGCTGATATCGATGCCCTCGGGATCGCCATCGGTAGTCGAGTGGTTGTAGAAGCCGTGGATGTGGGTGTCGACCATGCCCGGTGCGATCCACGACCCCGTGTAGTCCCTGATCTCGCAGGAGGGCTCGTCGGCCTGCCAGGCGCCAAAGACGCCGTCCTCGACCATGAGATAGCCGCCCAGCTGCGGGCCTGCCGGCAAGAAGAACTTGTCAGCCTTAATTGCGTACGTGCTCATATGCACTCCTTGCTTCTAAAGCAGTTGACTGTGGTGATGCTTATACCCAGCTCACGTAAAACAAAAAGCGCCCGCCCGCCGTTATGAGCGGACGGGCGCCCTTGCAGGGGGACGCGATTAAGCGGTGAAGGGGTGAATCGTCACGCCCTTAACCACGCGGTTAACCGTGCCGGTGGGGCTCGGCGTATCGGGCGTGTTGCCCACGCGCACGGAGTTGAGCAAGCTGATAGTCTGGGCAAACATCACGAACGGCAGAGCAAGGTAGCCCTCGGGAAGCGCCTCGTAGCCCTTAAAGGTGAAGGACTCGCCCTCGTAGACGGTAGCGCCATCCTGCTGAACGGCAACGGTGTGCTGAGCAATATCGTCGCCACCGATCTCGTTGAGGATGTCGATGTCGTACTGGCGGGTGTAGGCGTCGTTGTTGACGAACACGAAGACGAGGGTCTTATCGTCGACGAAGGACTTAGGTCCGTGACGATAGCCCATGGAGGTGTCGTAGGAAGTAGCGACCAGACCGTGAGCGAGCTCGAGGATCTTGAGCTGGCTCTCCTGGGCAAGGCCACCGAAGGAGCCAGAACCCAAATAGGTCACGCGGTTGAAGTCGCCAGCCAGGTAATCGGCGACCTCGGACTCGCGAGCGATAACCTCCTCGCCCATCTTGGCGATGGTCTCGACCCATTCAGCCTTCTGCTCGTCAGAGGCCGTATCGAAAATAAGGGTAGAGAGCAGGGTCATGCAGGAATAAGAACCGGTCATGGCGAAGCCCTTGTCGTTGGCGCGCGGAATGAGCAGCGTCAGCGCGTTGGGATCATCGGCAGACTCAACGGCGAGCTTGCCCTCGGGAGCGCAGGTGATGTTGAGGAACTTGACGTTGTGGACGAGCTCCTTGGCAACGGCAACGGCGGCAAGGCTCTCGGGGCTATTGCCAGAGCGGGCAAAGGAAACCACGAGCGTGGGATCCTCGGCGCGCAGGAAGTCGCGCGGGGCGCTCACGATGTCGGTCGTGGCGATGGGCTTAAAGTCGTAGAGATCAGTGTTGCCAGCGTGACGCAGGTACGGGGCGCAGGTATCGCCAACGTAGTCGGACGTACCGGCACCGGTGAAGACAACAGACAGACGGCCCTCGCCCATAGCGCGAGCCTCGGCCAGGAAGGCCTCGATGGCCTCCTTGTTCTCGCGATAGATGTTGAGCGTATCACGCCAAAGCTCGGGCTGCTGAGCAATCTCGGCCGTGGTGATCTGGGCGCCGAGATCGGTAAGCTCCTCGACACTCTTCTCGAACATTTCTAATACCTCTTTCTTTACTAAATTGTCTGATATACAAAGACTTAATCTGAAAAGTTAAATCGGGTAGTAGTCATAGGCTGTTTTTCTTTCGTTGGCACTCGTATCCGATCACAAAGTATCTCGATAGTGAGAGATTCTGTACTTGAACTTGTCGGCACGAGCCACCGAAAGCGTGAACTCGACAACATCATTTTGGGTGTTGTGAGTAGTTCGGACTATGTCCAGAACTGGCGCACCCTCACCAATACCTAGAAGCCGAGCGTCACATGGACGTGCTATACCCGCAGAGAACTCCTCATCCGCTACTCGAATTTTCTGCTGATAATCCTGCTCAATAACATCGTAAAGGGGCTTTTGTTCGAGTAGAGGACGCTTGAGTGAAATAAAGAGCTTTGCTGGAAGATAGCTACGCTCAACCATCATAGGTATACCATCTGCCATTCGTAAACGTTTGAGTTTTAATACCTTTTCACCCAAATGAATCCCCATTTGCATCGAGAGCGTTTTATCTGCTTCCATTTCACAGAACTCTAAGATGGTTGTTTCTGGCAGCCGGCCCATCGCTTTCATCTGTTCAGTAAAACTGTACGATTGGGTAAGATTTGTTGCTTGAGCTAGTCGATCGGCAACAAACGTACCGCGACCTTGTTTTCGCACAATCCGACCAAGATACTCAAGTTCCTGAATTGCAAGCCGGACAGTCGACCGCGAAAGCCCGAAACGTTCGGCAAGCTCACGTTCGGACGGAATCAAATCACCTGGCTGATATTCATGATCAATTTTTTCGATCAGAATATCTACGAGCTGGTCATATAGCGGTTGTCTGTGCCTCGTGCACGTCATGATATTCTCCACGTAATGAGCAATTGACCAATACTTCAGCCTTCAGGTAACGCACCAACATGTCCAATAAATGGGCTAATAGCGACGCTACATCTCATCGTCTTCATCAATGTCAGCACTCTCGAGTTTCTTGAGATCGACTCCCTCACGACCAACGACCCGTGCGCGTTCGGCAAGTTCATCAAGCGTTGGGTCTCCAAACGCACGCGTCATAACGAGCTCCACCAACATAGGTAGATTTGTTCCGGTGACAACGGTCACGTTATCGAGCTCAGTCGTCATTGGGATAGCTTGATTGAACGGAGTACCGCCAAGCAAATCAACAAACACCAATACGCCATCACAAGCTTGACGCATCTTGGCAATGCAGGTTCGCAAATCATCACCAAAAGTAACCGCCTCCGAGCCCGCAAAAGGAACTACCTCAAAATTAGGCTGTTCGCCGGCGACCATATCCACAGCGCTTTTCAAACCAGGTGCAAACTGACCGTGACCGGTTAGTACAAATCCAATCATTCTATCTACCTTTCTACCGTTCGCTTTCTCTAGCCATAGAACCCCTCAAAAGGGCTCTTACGACCACTGCATCATTAAAGTTTAGTGAGTATTTTGTTTTATCGTGGGAGGTCTGTGAGCGTCTCTAAGCTGCTTTTCAAGGTTGCGATATCTACGTGCTTCGCCCTTGTTCCCGCTGCTCTCATATTGATATGAAAGCAGCAGATAGAGCTTTCCGCGTAACCCAAGGTCGTTCGTATCCAGCATAGCTTCCATCTCATCGATCTTATCATGCCGACGGCAAAAGACTATGTCGTAGGTTAATTGACTGTCCGCCAAAATGCCCTTCGACACGATGGGGCGCATCTCTTCCAACATGGACGCCGCCCGCTTCCGGTCACCCGTCTTGATATAGAAATTAAAGGCGCGAACCGCAAGCTGTCGACGTTGTTTGTCGCTGCACGGCATCTCCAGCAAGTGGTCAAGCATTCGATCTGCATATGCGTCCATATCAGCAGCTTCATAGATCGTGAAACGCAGGTAATACTGCTTATACGTAGACATTACTATGCGCGCAAGTTTGCGATCGAGCAGGTCTATGCAATCTTGGTATAAGCCCAAGTTAAACAATACCTGCAATTTCATATCGAAGTATTTTTTCGCTCCTTCGGTCACAGCGAAATAAGCCACGACAACACAAATGAACAGGACGATCCAAAATGGCATTGCACTATATTCCCTTCAAGGCAGCCTTAAGGAATTAATCGAACACGATGACTGCATAACCGCCTATGAACAGCGGTGTCCGACAAAACAAAAGAGGCGCACACTCCAGGGGATATGGCGATAAAGTCGCCTTGGAGGTGTGCGCCACGTCTCAATTGAGGCTCAAATGCCGTGACAATATGGGGTATTTAGCCCTTGCAAATGATACCGAATGCACCCAAGGCAATGGACAGAACCAAGACGATAAAGATGGCCTTCGTCGAGGTCATGCCCTTCTTACCGAGGAGCCAGTATACGAAGCCGACGAGCGCGGCAGGAACCAGCTTGGGGCAAATCATATTGCAGATGTTCTGCAAGTCAACGGTAACGCCGCCGATAACAGGCTTCGCCGCAATAACGATACCGACATTGGTTGCGACCAGGGCACCGACCATAAAGACACCCATTACGGAGGCCGCGTCGGTCAACGCGTTCAGGCGGTCGCTCATGGTGGTGACGAGCTTCATACCCTGCTCATAGGCCATGTGAGTCTGCTTGCAGCGGAACCAGTCAACAAGGATGTTAACGGCGACCCAGATGAAGATACCCAAGGGGTTGCCGTTCATGGCCATATTGGCAGCCAGAGCGCCGAAAATGGTCGGGAGCAGCGAACCGAAGATGGAATCGCCGATGGAAGCCAGCGGTCCCATGAGACCAGTCTTGAGACCGGCAACAGCCTCGAGGCCCTCAATGCCCTCCTCTTCCTCGATCGCCAAATCGATACCGGTGATGATCGTGTTGAGGAAGTTTGAGGTGTTGAAGAACGGTGCGCACTGGGCGCGGCAGGCTTCCTTTAGCTCCGGCGTGCCGTCGCCGTACAGCTTGCGCAGCGTGGGCAGGATAATCCAGAGATAACCAGAGTGTTGCATGCGCTCGTAGTTCCAACCATCCTGGAAACCAAGCAGGTTACGACGGTTGATCTGCGCAAGGTCGTCCTTGGTAATCTTGTAGCCAGTGGTGCCATTGGCGAGTTTCTCATTAGAGCTCATCGTCGTCGTCTCCCTCCGCAGCGCCAGCAGCAGCGACGGGACGCTGGTTGTTCTTGTAGTACAGCAAAGACAGAGCAAAGCCAATAATAGCGATCGCCAGCATCGACATGTTATTGAACATACCGACCATATCCACGGCACCCTTACCAAGCGCACCGTTCACAGCGACGATGTTGGCGTTGAGGTTCATGATGCTCGTGAAGGCCGTACCAAACAGGGCGGCGACTACAAAGCCGAGCAGCAGGTAGGCGACGTGCTTTTTGACCGGCAGGTAACGGAGCAGGATGGCGAAGCCAACGGCGGGCAAGGCACCGCCAGCAACAGACAGACCGTCACCCAGCCACTTCCAGTCGCCGTTAAGGGCGGTGGTGATGCCCTCGACCAAGCCCTGGCCAAATGCGAGAGCCAGGAAGACCGGAATCATGCGGGACAACATCCAGGAAACGGCACCGAGCAAGTAGTGTACGTTGTAGGCGCCCCAGTTCATCTTCTCGATATCGGCATCGCACATGTGACCGAAGAACGTGTTGGCGAAACGGCCGGCGATATCGGTGTAAACGAGAATGGCAGCGACAGGTACGCCGATGGCGGCAAGAGCCGTCTCGGGATTCATGCCCGCACCCACGGCAAAGGCAGTGGCGACCAGAGTGCCGGAGTTGGCATCGATACGAGAGGCGCCGCCAAAGGTACCAACGCCCAGGACGGTGAGCTGCATGCTGCCGCCGATAAACAGGCCAGTCTGCAGGTCACCCATAATCAAACCGGTAATCATACCGGAGAAGACGGCTGAGCCGGCACAGGTGTACCAGTTCAGCTCATCCATAATCTGATAACCCGCATACAGGGTTAACAGAAGAATCTGCCACCAAGCAATCAAGGTAAACTCCTTATTTAAGTTGTAACAGTTTCTACAATACCAATACGCTTATATAAACCGTGCATCCCCCTTCACGGCCTAGCGTTAATTCGACTAGAGCGTGAGAGCCTCTGGGTTATCCTGCGGCGTCAGCTGAATGACAATAGGAAGATTATCGGCCTTGAGTTTGGCAAATGCGTCAAGGTCCCCCTGGTCGCAACTAATGTTGCGATTCAGCTTCTTGACCGGCTCCATTGTCGTCATATTACCGACGATGAGCTGCTCAAGCTTAACACCTTGTTCCAAAAGTCGAACGTAGACCTCAGGCTTTTTCGCAACAATGAAGAGACGTTGCGCATCATATTTGCCAGCAGTGATGTTGGCAGCGGCCTTGTCGACAGGAAGCACGGACAACTTCACAGTTGCCGGGCAAGCCATGCGAAGAACCTGCTTTTGGGTAGCATCTTGCGATACCTCGTCGTCAACTACCATGAAGCGGCTTACCTGACGGGCGTTAGACCAGAGGTTTGCCACCTGTCCGTGAATCAAGCGAAAGTCGATTCGTGCGCCTACAATCATTTCTACTCAACTCCTTCTTGTTCAAGTGTACGGATAACGGGCTCAGAGCGAAGGGAGATTTTCGCATCATACACGCCCTCTGTTTCGAACATAACGAGTTCATTGGTACCAGGGTGTAATAAACCGTGCGGAACATAGAGCGTCATGATGGGACCCTTATCCCAAAAACGTCCGACATTCGTTCCGTTTACGAATGCCACACCCTTTCCAAAACCCGTAGTGTCGATAAAGGTATCAGCCGGCTCAGATATATCAAACTTTGCGCGATAAAAGGAAGGTTGCCCCTCTACCCAGCCGGCGGAATAATCAAGATTATCGATGTTATCGAGTGGCAGACAACGCATCTCCCAACCGGTAACAAAGTGAAGATCAACGCAAACTCCTGTCCTAATGCCCTTATGCTGCGTATCAGCGAGCAATTTGTGACCATAATTGACGCGACCCATATCCTCGGTCAGAACATCCAGGCGGTTGTGTTCACAGGGAAGAACGCAGTGAATATCTTCCCCGATGTGCTCCTGATACTGCGTCGCCACTTTGTCACCGTTCACAAACACCTGAGCGCGGTCGCGGGCGTCAATAACCCGAATACGCTCTTCATCTGCACGGTCACGCTCGACAGTCGTGGTATATAACGTATATCCATACGACTGACCCATCTCTTCCATGGGCATAGGATATTGGGCTTCAATCGGCTCCGAAAGAATATCGAGCACATTAAAGAGACTTACGCGCTCACTCACCGAAATATCGGGCATGGAAAACGCCTTTTTTGTTAACGGCTTGCTTTGCGCGATATCGGGATACAGCTCGTGAACTGTCCTTTGAATTGCGAAGTATTTCTCGGTCGGGTTGCCCTGTTCGTCCAATGGAGCATCGTAGTCATATGATGTCACCTGGTGCAGGTCATGCGTATGGCGTGCAGAACATCCGTTCATAAATCCAAAGTTGGTGCCTCCATGAAACATGTAGAGGTTTAAAGATCCTCCAAGCTCGAGCACCTCGCGAACGCAAGAGGCAAGATCTTCGGGATCGCGTCTGATGACGTTCTCCCCATAGCGATTGAACCAGCCGTCCCACAACTCCATGCACATAAGAGGCCATTGTTTTCCATGCTCCTTGTGAAAAGCAGAAAGAGCCTCAAAGTTCTCCTTTGCATGAGAACCAAAGTTGCCGGTGCACAACACATCATCGTCAATGAGCGTACCGGCACGAAGGCACCCACGCCACGGACCATCGGAAGTACAAAGGGGCACGGAAACCCCACGCTCGACCATAAGGCGACGAATCGCACGAAGATAGTCCTTATCCTCGCAATATGATCCATACTCGTTTTCAACCTGCATCATGATGATGTTTCCGCCCTTGTCAATCTGACGCGAGACGAGTATCGGCATGAGATGGTCGTAGTACTGCGCAACGTGAGCAAGAAATTTGGGGTCGCTGCTACGCGGCCTCATATCATGTTCGCGCAGCAGCCATGCTGGCATGCCGCCAAATTCCCATTCTGCACAAATAAACGGAGAGGGCCGAACAATTGCATACAGACCGAGCGATGCTGCCTCATCAAGAAATGCCGCCAAATCGATTGAGCCAGAAAAATCGAAGACGCCAGGCTTTGGCTCATGAAGATTCCACGGTACATACGTTTCGACCGTATTAAACCCAAGAGCCTTAAGGTTATAGAGCGAGTGGTGCCAGTCGCTCGGATGAACACGCATATAGTGAATCGCCCCCGACAAGATGGTGAACGGCTCATCATCGAGTAGGAATTGATTGGTGATCTTAAACGAATGCATGCTACTCCCGATCTTCGTGCTCTACGACGCCGATGCCGGTTCCTCGGCCCTCGGCGAAACGCCTTGCCTATTATGGACGCATTAACGCAATTATGTAGACAGAATCTGAAGTGGTCCGTAAACGGTAGCGAAATGACGATGAACGGCTTTAATGAACAAAATATAAACCCGCTGGTTAATTACTTTTTAACTATAGATTTCTAACGATTCTATATTTGAAAGGTGGTATGTACCAGCTATCCACTATTTCATACTAGTTACATTATGCTTCAATCGCATTTCTTCAAATGCTTATCTACTTTGTTGTTGCCGATTTGAGTGCGCGTGCGCCAACCCAAGCATCGTCACGGCTTCAGTTCCCCTATTCATAAACATAAAACCCCGCCAAACGTGATTCCCCTAGGGAAAACACGCTTGGCGGGGTCGTGGCGTGATTTCCCTAGGGGAATCACGCCATCAGGCGAACAGCTCAGCCGAGCAGTTCGTTACTCTTCCCAGTAAGCATCTGCAAGCAGCTTAAAGCAAATCTTCTTAACCGGCTGCGCGCCATCGCCCGGGAACTCGAGCGTAGGCATGTGAGGCTCACCGGCAACGAACAGCGCAAACTTGTCGTCAGCAAGATCGCCGGCGATCGAAGCGTCGGAATCGACCAGAT
>CAVFEY010000056.1:0-11444 GCA_963621725.1 Firmicutes bacterium AF25-13AC
GAGCGCAATGAGCGCGGGGCCCGTAATGCGGCCGAGCACGCGCGTGATGACACCCGGGCGCAGCGTGAGAGCAAACGCGACGACAAAGAAGCCAACGGCAAACACCAGGCGAGCCGTGCCGAGCGAAACACCCTCGGGCAGCAGCGGCACCAGCATTTCGAACGCCGTAGAGCTTGTGCGAGGAATGGCCAGGCACGGACCGATGGCCAGATAGACCGCCGCAACGAAGAATTCACCAAACTTGGGATGCACGCGGCCGGCCAGCTCGCGGGCCGTGCCGGCGAGCGCGACGGCGATAAATCCCATGACGGGCAAACCGATAGCGGCAATCAGAAAGCCGAACATGGCGACCGGCGTGGCTGAACCTGCTTGCAGCGCCAGCAGCGGCGGAATGATAAGGTTGCCGGCGCCAAAGAGCATCGAGAACAGGGCGATGCCGACGGTAACGACATGGTCGGAGCGCAGACCACGCGAGGCGGATGAGGTCATAGACACACCTTTCGGGTCGAAACAAAAACGGGACGGGCAAAAGACCCGTCCCGCAAGTATATACGCTCTAGCAGGCTAAATCGCGCAAAGCGTCAATCGCGGTGTCGACTTCCTCGTCCGTGTTGAAATACCCAAACGAGAAGCGGACGACGCCCTGACGCTCGGTCCCCAGCGCACGGTGCATGAGCGGGGCGCAATGGGCGCCGGGGCGCGTCGCAATCCCCCACCCTTGCATGAGTGCATCCGAGATCTCGGCAGAGTCGATATCGCCAACGTTGAGCGAGACGATCGCCGAGCGCGTCGGTTGGCCAAAGACACCATAGAGCTTAATCCCCGGAATCTCGCGCACACCGGCAAGGAAGCGATCCGCCAGTGCTCGCTCGTGTGCCGCAATCGCCTCGACCCCGCCTTGCGCCTCGATAAAGTCGAGACCTGCGGAAAGGCCCGCGATGCCGTGACCGTTGAGCGTACCCGCCTCAAGGCGCGTGGGCCACTCAAGCGGCTGCAACGCATCGAAGCTGCGTACGCCCGTGCCGCCCATGGCCCACGGAGCGACGTCAATGCCCTCCGCCACGGCCAGGCCGCCGGTGCCTTGAGGTCCCATGAGCCCTTTGTGGCCGGTAAAGCACACCACGTCGAGCCCCATGCCCTGCATATCGATATGCGCCGTGCCGGCAGACTGCGAGGCATCGACAATCACAAGCGCACCGGCCGCATGGGCCATGGCCGCCACGCGCGCAATGTCAACCGCGTTGCCGGTCACATTGGAGGCGTGCGTCACCACCACAGCACGCGTGCCCGGCGTGACCAACCGCTCGAGATCGTCGTAGTCGAGCACGCCGTTGGAATCACAGCCCGCATGCTCAACGGTCACACCCTGCTCTGCCGCCAGGCGGTTGAGCGGACGCAGCACCGAGTTGTGCTCGAGCACCGTTGTGACCACACGGTCGCCGGGGCGCACCACGCCATTGATGGCGGTGTTGAGCGCCGCCGTGGAGTTGGGCGTAAAGCACACATGGTCCGCCCTCGGGCAACCCAAAAGGCGCGCGAGTTTGGCCCGGCAGCCGTGAATCGTACGAGCGGCATCGAGCGCACCCGAAGTGGCACCGCGCCCGGCATTGCCGAGCGAGCACATAGCCTGCGTCACGGCATCGATGACCGCCTGCGGCTTGTGCATGGTCGTCGCCGCGTTATCCAGGTAGATCATCGCACGACCTCCCACATATCAATCACGGTATAGCCCTCGGTGGGAACGCCCGCCGCGGTAAGCTCACTGCGCAGCAGCTCCTCATCGGCAGGCAACGCCTTCCACGCCAGACCGCAGCCGGCAGCGACCTCCCCGGGCACGGGAATCGTGCGCCCGGGAAGGCCGCGCTCGATGCATAGGGTCTCGCACCCCATGGCGGCCGCCGTGGTAGGAAACGTGATGACAAGCGCCGGGCGCTTCTCCCTCATGGCAACTCCAACCAATACGCTACGGGCGCACGACGCGCACGGCCTGCTCCATCTTCTCCACGATCACGTACATGTTGGTGACCTCGCCCACCGCGAGCTGGTCTTTAATGCCATAGTGGTCCAGGCAGGTGCCGCAGGTGAGAATCTCGACACCCTGCTCCGCCAGGCCCTTCAGGTCATCGAGCACCGGCGAGCCCTCGACGGTGAGCTTGGCACCGCCGTTGTAGAACAGCATGGTCGCGGGCAGTTCCTCCTGCTGCGTCACGGCAAAGATAAACGCCTTCATGAGCTTGTGGCCCAGCTCGTCGTCGCCACGGCCCATGCAATCGGTGTAGACGGAAATGACGAGTTTGCCCTTGCCGGCGCTGGCGTCGCAGAAGGCAGCGCCATCCTGCTCAGGATCGGCCACGGCAACGGCGCCAGAGGTCGCCACGGTCACGTGCCACTCGGCGTCAGAAACCTTCTCGACCGAGGCCGTGCAGCCCTTCTCCTGCGCCATCTTGGAGATGTTCTTGACGGCGGTCTCGTTATCGACCGCGGTCACCACGGCACCCTCGCCATCAAGCTGTTTGAGCGCCTTAAGCGTCTTGACGACGGGCAGCGGGCAGGCATCGCCCATGGCATTGACTTCAATTTTGGTAGACATAGTTTTTCCTTTCGAAAGAGCCGTTCTAGAGAACGGCAAACAGTTACATAAACGCGCGGGCTAGCGAACAACGTGGACGGCAGGACCGCCCAGCTCCGCCTCGCACACGCGCCCGACGACGGCCGCGATGCGCCCCTCGGCATCCAGGCGACGCGCAAGCTCATCCACATCCTTCGCGGGCGCCGCAATAAGCAAACCACCCGAAGTCTGCGGATCGTACAGCGCATCCAACATGCCCGGCTCCAGGTCATCGTCAGCCGTCACGCGCGGGCCAAAGAAGTCCTGGTTGCGGTAGGAGCCCGCGGGGATAATGCCCAGACGCGCCATGTCGAGCACTTGATCAAAGAGCGGCACCGCTCCCGACGCAAGCTCAATCTGCACGCCCGAGCCCTCGGCCATCTCGCATGCGTGCCCAATCAGGCCAAAGCCCGTAATGTCGGTACAGCCGTGAAGTTCGAGTCCCTCGGCCAGACGAATCGGAGCCTCGTTGAGGGTGCGCATCGAGTCAAACATCGGACCAGCCTCGTCCTGCTCGATGAGCTCGCCCTTAATGGCCGTGGTGATGATGCCCGAGCCGATCGCCTTGGTCAGCAGCAACGCATCGCCCACGCGAGCACCGCTGTTGGCGAGCATGCGGTCGAGCGCGACAAACCCGCTCACGGACAGGCCGTACTTGGGCTCGTCGTCGTTGATGGTGTGGCCGCCCGCGATGGAGCAACCCGCCTCGACGCACTTGTCGGCGCCGCCCGCCAGAATCTGACCGGCAACCTCAACGCCCAGACAGCTCGGGATGCACAGCAAGTTCATGGCATGGCTCGGCCGCCCGCCCATGGCGTAGATGTCCGACAGTGAGTTTGCCGCGGCAATCTGGCCGAACAGGAACGGGTCATCGACCATCGGTGGGAAGAAGTCAATGGACTGCACGAGCCCTAGGTTCTCCCCTACGCGGAAGACGCTCGCATCGTCGGAGGTATCGAACCCCACGAGCAGATTGTCGTTATGCACATTGGGCAAGTCACCCAGGACCTGGGCGAGGGCTCCGGGAGCCAGCTTAGCGGCTCAACCGCTCGCGGCAGTCATAGACGTGAGCTTAATCTGATCGTCAGCCATACGAACCCCCTTCCAACAAATCAACGACTTTAAGTATACGCCCCAGGCACGCTTCCCAAGAGACCGCCGACGGCTCGAACGTCGAAGGCGGCGCCGCAAGCGCCTGCGCGATAGCATCTGCCAGCGCGCGCTCAAACAGCGGAAGGTCGGCCGCCACGGGCGTGTCGACATCCGTCATACGCGGCGACGCCACCCACGTCACGGGAGCACCGGGAAGCATCGCCTCCATCCAGGGACGAACGCCGGGCAAATCGGTCGCCACAACTTTGCAGCCGCACGCGAGGGCCTCGATCGTCACGAGCGGCAGACCCTCGTAAAACGAAGGCAGCACAAAGACGTCGGAACTGCGGTAGGCACGCACGAGCTCATCGCTATCCAGGCGGCCCGCCAGCGTCACCGGCACATCCGAGGCCGCGGCCAAGCGCTCGATACGCACGTACTCGGCATCGTCCCCGCGGCCGCCCACAAGTACCAAGCCAGATGGGCGGACGCCATCGTCAATCGGCAATGACATGGCTCGAACCAGCGACTCGACGCCCTTTTTAAAGCAAATCTTGCCCACGTACACAAGCGATCCCGGCTGTCTCGCCACGCTTGCGTCGCGGCAGAAGACGTGATGGTCGTAGCCCGTCCCAATCACGTGGATGCGATCGGCATCGACGCCGCACACCAGGCCAATCTGCTCAGCCTGCTCAGCATGGAGCGCAAAGACGGCATCGAGCCGACGAACCGCACTTACGATGCGATCGCGCTCGAGCGCATGCGAACGCAGCTGGCGCAGGTCGGTCGAATGGCACACGGCAACAACCGGCACGCCCCGGACGCACTCGCGCGCCAATGCGGTCACCAGATACAGGTGATGGCAGATCACCAGATCGGGCCGAAACTCAGCCACCGCCCGATCGATTGCAGCAGCAAATGCCCGCTCAAATGCCTTGAGCATCGAAGGCGTCAGGTCACGATAGCGTGTGGAGGGATAGGGCATGACATCGGACATACCGCAGATGGGAAACGGCAGCTCGGGCGACTCGAACGGTACGACAAACACGGCAGCACGCCGGTCCAGCTCGCCTTGGGTATCACCTGGTGCCGCGCCGCAAAGCACGGCGGCGCGATGCCCCGTCTCGATCTGCTCGCGCACAAGCGCGGCAAGGTAGGTGCCGCTGCCAGTGCTATCTGGTTTTTGTGCCGAGATATTGAGGATGCGCATGTCGCGGTACACCCCTAGGCCAAGGCGGCGGCGCGGATAGCCGCGCCGATCGCTCCGGCAAAGCGAGCCTGGGGCGAGGTGGTCACCGGCGACCCCAGTAGCTCGCCCAGCCGCTCCACAACGTAGGCGTTCTCGCACAGGCCACCGGTCAGGTAGTACGGGGCGCCCGCGGCCTGCCCGGCCATGGTCGCCACGCGCGAGACCACGCTGTCGATCACGCCACGTGCAATGTTCTCGCGCGGCTCGCCGCGACCGATCAGGCTGATAACCTCGCTTTCGGCAAACACGGTGCACATGCCGCTGATCTTGGTAGGCCCGCCGGAACGCGCCAGGTCGGCCATCTGTTGCTGGGAAATACCTAGGCGGTCGGCCATGATCTCCAAAAAGCGCCCCGTGCCGGCGGCGCACTTGTCGTTCATGGCGAACTTGGCCACGCGGCCACTTTTAAGCTGAATGACCTTGGTGTCCTGGCCGCCTACGTCAATCACCGTGCCGTGATCGCCAAACAGGCGCACGGCACCGGTGCCGTGGCAGGTGATCTCGGTCACGACCTTGTGCGCATAGGGCACGGCGACACGGCCGTAGCCAGTCGCGATCACGCGAACGTCGTCGGCTGTCACGTCATAGCCGGCCGTTACCAGTGCCTCGCGCAGCCGTTCGGAAGCATCGACCGAGGAGAACCCGGTTGGTTGCACGCACGTCCACGCCACCGAACCCTCCCCGTCGACCACAGCAGCCTTAGCCGCCGTAGACCCGATATCGATCCCGATCCCTATCATGGCTCTCTCCCAATCTAAACATCAAAGGTAGCGGCGCGTTCAGGCGCCTTAGCTCTAGGTTTCTCAGGTGCCGGAGATTGCCCCGAAAGAGGAGCGCAGCGTACTTTGGATACGCAAGCGACGGTTTGAGGAGCAAGATCCGGTGCCTGAGGAAGCTAGAGGGTTTCGATAAAGGCGGCGATGCGCGTCTCGATCTGGCCCATGTCACCGTTGCTGTAGTCGGTCTCGATCTTCATATACGGAATACCCGCACCCTCGACAGCCTCCTGCATGCGCGCGCTCTCAACGTTGAAGGTGTGGCAGGCCTGTAGCACGCTCTCTACCACGCCATCGACATGGTACTTCTCGCACATGGTCAGTGTGTTCTCTATGCGGCCGTCGTTAGGCGTCATGACCGAGCAGTTGATATCCAGGTAGCGGTCGGCGATGGCGCGCAGAATGTCGGGCGCGTCCGGGTCGATCATCATGGCGGCCGTACGCTCGCCCGAGCAGTCATCCATGCACACGACCACGCCGCCGTTGGACTCGATGGTGCGACCGATCTTGTTGATCACGCCGCCTACCGGGCAGCCGGTGATCAGAATGCGCTTGGCATCCGCCGCGACCGGGCGCTCGCCTGCGTCATAGGCCTCGCGCAGCTTGGCAACCTTTTGCTCCAGCTGCTGCGTATAGGCCTCGATATCAAAGCTAAACGTACCGGCAAACATGGTGCTCATCAGGTCGACGCCGCTCATGGCCGCCGGCTGGTTGGCCTGCAGCGCAAACATGTCGAGCTGGGCCGCACGCAAGCGGTTGCGACGACGGACGGCAGCGCGCAGGTCATCGTCGGTAATCGTAATGCCGTAGAAGTTCTCGAGTTCCTCCTTGACCAGACGGCACTCCTCGTACCAGCCCTCGCGCTCGTAGGCGCGGTCGCGGCCCTGCGGAAGATGCAGAATGTGCGTGCGCTTGAGCTCGTTGAGTAGCTCGTACATCTTCTTCTTGCCGTCGCAGGTGGTCTCGCCGATGATCATGTCGCTAAAGTACGTAAACGGGCACTTTTGCGAGTAGGCAAAACCGTACGTCGACTTGATGAGCGGACACAGATTTGCCGGCAGCACCTTCTCGGCCTCGGGAATCACCTCATCGGACGTACCGCACAGAGCCACGCTCGCAGCCCCCGCGGCATCGATAATCTCGAGCGGCGTATAGCTGCACAAAAAGCCGACCAGGCGATTACCCGCCTGCTTGTAATCCTTGACGCGAATAAACGCCGCCTTGCGCTGCTCGTTGAACTCCTCAAACGTGCGCGGTAACGGCTGTTCCTCGATATCGGCCATAGTAGTTCCCCTCTCTTGCACCGATAATACCGACAATTAAACAACGAACCCACGCCATACCCAAAAGGAAGCATCCTCTAGGGAATGGCGTCGATAAGCTCCTGCGTATACGGGTCGCTCGGGTGCGCGATCACATCCTCGGCCGCGCCTTCCTCGACAAGACGACCGTGGTAGAGCACGCCAATCCGGTCGGACATATGCCGAACCACACGCATATCATGCGTGATAAACAGCAGCGCCACGCCCGTCGTTCGCTGCAGGTCGCGAAGCAAGTTGAGCACTTGAGCCTGAACGGACACGTCAAGCGCCGAGACCGGCTCGTCGCATACCACAAGGCGCGGCTCGCAAATAAGCGCCCGTGCCAGATTGAGTCGCTGGCGCTGTCCCCCCGAAAGGTCATACGGATAGCGGTCGTAATGCTCTGCCAGAAGACCGACCGAGGCCAGGGCCGAGAGCGCACGCCCATGGCGCTCATCCGCATCGCGCACGCCGGCGATAATCAGCGGCTCCTCCAAAATGCGGCCGACACGGTTGCGCGGGTCAAAAGCCGTAGAGCTATCCTGGAATACCAGCTGGATCTCGCGGCGAAACGGCTTGCGTTCGCGCTCCGACATCGTGGCGAGGTCGTGCCCGCGATAGACAATCGAGCCGGAATCCGCACGCTCGAGACCACAGATCAGGCGTCCAGTCGTCGACTTGCCCGATCCGGATTCGCCAACCAGGCCATAGACCTCGCCCGGCGCGATCTCAAACGACAGATCGTCCACGGCGGTAAAGACCTGACGCTTAAAACCTGAGCCCGGCATGGGATACGCTTTAGTCAGATGTGAGACCCTAAGCAGGGCTTCGCTATCAACAGCCATGGCATTCCCCTTTCTCGACAAGCCAGCATTTAGACCGGTCGCACGCATTCACGGCAAACAGCGGAGGCTCCTGCGCGCGGCAACGCTCGTCCGCCCGGACGCAACGAGGCGCAAAGCGGCATCCACAGGGTATTGCCGTAAGCGGCGGCACTGTGCCCGGAATATCCGCCAGCGTGTCAACTCGCTCGCCTTCGAGCGGCGAAATGCTCGCGATGAGCCCCTGGGCATACGGGTGGCTCGGGCGCTCCATAAGGCCGCAGGCGTCGATCTCTTCTACGATTTGGCCCAGATACATGACGTGTACGCGCGAGCAGATGCTCGTGACGACACCCAAATCATGGCTGATAAAAAGCACCGCCATGCCCTCGGAACTGTTGAGTTCGCGCAGGAGATCCAAAATCTGTTTTTGAGTCGTCGTGTCGAGTGCCGTGGTGGGCTCGTCGGCGATAAGCAGGCGTGGGTGCCCGGCGAGCGCCATGGCAATCATCACGCGCTGGCGCATACCGCCGCTAAAATCGCCCGGATACATGTCAAAGCGAGCCGCGGCATCTCGAATTCCCACACGCTCCAACAGCGATAGAGCCTCGTTGCGGGCTTCGCGTCGGCTCACCTTACGGTGGGCCCGCACCGCCTCGATAACCTGCGCGCCCACCGTCATGACGGGGTTGAGTGAGGACAACGGGTCCTGGAAGATCATGGCGATATCGCAGCCGCGCACCTCGCGCATGCGCTTGAGCGGGCGCGCGAGCAGGTCCTCCCCGTCAAAGAGAATCTGACCGGTATAGGCCATCTTCTGTTCATGCTCCAATAGGCGCATGACACTCTGGGCAAACACCGACTTACCGCAGCCGGACTCGCCGACAACACCAACGATCTCACCGGCATCGATGTGTAGGTTGAGTTTGTTGACGGCTTCCAACGCGTTGCCATCGCGGCCCACAAACGAGATGCACAGGTCGCGCACGTCCAAAAGATGTTCGCTCATGGGTTAGTCCTCCTTGGTCTTGGGGTCGAGGGCGTCGCGCAGGCCGTCGCCGGCAAGGTTCAGCGAAAGTACGCTCGCGATGATGGCGATAGCCGGGAAGAAGATCATCCACCAGGCTTTGCGCATCACGTTCTTGCCCGCCTGCAGGATGTTTCCCCAGCTGGCGTCGGGCGCCTTGATACCCAGGCCGAGAAACGAGAGGGCGGCCTCCGAGAGCACGGCCTCGGCAAAGACGAACGTCGCCTGCACCAGGAATGGTGCCATAACGTTGGGCACGATATGCAACCACACGATGCGCGCGGTCGAGGCGCCCTGCACGCGCAGGGCCTCCACAAAGGGCTCCTCCTTGACCACCATCGCACGCGAGCGCACGATTCGCGCCATGCTGGGCGTATAGACGATGGAAAGCGCGATGATGACGTTCCACACGCTCGCCCCCATCATGGCCATGAGCGCGATAGCCAGCAGCACGCCCGGAATGGACATAAGGCCGTCGCAGATGCGCATGAGAATATGATCGAGTCTCTCGTTGTAGCACGCATAGGCGCCGATCACCAAGCCGAGCACACTCGTCGTGAGCGTGACGGCAATGCCAACGCCAAGCGACACGCGCGCGCCCGCGATGACGCGGGCAAGCAGGTCGCGGCCAAAGTCATCGCAGCCAAAGGGATGCGCGGGCGAAGGTGCCGAAAGTCGCAACGCCATCTCCTGCGCATTGGGATTAACCGTCCACACCAGCGGACCGACGAGCGCAATCAGCGCAATCGCCAGGAAAATGCAGCCGCCGACCACAAACCCCTTGTTGGCAAGAGCCTTCTTAACGTTTGTCATCATGCATCGCCCCATTTGCGAGCACGCGGGTCAAAAGCGCCGTAGGCAAGGTCGACGGCCAGATTGATCACCGAATTCAACAAGGCGATGACCAGCAGCACGCCCTGAATCACCGGATAGTCGCGACGCTCGATAGAGCTCGTGACTAGCTGGCCCAAACCAGGGATATTAAAAATGGCCTCAGTCACCACGGCACCCGTAATCAGGGCGCCAAAAGAATAGCCGACCGAGGTGAGAATCGGCAGCGCTGCGTTGCGCAGGGCATGGGCCAGCACCACGCGAACCTCGGAGACGCCCTTGGCACGCGCCGTCTTGACGCAGTCGAGCTGCATGGCCTCGATCACGCTCGAACGGGTCATGCGCATGAGCAGGGCCGCCTGCACGCATCCAAGCGATATGGCCGGCAACGCAAGATAGCGTAAATGGCTGAACCAGCCCTTCGATAGCGGCGCATAGCCGGCCACCGGGAACACACGCAACGTGACGGCAAACAGCCACATAAGCATGAGCGCCATCAAAAAGCCGGGTATCGCCACGCCCAAAAGAGCAACGACACGCAAGACCGCGTCGGTGCGCGACCCATGTTTGAGGGCGGCGACGACGCCGCAGGGCAGTGCAATCAACAGCGCGATGAGCTGTGCCAGAAGCGCGAGCGATAGCGTGGGGCCAAAGTGCTCGGCGATCGCCTGCGTGACGGGCTGGCGCATAAAATACGAATCGCCCAGGTCGCCGGTAAGCACGCCGCCCATCCACTCAACGTAGCGCTGCGGCAGCGGCTCGTTGAGTCCCAGGCTATCGTTGACGCGCTCGATCTGGTCGGCCGAAGCCTCCATGCCGAGCATCGAAGAGGCCGGGTCGCCCGGCGTGAGATAGATAATCAAAAACACGACGACCGAGATGATGAGCATCACCGGAACCATCGCGCCTATACGTTTGAGCGTGTACTTCAACATGCGAGGCGTCTATTTCCCCTCTGAACGTGGACAGGGCGTGGCGGCCACAGGGGACCAGGCTCCTCCAGCCGCCACACCATCTATTGCATTACTCCGGACGCTTGGCGTTCCAGATGATGGCGCCGTCGAGCACCTCGAAGTCCTCGACGTCTGCCTGGGTGCCCGTAACGGAAGCGTAGTGGCAAAGCGGCTCGATGACGGCGATCTCGTAGAGGCGCTCCTGAGCCTCGGCCCACTTCTTGGCCGCGGCGTCGGTGTCCTTGGCAGTGCGGGTCTCGGCCACGAGCTTGAGCGCCTTCTCGTCGGACAGGCCATAGAAGGCCTTGGAGACCGAGAGGGACTGGGCCGGGATGGGCTTGTAGTTGGTGGAGGCCACAAAGAGGTCCCACTGCTCGGGCTTGCCGGAGCGGATGTCCATGAAGGTCGCGAACTCGTAGCTGTCGACCTCGGCGGTGAAGCCGGCCTTCTCGAGCTGCTCCTGCAGCGCGACGGTGGCGTTGTACATATCCTTGTAGTCGGGGGTGGTCAGCAGCTTGACCGTCTCACCGGCATAGGAGGTCTTGGCCAGAGCCTTCTTGGCGGCCTTGGCGTCGGCCTGGTTGAAGTACTTCTTGCCCGCGTCGGTCGCCCACTGAGCGTTCTCGGGGTTGCCAAGGTTGGGATCGATGTTGAAGAGCTCCTTCTCGCCATAGGCGGCAAGAGCGGCCGCCTCGCAGTCGATAGCCATGAGGGCGCACTTGCGGATCTCCTCGTCGGCGAAGATACCCTCGTTCATGTTGAGGAAGGCGGTCAGAACGCCGGCGT
>CAVFEY010000057.1:0-10713 GCA_963621725.1 Firmicutes bacterium AF25-13AC
CGCAAGACGGAAAGCACATTAAGTGCTTTCCTTTGCGTGCGGAACTCGCGATAAACTTAATTACGCGCCGCTCCCCGCCCACGCCGGGCAAACATCGTTGGACTTATCGCTGACATGAAATGGGCGCTTGCATATCGTCTGCTAACTTGGCACGGTACAATGCTTTCAGATTTCAATTTGTAAATTAGTGGGGTTAATTCATGGCAGAATCTCGTGCGGAGCGTAAGGCTCGTCGTGCTTTGATCGAGGCGGCTGAGGGGTCAGAGGAGAAAAAATCTTCTAAGAAATCCAAGTCGTCTCAGGACGCGAAGGGTAAGTCGGCCAAGGGCAAGGCTAAGGCCAAGCGTCCCGGCTCTCGTCGGAACGAGGATAAGGCATCTCAGACTCGCTCCAAGCGCTCGCATAAAGATCGAGTTTCGTCTGCGCGTAAGGCCGTGGACCCCAAGTCTCCCTGTTCGATCATGAAATCTTGCGGTGGGTGCACGGCGCTCAATCGTCCTTATAAGAAGCAGTTGGCGGCTAAGCAGGCTGCTATGGAGGAGCTGTTTGCCGAGCTTTGTGAGCGCGAGAGCATTGCTGTCGATCCTATTCGCGGTATGGGCGTCACCCTTGGCGACCCGGGTAAATATCCTGCGCCGCGTGGCTTTCGCCATAAGGCTGCCACTCCCTTTGCTCCCGGTAAGGAGGGCGCTGTCCGTTGCGGTTTCTTTGAGCGCGGCACGCACAGAATCGTTGCCGTGCCCGAATGTCCTGTCGAGGCGCCGGGTGCCCGTCAGATTCTCAACGGCATCGCACGCGAAGCTGAGCGGCTGCATATTCCCGCCTTTAATGAGGACAAGCATCTTGGTTTGCTTCGCTATGCCGTCGTCCGCTGCGGTTGGCGTACAGACCAGGTCATGGTTACGCTCGTGACCGCCCAGCGTGACTTACCGCATGCGCAGGAGTTCTTTGAGGCCGTCGCGGCGCTCGATCCGCATATCGTCACCGTTGCCCAAAATATCAATGGCCGTCCCGGTAACGCCATCTTGGGTGAGGAGACTCGTATCGTTTATGGCGCCGAGTGCATGCGCGACCAGCTGCTCGGTTGCGAATTCGATATCTCCCCTACCGCGTTCTATCAGACCAATCCGCAGCAGACCGAGCTGCTCTATCAGCTCGCGATTGACGGCATGGACCTGCAGCAGGGTGACATTCTTATGGACGCGTACTGCGGCAGCGGCACCATCGGTCTGTGCGCCGCGAAGGATGCCCAGGACAGAGGTGTCGGCATTATGCTGCTCGGCGTGGAGCGCAACCCGGCGGGCATTGCCGACGCACGTCGCAATGCCGAGCTCAACGGCCTCACCCGCAGCGCTTGGTTTATGGCCGACGACGCCACCGACTACATCTTGGACGCCGCCGATAACAACGAGCGCGTCGACGTTCTCTCCATCGACCCGCCGCGCGCCGGCTCCACGCCCGAGTTTCTTGAGGCCGCCTGCGCACTTAAACCGCGCCGCATCACCTATATCAGCTGCAATCCCGCCACCCAAGAGCGCGACCTGCACCAGCTCCTCGACGGTGGCTATCGCCTGCTCAAGATCACGCCGGTCGACATGTTCCCTCATACCGACCACACCGAGACCGTCGCGGTCCTCGAGCGCCGCTAATCCACCCCGGTAGATTTTTGGGACAGGAAAGGGGGCGGCCCGTCTGGACCGCCCCCTTTCGTTGGACATATGAATCTCGTTACATCCCCTTGCGCAGGTCGCATACGCCGGCTGCCGCCATCTCGCGCAGCAGCGTCTCGCGGTCGCGCGTCACGATCAGGTCCAGCGGGAAGTGAATCTCGTCGAGCAACTTGCGGGCGTGCTCGAGCTTGCCAATGGCCATACCAATGTGGGCATCGGTCGACACACCAATACCCACGCCCAGCTCGGCGCAGCGCTCGGCGATCTTGCGACATACGGCCCAATGCTCAGTGTCGGCACCATGCTCAAGACTATGGTTGTTGATCTCAATGATCTTGTGCTTGGCTTTGGCCGCCAGCAGCACCTCATCGATATCGAACGGCACGCCCGAACGACCCGTATGCCCAAGCATGAACACCTTGGGGTGCTCCAGGGCATTGATGTACATCTGAGTCGTTTGAGCCGGCGTCGCGCCCTCGGCAAACTGCGGATTATGCACGCTTGCCACCAAATAATCCAAATTACGCGTCACCAAATCGAACAGCGAATGCTGGTGACTGTACGAATCGCCGGCAATATCGAGCGACACGGGAATGTCCTCGCCAAACAAGCTTCCGTCCAGCGAAACGATATCGACCTCGGCGCCGCGAAGCACCAGCACGCCGCTCCAAATGCGCGGCCAGATATCCTGGTTAATAAAGAACTGGAAACTGCGCAGGTCGTTGGGGCAAGCCGTAACCATCGAGCTCAGATGGTCGGCAGATCCGAGCACCTGCAGGCCACGTTCCGCCGCCCAGTACACATTCTCCTCAATAGTTGAGTACGCATGCGCGGAGAACAACGTATGAGTATGAATATCACAAGAAAGAAGGTAGGGCATCAGGTCTCCTTGTCCAGTATGGCCGTCGCGTATATTCATTGTACGCATAGCTTTCGGCAGTCGTAAAACTGCTTCATCCCAATCACACAACGGCATAGACAACGGGGTCTGGCTTAAAGCCAAACCCCGTTTCACGTAAAACATTGTAAGCAGAGCGCTTTACTTTTGACGATACTCGTCGGCCAGCTGCTTCCAGGCGGGCAGTGAGTTGACGATAGTCTCGTAGCTCACACAGTAGCCCAAGCGGAACCAGCCCGGCATGCCAAAACTGTCCGAGGGAACCGCAAGCAACTCATACTTCTTTGCACGCTCGCAAAACGCATTCGCATCGGGTTCCAGCGCCTTCACCCACAGGTAGAATGCACCATCCGGCTCAACATAGGTGTAGCCGTACTCCGCTAGTGCGTCGGTAAGCGCGGTGCGGTTGCGCGCATAGGCCTCGACATCGCTCGGCTCATCGATGCAATCGATGATTACGCGCTGGAAGAGTGCCGGTGCGCATACAAAACCCAGCGTACGGGCAGCGCCCGCAACAGCCGGCATCAGACGGGCAGCCTGCGGATTGGTGTTGGGAACCAAGATCCACCCCACGCGCTCACCCGGCAGCGACAGCGACTTGGAATACGAGTAGCACACGATGGTGTGCTCGTAGATCGAGGGCACCCAAGGCACCTCGGCACCGTACACGATCTCGCGGTACGGCTCATCCGAGATGAGCATAATCGGATTCTCGGGATCGCGCTGAGCGTTGGCCTCGCGCAGAACATTGGCCAGTCGCGTCAGCGTGTTGCGTGTATATACGGCACCAGTCGGATTGTTGGGCGAGTCGATGATGACGGCAGTCGTCTTATCGGTAATCGCCTTGAGCACGTTGTCCACGCTCAGCTGGAACGTATCTTCATCGGCGAGCGCCTCAACACACGTACAGCCGGCCTTCTCAATCCAAACGCGATACTCCGGAAAGTACGGGGCGATAACAATAACCTCGTCGCCCGGGTTCGTAACGGCGTTGAGCGTGCAGGTGAGCGAAGCCGCGGCACCCACCGTCATAAAGACGTCCTTACCCTCATAGTTCGTTCCAAAGCGGCGGTTGAGCGATTCGGCGACGGCCGCTCGACATTGCGGCAGGCCCGGAGCGGGGGTGTAGCCGTGCAACTGGTCACTCGGCAGCTCCAGGGCCTTCTTAATGGACTCCGCCACAGCAGCGGGTGCCGGAACGCTCGGATTGCCCAGCGAAAAATCAAATACGTTTTCCGCACCGATCTGCGCCTTGCGCTCAAGGCCATAGCTAAAAATCTCACGGATGATGGAGCTTTCCGCACCGCGAGCATACATAGTTTCGTTGATCATCTGTTCCCCTTTCGCATAGGCGCTATTGTACGCTTTAGCCGAGCAAAGTGCCGCAGCAATGTTAATTGGGGACAGACTTAAATGCGTGAAAACGCTCATTTAAGCCTGTCCCCAATCAACAGACGGCCCCATATCGCTCAAAAGAAAAAGCCTCCACAAGTTTCCCCGCGGAGGCTTTTGTTACAAGGACTATTTGTCGGCGTCGGTGTCGGCATCGGCATCGACGACGGCATGGTCATCGTCGGCACCATCGGATGCGGCTTCGGCATCCTCCTGCATGGCCGCCTGCGCAAAGGCCGCGGCATCAGCCGCCAGCTCCTCCTCGCTCATACGAGGCGCGCGCTTCTTGGTCGGCATGCCGGCCGCCTTGGCATTGCGCTCTTCCTTGGCCGCCAGGATATCGCCCTCGCGCTCAAGGTAGGCATCCCACTCGTTGTCGAGCAGGGCGTTCACGGCGTCGCCTTCGACGGTCTCGCGCTCAAGCAGCACCTTCGCCATCAGGTCGAGCTGATCGCGACGGGCATCCAAAATCTCGACCGCACGACGATGGGCTTCGCGCATAATGCGCTGGACCTCGATATCGATGCGGCGCGCCGTCTCCTCGGAGTAATCCTGGTGATCGGCGTAGTCGCGGCCCAGGAATACCTGATGCTGCGCCTCACCAAACACCTGCGTTCCAAGCTCCTCGCTCATGCCCAGGCGCGTGACCATCTCGCGCGCCATCTTGGTCGCGCGCTCCAGATCGTTGCTCGCGCCCGACGTGATGTCGTCGCACATGAGCTCCTCGGCAACGCGACCGCCCAAGAACACGGCGAGCTCGTCGAGCATCTCGTTCTTGGTCTTGAGGAAGTGGTCCTCCTGCGGAAGCTGCAGCGTGTAACCCAAAGCCTGGCCGCGGCTGACGATCGAGATCTTGTGGACCGGATCGGAGTGCTCCAGGATGTGACCCACCAGGGCGTGACCGCTCTCGTGGTAGGCAATCGTGGTGCGCTCGGCCTCGGTCATCACGCGACCCTTGCGCTGCGGTCCGGCAATCACGCGCTCCATCGATTCCTCGACCTCGTCCATCGAGATCACGGAACGATGGCGGCGGGCAGCCAACAGCGCAGACTCGTTGAGCAGATTTGCCAGATCGGCACCAGTGAAGCCAACGGTCATCTGGGCGAGCTTCTCAAACTTAACGTCCTCGTCCATCGGCTTGTTCTCGGCATGCACGCGCAAGATCTGCTCGCGGCCCTTCACATCCGGACGGTCGACCGTAACCTGACGGTCAAAACGACCGGGACGCAGCAGCGCCGGATCCAGAATGTCGGGGCGGTTGGTGGCGGCGATCAGGATGACCGACTCGCTTTCCTCAAAGCCGTCCATCTCGACCAGCAGCTGGTTGAGCGTCTGCTCGCGCTCGTCGTGACCGCCGCCCAAGCCAGCTCCGCGCTGACGTCCCACGGCATCGATCTCATCGATGAAGATGATCGACGGGGCCTGGGACTTGGCCTCCTTAAAGAGGTCACGCACACGGCTGGCGCCGACACCTACGAACATCTCGACAAAGTCGGAACCCGAGATGCTAAAGAACGGCACGCCCGCCTCGCCGGCAACGGCCTTGGCCAGCAGCGTTTTACCGGTGCCCGGAGGGCCAACCAGCAACACGCCACGCGGGATCTTGGCGCCCAGCTTGCGATAGCGATCCGGATCGCTCAAAAAGCCACGGATCTCCTCGAGCTCCTCGACTGCCTCGTCCACGCCGGCAACGTCTTCAAACTTGACCTTGGGGCGTGTGGCCTCGTTGGTCTTGGCGTTGGTCTTGCCAAACTGCATGTTCCTGTTGTTGGCGCCCATCATCTGGCGCATAAAGTAGAACATGATGGCGATAAGGGCGATCGTCGGAAGCACACTCATCGCCAAGTCGCCCCAAAAATCGGGATCGTTGGTGTTGACGATGTACTTGGTATCGGGGTGCTCCGCCATAAGCTCGGCAAGCGAATCGGAGCCGACATAGGTCGAGGAGAAGCTCTTGAGCTCACTCGTATCGCCCTTGTCCTTCTTCGTCTTCCAGTAATGACCCGTCACGCTTCCGTCTTGAACCGTATAGGTCAGATCTTCGACGCGATCCTGCTTGATGGCGCCCACCATCTCGCTCGTCGCGAGCTTAACGGTATTGCTGGAATTGGCAAAGCCGGAGCCCATGTTAAAGAAGGCGTAGCCCAGAAGCGCGCAAGCCAAAATAAAATACAGCCAGCCCGTACGCGTGGGCTTCTTGCCTCCGGGCATCCCCGGGATCTTAGGCTCCCGGGGAGTCTGGGAATTGTTATCGTTATGGTCGTCGGGCATCTTACGAATAAACCTCCGGTTTCAAAATGCCCAGATACGGAAGGTTACGATAGCGCTCGGCATAGTCGAGGCCGTAGCCCACCACAAAGGCATCGGGGCAATGGGTTCCAACATACTTGGGCGTGATGGCCGAGACGCGGTCTTCAACGTCCTTCCACAGGAAGGCGGCGACCTCCAGAGAAGCGGGCTTGCGGCTCTCGAGGTTCTTCATCAGATACTTGAGCGTCAGGCCCGAGTCCAGAATGTCCTCGACGATCAGCACGTCGCGACCGCGGATGTCGATATCCAGGTCCTTAATGATACGCACGATACCCGAGGACTTCACACCGTCGCCGTAGCTCGAAACAGCCATGAAATCGATGTTGGTCGGCAGCTCGATCTTACGCATCAGGTCGCCCATAAAGACCACGGCGCCGCGCAGGACCGCAATCAGCACCAGATCCTTACCCGCGTAGTCGCGCGTAATCTCCTCGCCCAGGCGAGAGACGATACCGTCGATATCCTCCTGCGTGAACAGAACCTTCTCGATATCCGGATGTTGAGAAGCCATGACAACCCTTTCTTGTGCTTATCGCCCACACACCGCCGTATGGACGCGAACTACACATTCTAGCAGCGCACGGGGTAAATTTACCAGCCCGTGCGCCATCAGCGCGGGAATACCGTCAACGTCGCACAGAATAGCAGGCGTGGGACGCTATTCCGCATCGACCACGCGGAGCAGATATGCCACGCGCGTTGCGGCCGTGCACTTAAAACGCTCGTCCGCGCGAACTCCGGCGACCCACACCACGGCACCCCCCGGCGCCGTCCTCACCATGGGCACTCCGGCGCGCTCGGAAACGGGAATGCGAGCCTCACCTAGCAAGTCGGATACTTTCTTGCTTCGGCCACTCATCCCTAACGGGCACATCACGTCTCCCGGTGCGGGACCGTCCACCCACAGGCGCGCCAATCGCGCCTCGGCAGGGATCTCGCCACGCGAGCCCGCCAGGATCCGCTCACTATCGCTGTCGGCAAAACCCAGGGCAGCCGCGTCTACCAAAGCTGCCGCTTCCCCGGCAGCCGCGAGCTCACGGGCGCGGCGCACGATGTCGCATCCCGGCTCAACGACCATCGGCTCTGCGACCAGCATACGCCCCCCGCCCAACGGCAAACGACCGGGCACGGTAACCCAGTCCGCGACCAGGCCCTCGCGAGCCACCGGCGCCTTAAACGCCAGCATGCCAAACTCAATGCGTGCGTCAATCCCCGCCGGAAGCGTGACCGAGCCGGCACCCTCGGCAACGCAGGAAAGGACTCGCTCCACATGTCGCATCTCGGGACGAGCATCCGGATCGATGCGTTTGATCGCCAGTCGCACGATGCGCCGCGCGATTACCACCTCGGCCGCAGCAAGGCGCCTGGCATCGAGCACCAGCGCGCCCGCTGCCTCTTTGCGCAAACAGCTTCGAAACGCCTGTGCCGACAGCTGGGATAGAAACGCATCTTCATCACCCAAGATCTCACAGGCGGCGCCAATCGTCTTGCACACGCTCGCATTACGCTGTGCCACCACCGGCATTACCCGATGGCGCACGTAGTTTCGCAGATACGAGATATCCTCATTGCTCTCGTCTTCACGCCACGGCTGACCATGTACCTGTAGATAGCCCACGAGCTCGCCATGAGTTAGGTCGAGCAAGGGACGCACCACGATATTCCTCCGGCGAGGAATGCTCGATAGACCAGCGGGCCCCGAACCCTTAATCGCGTTCATCAAAAACGTTTCCGCGCGATCCGAAGACGTGTGCGCGGTGCAGATACGAGCCGCCGTTCGCGGTGCCCCCGTCTGGGCGCAGAGCTCGCGAACATACCTTCGCGCCGCGGCATAGCGCACCTCGCGGGCAGCCGCCTCGATATTGCCCGATTCATCATCAAAATAGGCATGCTCAACACACAGCGGTAAACCATATTTCGCGCAGAGATCACGCACAAAGGCCTCGTCGCCATCGGACGCCTTGCCGCGCAGATGATGGTTTACATGCAGCACATGCAGGCGCTCGCGAGCAATGGGGGCAACACCGCGTCCGTCTTGGATATCCAGCTTTGATGTGCACGCCATAAGAAGCAGTGCCGTCGAGTCCGCGCCGCCTGATACCATGAGCACGACAGGAGCAGCCTGCTGCCTCGTCCGGGTCTCATCGACTGCCCCCGGCACGGCATGGTGTCCATAATGCTGAGATACTGTAGGCATTTGCTTCCTCCTCTATTCGTCCGCACCCATTGTATCCTTTGGAATCTTATGTCTCGTCTGCACCTTCATATCCTCGGCAGTGGCTCTAAAGGCAACTGCGCACTCATCGAGGGCCCGCAGGGGCTCATTATGGTCGATAACGGACTGTCTCGCCGCGAGACATTAAAGCGCATGGCAGAACTGGGGCTCTCGACAGACAACGTCTCGGCTCTTCTCATTACTCATGAGCATAGCGATCACATCAAGGGCCTCGATGTCTGGTGCAAGCACTGGCACGGCCCCCTCTTTGCCAGCAGGGGCACTCTTTCGAGCAAAGAAAATCTTTCGCATCTGCCTGTCGAGGAATTCGATCCCGGTGACACCCTATCCATTGCCGGCATCCACGTGCAAACCTACTCAACGTCACACGATGTCATCAATCCAGTCGGCTATCGATTCGACACCCTCGATGATTCCATCGGCTTTGCCACCGACACCGGAGAGCTATCGAGCCAAGCCATGAACACCCTCAAAGATTGTCGAGTCCTCGCGCTCGAAAGCAACCACGATGTGACCATGCTGCGCGAGGGAGAATATCCCCGCTTTCTTCAGGAGCGCATCCTGTCTGCAAGGGGACACCTCTCCAATGGCCAAGCCGCCGAAGCCGCGCGCGAACTTGTTACCGATCGCACCGAACAGCTCATTGCCATGCATATCAGCCAAGATAACAATCGTCCGAGCCTTACCGTCAAAAGCTATGCCAAAACTCTGGCCGCAACTCTGGATGACGAGGTCGGCAGCTCCGCAACCCTTCTCCAAGGATCGCGAAAACTCTCGATACGCCCTGCGAGTCAGTATCAACCGGCAACCATTCAATAGACTGTCCTAGACAGCAAAAGGGGCCGAGAATCGCTTCCCAGCCCCTTTTGCTGTCTTTTAATAGCGCAGAACACCAACGAAGTTAGTCGATGGAGATCTTCGTAACGTTCTTCTTCTCGACGATCTTGGGAACCGTAACGGTCAGGATGCCGTCAGCGTACTTAGCCGAGAGGCCCTCGCTCGAAGCGTCCTTTAGATACACGCCACGCGTCGCGCTGTACGAGTTAAACTCCTTCTGCAGGAAGTTCTTGCCCTCGTTCTCCTCGTCTTCCTCGACATTCACGCTAATGGACAGACGGCCCTCGTTAAGCTCGACATCGATATCGTCCTTGGCGACGCCGGTCAGATAGGCCTTGACCTCATAGCCGTCGCCCTTATCCTCAACGTCAACGGGAAACGCCTTGGAAGCAATCGAGTTGTTTGCAAGGTCGGTCATATCATCAAACAGATCGAACAGCGAGCTAGCAGAAGGACGAACGCCAAAAACCGAACGATAAGGAACCATGCTTGCCATGTTTACCACTCCTTTTAAGGACTGCCGAGTCATCTTCTAGGTGACTGGGACTTCTTTTGACGCTCTTATATATGCCCACCCAGTGCTCATATATACATCGGCTATAAAGTTTTTTGAGTCCAGGACTATAAGCATATCTAAGTGTGTTTGACTCAGGTTTTAATAAGGTTAAGGTTCTTTGAACCAGAGCTTAAATAACAAGTATGTTCACAGCTACAAATAGCAAGGGGCTTACAATGAGCGCGTACACGTTGTTGGTAACGAGCTAAAGGGCATCATGGACGACCAAAACCAGAACAAAATGTTTATGCCGACGCAGGGGGAAGATACTTCCACGCAGCCGCCGCGGTTCCATCGCCCCCACATCTCGCAAGAGCCCATTAATGATCCGGAGCCCGAGTATGTGACGAGAAATCGATATCAAACGCTCGAGGATGCCCAAACGGGACGTAAACATATGGGCGTCGCCTCGGGAGACCCTGTATATCTGAAAGACGCACCATTATCTAAAAACAGCGCAGCTAGTGATGAGCCGATGAAAGCATCCGCCACTCATCAACAAAGAGGTCCTCGACCAAAGCAAACCTTGACGCATTCGGCTCGCTATCTCGAAACGCCAAAACAGGGAAAATCAATCTTCGTTTCGACAAGTAAACGACGCAAGCAGCATCGACTGACAATCCTGCTTTTGATCATTGTGGCCATAGCAGTTGCCCTTGTTATTAAATTTATCTTCTTTAAATAAAGGCTCAATACCAAAAACGATAAGATCGTCTAGTGTAATAGAGTCATTTATGCCCCGTAAACGCAAAAAAGGGTGAGGCCGCGAGGCCTCCCCCTTCTCAGTTCAAGCGTACGGCTCGGTGCCGTCCAC
>CAVFEY010000058.1:0-10449 GCA_963621725.1 Firmicutes bacterium AF25-13AC
GCGCAGGTACTGGGCCCAGGGAGCCATGACGCCCAGACGGCGGTCGACGGTCTCCATGCAGGCCTCACGCTTGCGGTCATCGTCGAGCAGGTCCCACTTGTTGAGCAGCACCACGATGGCGCAGCCGCGCTCGATGGCCAAGCCCATGACCTTCTGGTCCTGTTCGGTGACGCCCACGGAGGCGTCGACGACGAGCAGCGCCACGTCGGCGCGGTCGATGGCGCGTAGGCCGCGGACCATGGAGTAGTACTCGATGTTCTCGTATACGGTGCTCTTTTTGCGAATGCCCGCGGTGTCGACCATGCGGTAGTGCTTGCCGTTGCGCTCCACGACGGTGTCGATGGCGTCGCGCGTCGTGCCGGCAATGTTGGACACGATAGAGCGGTCGGCGCCCAGGATGCGGTTGAACAGCGACGACTTACCGGCGTTGGGACGGCCGATGATGGCGACGTTCAGCGCGTCGGGGAACTCGTCGTCGACCTCGTCCTCTTCCTCCGGAAGCAGGGCCACGATGTCATCGAGCAGGTCGCCCGTGCCGTGGCCATGCAGGGCCGAGAGCGGCGTGGGCTCGCCGATGCCGAGCGAATAGAACTCCCAGATGCTGTCGTTTTCGCGATCGGGGTTGTCGAGCTTGTTCACCAGCAGAAAGACCGGCTTGTCGCAGCGCTTGAGCATGCGGGCGACCGACTCGTCCTCCTCGGTGACGCCGGTGCGGCCGTCGACCACAAACAGGATGACGGCGGCCTCCTCGGCGGCGGCGAGCGCCTGGTCGCGGATGGACGTGGCAAACACGTCATCGCTCTTGAGCGGCTCGATGCCGCCCGTGTCGACGATGGTGAACTCGCGGCCGTTCCAATCGGCCGTGTGGTACGAGCGGTCGCGCGTGACGCCGCGAGACTCGTGGACGATGGCGTCCGAGGTCTGGGCCAGGCGGTTAACGAGCGTGGACTTGCCCACGTTGGGGCGTCCGACGACGGCGACGATAGGTTTCATCTGCTCTCCTTTAATGGGTAGGGTCAGTGGAAGTGTTAGAGTCTACGGGCACAATGCCAAGGATATGCTCCAGGGTATCGAGCAGCTCATGTGGCATGGTCGACACCACATGAACCTCGGCGCCGCGACTGGTAAGGCTTGCGAGTAAATCGTCACGATGATACTCGTCAAGCGTCATGCCGTCAGCGTTGAACATGAGCTTAGGCACAAAGAGCATAACCCCCGAGAGGTCCTGCGGCAGCTGCTCCAGAATGTCACACGCGACGATGAGGCCGGTCACGTCCACGTTGCCGCCAAAGTAGCGGTTCTTGATGGCCGTGACAGTGCCGGCGAGTCCCCGGGGCGACTCCACAAAGCGGGCCACCGTGTCGCGTGCGCTGGCGCCCGAGAGGCACAGCAGGTGTTGGCTGCGGGCGGCGATGGCCTCGCGGACGCGGGCCAGTCGCTCGGCATCGGCAGCGAGCACGTCGTCGGTCTCGTCCAGATACGAGCGGATCATGCCGATGCCGTCGTAGTACTGCGGGTAACCGTCGTAAAAGTCTGCCTCGGGAGGATCGATGCCGGCGTCCAGATAGAACTCGTCGCTCATCTGGAAGGTGTGGCGGCCAAAGCGCTCGAAGGCACGGTCCTGGAAGGGCCTGATCATGGCGATGGTTTCGCGCGCCAGCTCGGGCTTGTCGCTGTATGACCAGCTAAAGCGGTTTTGGTGCTTGGTAAAACCGAGCGGCACAATGCCCAGGCTTGTGATCTGCTCGTGCTCCTCGCAAAAGCGCAGAGTCTTTTCTAGCTCCTCGCCGTCGTTCATGCCGGGGCACAACACGATCTGCGCGTGAACCTCTATGCCGGCGGCCATGATGGTCTCGAGTACGTCCATGCCGCGCTGGGCGTTGCGGCCCATCATGCGGCGGCGGACGTCGGGGCTCACGGCATGAACCGACACGTTCATGGGGCTCATGTTGCGCTGGATGACGTTTTGCACGTCCTCATCGGTGAGGTTCGTGAGCGTGACAAAGTTGCCCTGCAAAAAGCTCAGACGATAGTCGTCGTCGCGGATGTAGAGCGTGGAGCGGCCACCCTTGGGCAGCATGGTCATAAAGCAGAACACGCAGGCGTTCACACAGGTACGCATACCGTCAAAGATGGGGCCGTCGAACTCCAGGCCCCAGTCCTCGCCCGGGAAGCGGTCGAGCTCGACGGGCGTGACGGTGTTGTCGCGCGGGTCGAAAACCTCGAGGTCGACGGTGTCGTCGTCGGCTTCCCAAAGCCATACGATCATGTCGGTGAGCGCCTCACCGTTGACCGTGAGCACGCGCATGCCCGGCTCGATACCCACATCCCACGCGGGCGATTCGGGACGCACGTTCTTAACGAGCGCGCCCTCACCCGGCTCGGGGTCGCGGCTGCGCCCGTAATCGGCCACCTCGGCGGCGTATGCGGGTACGGTCTGGTCCATGATTAGCGGCAAAGCTCCTTGATGCGCTCGACGGCGCGCTCGATGTGTTCTTGCGGGGTGGAGGCTCCGGCGGTGATGCCGATGTGGTGAGCGTCGGTAAACCAAGCGGTCTCAAGCTCTGAAGCTTCCTCGATGTGATGCGTGCGCTCGCAGGCGTCTGCGCAAATCTGCGCCAGGCGGCGGGTGTTGCCCGAGTTCTTGCCGCCCACGACGACCATGCAGTCGCAGCGGTTGGCAAGTGTGGCTGCTGCCTGTTGACGCTCACTCGTGGCGGCGCAGATGGTGTTGATCACACGCAGCTCCTGCACGCGCGGGGTGATAGCTGCCACGACCTCGGCGAGGTTCTGCGCGGTCTGGGTGGTCTGCACGACGAGGCCTACCTTGCCCTTGAACGACAAGGCGTTGGCGTCGGCGGCACAGCTCACGACCAGCGCATCAGTGCCGGCGTGGCCCAGGATGCCCTCCACCTCAGGGTGACCTGGCTCGCCTACGACCACCACGCGGTAGCCCTCGCGCACCAGGCGCTCGGCTGCCATATGGACCTTCTTCACGTAAGGGCAGGTGGCGTCGACGACGTTAAGGCCACGCTCGCGAGCGGCATCGATCACCTGCGGCACCACTCCGTGCGCGCGAATGATTACGGTGCCCGATGCGGCGTCGTCCAGGTTCTCGGCCAGGCCAACGCCTGCCTCAGCAAGCTCGCGCACCACGATGGGGTTATGGATGAGCGGACCCAAGGTATGAACCTGAGTGCACTCCCCTGCCTGCGGCGCGGCGGCTAGCGCCATATCGAGCGCACGCTGTACGCCGTAGCAAGTACCGGCGTGGGCGGCGATCTCGATGGTAGGCGCGGTTGCCTGGTCGGACGCAGTCGCGGCGGTGTTCGTCACATTCTCGCTCATGGCTAGAACCTGCCCGGATGCTCGGCGCACAGCTCGTCTCGCATAGCGTAGACGCGGTTCATGGCCTCGGACTCAAACCATTCCAGGCGCTCCGTGCGTTTAAGCCCGGCCGGTGCGTCGGAAAGCGAGACGGCCTTGCCGGCGCGGATCCAGCACTTCTTGGGGCGCATGAGCTTTTTGCCCGCAGGCGTAATATCGGACCAGCCGCAGATGGCGAGCGGGTTGACGGGCGCCTTGCCCATCTGGGCGATGAGCGCAAAGCCGCCGTGGACCTCGGGCTTGATATCGCGCGAGCGGATGCGCGTGCCCTCGGGGAAAATCAGGACGTCCTCGCCGCGCTGCAGCGCATGCTGGGCGGCGCGCAGGCACTTCATATCGGCAGTACCACGCTCCACGGGGATGCCGCCAACGCGGCTGAAGGCCCAGCGCACAATCTTGCTCTTGGCGAACTCGGACTTAAAGATGGGACGAATGCGGCGGCCCCCAAAGAACAGCGCCGTCTCCACGGCCAAGAGCTCGGCCATCGAGGTGTGGTTGCAGATGACCACGCTGCCGCGGCCTTCCTGGCGCTCAAACAGAAGATCGGCGTCCTCGACCTTCCAGCGCCACATGAGCTTGGAGAAGGCCCAAAGGATGGCCATGACTACGACGACGGTGCCGCGGATGAGCGCTGGAAACTCGGCGTAGGGGGCGTTGTAATAGTCCTCGGGCGTCTGCTGAAACAGGCGCATGGGCTACCTCCTTTGGTTGATAAGGTCCTCGATTATCGAGACGACCTCGTCGATGGTGTGGGCGGTGGAGTCGACGTGCACGGCGTCCTCGGCGGGCACGAGCGGGGCGACCTCGCGGCTGCTGTCAAGCTTATCGCGCTGCTTGAGGGCGTCGAGGGTCTCGTCGACCTCGGCTTCGAGCTGCTCGGACGTGAGCGGCTGGGCGTCGTTTTGGTGACGCTGCAGCACGCGGCGGCGGGCGCGCTCACGCGGGTCGGCGGTCAGGAAGACCTTGACCTGCGCGTTAGGGAACACGACGGTGCCGATGTCGCGACCCTCGGCCACGATATCGCGGTCCTCGGCGGCGCGGCGCTGGTGGATGAGCATGGCCGCGCGCACGCCCGGGTAGGCCGAGACCTTGGACACGTTGGCGTCGACCTGCGGGGTACGAATGGCGGCCGAAGCGTCCTGGCCGTCAATGGTCAGGCGCGTGTCCTCGCCGGTGCCGTTGGTAAAGCGGATCTCGATCTGCTCGGCGAGGGCGTCGATGGCCGCCTCGTCGTCCAGGTCGATGCCGCGGTCGAGCGCGGCGAAGGTGACGGCGCGGTACATGGCGCCCGTGTCGAGCTTGTTAAAGCCCAGCTGGCGGGCAATCTCCTTGGCGATGGTGGACTTGCCGGATCCGGCGGGGCCGTCGATGGCGACGATCATGCAATGCTTCCTTTCGATGATTGACGTGCTGGTATGGTTCGCGGGCGTTAGGGCGCGGCGGGTTGCCTAGCCCGTGTAGCGCTCGCGGTAGGTGTTGCGCTTGGGTGCGGAGCCGTGGCTGCCGTGGTGACGCGTGCGGCTGGCGGGCGTGTCTTGGGGCTTGCCGCCGTTACGCTTGGCGCTCGCCTGCTTGGGCGGGATGCCACCGCTTTTGAGAATCTGCACCTCGCGGTCGGTGAGCTCGCGCCACGAGCCCTTGGCCACGCCCTCGAGCTCCAAGCCCGCAAAGTTGCAGCGATGCAGACGGATTACCGGATGGTGAATCTTGCTCAGCATACGCTTAACCTGATTCTTGCGACCCTCGCGAATGATGACCTCCACGGCGGTGGTACCGGGCTTGATACCTTGCGGAGCCACGGCCTCGGCCTCGCGCGCGGTAATGACACGGCAGATTGCCGGCTGGCACAGGCCGTCGTCGAGCTCGATGCCACGGCGGAGCGGGTCTAGATCGCGGTCGGACAGACTGCCGTCCACCAGCGCCTGGTATGTCTTGTAGACGTGCTTGCTGGGATGCAGCAGGTCCTGAGACAGGTCGCCGTCGGTGGTAAAGAGCAAAAGGCCCGTTGTGTCGCGATCCAGGCGACCCACCGGGAATAGCCCCGGAAAGCGGTCGCGCGGTACCAGGTCGGCCACGCAGGGGCGCTCCTGCGGGTCGCTCATGGTGGTGAGGTAGCCGGTCGGCTTGTAGAGCATCAAGTACACGGCGCCCTGGTTGAGCTTGACGGGCATGCCGTCGACCTCGATGTAATCGTGGTCGACATCGACCTTGGTGCCCAGTTCGGTCGCGACCTCGCCGTTGACGGTCACGCGGCCGGCGGTCATCAGGTCCTCCGAGCCACGGCGGCTCGCCACGCCCGCGCGCGCCAAAAAGCGCTGCAGGCGCATCGTGTGCGGGTAGACGGGCTGGGCGTCGGTTGCGGGTACTGCGTTGCCTATGGCGCGCGTCTCCCCCACTTCGTTAGTCCTCGTCATGCAAATCCTCCGAGGTATCGCCAACGACCAGGGTCTCCAAGTCCTCGGCTGCCTCAACATCTTCAACATCGGTATCGAGCAGTTCGCGCTCTTCGTCTAGGTCCTCGGCCTGCTCCTCGAGCGTGGACTGAATACTGCGGCCGCTCAGGCGCTCGCGGATAAACTGGCGCGACTGCTCGTCGGGGGCAAACTGCTCCAGATCGGGCAGGTCGCGGGTGGAACGCAGGCCGAACTTTTCCAAGAAGGCGTTGGTCGTGCCGTAGATGATGGCCTGACCGCGCTGGGGGTCACGGCCGAGCTCGCGCACCAGACCCTTGTCAACGAGCGACGCGATGACGCCGTCGGAGTTGACGCCGCGGATGCCCTTGACCACCTCGCGCGTCACGGGCTGGTGGTAGGCGATCACGGCCAGGGTTTCGAGCGCCGCCTGCGACAGCTTTTGCGTGTCCCAGCTCAACACATAGGCCTCGACCACGTCGTGGTAGGCGGGGTGCGTAAACAGGCGCCAACCGCCGGCGACCTCGCGCAGCTGAAAGCCGCGGTTGGCCTCCTCGTACTCAACCTTGAGCTCGGCGAGCAGCGACGCGCACTCGCCGGGGGCGATATCCAGTGCGCCGGCCAGCGCGGGCGCACTCACCGGGTCGCTCGACACCAGCAGCAGTGCCTCGAGGGCGCCTTTAAGGCTGTTTGCCTCCAGCGTGGAAAGGGTTGACATGGTTGCGGCTCCTATTCGGTGAGCTCGGGGCCCTCGCCGGGCACATAGGCCTCGGCGCCCTCGACGCGGTTGATTTGAATGGTTCCAAAGATCTCGTCCTGGCTCAGCGTGAGCGAGCCGCGCTTGGCGAGCTCGAGCATGGCCAGGAAGGTGACGACGAGCTGCTCGGTGGTGGCATCGCCGTCCAACAGCTCGCGGAAAGTGCAGGTTTGGTGCGCCATGGTAAAGCGGTCGACCGAGGCCACCGTCAGGTCGAGCGGCACGCGATGCGGCGCCACGTGCTCGGCCTCCAGCAGGAAGGTCTGGCGCTTGCCGTCCAGGTCGGCGCAGATGACGGCGAGGCCGCGCAGAGTGATACCGGCCAGGTAGTCGGGCATAAGGCCCAAAAACTCGGGGTCGGGGCCGGCCACACGCGGGTGCATGCGGCTTTCGGCCTGCATGCGGGCACCGAGGGCCGCAGCCGCGCCCTTAAACTGCTTGTAGGCAATCAGGCGCTGGATCAGGACCTCGCGCAGGGCGTCGCCGTCGAGTGTGCTGAGCTCCTCGAGGTCTTCGTCGAACTCGTCATCGTCGTCATCGGCTTTGCGCGGTGTCTCCTGGGGGACCAGCGAGGCGGCCTTGATGTCCAAAAGGGTTGCCGCGACCAGCAAAAAGTCGCTCGCCACGTCTAAGTCCAGCGCCTCGATGCGTTCGGCCTCGGCAAGGTACTGCTCGGCCACCTCGCTAATGGAGATGGCGCAGATATCTACTTTTTGGCGGGTTACCAGCTGCAGCAGCAGGTCGAACGGTCCGCTGTAGACCTGCGTCGACACGCGATACGACATCTTCGACCTCCTTTGACGGCGCCTTCGCGGCGCGGTTTGGGTGCATGTTGCGACCGTTTTGCACGGCCGACCTGTAAGTTTACCTTAGATGCCGGCGATTGCGAAGTTGAGCAGCTGCTCAGCTAGCGGATACACGGTAACGTCGAAATAGCGGCCGATCACATCGATGCCGGTCCACATGGGCAGCAGGTAGAGCACCAGGATGAGGATGGGCATAGCGTATTGTTGTAGACGGTAATAGTTCTTGAGCGCCTTGCCATTGAGGAAGGGCACGATGATCGACGAGCCATCGAGCGGCGGAATCGGGATGAGGTTGAAGAACGCAAGCGACAGGTTGACCACGATGAACGTGGCGCCGAAGTTCATGATCTGTGATGCCACGGCAAAGGACATGCTGACGTAGAGGTTGCCGTATGCCGTGTGCATGAGGGCGGCCGCAAGGCATGCCAGCGCGATGTTCGAAGCGGGGCCGGCTGCGCTCACCAGGACCTCATCGCGCTTGGGGTGCTTGAGGTTGTTGAGGTAGACGGGCACGGGTTTGGCGAAGGCGAACACCGGACCGCCGGCGGCAAGCATGAGCAGCGGCAGGATGATGGTGCCAAACGGGTCGATATGGTTGAGCGGGTTGAGCGATACGCGTCCGCGCGAGCGCGCCGTTTTGTCGCCGAGAGCCCAGGCCGCGGCGGCGTGCGCGCTCTCGTGAATGACGATGCCAACGATGACGGCGACGGCGCTGGCGAGCAGGTTCATGATGTAGCTGCTGGACATGGCGCTCTCCTAGCGGACGCGGCGCGAGGCGCGCGTGAGCAGGTAGTCAATTACAAACAGGATGACGGCGACGATAGCGTAATCCAGGCGGAACACGCCGCCAAAGGGCGACGTAATGACGCCGTAGCCGGCGATGGCGCTCGGCAGCGCGCGCGAAAGCTCAACGACAAAGCCCACGATCTGCAGCTTGGCGGTGAGGCCGCTAAAGCACAGCAGAACGGTCATTGCGCTCATAAAGATGCCGCAGATGCGACAGGCGATGGCGATGATGATCATCGCAACGGCGGCGGCCTTACGAGAGTTCACGCGCGGTCTCCTCTTCGATCTGGGTGGAAAGCTCCAGCCATTCGTCCTCGAGCTTGGGCAGCTCCTGCTTAAGGCCGTTATATTCCCCCAGCGCGGCGTTGAACTTGTCCTGATCGGCATAAAGCTCTTCACTTGCCATCAATTCCATAAGCTCGTCATAGCGGGCACGCTTTTTGTCGAGCTCTGCCTCGATCTTCTTGAGCTGGTTGCGCACGCCCTTGAGTTTTTTGTTGAGCGCAGCGCGGGCCTGGGCCTCGGCACGCTTTTGCTCCTTGGTCTTTTTGCCCTCGGCAGGTTTGGAAGCGGCGGCGGGCGCATCGGGCTGGGCTGCGGTGACCTTGGCGGACTTGGCCGCGACAGGCACGCTCTCCCCTGCTGTCTCGGCGGCGGCGCGGGCCGCGAGGTCCTCGCGCTTGTAGAGGTAGTAGTCGTAGTCGCCGTCGTAGACCGTGACCTTGCCGTCGCGGATGTCGATCACACGATTGGCCACGGCGCGTACCAGGTGCTCGTCGTGGCTGATCAGCACGATGGTGCCGGGGAAGTTTTGCAGGGCGTTCTCGAGCATGTCCACCGAGTCGATGTCCAGGTGGTTGGTGGGCTCGTCCAGGCACAGGAGCGCCTCGGGGGCCACGAGCATCTTGGCAAGGGCCAGACGTGCCTTTTCGCCGCCGGAGAGGACGCGGACCTGCTTTTCGATTGCGTCGTTGTCGCTAAACAGGAAGGCGCCCAGCAGGCTGCGCTGCTGCGGCACGGTCCACTTGGGCGTAACGGTGTCGATCTCTTGCAGGACGGTATTGGACTCGGTCATACCCTCGAGTGCGTGCTGGGCGAAGTAGGCTACACCCACGTTGGTGCCCAGATCGCGGGTGCCGGTGGTGGGCGGCACCAGGCCGGCGAGGATCTTCATGAGGGTAGACTTGCCGGCGCCGTTGGGGCCGGCGAGCGCCACATGCTCGCCGCGGTAGAGCTTGAGGTCGATGTCGCTGTAGATGTGCTTTTTGCCGTAGGACTTGGATATACCTTCGAGGCCAACGACCATGTCGCCGGAGCGCGGCGGGTCGGGGAACTTAAAGTCGATGTGCTTGTGGCCCTCGGGCAGGATGACAAGCTCCTTTTTGATCTGCTCGATCTTGCGGATGCGCTCCTGAGCCTGGGCGGCCTTAGTGGGCTTGTAGCGGAACTTGTCGACGAAGACCTGCATGTGGGCGATATCGCGCTCCTGAGCGGCGCGCTTGGCGCGCATCTGCTCCAGGTTGTCCTCGCGCTGCTTGAGGTAGCTGCTGTAGTTGCCGGTGTAGGTGGTCACGCGACGGTTTTCGAGTGCGGCGACGTGGTCGACGCAGGCGTCCATGAAGGCGCGGTCGTGGCTGACGATGAGGACGGCGCCGTCGTAGTTGGCGATAAAGCCGCGCAGCCATTGGACGCTCTCGAGGTCCAGGTGGTTGGTGGGCTCGTCCAGAAGCAGCAGGTCGGGGTGGCGCAGGAAGAGCTTGGCCAGCGCGATGCGCATCTGCCAGCCGCCCGAGAACTCGGAGCACGGGCGCTCAAAGTCGGTGACCTTAAAGCCCAGGCCGGACAGGATTTTGCGCGCGTTGCTCTCGAGCTCGTAGCCGCCCAGGTGCTCAAAGCGGTCCTGGACCTGGCCGTACTCGTTGAGGAGGGCGTCGACGTCCTTGCCCTGCTCGGAGAGCTCGGTGATCTGGGCCTGCAGCTCGTTGGCGCGCTCGCCCATGCGGCGAATTTCCTTGGCGGCCGCCATGACCTCGGCAAGGATGGTGGTGTCCTTGTGCTCCAGGTTGGTTTCCTGCTCTAGGTAGCCCACCTGGCAGTCCTTGGCGTACTGGACCTGGCCGGAGTCGGGACTGTCGATGCCCATGATGATTTTGAGCATGGTGGTTTTGCCGGCGCCGTTGGGGCCCACGAGCGCAAAGCGCTCGCCGGGGTTGATCTGGAAGGACGCGCCGCTAAAGAGGACGCGCGCGCCGAAGCTTTTTTCGATCTTGTCGACCAGGAGGATCATGGTGCCGCCTTTGAC
>CAVFEY010000059.1:0-10442 GCA_963621725.1 Firmicutes bacterium AF25-13AC
CTTGCGTTTGGCGGTCAGCCGTCGGCGCGCTTACACCAACATTTCCGACGCGATCATAGGTTTGGCCACGCCGAAGGCAATCGCTATATTCTGGGCATCTGCCGCACGCTCTCCGAAACCATGGAGCACGATGAGATGCTGCTCCGTATCGGTGGAGACGAGTTTGTGCTCATCTCGCTCTCCGCAAACGAGATTGAACTCGAGCAGCGCTTGGAGCAGGTACGTACCAGGCTGATCGAGGCGAGCTCAGGTGGCAAGGCGCCCATGATCGGCAGCTTTAGCTTTGGCTGCTCGCGCGTCAATCCACTTGCCGGCGACACGCGTCGCCAGATGACGATGGATGCCGATCGCAAGATGTATCGCTATAAGCTTATGCATCGTGTGCAGCAGCCGAAAGACAATGACGCGCCGCAACGCCCAATCGTCGATCAGCTTCCCTGCAACGACCGGGTGTTCCAAGCGATCTCCATGAGCTCCGAGACGCGCTATCCGTTCATCCTTAACCTCGATACGGGCGAATCGCAATGGTCGGTTAACGCCGTGCGCGATTTTGACTTGCCCTCCCAGCACCCTTTTAACTCACTCGACATGTGGCTCGCCCGCGTTCATCCCGAGGACCGCGACAACGTACGCGCCGAGCTCGACATGGTGATAAACGGCACGTGGCACTTCCACTACATGCAGTATCGCGTAATGGATGCCACCGGAGCGTACGCGCTTTGCGACTGCACGGGCTACCGCTTGGACGGCACCGATACCGAGCCCAACATGTATGTGGGCATTATCATCAACCGAAGCCTAGCGGATACGACCGATTCCGTGACCGGCCTGGGCGATGTCCACGCGCTGGTCAATGCTATTGGAGAGATGCGCCGCGTGGCGCGCGAGGCAGGCTTTATTGCCATTAAGGTCGACGATATCGCCGAAGTCAATGCCCGCTTTGGATTCGATGCAGGCGACCGCGTGCTCGCCGAAAGCGCCGCCTGCCTCATGGATTGCTCGCGCGGCAAGGGTCGCCTGTTCCGCTCGACGGGGCCGACATTCGTGGCACTCTTCGATGAGCTCGGCCCCGAGGCAATCGATGAGATCGCAAGCGACATCGAACGGTTCCTGGGTTCTCCCGTGCTCATCGGCTCGCTTGAATATCAGCCGCCCATTCGCGTGGCCACGCTCCATCTGGACGGCGTCGATCGACAGCCCGTTTCCATTTTGAACGAGCTCAAAGCGCTGCTTGAAGAGGCGCCGCAAGTACCAGGCACCAAGCTGGACTAACGTCGTGGGGCGCATGATAGTTAATTTCCGATCTCAGGCGAACACATTGGGCAAATAGGTCGTACCCGCAGTTAGCCGAACGCCCCCCCCCGCAGTCTCTCCAGAGCCCGGGGGCACCGTTTTCCCAGTTGAAAGAATGGCGGAGATGCGGTTCGATGAGTCCGGTGGCCATACTCCGCCCACCGCCCGACATCTTTTCCCAGGCAAAGTCGAACGGTCGGTCCGTCTATTCCGTTTCCCCTAGGCCAGGACAGCGGGGGTTCCGGAGCCGCCCATTACATTCATTCGGGAGGCGCTAAATTCATATGGAACGAGAAAGAGTTGATCACCCGATTATTATGCCCGCCTTAAAAAGCAACCAAATATACGTCCCAATATCATTCCAGCACAACCAGGAATCCATTATTTTGCTAATTCAATAGCCCCCTCACCGCTCATTACCAAAATATGATCGGCGACATCGAGCAATCTAGAATCATGCGAAACGATCAAAAAGGCCTGACCTCGCTTATTTTGTTTAATGTACTCTATCAGGCAGTCACATGCCGATCCGTCAAGATCATTGGTCGGCTCATCGAGAATTACAAAATCCGCTTTTCGGCATAACGCCATAGCCAAGCGCAACCTTTGCAGCTCTCCTCCAGATAGATTAGAACATTTTTCCCATCTTATTTTATCAATTGGTTCGAAACCGCATTCCTTGAGAAACGACGCCATTAACTCATAGCTGATGCCGTATTCATGCAAATAGTCTTCAACTGTGTCACCGGGGACGAAAGCCGTTTGCTGCATAGCAGAGAAACACTCCGACCGAACTCGGTCAAGATTGATAGCGGTCAACTTTGTGCAATCGTACTCGATATTGTCATTTGCGTGCTCGTAAAAACCCAGGAGCAGCTTTAATAGTGTGCTTTTTCCAACACCATTAGGGCCTGTAATTGCATACGTTCTACCCACGTCAAATTGAAGATTCACCCCGCAAGTTATATCAACCAGCTCTTCGTCGCGAATTAAACTGAAGTCTAAATCTAGGACCTGTATGCGGCCCACATTATTAACCGCAAGGCAATTTCGGTAATCCCGTTTTCGCGCCTTTATTTCATTCAGCCTAGCTATTGATGCCCTCGTTTCCTGCAAAGACTGAAAGACGCCGATATAGTATTTGCCACAGCTCATCAATAGGGAATAATAAGAATTTATCATGGTAAATTCCCCAATTGTCATAGCTCCTGTGGCTATTCTTGCTCCCGAAACCAGCAACAAAACAGCTTGAAATCCTGCCGCCGCCATACGATCGCTAGAACTTACTATACTTTGTACTTTCGCGAGTGCAAGAACTGAAGGATAGTACGCAACATCAAACTGTTTTTCTACATGTTCGAAGCTGCTGTCATAACCGGCTAGCAGCTTAATCTCGAACGTCCGTGCGATACGTGATGCTATGGAGCTGAACAGGAACCCATCTTCCTCTTTCTTTTGAAATGAAGCGGCAAGCAGTGAGGGTTGAAGCATAAGCACCATAATGCAATACGCCCCAAGAAGCGTTATGCCGACGGTGCATATCGATAAATCGAGAGAAGCGATTAGCAAAAAAACCGCAATCATTGTAATCGCATTCATGAACAATGGAATTATGTTTATAACAACAAACGATGTTATTGAAGAGGTGTCCGAGTTTATTTTCTGAGCAGAGTACAACGGGGAAGTCGACTCTATGTCCGTAAGTGGCAAATGTTGAAAGTCTGACACGATTTCTTTTAAAAAACTGAAATACGAGAGGTTCAGGACTGACGTCTGGAGCATCTTTGCAAAGTAAGAGAAGACCGCCGAAATAATCCCCAATAATGCTATAGCAAAGGCTAAAATATAAATCGAATGCATGTCCTGACCGTAAACGAGCATATCAACAAACTGTCCGTTCAAATACGGTGACAGCGATGTCAGAGCATAGCTCACCAGAACCATGACCATCAGCATCTTTGCACCGTGGCATGACATCGTTGTTTTGACCACATGCCAGAACAACGCGCACTCGTCTCTCCGCCATTTGAAATGCATCATTATATCAACCACGCCTCTGAACAGGGCCTTTTATTTGAGTTGTCAATTATATTCAACCCTCTATCCAAAGAACTGTCCTTTCGCAGCCGTAACACATAGTAATAAACGCCTGCAGTGTGGTCATTTCGATAGAGTTCGTAAACATCATCAATTGCCTCATCTACTGATGTCCACCTTGTTGGATTAGCCAAATACGCACTCCATGCAACACCCTCAACAAACGAAGAGCATGGATAGACCTCGTCATATCCCAGCAAAGACATCGTTCCCGACAACTCGCTGCTCATTATGTCTTGCACTATTGAGACTGCATCCAGGCTGCCCTTATCAGCACAAGCCATCATTCCCACCATCAACGCGGTACCATCATCGCTTAAATAATCTGGGAGCTTTTCGATAATCTCGTTGCTAACTCGGCATCCATCAAATCCCCCATCTCCGACAAAAGGATATTCAAGTCCATTGGGAATGGGGACCAGCGGAGGATTTGCAACAATATAGTCGTATTTACTATCAGGTTCGAGCTTCTCATACAAATTCCCTTGAACCGTTTTTATCGCACCGTCCAGCCCATTCAACTTGGAATTAAGCATGTTAGTTGCACAAGTTTCGGCGTTTATCTCCACCGATGTAACCGTCATGCCACCCGCTGCCATGATCAGCGACTGAATCCCAGAGCCCGCACACAAATCAAGCCCCTTCTTCCCGAGCTGAGGAGACAGCCGCCTGGCAAGTCCTAATGAATCTGGGCCGAAATATCTTTTAGGGTTTGGCCGTGGAGCATCCGCGACAATCCAGACACCTCTATATCGATTTAAAACCAGACCCGTTGAGTGGACAATCCCGTCCTCTAAAACAACGATGCCAGCGTCCACTAATAGTTTAATCAGCTCAATAAATGGCTTCATTTCAGCTTGCGCCACAGACTCTCCAAGATACAGAAGCCTCACTAGTCCTCGATATTCTTGGTTTACTTAACCCGATGCAAATAAGTGCTCAACAACATAAAACCTATCCCCCGCCACGGATATGCCCTCGAGTAAATCTGTTAAGCCAACCCTATCAAATTCTTTTGACAATTGACTGTATTGGTCCATTTTGTCGTCCATCCCGCTTCCGCTGGCTATCGTCTCATAAACACAAACCTAACTAGCCGCACGAACGACAAAGAAGCCAAGCTGAACAGAAGTAGAACCAAAACTTCAAAAACACTGGTATTCCAATCGCGTACCCAGCCCTCTACCGCCAACAAAAAAAACAGCAGCCCCATCCATAACGTCACAGAAGAAATCAACTTTGCGTAAGGGCGTATATCAATCCCGCTCTCCCTTTTTGTGACATCATATCCAGCAATTGAGCAGAGCCATCTTCCTCTTCTGTATTGGATTGAAAGGATAATCAGGGCAATCGAAGTCATCAAGCAGACAGCATCCCCTGTTTCCATAGAACTTCCTTTGCTTTCCGTCCTAGTTGCGCATTCACAATCGAATCAAACCAAGTGTGAATTACTCGATAGCAACCGCCTTCGTATAAACCATAGCCGCTGCAGCAGCATTAACGACTGCGCCGTAGTTAACACCAACTACGATGTCATAAACTGCAACTGCCCAAACTGCAGCCGGGAATATAGCAACTCCCACCGCTGGCTCCGGATCTTGACTGCCACCATTTAAGTTAACTGGACCAACCCGCGGATCAAAATCCATTTTTTACCTTCTTTCTAACTTGGCAATAGTCTCCAAAACTACAGATCAATCTGCAATTCTCTAATCTCCATATCACCTTCCATTAACTCATTAGGTATCACTCCCTTCAAGAGAGTGGGCGGCAAAAGACACCGATCTGTTTCGCTCACCGAATAGATCAGGTAATTCAGATCTCGCATTCCATCACTTTTCAAATCCTCTTGAGTCGTTTCGCCCTTAAAAACAAGCTCAAAGACCGACATGTAGTCACGAATTCCCTGCCATTGCTGCAAGTTTGGAATTACGCCAAATATTGAATATAGGAAGTAGGCATCTTCAACAATCGTTCTTACAAAAGCAATTTGCGTCATACACTCTTGCTGGTTGTCCTGAAGCTCCAATACGACTGATGATGAGCCGAAGTTATCCGAGATGTCATTGACCGTTTGAACTATAGACCCATCAACAATCGGAGACAGATACGAACATCTCAGTGAAGCGGCTTTCGCGTAGTAGGGAATATACATGATATTGTTACGCTGATACAGAAATCTAGGTGCAAGATCGTCTAAATCGCCCTCGAGAAATAAGCCTGTTTTCCATATTTTCAAAATTGTATTTAGGACTTTATCGGCAACGATTGACCTATCGCTGCCGGACAACTTCTTATTGGCGCAAATTTCGTTAGCGATATCTTTAATGCACCGCCCTCCATCTATCAAATTAACGATAGCGAGCGCATCTTCATTGAGACGAATATAGTAGCTGTTCGCGGTCAAAACGCTACCGGCCTGAGTGTGCCTTACGCGTACGGCATACCGCATTCTCGGAACAGCACCCAGCATCTCTCTTTTCTTCATATTTCCTTACCCTACCTCTAGGAAATAGTAATTCATGCTTCCGTTCGCAAGTTCTACCGACACCGACCATTTAAACCCAAACTGCTCGAGCCCAGATTCGCAGCCATCCTTAGTGATAGCGGCTACTCGACATGGCGTTTCCGAACCTTCCCAGCGCAACTCCGCAATTTGAATCCCCCTTTCCAATACAAATAAAACCAAACTGCTAGACCTGCCTCTTAGTGCAGCGCCCTTAGCCGTAATCAGCATTCCGCAAGGTTCGATGGAATCAGCCTTGATCAGGCAAACCTGATAACGCCCATCAAATAGAGTCTGCCTAATTAGACGTCCTCTCATCTTTCCATTTTGTATAGTTGAGAATGGGTCAAGCACGACATATTGATCCATGCTTTCATTGGCTCTATAAACAAAAGACAAAACCTCTTTGCAGTCGCTCTCTTTAGCCCTAACTGCTTTTACGCAACTTACCCCCGTGCACACGTGCAGCATCCTCCAATTCTTGAGATATATCTATGTTCCTTTCTTTGAAAAGAACAGGAAGCCCCTGTTGGATACTTGTGAAGTCCGAAAGCTCCTCTATACGAGCTAGGCACTTCTCGACAATTGGGTGCCGTAACGCATATCTATCTATTTCGAGATCAATATAGTCCCGCAGAGTATTTCGATTTAGATTCCAAATGGTAATCGGCAGGTAAGGAGACACCGAGAGCTCCCCATACGCATTGACGCATATTTGCGGAATTCTCCCTGTCTCCCTATACATATACAAATGATCTACGGGGTCACCCCAGGTAATCTGCATTTGAGAAACAGCATTGCGCGCGCTCAAATATGCAGCAAGCGCATCATTTTGCTCGGGCGTTAGGCACAGATCCCTATAATTCAGCTCACCTCGTCCGAGCGGCATCAAAGGCTGTGCTCTAAAATCACTTACACCTTCTTTTTCACAAAAACTTATTATTGAAGGGTATTCCCTTATATTCCTAGCATGGGGGAGAGAAGCAACTGCGACCCTTATTCCGTGTCTTCGTGCGATCTTAATCGCATCCAGTACTCGATGGAGCTTACCGTTACTCAACCTCACATGGTCATAAGACGCATCTGAAAGCCCATCGAGGCTAAACTGCACTAAATCCAGTCCATCTCTTTTTAGGGCGTCAGCAATTTCTTCTGTCCAAAGAATGCCATTGCTGACCATTGACACGAGAGTGCCTTGATTAAGCTCCTTAACTAACCTCACGGCGCGACGAATCAAATCAAACCTAAGAATGGGCTCTCCGCCACAAATGCAAATCGACGAAAGATCAATCAAGGCAAGCTGTCGAAAAACGCTGATCAGTTCGTCATCATTCATTTCCTCATAGGCACATTCCCCGCCGAAATCAAAACAATGCCGACATCGCAAATTGCATCGATAGGTCACATCAACTGAGGCCGAGCTAAGATAATTCATATACAATCCGCTCTCTTTCGTGCTTACGAAATACTTAATTGCAATTATGGACCTAGCAATTCTCGTTTATTTCTAATTATCTGCAATGAGTATGTAATGGATTCAAAAGCTGTAAGTTTGAGTCCTACATATTAAAGACATTGGCGGCTTCCTCGGACCTAAAGTGGATGGCAGATTCCCCAATCATGAAAACCGTTATATAAGCCCACACTAAAACTAAATTTGTTTTTTATTATAGGACAATCTTTCGCCTCATCTTTGTCTGTTTAAAGAAAAAGGACGATATGAAAGAAATAGGAGAATTTGTACCCTTTGGCTTGCTCTTTTGCAAACGTATTCCCAATACGTTTTAAACATGCGGCACTCGCCTTAAGGTCGAAATATAAACGGGGCGAGGCCGGACTACGTCACATACCGCAGGACGGGGGCACAGATCAGATTCACCTATCATGAATTCATCTGCGCGATAAAACTGCGCATGCAAATTTACCGCACTATGAACTACATCGTGCGGGACATGAAGGTGTCGACGACCCGCTAGCTTCACCCGCTTGAAAACACCCGCAAGCGACGGCAGCGTGAAAAGCAATTGGCCTCCGGCGAAACCTCTGCGGAGTTTTCGATCTCCGTATTTGTCGAACTGCCAGTTCTGCCACGCCGCCACTTCCTGCCCGCCGAGATCATTCCTCAAGCCGCACAGCAGCCCGCCTTCTAAGACCTCAGAGTTCGCCATCGAAGGCGACCTACCCAGACTCCTCACAATCGGCTTGCATGAGGCCCCGCGCTCCAACATCCTCTGGACCGTATCCCTCTCGTACCTGGTGAGCGAGCCCGCCGTTGGCCCTCGGATGAAGCTACCGATCGAGACGGGGCGTATGATTGCCGGTCGCTGGAATCGCGCCCCACGCCATCTGCCCTCTCGTGCGATAATCCTCCGCAGAAGTCACCAACAGCAGAGGGAGTTTGTGATGAAGGTTCTTTTGGTCAATGGCAGTCCCAAGGCAAACGGCAATACCGCCCGCGCACTCGCCGAGGTCTCCGAGCAACTCAACGCCGAGGGCATCGATACCGAGGTGTTCCAGCTGGGCGCCAAGCCCATTCGCGACTGCATCGGTTGCGGCCAGTGCGGCAAGCTTGGCGGTCGCTGCACCTTTGACGACGACGTGGTGAACGAGCTCATCGCTGCCGCCGAGCAGGCAGATGGTTTTGTCTTTGGCTCCCCCGTCTACTATGCGCATCCCAGCGGACGCATCCTCTCAGCCCTCGATCGCGCCTTCTACGCAGGCGGGCACGCCTTTGAGCACAAACCCGGCGCCGCAGTCGCCGTCGCCCGTCGCGGCGGCACGTCGACCACCTTCGATGTGCTCAACAAGTACTTCACCATCAACCAGATGCCCGTGGTTGCCTCCACGTACTGGAACAACGTGTTTGGTCGCGTGCCCGGCGACGCCAATGGGGACGCCGAGGGCCTTGCCACCATGCGCAACATCGGCAAAAACATGGCCTGGCTCCTTCGCTGTATCGAGGCAGGACAGGCCGCCGGCATCAACGCACCCGAGGCAGATCGAGCAACGACCAACTTCATCAGGTAGAACGGCGGAACAAATACATGAACGTGCAGATTTTTGGCACCAAAAAGTCCTTCGATACCAAGAAGGCGCAGCGCTTTTTTAAGGAGCGCCGCATTAAGGTGCAGTTTATTGACCTTAAGGAAAAGGAGATGAGCAAGGGCGAGCTCACGAGCGTGATGCAGGCGGTCGGCGGCATCGACAAGCTGCTCAATCCCAAAACCAAGGACGAGGAGACGCTCGCGCTCATCCAGCACCTTACCCCCAGTCAGCGCTTCGACAAGCTGCTCGAGAACCAGCAGGTTCTAGCCGAGCCCATCGTGCGCAACGGCAAAAAGGCCACCGTCGGTTATTGCCCCGATGTATGGGGAGCCTGGGAGTAGCTTGTGTTATTTGCCGGCGCGTGGGTATAAGAGCAGGCGTTTGGCATAAGATTCAACTGTAAGCCATGTCTAACAAAGGAGGGCACATGCCCAACAAACCCGTGAAGATCATCATGCTTACCGGATACCTCGGTGCCGGCAAGACCACGCTGCTCAACCACATCCTCGCTAACGACGGCGGCATCCGCGCCGCCGTGATCGTCAACGACATCGGCGAGATCAACGTCGACGCCAGCCTTATCGCCGACGGTGGCCTTTCCGAGACCGACGACCTCATCCCGCTCACCAACGGCTGCATCTGCTGCACGCTTTCGGACGACCTTGCCAACCAGCTGCAGGGCATCGCCGATTCGGGCAACTTCGACTACATCATCATCGAGGCATCGGGTATTTGCGAGCCTATCCCCATCGCCTACACCATCTCGAGCTTCTGCGACGAGGCCAAGGTGGGCGGCGAGCCCAAGCTCGCGCTCGACAACATCGTGGCCGTGGTCGACTGCGCCCGCATGTACGACGAGTTCAACGGCGGTCGCGACCTGCTGGCAGAGGATATCGACGAGGACGACATCGAGAGCCTGCTCATCCAGCAGATCGAGTTCTGCTCCACGCTGATTCTCAACAAGACCGATACCGTGAGCCCTGAGCAGATCGCCGAGCTCAAGGCCATCGTGCGCAGCCTGCAGAAAGATGCCGTGATCGTCGAGGCCCAAAACGGCGAGGTCCCCATGGAGGAGCTGCTCGACACCGACCGCTTCGACTTTATGCGCGCCTACAATTCCGCCGCCTGGATCGATGCCATGGAGCATCCCGAGGAGCACGATGACCCTGAGGTGCTCGAGTACGACATCGAGACCTTTGTGTACTCGCGCCGCAAGCCGTTTGACCTGCAGAAGTTCACCGATTTTGTTGAGCAGGAGTGGCCCGACGAGGTCATTCGCGTCAAGGGTCCGTTGTGGCAGACCGGCGATCCGGACATGTGCTACATGTTTGAGCAGGCTGGCCACCAGATGCGCCTGATGGAGAACGGCCTGTTTGTCGACTCGGCGCCCGAGGGCGAGAAGCAGAAGATCATCGACGAGAACCCCGAGATCATGCAGATTTGGGACGACGAGACGGGCGACCGCATGACGAGCCTGTGCATCATCGGCCGTCACATGGAC
>CAVFEY010000060.1:0-4197 GCA_963621725.1 Firmicutes bacterium AF25-13AC
GCATGGGCTACAAGGACCCTTACAAGGACGGTTTTGTGGACGACCAGCCGCGCATCGACTACATCGAGCAGCACCTGCGCTGGTTGCTCAAGGCCATGGAGGTTGGCGTCAACGTGGGCGGCTACTTCCTGTGGAGCCTGCAGGATCAGTTCTCCTGGACCAATGGTTACAACAAGCGTTACGGCTTCTTCTACGTTGACTTTGAAACCCAGAAGCGCACGCCCAAGGCAAGCGCCTACTGGTATAAGCACGTGGCACAGACCCGTCGTCTGGACTAGCGGCTGGCGGGGTCGCCTGCCCACATAACCTGTCCCCATTTCTCAGCCGGGGGCGGCACGTCACACGGCGCACCGCCCCCGGTCTTTTTGTTTTTGGGCTGGTCGGGAGCCGTTTGTCTCGATCTGTAACATCTAGCCGAGTTTTTTGGTCCTAGCTGTTACAGATTGAGACGAACAGGATTGCTCTTTCCGAAGAATCTAAATCTGTAACACGTAGCCCGTTTTGACCGTCTACCTGTTACAAATCGAGACAAACGGAGTAGGACCTAACCCCGTATGTCCCTAACAGTCGAGCGTTCGACCAGCGTACTCGGCACATGAATCGCCTCGATAGACGAGCTCTCTCCAATCGCCGCCTCAAACGCAAGCTTACCGACACCGCGCAAATCAAATCGCAGCGTCGTCAGTCGATTGTGAGGAACAAGTCCCTCGAGTGCGTCGTCGATACCAACCACGCTCACGTCGTCGGGCACGGACAGGCCCGCGTTCTCGAGCGCGGCGATAACGCCCAGCGCCATCTGGTCATTTGCCGCAAGCACGGCAGTCGGCGCCTGCGACCCGCCGGCAAGCACCTCGGCCGCAATCCGCTCGCCCATGGCGTACCCACTGTCCGCACTCCAATCGCCACGCAGCATCGGAGCGGCATCGACATGAGCACGACCCAGCGTATCGCGCCAACCGGCCTCACGAAAACGCGAGGAAATCGAGTTTTCCGGACCCGCCACAAACCGCATATTCGAGTGACCATGTTCCAGCAGATAATTGGTCAACAGCTCGCACGAACCATACTGGTCGGAGTCGATCGTCGTGCAGCGCGGATGCGCATACATGGACAGGATGACCGTTCGCACTCCCGGCTGGGGAACAAACTCCTCAAAATCGGGAGCCATGCGGTTCATGTTGAGAATCATGCCGTCGACGGGTCGCTCGACCATGCGGCGCGAGGCATCGGCAAGTGTATAGGGCTTGTCGCCGCCCATCTCGATCATAGTGACGGCAAAATCGTGCTCGCGCGCCGCTTGCATGATACCCTCGAGCGTCGCCAGGTTACCGACACGTGTGATGTTGTACATGCACAGGCCAATAGAACGATACGACCCGCCGCGCAACGCCGCTCCAGCAAAATTGGGACGAAAGCCCAGCTCTTCCATGGCGGCCAGCACACGCTTGCGCGTCTTTTCCGTCACGTTGGGCATACCGTTGACCACGCGAGACACAGTCTGGCGGCTCACGCCAGCGAGCGCCGCAACCTCTGCCGCGCTCGCCGAATGACCATTCCTTGTCTGCTGAGCCATGCCTTCCACGCTAACCTGCTTCCCAACTATTCCCCGCGCCCATGGCGCATCGTACATACATCGATAACGTGCTCATGATACCCGAGCCATATACCACAACATGAAAACTTCTGTCAATCAAAACCGCTTACCGAACAAATACAACCGTTCGCGGCTGTTTGAAGTTGTTTTGTTTCTATACATCCCAGCCGGATGTTAACGTGCTCATTGTCAAATGTTCACGTGCTCATTTTGGTTCTAATCATTTTAAGATAGTGTTTATCGGGCTTTTTCACCGCTGAACGCTAACCAGGGAGCCTCCTGAGCGCAAACGCACAATATCGAACAGCGAGACGAGAGGGTGTATGCATATGTCTTTGCTAAACCGCGTACAGCAGCTGCCGAAGGGCTTTGTTTGGGGCGCCGCAACCGCCGCGTACCAAACGGAAGGTTCCACGAAGGTGGCAGGCAAGGGTAAGACCATGTGGGACGATTACCTTGTCGCCCAGGGTCGCTTTTTGCCCGACCCGGCCAGTGATTTCTACAACCGCTACGAGGAGGATATCCGCCTTTCTGCCGAGCATGGACTCAACGCCATCCGTGTGTCCATCGCCTGGACCCGCATCTTCCCCAACGGCGACGATGCCGAGCCCCTCGCCGAGGGCGTTAAGCACTACCACGAGCTGTTCGCCTGCTGCAAAAAGTATGGCGTCGAGCCCTATGTGTCCCTGCATCACTTTGACTCCCCCGCCGCCCTGTTCAACCAGGGCGACTGGCTCAACCGCAAGACCGTCGACGCCTATGTGCGCTATGCCGAGTTCTGCTTCCGCGAGTTCCGCGAGGTCAAGAATTGGTTCACCATCAACGAGCTCATCAGCCTCTCGCACTCCCAATACATCCAAGGCAACTTCCCGCCCAACCATCACTTTGATGTGACGAGCGGCATCCAGAGCCAGCACAACGAGCTCGTTGCCCACGCCCGCGCCGTCAACCTGTATAAGGATCTTGACGAGACCGAGCACCTGGGCGGACGCATTGGCATGGTCAACGTCCTGACGCCGGCATATCCTGCCACAGACTCGCCCGCCGACCAGCACGCCGCCGACCTGTACAACGCCTTCTACACCGACTTCATCATGGACGGCGCCTTCCTGGGTCACTACTCCGCGCGCACCCTCTCACTCATCAACGAGATTCTGCGTGCCAACAACGCCACGCTTACGGTTGAGGACAGCGACATGGAGGAGCTCGCCAAGGCGGCGCCCCGCAACGATATGTTCGGCCTCAACTACTATCAGTCGGCGTTTATCGCCGCCTACGATGGCGAGTCCACCAACAGCTTTAACGGCACCGGAGACAAGGGCACCTCGTGCTTTAAGTTTAAGGGCGTCGGGCAGCAGGTCGATATGCCGGGTATCCCCACCACCGACTGGGATTGGCTCATCTACCCGCAAGGCCTCTACGACACGCTCAAGCACATCAGCGCCACCTATCCCAACCTCCCCGTCATCTATATCACCGAAAACGGCCTGGGCCACAAGGACCCCGAGCCCGACGCAAACGGCATCGTCGCCGATCCCGAGCGCATCGACTTTGTCGACCAGCACATGGAGAAGGTGCTCCGGGCGCGCGCCGAGGGCGTCGACGTCCAGGGCTACTTTATCTGGAGCCTGCAGGACCAGTTCTCGTGGGCCAACGGCTATAACAAGCGCTACGGCCTGTTCTACATCGACTTCGACACGCAAAAACGCTACATCAAGCAGTCGGCACTCTGGTACAAGGAGCTCGCCGACACTATGGCGGACGCGCAGTAGCGCATCGCCTCGCTTTCCCCCGAGAGGGGAGCGGCCCTATGCGATACAAACCCAGCCGCTCCCCTCTCTCCCCCTGGGACCGACCCCGCCTGCACCCGGGCTTTTAGCAAGCGGGAGACCATATAGGTTTTCAACGTCCATGCCATTAAGATTTCATGCAAAGAGGAGCGTGAACTATGGAATCGATCGTTAAGTTCTTGGAGAAAGGTCAGCCGTACTTCGACAAGGTCTCTAAGAACATCTACCTTCAGGCCATTAAAGACGGCTTTTTGGCAGCAATGCCCATCATCCTGTCTTCTTCTGTCTTCCTGCTTATTTCGACCCTGCCGGGCGTTGTCGCCACGGTCGGCGGCTTTACGCTGCCCGACTGGTGGAACGTCGACGTCGTGAACTTCTGCAACAAGGTTTACAACTTCACGATGGGCGTCGTGGGCATCATGGTCGCCGGCACCACCGCAAGCGCGCTGACCGGCTCCAAGAACCGCCGCATGCCTGCCGGCAAGGCCATCAACGCCACGAGCACCATGGTCGCCGCCATGTGCGCTATGCTCATCTTGGCCGTTACCCAGACGAGTGCCAAGATCGACGGCGCCGATGTCTCGGTGTTCTTTACCGACAACATGGGCACCAAGGGCCTACTGAGCTCCTTTGTCGCCGCATTTGCCACGGTCAACATCTATGCCTTCTGCATTAAGCGAGACATCACCATCAAGCTGCCCAAAGAAGTCCCCGGCGCCATCGCCCAGAACTTCCGCGACATCTTCGCCTTCAGCTTCTCCATCCTGTTTGTCGCCGTCATCGACGTTATCTGCCGCACCTGCTTGGCCGTCC
>CAVFEY010000060.1:4227-9938 GCA_963621725.1 Firmicutes bacterium AF25-13AC
CGTCATCTCCACGCTGGTGAGCCCGCTGTTCGCCGCTGCCGATTCCTACGCCGGCCTCGCCCTCATCTGGTTCATGATCCCGCTGTTCTGGTTCATGGGCATCCACGGCCCCTCGGTCGTTAAGCCTGCCCTCAACGCCGCGCTGTTTGGCAACATCACCACCAACCTCGCCACGCTGCAGGCCGGCGGTCACCCCGCCCTCGCCCTGACCGAGAACTTCGGTAACTACATCGGCGAACTCGGCGGCACCGGCGCCACGTTCATTGTCCCGATCATCTTCCTGCTCTTTATGCGCTCCAAGCAGCTCAAGGCCGTCGGCAAAGCCTCTGTCGTACCCGTGATGTTCGCCGTCAACGAACCGCTGCTGTTCGCCGCGCCCATCATCCTCAACCCGTACTTCCTGATCCCGTTCCTGTTTGCCCCCGTGGCCAACGTCCTCATTGGTAAGTTCTTCATCGACTTTTTGGGCATGAACGGCTTTATCTATGCCATGCCGTGGGCACTCCCCGGACCGATCGGCACCTTCATCGACACCAACTTCCAGCCGATCTCTCTGGTCCTGGTTGTCGTCCTGCTGGTCGTTGACTTCTTAATCTACTACCCGTTCTGCAAGGCCTACGACAACGTCCTGTGCAAGCAGGAGGCCGAGACCCTGGCCGAAGAAGAGGCCGAGGAGACCAAGGCCGTCAAGACCGCTGCCGCCCCCGCCGTTGAGGCTCCTGTTGTCGAGACCGCTTCTGCCACTGAGGCCTCCGCAGCTCCGTCCGCCCTTAAGGGCAAGGATCTGAGGGTTCTGGTTCTGTGCGCTGGCGCCGGCACCTCTGCACTGCTCGCCAACGCGCTTAAGGAAGGCGCCGACGAGCTGGGCATCGACATTACCGCCAACGCCGGTGCCTACGGCAGCCACTACGCCATCATGGACCAGTACAACGTCATCGTCCTGGCTCCGCAGGTTCGCACCTATTACAACGAGATGAAGGCCGACACCGACCGCCTGGGCATCACGCTGCTGTCGCCCAAGGGCAAACAGTACATCGACCTCACTAAGGATCCCAAGGGTGCCGTCGCCTGGATCGAGGAAAACCTCGAGGCATAAGACGCTGACGCCACCTACCGCCCGCAGAAAAAAAATGGCCCGTGCATCGATGCGTGATGCGCGGGCCATTTTGTTTAGACCGCACCCGTCCTCCTGTTCATCTTAATCTGTAACATCTAGCCGAGTTTTTGGGTCCCAGCTGTTACAGATCGAGGTGAACGCACAGGCCAAGCCAAAAATCTCAATCTGTAACATGTAGACCGCTTTTGACCGCTTAGATGTTACAGATCGAGACAAACAGATGGGTCAATCCAATCAATCTAGATCTGTAACACCTGGCTGGTCATTTCACTCCTAACTGTTACAGATCGAGACAAACGGAATAAGCCGGGCCGAATTGTCTAAATCTGTAACATCTAGCCGAGTTTTCGGGTCCCACCTGTTACAGATTTAGACGAGCAGGCCGAGCACGTCTACGCCCGCAGATCCCTTACGCTGGAACGCTCGACCAACACGCCCGAGACGAGCGTACGGCTTCTGGAGCTCGGGGCTTCCAGACCTGCGACGACCTCGTTAAGCGCACGGATGCCCAGCTCGCGGTGGCGGAACTTCACCGACGTCAGAATCGAGTTGGGAATCGTCTTGTAGAGCTCATCGTCGAAGCCGATCACGGACACGTCGTCGGGCACACTGAGCCCTTTGTCACGTAGAGCCATCATCACGCCGTTTGCCATGCAGTCGTTAGCGGCGAGGACCGCCGTGCAATCGGGTTTATCGGCAAGCGCAAGGCCTGCGGCATAGCCACTATCCGCATTCCAATCGCCTTGCAGGGGCGCGGGCGGCTCAATGCCACGCGTCTCGAGTGCCGCACGCCAACCTTTCATACGGCACTGGCTCGACAGCGACTCTTTCTTACCCGAAACGAAATACACGTTCTTGTGACCATGATCCAAGAAGTACTCGCACGCCATGCGCGCGCCACCCTCTTGATCGTCACTAACGGTAGAGCAGGTAGGATGCTCCATCGGCGTGATAATCACCGTCTTGAGGTCCTTCGGTGCCTCAAAGGTATCAAAGTCATCGACCATCTGACGCAGGTTGAAGATCATGCCATCAACAGGCAGCTGCGACATCCTGCGCGCCGCATCGGCAAGGGTCATCTTCTCCCCCGCCCGCTTTTTGATCATCGTGAGCGCAAAGCCTCGCTCTTCGGCGGCATCGGCGATACCGTCAATCATGTCCACGGCACCGCCCGACAAGTGGAACAGCACAACGCCGATGCACCCGTAACGGCCCAACTTGAGCGAACGAGCGGCAAAGTTGGTTCGAAATCCGAGCGCCTCCATTGCCGAATGGACCTTATCGCGTGTCGACTCTCGCACGCTATCGGGCTCGTTGATCACACGCGAAACCGTCTTGAGAGAAACGCCCGCGGCAATCGCCACATCATTCATTGAGACATTTTTCTTGTCCATCGTTGTCACTGCTTCTCCACTCGGTTCTCTATCGCTTGTTTTTTGCGTTCTAGCATACACCACCTGCCTGACTGATAAATCAACCGTTTACCGGACAATATCGACCACTCACCCGTATATCCTTGTTGCTCTTCCAAAAATGTCTTACGTTGTCATTAACGGAATGACAACGTTGTCATTCCGCAATGCCTTCCTTAAGCAGGAAGGTTTCCGGGCAGTCCTGACCATCCATCGACGACCAGTTCCATCCACATGCATCGCGCATCAAGTAGCAAAGGAGCTCTATGGACGCCATCGTAAAGATGCTCGAAAAGCATCAGCCGTTCTTTGAGAAGATCTCGAGGAACATCTACCTCCAGGCCATCAAGGACGGATTCCTTGGGTGCATGCCCATTGTCCTCACCTCTTCGATCTTCCTGCTGATTGCCACCCTTCCCGGCGTAGTCGGCGTCACGCTGCCCCAGCCGCTCATCGACTGGTGCAACAAGCTGTACAACTTCACCATGGGTGTCATGGGCATCATGGTTGCCGGCACCACTGCCAAGAACTTTACGGCATCCATGAACCGTCGCATGCCCGCCGGCAAGGTGCTCAACGACGGCTCCACCATGGTGGCCGCCCAGTGCAGCATGCTGCTGCTCGCCGTTACGCAGTTCACCACCAAGTTCAACGGCTCCGAGCTTTCGGTCTTCGACTGCACCAGCATGGGCACGCGCGGTCTGTTCTCGGCCTATATCGCCGCGTTCATCACCGTGTGGGTCTACAAATTCTGCGTCTCGCGCGATCTGACCATTAAGCTGCCCAAAGAGGTCCCGGGCGCCATCGCTCAGAACTTCCGCGACATCATCCCCTTCGGTGGCGCTGTCATCATCTGCGGCATCATCGATGTCGTCGTGCGCAACCTCATGGGCGTTCCGTTCTCCGAGCTGCTTATCAAACTGCTTTCCCCGCTCTTTACCGCTGCAGAAACCTATCCTGGCCTTATCCTTATCCAGGCAGCCACCGCGTTCTTCTGGTTCATCGGCGTCCACGGCCCCTCGATTGTCCAGCCGGGCATCGACCCCATCCGTCTTGCCAACCAGGCCGAGAACCTGCAGGTTCTGCTGGCCGGTGGTCACCCCGCCCACTCCCTCACCTTTAACATGTCGCTCGTGGGTGAGTTCGGCGGCACCGGCGCCACGTTCATCGTGCCGCTTCTGCTGATTCTCTTTATGAAGTCCAAGCAGCTCAAAGCCGTCGGTAAGGCCTCGATTGTTCCTGTTGCCTTCGCCGTCAACGAACCGCTGCTCTTTGGCGCGCCGATGATCCTTAACCCCTACATGCTCATCCCCTTTGTTGCCGCCGGCTGCGTCAACGTAAGTGTTGCCAAGTTCTTTATCGATAACGTGGGCATGAACGGCTTCTCCTTCGTGGTGCCTTGGGCTACCCCTGCCCCCATCGGCATCTTCATCACCACGAACTTCCAGCTTATCGCCCTGGTGTTTGTCGCAATCATCATCTTGCTGGACGCCATCATCTACCTGCCGTTCTTGAAGGCGTACGATAAGCTGCTCTGCGACCAGGAGGCCGAGCGCGCCGCCGAGCTGGGTCTCGAGTCCGATGGTGCTGCCGCCATCGGCGCCAGCACCTCTGCGCCCGCTGTCGAGCAGACCGCCGCTGTCACCGCTTCCGTCGAGCCGACCGCCGCTGCCGCCGACAGCAAGCCTGTCGCCGATCAGCCCGAGCCCGCCGCCAACGCATCCGCTAAGAAGGACGTCGATGGCCTGAAGGTCCTCGTCCTGTGCGCCGGCGCCGGCACCTCTGCCATGCTTGCCAACGCCATCAAGGAAGGTGCTGCGCAGACCGGAGAGAACATCGCTTCCTCCGCAGGCGCCTATGGCCAGCACACTGCCATCATGGATCAGTACGACGTTATCGTGCTTGCCCCGCAGGTCCGTAGCTACTACAACGACATGAAGGCCGACACCGATCGCCTGGGCATTAAGCTGCTCGCCCCGCGCGGTAAGGAATATATCGACCTTACTCGCGACCCCGCTGGCGCCATCAAGTGGCTCCGCGAGAACCTCGACTAGGTTCCTCCCTCTGTTGGTGCCCGGATCCCCAGTTCGGGCACCTCTCCCTATTCGAATCCCACAGAAAGGATGACTCATGACCAACCCCATGCAGTTCCCCGACGGCTTTGTGTTTGGCGGCGCCACCGCTGCTTACCAGGTTGAGGGCGAGACCCGTACGCACGGCAAGGGCAAAGTGCCCTGGGACGATTTCCTGGCAGCCCAGGGTCGCTTCTCCCCCGACCCCGCAAGCGATTTCTACAACAAGTACCCGGTCGATATCGACCTGTGCCAGCGCTTCGGCATCAACGGTATCCGTGTCTCCATCGCTTGGAGCCGTATCTTCCCCGATGGCACCGGCGAGATTAACCCCGAGGGCGTCGCTTTCTATCACGAGCTTTTCGCCACCTGCAACAAAGCTGGCGTTATCCCCTATGTCACGCTCGATCACTTTGATACACCTGAGGCCTTTTACCAGAACGGCGGCGAGGGCTTCCTGACGCGCACGACGATCGACGCCTTTGTCGAGTACGCCAAGTTCTGCTTTGCCGAGTTCACCGAGGTCAAGCACTGGTTTACCTTTAACGAGATCCCCGCGACCGCCGAGGGCAGCTTTATCGTCGGCAACTGGCCGCACGGCGAGAAGTATCGCCTGGATAAGGCCTTCCAGCTCATGCACAACATGATGGTGGCCCACGCCAAGGCTGTCGTCGCCTTCCATGAGGGCGGCTTTGAGGGCGAGATCGGCATTGTCCAGAACCTGGAGCCCAAGTATCCCCTCGACCCCAACAATGCCGCCGACTGCGAGGCAGCTCGCATGGCCGACGTCATCAACAACCGCTGGGTACTCGACGCCACCTTCCGCGGCCACTATGCAGCCGACACCCTGGAGGCTGCGACCAAGCTGGCCCATATCGCCGGCGGCGAGCTCGACGTCCGCGACGAGGACATCGCCGCGCTGACCGCCGCGCTCCCCTACAACGATTGCCTGGGCGTCAACACCTACAAGTGCCAGTTCCTGCGTGCTGCCGAGGGCGAAAACGACATCAACCACAATGGCACCGGCGACAAAGGCTCCTCGCGCTGGTTCCTCAAGGGCGTGGGCGAGTCATGCGTGCGCGAAGGCGTACCCACCACCGATTGGGACTG
>CAVFEY010000061.1:0-9087 GCA_963621725.1 Firmicutes bacterium AF25-13AC
CTGTCGTATGGCGCTGCCCATTTTGCGCGACTACACCGACCTCACCGCGCCCGCCGCGCTCGATACCGTGGCACCCGATCCGAGCTTTGCTATGGCAATCGGCGTCGATGATGGGCTCGTGACCTGCAAAATTACGGTTACCTACGGCGATTGGTCGGCGGATCTCTTTAGCCTGGGCGCTCCGGGTAGTCCCTTCGAAGAGCGGCGCCCGGGCGTGCCGCCCCGCGACGAGGTGGCGGAGTTTCGCGTTATGGACACGGCGGCCCTGTATTTCGACTTTTACGAGGGCGGTCTGGCGTTTGAGGAGCGCGATGACGAGAGCTTGTTCCGCCTGCTGACCGAGGGCCTGTCCGCCCTGTCCGAGCTGGGTGAGGTCATGCTCAGCGACCGTCTGCGCCAGATCTCGGTCCGCCCCGCGCCCAAGCTCTCGGTTCGTGCGACCGTCAAGAGCAATCTGCTCGATGTCGAGTTGGGCGCGAGCGGGCTTTCGGCCGCGGACCTTGCCATCTACCTCGACTCCTACAAGCGTCACCAGACGTTTGCGCGCCTTACGTCCGGCGACATCATTCGTTTGGACGAGGGCGCCCGAGCCGCGTTTGGCCTCGCCGAGGACCTGGGTGTCGATGCCGTCGACCTGCTCGACGGCGTGTCGCTTCCCGCGTCGAGTACCCTATTCGTCGATAGCATGCTCGCGCGCACGCCCGCGCTCGAGGCCGATCGTGACGCCGCGTTCCGCCGCACCGTCGAGCGCTTGGATACGCTCGGCAAGATGGACTTTACGGTGCCGGTCTCGCTCAAGGCCACACTGCGCGGCTATCAGGTCGACGGATACCAGTGGCTCGGCTCGCTCGAACACCTGGGCCTTGGCGGCATCTTGGCCGACGACATGGGCCTGGGCAAAACGCTGCAGATGATCGCACATATCCTGGCGCGCGTGGAAGCGGGGGACACTAAACCCACGCTTGTGGTGTGCCCTGCGTCGCTTGTGTACAACTGGACCGCCGAGCTGGAGCGCTTTGCCCCGTCGCTCGATGTGTGCGCCATCGTGGGCGCCAAGGCGCAGCGTCGCGTGCAGATTGCCGGCGTTGCCGAGCATAACGTGGTCGTGACGTCGTATGACCTTATGCGGCGCGATATCGACGAGTACGTCGAGCAGGATTTTGCCCGCGTGGTGCTCGACGAGGCCCAGTACATTAAAAACCCGCTCACGCAGGTAGCGCGTGCCGCCAAGCGCCTGCCTGCCGGCGTGCGCTTTGCCTTGACGGGCACGCCCATCGAAAACCGCTTGTCCGAGCTCTGGAGCATCTTCGACTTTTTGATGCCGGGCCTGCTTGGCACGCGCGAGTCGTTTGCCAAGCGCTTCGAAAGCCCGGTCGAGCACGCCGAGGGCGACAGCGCCGCTCGTCTGCAGGCACTCGTGTCGCCGTTTGTACTGCGCCGTGTCAAGGAGGACGTGGTGGCCGATCTGCCCGAAAAGATCGAGGACACGGTCATGGCGCAGCTCACCGGCGAGCAGCGCAAGCTCTACCTGGCCAACCAGGACCGCATCGCCCAGCAGGTGCAGCACCGCGAGGCCGGGGAGTTTAAGAAGGACAAGCTCAAGGTACTTGCCGAGCTCACCAAGCTGCGCCAGATCTGCTGCGACCCGCGTCTGCACTACGAGGATTACAAGGCGGGGAGCGCCAAGCTCGATACGTGCATGGAGCTCGTGCACGGCGCACTCGACGGCGGACATCGCATCCTGTTGTTCAGCCAGTTTACGGGTATGCTCGATATTATCGGTAAGCGCCTGGCCAAGGAGGATATCGCCTTCCTTAAGCTCACGGGCGCATCGTCTAAAGAGAGCCGCGCCAAGATGGTCGCACAGTTCCAGGCGGGCGAGGTGCCGGTCTTTTTGATCTCGCTCAAGGCGGGCGGCGTGGGCCTTAACCTGACGGCGGCCGACGTGGTAATCCACTACGACCCGTGGTGGAACGTGGCGGCGCAGGACCAAGCGACTGACCGCGCGCATCGTATTGGCCAGCAACATACCGTGACCGTGTACAAGCTCATCGCCAAGGACACGATCGAGGAGCGCATTATGCAGATGCAGGAGTCCAAGCGCGACCTGGTCAACAGCGTGCTCGGCGGCGACGGCATCTCGTCGGCACTGTTCACGCGCGAGGATGTTCTGGCGCTGCTCGGCGGCGACGGGCGCTAGCCGCGCGCGGGGTGGGACTGCTGGAGTGGGCAGGACGGTCGACGCATTTTGGCCCGACCGCTTGCCTGATCCGTTATGTGTTCATTTGCAATGCCGTGGATGGTTTGTCTGCCTTTGGGCATAAGAACCATCAAGAACATTGGCACATCAGCAAAGGAGAACATCATGGCGAAATTCTTTAAGGACCCCGACGGTAAGCTCATCGCTGCCCTTGGCGACGACGTTGCGACCCCTGCCGGTTGCACGGAACTGACCGCAAACACTGAGGACGCGGCGCACGAGAAGCACGTGCCTGTTGTCGAGACCGAGCGCGACGGTCACGTGATTCGTGCACGCGTTGGCTCGGTCGAGCACCCCAGCCTGCCCGAACACTACATTGAGTGGATTGCGCTTGAGGCCGAGGGCCGCTTAGAGGTTCATTACCTTGAGCCCGGCATGAAACCCGCGACGTTTTTCGCGGGCGGCTCCAAGACCGGTACCGTCTATGCCTACTGCAACCTGCACGGGCTGTGGTCCGCGACATTCTAGGAGCGCGCCCCCGCTCGGGGTATCATAACTAGCATATGCACATGCAAGCGCCGGCTGCATTATGCGGCCGGCGCTTTTACTACGATTTCGATGGTTTACGACGGAAAGGGCTGGGCCATGAAGCTCGCGCTTGCACAGATCGATATGCGCCTGGGTGATATTGAGGGCATTTGCGGCCGCATCGAGGACCAGGCTCGTCTGGCCCACGAGCGCGGGGCGCGCGTGCTGTGCGTTCCGGCTCCGCTCTTTATGGGCGCCATGCCCGGTGGCCTGGTGGGCGCTGCCGACTTTGAGCACGACGTGCTTGCCGGTTTGACTGGTGTCGCCGAGCGTATCCAGGAGCTTGACATGATCTGCATCGTGCCCGCGGCGGTTTCGTTTGAGGGCCAGCCGCTGCTCGACTACATGATGCTCAAGGACGGTCATGTGGTGCCGGCGCGTTCGAGCATTGCCCTGCAGCGTGGCGAGAACAACGACACACGTTGGGCGCCGCCGGTGTTCGACGTGGACGGCGTGCGCATCGCCGTGATTTTTGACTTGGACCGCGAACTCGAGATGTTGCCGACCGGTGTTGACCTCATTGCGTATTTCCAATTCAACGCGTTTGACATGACCGACCGCGAGACTGCCGCCATTGCTGCCGTTCGCAGCGGCGCCTACCGCAAGATCGCATCCAAGCGCAGCGTGTGGTTTGCCTGCATGGCGCCGGTCGGTGCCTATGACGAGTCGGTGTATACCGGCGGTTCGTTTGTGCTCGACGACTGCGGTCGCGTGGTGGCCCAGGCGCCGTGCTTTGAGGAGAGCCTGCTGGTTCAGGAGATTCAGCGCGGCGTGATGCTCGATGCCCTGGAGGATCACGAACTGCCCGAGTTCCGTTCCGAGGAGTGGCTGTGGCAGGCGCTGGTGCTCGCCGTGCGCGACAACGCCCGAGCCCACGGTGCGTCGCGTGCTGTGGTGACACTCGAGGGTGACTTGCCGTCGTCCCTGCTGGCGGCGCTGGCCGTCGACGCTCTGGGCCCGCGCAATGTGATTGGCCTGGTGCTGGGGCGCAACCGTATCTTTACGCCGGCGCAGGAAGAGGCCGAGGCTGCCCGCTGTGCCGCCGTCCGCGCCATCGCCGAGCGTCTGCACATTCGCACCGTCGAGCGCGATGCACCGGATGCGGCGCGTGTGCTCGATCGCGACGTGTCGGCGGGCGATGCCGAGCGTCTGCGCTCGCGCACGTTGGGCCTCATGCTGGAGGACACGGCGCTCGAGCTGGGTGCGATGGCGCTGAGCCCGCTGTCCAAAACCGAGTACGCGCTGGCGGCGCCGGCGCTTTGCGGCGGCTACCAGGGCGATTACGCGCCCTTTGGCGATGTGTACCTGTCGACGCTTGAGTTTGTGGCGCGTGTGCGCAACCGCACGTCTGCCGTGGTGCCCCAAGAGCTCGTGACGCTCAACGCGGTGGAAGATTGTATGGAGCGCGTGCTGGCGCAAGCGCTCTCGACGCTCGACGGTTCGGTCGATATGCTCGACCGCGCGGCACAGCTGCTCGGCGGGCTTGAGCCGGGTGAGGTCGATGGCGCGCTCGAGGCGCACGTGGACCGCAATCGATCTTTCGACGACATCCCGATGGCCGCTGGCAAGCCTGAGGCTTGCTCGCTGCTGCTGATGCTCGTTCGACAGGGTGAGGCTGCCCGCCGCATGTTGCCGATGGCGCCGATCGTCTCGGCCCGTTCGTTTGCCGAGCGTGCCTGGCCGTATATGCTCGCGTGGTCCGACCTGGGGCTTAACGGCAAGGAGCGTATGACGGTCGATTCGCTGGCGCGCGCCGAGGTGCGCCGTTTTGCTGACGAGGATACGAGCGAGCGCGTGCGAAACGAGATGATGGGCGTGCTGGGCGAGCTACTGGGTATTTCGCCCGAGCAGATGGAGGAGCTGCGCTCTGAGGATGGCCAGCGTCGTTTGCATGAGGGTATGAAAAAGTTCGAGGGCGAGGTTCAGGACGCCATCGATAAGATGATGGGCGGTCAGGGCGGTCCGCAGGGTGGGCCCCAGGGTGGTCCGATGCCGCATCCGCCGGTGGATCCGAGGCAGTTCCCCTTTTTCTCGCAGAACTAACTATGGGATAGGATTCGCTCCCAGCCCCGATACTTCAACTAAGCATTTCGGCCCCGTTGTGTTATTCTAGAACAGACGTTCGTGAATGATGCGCGGGGCCTTGTCTTGCGCTGTGCTTGTGGCGAGGGGAGGTCGGCTTGGTCATTTTGGGTATCGACCCCGGTTTGGCCCATACGGGTTGGGGGATTATCGAGGAGCGGCGCGGCGAGGTTCGCTGCCGTGCCTACGGCTGCATCGAGACCAGTGCCGGAAGTCCGCTCGCGGTGCGCCTGTCGCATATCGCCCGCGACCTCAAGGGTGTCGTGGAGCGTTATCGACCCGATACCGCTGCTATCGAGAGCATTTACTTTGGTGCTAACGTTCGCTCGGCAATTCCTACGGCGCATGCCCGCGGGGCTGCACTCGTGGCGCTGTCGGAATGCGCGCTCGAGATTGGCGAATACACGCCCATGCAGATCAAGCAGGCTGTGGTGGGCACCGGCGCCGCGGACAAGCGGCAGGTCGCCTACATGGTACGCACGCTAACGCAGCTCGACCACGACCCGCATCCCGACCATGCCGCCGATGCCCTGGCTTGCGCCATCTGCCACGTAAACCTCAGCCGCACCCGCGCCCTTACCGGTGGCGAGTTCTATCAACAGAGAGGAACCGGATACTGATGATTTCCCAGCTCCACGGAACGCTTGTCGAGGCCACGATGAGCTCTGCTGTCGTCGATGTGTCGGGCGTTGGCTTTGAGCTCGGCATTTCGGGCAGCACTGCGGCCACGTTGCCGACGCCCGGTGGCGAGGTCCGCCTCTACACGCGTATGCAGGTGCGCGAGGACGCCATGACACTTTTCGGTTTTTCCTCAAAGGATGAGCGCACGATGTTCGACCGGCTCGTGTCCGTTTCGGGCGTTGGCCCGCGCCTGGCGCTTGCCGTGCTTTCCACCTATACCGTGGGGCAGCTGTATTCGCTGGTGATGGCCGAGGACGACAAGGGCATGGCCAAGGTACCCGGTGTGGGCAAAAAGACAGCTCAGCGCCTGATCCTGGAACTCAAGAGCACCTTTGCCAAGGATAAGGGCTTTGTGCCGGTCGACGTGATTCCCGGACAGGTTGCGATGCCCGTGCCCGCTGCCGCTCCCTCGGCGATCGATGATGCCCGTGCGGCGCTCCTTTCCATGGGCTTTAGCCCGCAGGAGACCGATGTTGCCCTGAGCGGGTATGATGGGCAGAATATGCGTGTCGAGGATCTGCTCGGCGCGGCGCTTAAGCGACTCGGAATGGATGCGTGATGTGGGAAGCCGATGACTCTCAGGACCTGTGGGCGACGCCCGGCAACTCGCCGGCGGCATCCATGGCGCACGGCGAGCGCATGGTGGGCTCGGAGCTGACGGCCGAGGACCTCGATGTCGACCGCACTTTGCGCCCCCAGCGCCTGGACGATTACTGTGGTCAGGAGCACATCAAGCAGAGCCTGCGCGTGTTGATCGAAGCGGCGCAGAGCCGTGGCGAGACGCTCGACCACGTGATCTTCTCGGGTCCTCCGGGCCTGGGCAAGACCACGCTGGCCACCGTTATCGCCAACGAGCTGGGCGCTCAGATCAAGACCACGAGTGGCCCTGCCATCGCGCGCACGGGCGACCTGGCGGCCATCCTTACTAACTTGCAGCCGGGTGATGTGCTGTTTATCGACGAGATCCACCGCCTCAACCGTTCGGTCGAGGAGGTCCTGTACCCCGCGATGGAGGACTTTGCCCTCGATATCGTGATTGGCAAGGGTCCGGCGGCGCGCTCGATTCGCCTGGATATTCCCAAGTTTACGCTGGTAGCGGCAACGACCCGCTCAGGCATGTTGACCGGCCCGTTGCGCGACCGCTTTGGCATTTCGTATCGCCTGGATTACTACACGGTCGAGGAGCTCGCGCAGATTGTGACGCGCTCGGCGACTATCCTGGGCGTGACGATCGACCATCCCAGTGCACTCGAGATCGGCTCGCGTTCGCGCGGCACGCCACGTCTTGCCAACCGCCTTCTCAAGCGCGTGCGCGATTACGCACAGGTGCGTGGCAGCGGCCCTATCGAGCTCGATATCTGCCGCCAGGCGCTCGAGTTTTTCGAGATCGACGAGCTCGGTCTGGACTGGATGGATATTCGTATCTTGGAGACGCTTGCCAAGACGTTCTCCGGCCGTGCTGTAGGCCTGACGACCCTTGCCAGTGCGGTGGGCGAGGACCCGGGCACGCTCGAGGATGTCTATGAGCCCTATTTGCTGCAGTGCGGGTTGATGATTCGTACGCCGCAGGGCCGTCAGGCAACCCTTCGCACCTTTGAGCACCTGGGGATTGAACCTACCGTTTAGGGCGCTTTGTTTTGGCGGGCTGTTGGACTATCGCTGGGCATCGGGTAAACATATCGCCGTTCATCGGTTATGGGCGTTTTACTATTGCGCGCCCGTGCTATGCTGAATTGGTCTTTTTCTCATTCGGTAACGAAAGGACCGCCCATGCCTACTGACATCGAAATCGCACGTTCTGTCACGCCACTGCCTATTACCGAGGTGGCCAAGAACGCCGGCGTCGACGTTAAGCACCTTATTCCGTACGGCTTCGACAAGGCTAAGGTCGACTATTCACTGCTCAACGAGCCGACTGATCACCAGGCCAAGCTCGTCCTCGTGACCGCTATCAACCCAACGCCCGCGGGCGAGGGCAAGACCACCACGACCATCGGTCTGGCCGACGGCCTGCGTCGTCGCGGCGTCAAGAGTGCCGTTGCCCTGCGCGAGCCTTCGCTCGGCCCCGTCTTTGGCGTTAAGGGCGGTGCTGCCGGCGGCGGCTGGGCTCAGGTCATCCCCATGGAGGATATCAACCTGCACTTTACCGGCGACTTCCACGCTATCGGTGCCGCCAATAACCTGCTGGCCGCCATGCTTGATAACCACATCCAGCAGGGCAATCAGCTCGGTATTGACGTTAAGCGCATCACTTGGAAGCGCGTCGTCGATATGAACGACCGTCAGCTGCGCCACGTCATCGACGGCATTGGCGGTAAGGCCCAGGGCGTGCCGCGCGAGGACGGCTTCGATATCACCGTCGCCTCCGAGGTCATGGCAATCCTGTGCCTGTCTACGAGCATCAGCGACCTCAAGGAACGCTTGGGTGAGATTGTCGTCGGCTATAGCTTTGCCGGCGAGCCCGTCCGTGCCCGCGACCTCAAGGCCCAGGGTGCCATGGCCGCGTTGCTTAAGGACGCGCTCAAGCCCAACCTGGTGCAAACGCTCGAGGGCACGCCCGCGTTTGTCCACGGCGGTCCCTTCGCCAATATCGCCCACGGCTGCAACTCCATCATGGCCACGCGTATGGCGATGCGCTTTGGCGATGTTGCCATTACCGAGGCCGGCTTCGGTGCCGATCTGGGTGCCGAGAAGTTCCTCGACATCAAGTGCCGCATGACGGGCGTTCGCCCCAGCGCCGTCGTGATCGTCGCTACCGCCCGTGCGCTTAAGTACAACGGTGGCGTCGCCAAGGCCGACCTCAACGAGGAGAACCTCGAAGCACTCAAGGCTGGCATGCCCAACCTGCTGCGTCACGTCGACAACATCCAGAACGTTTATGGTCTGCCCTGCGTGGTCGCCATCAACCGCTTCCCGACGGACACCGAGGCCGAGCTTGCGCTCATCGAGTCCGAGTGCCAGAAGCTCGGCGTCAGCGTTAAGCTTTCCGAGGTCTGGGCCAAGGGCGGCGAGGGCGCGCTCGACCTGGCCGATGAGGTCATGAGTCTGATTGAGCAGCCGAGCGAGCTCAAGTTTGCCTACGAGGACGGCGCCGATGTGGCCGACGCCCTCGAGGCCGTTGCCACCAAGGTCTACCGCGCCGACGGCGTCGACTTTACGCCGGCTGCCAAGCGCCAGCTCGCCGAGCTGCGCGAGAACGGCTTTGGCAACCTGCCGGTGTGCGTGGCCAAGACGCAGTACAGCTTTAGCGACAACGCCAAGGCGCTGGGCGCTCCCGAGGGCTTCCACATCACCGTGCGCGAGCTCAAGGTTTCCGCCGGTGCCCACTTTGTGGTCGCGCTGACCGGCAGCGTTCTGACCATGCCCGGCCTGCCCAAGGTTCCCGCGGCCGAGAACATCGACGTCGACAACGACGGCAACATCACCGGCCTGTTCTAAGCCTGCTGCTCATAGCCGCTTGCCCGCCCCGCCGTGCCCACAATGAACTGCGCCCCAAATCTTGGACGCCCTAAATAGCGACTAGGCCGCGAGGGCCT
>CAVFEY010000062.1:0-7604 GCA_963621725.1 Firmicutes bacterium AF25-13AC
CGCGATTGGCGAAAATGCGTTGGTGGAAATGGTGAAAATTATATTGACGCTAACACGACGCAGTCGACGCCGAGCCCGGAGAGCTCCCTCTGCGGGGCGAAGCCGAGGTAGCCGCTCTCGTAGGCGGCGAGCGACGGGCCGGGGAAGCCCGACATCCACTCCGCGACCTCGCCCCACGGGTTGCCGCGGAACCTCCTCGTCACTGCCTCGCCCGTCTCCGCGTCGAGCGCGCAGACGGTGGTGGACCTGAGGTGTACGTCCATTCCGAAGGCGGTAGAATATCTAGGCACGGGAGCCTCCCAACCTCGTTGCGGCGCGGCTGCGCCTCTGGCACTTCAACAACATTGTCGCAGCCCCGACCCGCGGTCACGAGCGGGGGCTCCTGTCGTTTCCGTGCCCCTGGATTGGGTCATAGTGTCTGACTTCGCCAAAACATCGGCATTGCCCGACCAGTCGTTTTGGCACTTAGGTGGCACTTAGGGACGTTCCTTATGTGCCGGCACTTGGGGACACTCCTTGCGCTGATAGTCGTTGGGTTAGTCGTTGGGGACGTTCTTGTTTGACTAGTCATTTAAGAACGTCCCCAACGACTAACTTCCTTCCCGTAACCTTTCCGCAACAATTCGACCTCCACGGCACCAGCGCCCGCCTGCCGTGCTCCCTGCGCTACACTTAGTCGCACTGTGGCGCTGCTGCGCCGTGCCCGAACCAAGGGAGACCCTCATGAAGAACACTCAGCTGCTGCTGATCAACGATATGTGCGGCTACGGCAAGGTCGCGCTTTCCGCCATGCTGCCGGTGCTGTCGCACATGGGCTACCGCATCCACAACCTGCCAACGGCGCTCGTTTCCGATACGCTCAACTATCCCAAGTTCTACATCCACGACACCACCGAGTACGTGCGCCAGAGCCTCGCCATCTGGGAGGAGCTCGGCTTTGAGTTCGACGCCATCTCTACCGGCTTTATCGTGACCGAGGAAGAGACGCGCATCATTTCGGACTTCTGCCACCGTCGCGCGCAAAAGGGTACCAAGGTGTTCGTCGACCCCATCATGGGCGACAACGGCAAGCTCTATGCGGGCGTGCCCGAGTCCACGATTGGCCTTATGCGGCATCTGCTGGAGTGCGCAGACTACGCGGTGCCCAACTATACCGAGGCATGCCTGCTCACCGATACGCCTATCGCCGAGCAAATCACGCCCGACGAGGCCCGCGCCCTTGTGGACGCCGTGCGCGAGCTGGGTGCCAAGTCGGTGGTCATTACGAGCGCCGTGGTCAATGGCACGAACGCGGTTATCGGTTACGACCATGTGGCGGGGGAGTACTTTACGATTCCCTTTGAGCTCATTCCGGTTTATTTCCCGGGCACGGGCGACACGTTCTCGGCGGTGCTCGTCGGCCGCGTTATGGCCGGTTGGAGCCTTCAGCGCGCGACGTCCGATGCCATGCGCGTGGTAGCGGAGCTTATCGAGCGCAATGCCGACCAGGAGGATAAGTCCGCCGGCCTTCCCATCGAGGCCTGCCTGGATGTGATTGACCATGAGTAATGCTGGCGAGGGCGGCGTCAAGCCTGCGGACGAGAACAGGCCGCTCGGCGCGCCGCGTGGTAAGCGTCCGTGTATCCGCGTGAGCTGCGTGGACCAGCTGGGTGCGTGCCGCTGCCACCACGGTCACAAGCCGGGCGACGTTTTTGACTTCGACCGAGACCGCGGCAAGATGTGCGCCATGGCCTGCCATGTGGGCTTTCCCTATATCGATATCCTGCGCTATGGCGGAACCGTGCCCGGCAACGAGCCCGGTACGGCAAAGTTCTGCTGCCCCGAGGTCGACACCCTCAACGTCTGGCTCGCCGAGATCGTCGACGAGTAGTTGAGCGCAATGTGACAAAGGGACAGTTCTTTTGTCACATTCGCCGGTGGTGCTCCTTCTATTATGCTTGTAATATCAAATCTCTGCATTTCAGCCGATTTTAGGTTCTAAAAACTCTGCATTTCATCGATAATCAAGTATATAAACTCTGCATTTCATTCGATGATATTGAGGGGAGAGCCTATGCTGCGTAGGAAAATAGCGGCAGAGCTGGAGCGTTGGCTGAAGTCTACCGAGCAAAAGGCCTTATTCATCACGGGTTCTCGCCAGATCGGCAAAAGCTATTCGATTCGCGCATTTGGCAAAGCCAACCATGCAACCTACATCGAGCTTAACCTCATGGAAAATCGCCAGGCAAAAGATGCTCTTCTCGAGGCGCGGGATGCCGATGATTTCATCAGCAGGGTGACGCTTCTTTCGGGAAAGTCGATTGCACCAGGCAAAACGCTCGTGTTTATCGATGAGGTCCAAGAGGCCCCCGACATCATGACGATGGCAAAGTTCCTTGTTGAGGACGGGAGGTGCCGCTGGGCGTTTTCGGGGTCAATGCTCGGGACCCAGTTCAAGGGCGTCAGGTCCTATCCCGTGGGGTATGTCCACGAGCTTAGGATGTTCCCGCTCGATTTTGAGGAGTTTTGCTGGGCAACCGGAGTGAGCGAGGGGGCTCGCCAAACGATACGTGACGCGTGTATCAGCGAGAGGCCCATTCCTGATTACATTCATGACGCGATGATGGCAAACTTCAGGACCTATACCGTTGTCGGCGGAATGCCGGAGGTCGTGCAGCGTTTCCTTGACACGCAGGGCGACCTTGCCTCTGTTCGTCAGCTACAGTCCGAGCTCAACGAACAGTACCGACGGGATATTTCCAAGTATGCAAGCGGGCGTGCCCTTCAGGTGCAGAGCATCTACGATCAGCTCCCCATTATGCTTGAGGGCGAACACAAGCGTTTCGTGCTCAATTCCATTGACCCCAAGGCGCATTATGAGAAGTACCAGCGAGATTTTGTCTGGCTTGTCGATGCCGGCGTTGCTCTCAAAGCCGATATCGTAACCGAGCCAAAGTCGCCCCTGCTCAAGACGGCACGGCCATCGCAGTTCAAGCTATACCAATCGGATACGGGCATGTTGATGGCGCGCTACCCCGTTGGAGTCGCCCAAGCGGCGTATCTTGATAGCAAGGAGCCCAATCTGGGCGGCATTTACGAAAACGTGGTGGCCCAGCAGCTGGCTGCCCAAAATCGCCAGCTTTACTACTATCAGACAAAAAAGCGCGGTGAAGTGGACTTTGTGGTCGACGGACCGGATGGGACGGCTGTTCCGATCGAGGTTAAATCGGGCTCCTATTACCACGCGCATGCTGCGCTCGGTCATGTGCTTGATACGGCTGAATATGGTGTAAGGCTCGGGATTGTTTTCTCGAGAGGCAACGTTGAGCGCAACGGAGCGGTTCTCTATTTGCCGCTATATGCGACCTGGGCCCTTTCGGATGTTTTGGGCGACTCCTGCGCCGAGGGGATAAAGCTGGAGGTCAAGCCGGTCTAGGGCCAGTCCCGGATGTGACAAAGGGACAGTCCCTTTGTCACATTCATGAGTGTGGATTTTCTCCCACCGAGATAACGAGCGTGGATTTTCTCCCGTTTAGAGCGCGCTCGAACGCTCAAAGTGGGAGAAAATCCACGCTCGTTTTATGCCGATGGCGTGGCCCGTGTGCCCGCGCCGCCCGAGCGCCTACAGCTGCTCGAGCATGGCGGTGCAACCGGCGAGTACATCGCGGTAGGTGGCGTCGAAATTGCCGGTGTACCAGGGGTCGGCCACGTCGCCGGGGCGATCGGTCCAATCGAGCAGGCGCGAGATCTTGCCATCGGGGTCCTTCCCAAAAATTCGGTACAGGCCGCGGGCGCTCTCGTCGTCCATATAGACAATGTGGTCCCAGTCGCCATACTCCGCGCGACGCACCTGGCGGGCACGGTGCGCAACGACGGGAATCCCGACTTCACGCAGCTTGGCGACCGTGCCATGATGCGGCGGGTTGCCGATCTCCTCGGTCGAGGTCGCAGCGGAATCAATGACAAACTCGCCCGCGCGCCCGGCGCGCCGCACTAGCTCGGTAAACACGGACTCAGCCATCGTCGAGCGACAGATATTTCCATAGCAGATAAACAGTACACGTTGCATATGCGGTTTCCTTTCGATCGCCATCATCGAGCTCGAGTATCGCATCTACGCCTGCGCCATCGCCCTCTTGCGTTCCCAGCGAGCCAACTTAATCGTCACCAGCGTAAGCACCCAGGCCACAAGCGAGAACGCGGCACCCACTGCGCCTACATATGCAATGCCAACGCTGCTTACCACGGCGCCGCCCACTGCGGTGCCAAACGAGATGCCGACGTTAAACGCCATGGGCTCAACCGAACTTGCGAGTACCATCGACTTGGGATGGCGGCTGCGTGCCACGTCCATAAAGTGCGTGATGCACGACACCGAGAACAGGTACATGAGCAGCGCCAGGCTAAAGACAAAGACCAGCGCGAGCGGCATGGTGCCGCCCACAGCAAACAGTCCGAGTAACGCTGCGGCCTGCAGCACAAACGTCACGAGTAGCGCCTTCATGCCAAAGCGCGCATCGATCCACCCGCCCAGGATGTTCGAGATCAGGCAGAACACGCCGTAGGCCATGAGCGTGGTGCTGGCTTCGACCGTGCCCATGCCCAGCACCTGCTCAAGATAAGGCGTCACGTAGCCGTAGAACACATAGACCGAGCCCACGCCAAACAAGAAGATGAGCATGCCGGTAATGATACTCGGCTCGCGTAGTAGCCCCGCCTGCTCGCGGAAGGTGGCGGGCTCATCGGTCTGCCCGGCGCGAGGCATAAACGCCACGAGCGCGCTGCAGATCAAAACGGCAAAGGCCAGCGTGCCGTACATGGCCACGTGCCAATCGAGCGTGTCGGCCACAAACTTGCCGATCGAAGTGACAAAGACCATTGCCACGGAAAACGCACCATATACCACCGAGATGGCAAGCGAAGTTTGCTGCGGAGACAGAAGCTCGGGGATGTACGTCACGCCCACGGCGAGCAGTGCGCCCGAGACGGAGCCCAGGATGATGCGCGAGATGAACAGCACCTGGAAGTTGGGCGCCAACGCCATGACCAGGTTGCCGAGCACAAAGACGATGCTGTAGCACACGAGCAGCTGGTAGCGGCGAAAACGCCCCGTACTGAGCGCGAGCACCGGCGTCGAGATAGCGTAGATCAGTGCGAACACGCTAATAAGTTGGCCTGCGGTGGCAAGCGATACGCCGAGTTCCGTCGCTAGGTCGCTTTCGATGCCGATGACCACGAACTCGGAGCAGCCGAGCGAGAATCCCAACAGCACGAGCAGCGCCAGGCAAAGATTGGTGCGCGCGGGGGAGAGCGCGGCGGCGGTTGACTTACTTTTTGGCGTGGTTGCGGCGGTCAAGGTTGTCACTCCAATGTCGCGTGAATAAGCGGGATTCAATCCCTGCAACTCTAACAGAATGTGACAAAGGGACAGTCTCTTTGTCACATTCGCGGCGTGGCTGCCGCCTAAACCGTCACAACATTCGATGAAAATCTCGAAAACGAGGAAAAACGTCGAATGTTGTGACGGTTTTCGTGTCCGGCGCGGGTGAGCTTCGGTGCCGTCTGGGGGTATAAGACTAGCGAGTGTTTATTTGCGAGGCCTAAGGGGCGCCCCGTATGGATATCGATAACTTTGAATGGTGGTATAGCGAGGGCGAGGCTCCGGACGAGGAGTGGGACGAGCCCGCGTCGCGTGACGTGTCGAGCGACGAGGACGAGACCGGCAACGATGCCGCTGTCGAGCCTGATGCCGCCTCCGATGCCGCCGAGCCCCTGACCTTTGAGCAGGCTTGGGCCCAAGCCGAGGCCGATGAGGCTAAGGCCGATGCCACGGCCACACTCGGTGAGCCGGCGGACATGTCCATCTCGCCGGCCAAGACCCCGCAGCCGCGCCATAACATCGACCCCGACAGCACGGCATCCTTCAGTATTCTCGACGTGCCCTCGCAGGGTGCTCAGGCGCCCGCGCCCACACGTCGTCCCAATCTGTCTCGCGAGGAAGATGCAGGACGTCGCTCTCCGCTCGGCCCCATCCTTATCGCCTTCATGGCCGGCGTTATCGCATGCTCGGTAATTGGAAACGTCTGGAGCCATGTTGAACAACAGCGAAAAGACGCCGCCAAGGTCGAGATGTCTATCGAGCAATCGCTCGGCCGCACGCGCTCGGTACATGTGTCGGTCGAGGTCAAGGACGGCGCGACGTGGGACACCGCGCGCGGCGACAGCCAAATGCTCATCCACATCGTGGGGCGCACGCTCAAAGGGCAGACGATTGACGAGTATCAATACGTCAATTCCGCTGGTGACGGCATCGAACTTAAGCCCGGCGACTACGAGCTCACCGTCGATGAACCGCCCGTCGCCACCGACGGCACGCGCTTCCGTGCCTCAAAGCGCATGGTCCCCGTGAGCTTTAACTCACAGGCGCCCGACACGGTCGACACCACACCGCAGGGCGGGTTCGACCTTTACGTGGATACCCAGTAGGTGCTCGCCGCTCATTCCGCTATGACTACTCAATAATCGCCTGCTGTCCCGTCCCGCCGCCAAGAGTGGGACAATAGCCCTCGACACTATTGTTTATTTTTGGAGGAAGTAGCATGTCTACCGTCACTACCATCAAGCGCGGCGGCCTCACCGCGGCCATCGATTCCATGGGCGCCCAGCTCACGAGCCTTGCCCTCAACGGCAACGAGTATCTGTGGCAGGGCGACCCGGCCTTTTGGGGCAAGCACGCGCCCATCCTGTTCCCTATTGTGGGCTCGCTGCGCAACAACACGGCAACGTCTGCGGCCGGCACCTGCGAGATGCCGCGCCACGGACTCGCGCGCATTGTCGAGCACAAGCTGGTCGAGGTTTCGGAGGACGGCTCCTCGGTAACGTACGAGATTACCGATACGCCCGAGTCGCTCAAGGCGTTCCCGTTCCACTTTAAGCTCAACATGACCTATGCCTTGACCGGCGACGCCACCCTCACGCAGACCTTTGCCGTCACCAACACCGGCGACGTGGACCTGCCGTTCTCGGTGGGCGGCCACCCCGCATTTAACGTGCCCGCCCCCGGTGCCGAGGACGAGGCGTTCGAGGATTACGAGCTGGCGTTTACCGAGGCTTGGACTAACGAGGCTCCTATCATCACGCCCGACGGTCTTATGACGTTTGAGGGCAGCTACAAGGCGCCCGATAACTCTGACGTGCTGCCCATCACGCACCGTAGCTTCGATAACGATGCCATCATGTTCACCGATACTCCGGGCTCCACGCTCACGCTGCGCGGCCGCAAGTCGGGCCACGGCGTCAAGATCGACTTTGAGGGCTTTAAGTACATTGGCGTGTGGTCTGCCGCCAACGACGCTCCGTTTGTGGCACTCGAGCCTTGGACCGGTCACACCACCATGGACACCGAGGACGACGTTTTTGAGCACAAGGCCAACACCATTACGCTGGCGCCGGGCGAGACGGACGTCCGCAGCTTTAGCGTCACTTTGCTCTAGAGGTTCCGCCGTTCTGACGAACGGCGGGCCAGTCGACGCTGCGCGCCACCCAGAGCGACAATTTGTCATTCAAAAGGCAAGGTATGACCAGAAGGTCTATGCCTTGCCTTTTTCATGCCTAGTCGTTGGGGA
>CAVFEY010000063.1:0-4238 GCA_963621725.1 Firmicutes bacterium AF25-13AC
GCACTATCCCATCTACGGTAAGGCCGTGGGCGAGGCCGTTGCCAGCGGCAAGGCCGACTTTGGCGTGGCCCTGTGCGGCACCGGCATCGGCATCACCAACGCCGTCAACAAGGTTCCCGGCGCCCGCTGCGCCCTGGTTCGCGACATGACCTCTGCCCTGTATGCCCGTCGCGAGCTCAACGCCAACATCGTGGGCTTTGGCGGCAAGATCACCGGCGAGTTCCTGATGGCCGACATCATGCTTGCCTTCCTGGAGGAGCCCTACGACAAGACTCCCGAGCACGATGCCTTGATCGCCAAGATCGATGCCTGCAATAAGGCCGACGCCGAGGCTCAGGCTGACCCGCACTTCTTCGACGAGTTCCTGGAGAAGTGGGACCGCGGCGAATACCACGACTAAGGAGGTTCCGGCGTTCTACCGAACGCCAGACCAGTCGACGCTGCGAAGCCATCTGGCGGGCGAGCTGCTCTGATAAAACTTTTGCTTGCTGAGCTTGGGTGCTTCGTTTTTGGCGGTACCTGGTATTCTGCAGCTTTTTAATTGACGGCTCGCGTTTCTGTAATGGGGCGCGGGCCGATTTTTTAAACAGGAGTTCAATATGATTCTGACCGTTACCATGAACCCGTCGATTGATACGCGCTATCAGCTCGACAAGCTGATTATCGACGAAGTGAACCGCGTGACGCCCGAAAAGACCGCTGGCGGCAAGGGCCTCAACGTGAGCCGCGTGCTGCTGCAGCTGGGCGACGACGTACTTGCAACCGGCCTGCTTGGCGGTCACATGGGTGCCTATATGGCCGAGCTCATGGATGCCGACGACGTCAAGAACGACTTTGTGCCCATCGCCGGTGAGACGCGCATTTGCCTGAATATCCTGCACGAGGGCAATCAGACCGAGCTTTTGGAGAGCGGCCCGCAGATCGCCCCGGCCGAGCTCGAGGCCTTTACGGCCAAGTTTGCCGAGCTTGCAGCGAAGGCGGACGTTGTGACGCTTTCGGGCTCGCTGCCGCGCGGTGTCGATGCCGGCTACTATGCCGAGCTCGTCAAGATCGCCGAGGAGGCGGGCGCCAAGGTGCTGCTCGACACCTCGGGTGCATCGCTGGAGGCCGCGCTGGAGTCCGACGCTAAGCCTGAGCTCGTAAAGCCCAATCTGACCGAGATTAACGGCCTGCTGGGTACGTCCTTTGCGACCGATGATGTCGATGCCCTGCGCGAGGCGCTTGCCGCCGATGGCCGCTTTGCCGGTATTCCCTGGGTCGTCGTTTCGATGGGCGCTGCCGGTTCGGTGGGCTTCCATGAGGGTCGCGCGTTCCGCGCCAAGACGCCCGCGATTGCGGCCGTGAACGCGACGGGTTCCGGTGACTCGACCATCGCCGGCTTTGCGCATGCCATTGCTGCCGGCGCCGACGACGTCACGGTGCTCAAGACCGCCAATACCTGCGGCAAGCTCAACGCCATGGATCCCAAGACCGGCCACCTGGTCATGGATCGCTGGGACGAGATCTACAACAACGTTGAAGTAACGGAGCTGTAGAGTTACGCGGTTTTACCAAACCGCGTAACCAGCCGACGCTGCAAACCCGCCAGAGCGGCAATCTGCCTTTCAACTGCGGCGGCATGACCAGAAGGTCAATGCCGCCTCGTTTCAAGGCACCTTGCTCGCTCTGGCGGGTTTTCGCTGTCGTTGCCAAAACATCGACGTAGCCCTGGTCGCAAGTAGTCGTTGGGGACGTTCTTAAATGACTAGTCAAACAAGAACGTCCCCAACGACTAGTCATTTAAGAACGTCCCCAACGACTAGCTAATAAAATGGCGCCCGCCGGCGATGTTGCCGGCGGGCGCCGTTGTCTTGAAGACGAAATGATCCGTTTTCCTCCGTCCCCAAGGGATCATTACAGCGAGTCGATAAAGCGCTGCTGGGCGGCGCGGCCGGCTTCGTCCCACTTAAAGACGCCGGCGTTGTCGAGCACGTGGCCAAACACCATGCCGACCTCCTCGTGCAGGATGTCGATGGCGTTGTCCGCCGTAAGCTCGTTGGCGCGGCGGGCATAGATATCCTCGGCCCACGCGGCATGGCTGCGGCAAAGATCATCGCCCTCGAGCGCGCCGGCAAGGTCGTAGCTGGCATCGGCTTTGGCCGCTAGCAGGTGCTCGCGGACAGCGCCGAGCTCGGGAACCAAGCGCGGCGGCAAAATGGCCAGGCCCATGACCTCGATCAGACCGATGTTCTCCTTTTTAATATGGTGATACTCGGCATGCGGGTGGAAAACGCCCAGCGGATGCTCGTCGGTCGTGATATTGCAGCGAAGCGCCAGGTAGGCCTCGTAAATCTCGCCACCGGCGTTGTCGCGGGAGTCGACGCGGCGGATGACGGGCGTCACGGTGTTGTGCGCTACGCCGTCGGCCGTGTGCGCGATAACGCCCACAGACTCATCGGTCCACTCGCGCCAGGCGAGGATAATCTTCTCGGCAGCGTCGAGCAGCTGAGCGCAGGCGCAGCACCGAGAGCGGCCACTGCAACACGGTACCGCTGACCTGGTCAAAGCCGGGCACGCTAAACTGCGAGACCTCGGCGGCATGCATCATGGGGAACTCGTGCGCACCGCCCTGGAAGTGGTCGTGCGACAGAATCGAGCCGCCCACGATGGGCAGGTCGGCGTTGGAGCCGATAAAGTAGTGCGGGAATAGGTCGACAAAGTCGAGCAGGCAGGTCAGCCCCTTGCGGTCGACGTGCATCGGACGATGCTCGGAGCTCATGGCAATGCAGTGCTCGTTAAAGTATGCGTACGGGCTGTACTGGAAGCCCCAGCGCTCGCCGTCGAGCTTAATGGGGATAACGCGCAGATTCTGGCGGGCGGGATGGGCGCCGCCGTCGGCTGCAGCGGAGCGTCCGGGATAGCCCTCGTTTTCGATGCAGAGCTGGCAGGCGGGATACTTCTCGCCCGTGTTTTTGGCGGCGCCGGCCGCGGCAATATCGCGCGGGTCCTTCTCGGGCTTCGACAGGTTGATGGTGATCTCAAGATTGCCCCAGTTGGTGGGGGTGCTCCATTTGATGTTGCGCGCGATGGCGGCACGGCGCACGTAGCCGGCGTCGCAGCACAGGCCGTAGAACCAGTCGGTCGCGGCGCGGGGCTCGTTGACGCCCATGCGTCCGCCGAACTCCTCGTTTACAATCGAAGGCCTCGGCATGAGCACACCCATGATGCGCATGGCAATACGGTCGCGGCCCGATGTCGTATCCTCGGCAGCACCATTGGCAACGGCGGCCTCGGCAAGCGCAGCAAGCGTGCCCTCCAGGTCAAAGTCGGGCAGGGTATCGGGGTGCAAGAGCGAGAGTTTCTCGACCTGGAGCGCCCAGGCCATGTCGAGTGCCGGTCCCGTGGCGCCGATGCACTCCAGAATGGTGTTGTATGCCCAGATGCGATCGTCCTGTCCGATCATCGATCGATGAATGGCATATTCGATGAGGCCCTGCGCGGCCTCGCGCACGTCGGTCATTACAGCCATGCCGCGTAAGCCCCCTTGTCAGAAATTGCGTAGTGGCGGGCAGACCCCTCGCCCAGCCAGCTGTTCATCTTGGTGATAAAGGTGTCGACCAGATCGAGCGGCACAAAGGCCTGGATGGTGCCACCAAAGCCGCCGCCGTGGATACGGACGGCGCCGCGGCCGTCGAGCACATGCTCGGCAAGAGCAAGCGCGTACATGGAAGGCTGCTCGGAACCCAGTTTGGCAACAACATTCTGCAGGTACATGGCAGAGCTGGCGCCCGACTCGCGCGTCAGGACCAGGAACTGGTCAATGTCGCCGGCGTTCAGGGCTGCCCAGCGCTTATCGACTAGGCCGTTCTCGTACCAGTAGTGAACGGCGCGCAGGCAGGCGCGGTCGCCCAGCTTGGCACGCAGCTCGGGGAGCTTGGCGTCAAAGTCCGCCACGTTTACCTCGCACAGGCGTGCCTTGCCAAACTCGGCAGCGACGTCCTGCATCTCGCGCGGAACGGCGGCGTAGTCGTCGGTGGCGGCCACGTGGTCGGCGCCGACCTTAACGAGCACGAGCGCATAGCCGTGATCCTCAAAGTTGAGCTCGAGCTTCTGGGTCTTAGGTTGGGCCTGGTCCTCAAAGTCCATGTAGGCAAGGCCGCCCAGGCACACAGCGGCCTGGTCCATAAGACCGCAGGGCTTGCCGTAGTAGTTGTTCTCGGTGCGCTGGCTCATCTGGGCGAGCGCGACGGGCTCAATGG
>CAVFEY010000063.1:4248-7489 GCA_963621725.1 Firmicutes bacterium AF25-13AC
GCTCAATGGCGGGCGCGCCCCAGAGCGTCTCCATGGCGCGGCCGTAAGCCGCCTCGACAGCAGCGGAGCTCGAAAGACCGCCGCCCGAGGGGACGGAACAGGTAAAGGCGAAGTCGAAGCCGTGGGGCTCAACGCCAAGGGCTGCAATCTCGTGGGCCATACCGCGCACGAGGCTTGCGGACGTGCCCTTCTCGGACTCCTGAACATCCAGCGTGTCGAGCGTAATCTCAAACGTGGGGTAGCCCTCGTCGACGACGCGGACCTTGTTGGAGTCGGTTGCCACGGCGATGCCGTCGACGGCTACATCGAGCGATCCGGCGATAACGTGGCCGCCCTCATGATCGGTGTGATTGCCGCTGATCTCGGAACGCCCGGGCGCGTGCACGTAGAGCACCTGGCGCTCGTCGATGGGGCCAAACTCCTCCTCAAACAGCTTGGTGAGGGTGGCGAGTATCTTTTCGTCGGGGGCGGTCATACGGGTCCTTTCCTTGACGCCGGAGAGACTGGTCCGTGTCATTATGAGTACGTTAACAATTTTGAGCACCACAAACCAGACGTTCGCGGCGCCGCACGTTAAAGGGTATGTTAACGTACTCATAACACAATGTATCTCCTTTTTTGAGAATCTGGTAATCGGTAGAAATACAGCCGTGAACGGTGTGGCTGTATGGACATATGGAGCAAAAGAACCGCCGATAGAAAAAGTAGAGTACGTTAACATGCGTCCGACGATAGCGGGCCTCGGCGCGGGGCGTATCTCTGCCCGGGCCGGCATTCACGCTATTCAGATCTCGCAAGGGTGAAGGTGATCCTGTGGCAAGGCGCCCGTCCAACGATACAGGTACGCGTCCGGTCTCCATGGCCGACGTCGCCCGCGCTGCCGGCGTTTCGCAGCAGACGGTTTCGCGCGTCGCCAACGGCTTGCCCAACGTTAACGAGCAGACGCGCCAGCGCGTGCAGGCCGCCATGCAAGAGCTCGGCTTTCGTCCGAGTTATGCCGGTCGCTCGCTGCGCGATGGCCGTTACCATTCGGTCGGCCTATGCATCAACGACGTCACCAAGTTTGGCAACCTCTCAATGATCGACGGCATCGCCAGCGCTGCTCGCGAGCGTAATTGCGCCATCACGCTGGTCGAGATGTCCAAGACCGAGGAGTTTTCGCTTGCCGAGGCCACGCGTCGTATGGCCGCATTGCCAGTGGACGGCATCATCATCGGCATGAGCCGCATGGCGCCCGATTTTGAGACGTTTGATCCACTGCCGGGCATTGGCACGGTCATCGTTACCATGTATGCGCACCCGCGGGTGACCACGGTCGATTCCGATCATTACGGCTGCTCGCTATTGCTTATGGATCACCTGTTTGAGCTGGGGCACGAGCAGATTCGCTATATTGGCGGCCCGTCGTTCTCGGTCGACGAACAATTTCGTCGCGCCGGTTGGCAGGATGCACTCGAGCGTAAACACATCGAGCCGGCAGAGCCGCTCGAGGGCGACTGGTCTGCCAACAGCGGCTACGAGGCCGGCAGGTACCTGGCCGAGCACGACCGCACCATGACGGCGATTTACGCGGCAAACGACCAGATGGCAAACGGCGCAATTGCGGCGCTGCGCGATAGCGGCCTGCGTGTGCCCGAGGACGTGAGCGTGGTGGGCGTCGACGATTCACTCGATGATTTTGTGGCACACAACGAGCTCACGACCGTGCGATTCGATCTACATCAGCGCGGACGCGAGGTGTTTGAGCATGCGGTTCCCGAGGCGGGTACGGCGGGTAAAACCGTTGCCATTCGTATTCCCGGCCAGCTTATCATTCGACATAGCACGGCGATACCGCACGCATAGTTTGTGCAGGTAAACGGCGGTATATTCTGCCTCAATTACAATCGGTAAGGATGCTGACGGATAGCCGTGGCTATGAAGGCGAGTGTTATGATAGACGGGTTCTTTTGTCTATCTAGGAGGCTTTGCCTGATGGAGATCACCAAGGATATCCGCTACATTGGCGTCGACGATCACGACATTGACCTGTTCGAGGGCCAGTACGATGTGTCCGAGAACGGTATGGCATACAACAGCTACGTTATCTTGGGCGAAAAGATTGCTGTCGCCGATTCGGTTGACGCTGACTTTGTCGACGAGTGGCTCGGCAACCTCGAGGCCGTGCTCGATGGCCGTACGCCCGACTACCTGGTCGTCCATCACATGGAGCCCGATCACTCCGCCGGTATCGCTGCCTTTATGGAGCGCTATCCCCAGGCACAGATTGTGGCCAGCATGGGTGCCTTCCGCATGATGGTCAACTACTTTGGCACCGACTACCCCGAGCGCAAGATGGTCGTCAAAGAGGGCGACGTGCTCGACCTGGGCGGCCACAGCCTGACCTTTATCGGCGCCCCCAACGTTCACTGGCCCGAGGTGATCTTCTCCTACGAGTCCACCGACAAGGTGCTCTTTAGTGCCGACGGCTTTGGCAAGTTTGGCGCCAACGACATCGAGGATCCCGAGGGGTGGGCTTGCGAGGCTCGCCGCTACTACTTTGGCATCGTCGGTAAGTTCGGCAAGTTCGTGCAGGCCGTGCTCAAGAAGGCCGCCGACCTGGACATTCAGATTATCTGCCCGCTCCACGGCCCCGTGCTGACCGAGAACCTGGGCTACTACCTCGACACCTATAACACCTGGTCGAGCTATCAGCCCGAAGACGAGGGCATCACGATCGCCTATGCGAGCGTGTATGGCCATCTGAAGGCTGCCGTCGAGGAGCTCGCATCTGCGCTCGAGGCTCGCGGCCAGAAGGTCTCCGTCTTTGACCTGGCTCGCGACGACATGGCCGAGGCCGTTGAGGATGCGTTCCGCTACGACCGTCTGGTGCTCGCCTCCATTACCTATCAGGGCGAGATCTTCCCGTGCATGAGCACCTTTATCCACACGCTCGCCGAGCATGCCTACCAGAACCGCACCGTGGCGCTTGTCGAGTCCGGTTCCTGGGCGCCCGCAGCTGCCAAGGTTATGACCAAGGAGCTCGAGGGCATGAAGGACATCACCCTGACGCAGAACAAGGTGACTGTGCTGGGCTCGCTCAACGACGCCTCGCGCGCCCAGATCGAGGCCCTCGCCGACGAGCTCTCCAAGTAGCGACACGTTCACTTTTGACGCTCAACCATCACAACCACCACAAAGGGGACAGTGAACTGCCTCCCATTTCTTGGACATCGGGAAATGGGAGGTTTTCCATGAGTAT
>CAVFEY010000064.1:0-4366 GCA_963621725.1 Firmicutes bacterium AF25-13AC
CCCAATATGCTGTAAAACACCCCCGAGCATATGTTCGAAAACACAATATGTTGTGTTTGCAGCAACGGCGGGATGCCACCTGTGGCACCCCGCCGTTCAACCTCAACCTTCAAGTTGACCTTGAGGCGATTTTTGCGTCCCTTTACATGCCGTTCACATCGCCCCCAAACTCCCCCACCCAAGGCACGTGCGGCCCACCACCGCGATGCCAAGTGGCGAAAAATGGGACGGGCCCCAGATTGCCCATGCGCGCGCAAAAGCACGCCGCGGCAATCTGGGGCCCGTCCCCAAAGACCTATAAATATACAGGTCAGCGATGTGTTAACGATGCGCCAGCGGGTGCGCCGCCAGATAGACCTCGGTCAGTTGCGTACGATCGACATGCGTGTAAACCTGCGTGGTCGATATATCGGCATGTCCCAAGATCTCCTGTAGCACACGGAGGTCTGCGCCGCCCGCAAGCATATGGGTAGCAAAGGAGTGACGCAGCGTGTGGGGATGGAGTCCCACCAGCCCCACCTGGCGCCCGTAGCGCTCACAGATGGCATGGATGCCCTGGCGCGACAGACGGCGGCCGTTCTTATTTAAAAAGACCGCCGAGGTCTCGGTTCCGCGGGCATGGGCCGCCAAGCGAGAACGCCCCTCAGTTACATAGAGCATCAGAGCTCGCGCCGCGCTTCCCACCAGCGGGGACAGGCGTTCCTTTGAGCCCTTACCGCGAACGAGCACAAAGCCATCGTCGATATGGATATCGCCCACATCGAGTCCCACCAACTCGCTCACACGCAAACCGCATCCATAGAGCACTTCCAAGATGGCATGGTCACGCAAGCCCATCTCGCCCTCGGGGAAATCTTGATCGAGCAGCGCCGAGACATCCTCCACCGAAAGGTATTCCGGCAGGCGATCTGCCTTTTTGGGCAGGCACAACGCCGCCGTTGGATTTTGGGCCACAGCCCCATCGCGCACCAAAAAGGCATGCAGGCCCTTCACGGCCGCAAGCGCACGCTCCACCGAGGCATCCGAATAGCCCCCATCGCGACGGTCGGCAACAAAGCCCTCCACGACCTGACGGGTCGCCTCTTCAAAAGACACAATACCCGCCCGCTCCAGATAGGCGCAGTACGTCGTCAGGTCACGACGATAGGCCGCAATCGTGTTGCGCGCCAAACCCCGCTCGACCGCGAGGTAATCGAGATACTCCCCCGCCGCCACGGCGAGCGACGAGGGAGTAGCTTCGGTATGTTCCTTATTCGCCGGCACCCTTAGTCCGTAGCGAGGTTCATGGGCGTCACCTGCAGACGGTCGACACCCTCGTGCTGGCCGATCGAAGCGCGCACGAACTCGCGGAACAGCGGCTGCGGGTTGGTCGGGCGGCTCTTGAACTCGGGATGAGCCTGGGTTGCCACATACCACGGATGCACGTCGCGCGGCAGCTCGACCATCTCGACCAGGCGCTCGTCGGGCGACAGACCCGAAATAACCAAGCCGGCGTCCTCGAGCTGGTCACGGAAGGCGTTGTTGAACTCAAAGCGATGACGGTGACGCTCGTAGACGAGCTCCTCGCCATATGCCTCGCGAGCGAGGGTATCGGCGGCGAGCTTGCACGGATAGGCGCCCAGGCGCATGGTGCCGCCCTTCTCGGTCACGTCCTCCTGCGAGCTCATCAGATCGATGACGCTAAACGGGCCGTCCGGATCGAACTCGGAGGAGCTGGCGCCGGCAAGGCCGACGACGTTGCGGGCGAACTCGCACACGGCCACCTGCATACCCAGGCAAATGCCCAGATACGGAATCTTGTGCTCACGGGCAAACTCGGCCGCGAGGATCTTGCCCTCCAGGGCGCGCTTGCCAAAGCCGCCGGGGACCAGGATGCCCGAGGCGTCGCCCAGAACCTCGGAGACATTCTGCTCGTCGAGGCTCTCGCCGTCGACCAGCTGGACGTCCACATGGCGATCGTAGAAGACGCCCGCATGGTGCAGGGCCTCGATAACCGACAGGTACGCATCGGGCAGCTGCGTGTACTTGCCCACGACGGCGATCTTCACCTTGTCGGCGTGATGGTTGGCGTGATTCTGTTTGCGCAGGAACTCGTTCCACTCGCTCATGTCGCGCTCACGCGGGTCCAGACCCAGGCGCTCGCAAATGCGCAGGTCAAAGTCCTGCTCGGCAAGCAGCTGCGGAACATCGTAAATGCTCGCGCAGTCCTCGTTGGTAAAGACACAATCGGTGTCGACGTCGCAGAAGCTTGCGATCTTTCCGCGGATAGCGTCATCGATATGGTGGTCGGAGCGCAGCACGATGATATCGGGCTGGATGCCAAAACTGCGGAGCTCCTTGACGGAATGCTGCGTGGGCTTGGTCTTGACCTCGTGGGCAGCGGCGATATAGGGAACGAGCGACACGTGGATGTAGCAGACGTTCTCGGGGCCGGCCTCCTTGCGGTACTGGCGGATGGCCTCGACAAACGGCTGCGACTCGATGTCGCCGATCGTGCCGCCCAGCTCGGTGATGACTACATCGGAGCCGGTCTGCTCCTCGATGCGGCGGAACTTGTCCTTAATGGCATTGGTGACGTGAGGAATCACCTGCACGGTACCGCCCAAAAAGTCGCCGCGACGCTCGCGGGCGATCAAGCTCTTATAGATGGCGCCGGTCGTAAAGTTGGAATCACGGGTCAGGTTCTCATCAATAAAGCGCTCGTAATGACCCAGGTCCAGGTCGGACTCGTAACCATCCTCGGTAACGAAGACCTCACCATGCTGGAAGGGGCTCATGGTACCGGGGTCGACGTTCAGATACGGATCGGCCTTCTGCATCGTTACTTTGTAGCCACGCGACTTGAGCAGACGGCCCAGCGAGGCCGCGGTGATACCCTTGCCCAGGGACGAAACCACGCCACCGGTTACGAACACATGCTTGGTCATATTGAGTTACCTGCGCTTCCCGTAGAAGTTGTTTATCCACATCTTACGGGTCTTCATTGTAATACTCGCGCCGCGGACCGTTCGCAATTTTTCTCGCGTGCGATTGCATTTCTCAATCTTGAAACAAAACGCCGCCCGGTTTCCCAGGCGGCGTCGCTATGGCAAGGGTTACATGCTGCTATCGATCAGCAACCTCGTCCTCAAGCATTTCTTGAACGAGCATGCCGGTACGGACGCCCTCAAGATACCACTCGCCACGTTCGGTGAGGCAAATGCCATTTGCAAGCTGACCGCCGTCGTCGCTATAACGCGAGACGACATCAATCATACCTTCGGAATCCAAGCGATCGATTGCGGCGCGGGCACGATACGGCGAAACCCCCACGCGCTCGGCAAGCGTTTTGCGCGAGAAACCATACGGCCCGCCATTGTCTTCGGTTTGCTGGTCGATCTCCATCAACACCAGCACCTCGACACGCTTCATATCGTTGACACTCGCACGACCCTTGCCCGCCATAGCAGCCTCCTCAAACCGAGCACGAGCATCTAACGCGCCGTGCGCGACCGACACACCTCACGATGGCAGGTAATATCCATCATGCGGCATCCCGCTAAGGATGAAACAGTTACGGTTATTGTATACCGCTCAAATTGTTTCTAGGCAGGTAAACAGCTATTTTTCGCCGAAATAGGCGCTTTATTGATCAAAAAGCCGTACCGGGCGCTAACCCGATACGGCCAAAATGCAATGCAATTACCGCGGTGCTTCAAACTTAGCGATGGAAGAAACCGCGGCGCTCAAACTTGGGCTCGCAGCACACGTTGATACCCAGTTTGCGCAGTACCGTCTCGTCCGTCGGCGAGATAATCACGCTAAAGAAGGCATCGCAACCGCGCAGCTGCTCCAGGCCCGAAAGGACGCGAGCGGCCGTCTCACTCGTGGCCGAGGTGATCGACAGCGCCATAAGCGTCTCGTCGGTGTGGAGGCGCGGGTTTTTGCTGCCCAGGAAATGCGTCTTGAGCTTGCTGATGGGCTCGATCGCTTCATCGCTAATGACCTCGAGCTCAAGGTCGACGCCCGAGACATGCTTAAGTGCATTCATGATGAGCGAGCTCGCAGCGCCCAGGCGCGTGGAAGTCTTGCCGGTCACCACGGAGCCATCGGGCATAACCATGGCACCCACGGGACCACCCGTCAGCTGCTCCCTGGTGAGGGCCGCCGAGCGCGCCGGTGAGTAGTTCTTATCGATGCCGGCTTTCTTCATAATGATCTTGAGACGGTCGACTTGTTCATCGCCCACGCCGGTACGGCGCACATTTTCGACCGCGGTAAAGTAGCGGCGGACGATCTCCATCTTGGAAGCGTCGCGGCAGGCATCGTCATCGGTGATGGCAAAGCCGACCATATTGACGCCCATGTCCGTAGGACTCTGGTAGGG
>CAVFEY010000064.1:4376-7381 GCA_963621725.1 Firmicutes bacterium AF25-13AC
CAGAGCACGGACCACCGGGAAGGCCTCGACGTCGCGGTTGTAGTTGACCGTGGTCTTGTTATAGGCCTCAAGGTGGAAGGAGTCGATGATATTGGCATCGTCGAGGTCCGCCGTGGCCGCCTCGTAGGCGATGTTGACCGGATGCGTGAGGGGAAGGTTCCAGACCGGGAAGGTCTCGAACTTGGCATAGCCGGCGGCCGTGCCATGCTTGTGCTCGTGATAGAGCTGAGACAGGCAGGTGGCAAGCTTGCCCGAGCCAGGACCGGGGGCAGTGACCACGACGAGCGGTCGGGTGGTCTCGACAAACTCATTCTTGCCGTAGCCATCGTCGGACACGATCAGATCGACATCGTGCGGATACCCCTCGATGGGATAGTGCAGCTTGGCGGGAATACCGAGCGCGTTCAGGCGGTTGCGGAACACATCGGCAGCAGGCTGGCCGGCGTACTGGGTGATGACCACAGCCGCGACAGCAAAGCCGTTGCCGCGGAACAGGTCAACCAGGCGCAGCACATCCTCGTCATAGGTAATGCCGAGGTCACCACGAGCCTTGTTTTTCTCGATGTGGTTCGCGTTGATCGCGATGATGACCTCAACGTCATCGGCAATGCTCTTGAGCATGCGGAACTTGCTGTCCGGTTCAAAACCCGGCAGCACGCGGCTCGCATGATAGTCATCGAACAGCTTACCGCCAAACTCCAAATAGAGCTTGCCACCAAACTGCGAGATGCGCTCCTTAATGTGAGCAGCCTGCAGCTCGATATACTTCGCGTTGTCGAAACCCTGGCGCATGTATGGCTCCCGTCCCGTTTCCATTTAATGTTCTAGGCGATTATAACGGAGCCCGCCCTCCCCGATACCCAGACCATCAACAGGCACCAACCAAACACGCCATCGATAAGTTGCGGTGAAATAGTTCCCGTTTAACCCCTCAAGACGGCCAAACAGGAACTATTCCACCGCAACTTCCCCTTTTTGGCGCAAACTAACCTGACCCCTTTGCATCAATAATGGCAGCGCCGCAGGTTGAGCATAAGTCAGCGAGCGACGTCCAGGACGTACAAGTTGGCATGAAAAAGGCAAGGCATAGACCTTTTGGTCATGCCTTGCCTTTTGAATGACAAATTGTCGTCCTGGGCGGCGCGCAGCGTCGACTGGTTGCGCGGTTCGTAGAACCGCGCAACATGAGAGCGCCCCCTCCCGCGCACGGAACGGAAGGGGGCTAAAGGTAGGAGTCTACCGGTGGGTTGACCCCACCGGACAGACGATGACCAGGTGATCCTTTACAGGATCGTCAAGGTTTCCGTGGGGTACCCGTTGGGTACTTAGAGCAACACGCAGGCGACGGTCAGGATGATGGCGCAGACGACGGAGAGCGCGACGATGAGCTTAAGGGCAAACTTGAGCCAGGTCGTCCACTCGATCTTGGCCAGGGCGAGACCGCCCATGATGGCGCCGGAGGTCGGGGTGAACAGGTTCACGACACCGATGGCGGCGGAGAAGATCATGACCATGACCTCGGGCGAGAAGCCGAGCTTAACAGCCAGCGGTCCCATGATGGGCATGGAGACGGTGGCCATACCGGAGGTCGAGGGGATCAGGAAGGACAGGCCGAAGTAGACCAGGAAGCTCATGGGAGCGAAGATCACGCCGGACAGGCCAGCCAGGGCATTGGCGGCAGCGTCGAGGACGAAGACGTCGAGGCCGGTGTTAGCCATGAGGACGGAGATACCACGAGCGAGGGCGATGACGAGAACAACGGACATCATGTCGGCAGCGCCGGTGATGAAGGTGTTAACGATCTGCTTCTCGGACAGGCCACCGATGATACCGATCAGGACGGCCATGAGGAAGAACCAGGTGGAAGCCTCGTCGAAGTACCACTGGCCAATGGGCAGGCCGGTGATCAGGGCAGACCAGCCCTGGACGACGGCGTTACCGTCGGCGTCGTAGACAGCGCCAGCGTCGAAGAAGTTGGCGACGCCCTCGTTGAGGTCGGCCAGCGGAATGAAGCCGACGATCATGACGACGAAGGTGAAGGCGAAGGCGATCAGAACACCCTTCTGACGACCGGTGAGCTTGACCTCCTTGTGGACCTCGGAAGCAGCCTTGCCGTGAGCCTCTTCGGCGTCCTTGAGCTCCTGCATCGACAGGATGGTGGAACCCTTGTCAGCCTTGACCTTCTTGGCATAGTTCATCACGAAGACGATGGACATAGCGGTAGTGACAATCCACAGGACGGCACCGAGGCCGATGATGATGGACTGGTTGACCTCAATGCCAACGCCGGTCAGAGCGTCGACGGCAGCGCCGACGGCGAACGGGTTAACCGTGGAGCCCAGGCAGCCGCAGCCAGCGCCGAGCAGGACGGTAGCGGCGCCGACCATCGGGTCGAAACCAGCGGCCATCATGGTAGCGGCGAGCAGGGCGTAGAAGGGAACGGTCTCCTCGCACATACCATAAGTGGTACCACCGAGGGAGAAGATGAGCATCAGCACGGGAACGAGCATGATCTCGTTGCCCTTAAGCTTCTGCACCAGGACGGCGATGCCGTTGTCCAGAGCGCCGGTCTCGGTCATCATGCCGAGGAAGCCGCCCAGGATCATAACGAAGAGGCAGACGGGCAGAGCGTCAGCGAAGCCCTTAATCGGGGCGGTGCAGAAATCGCTCAGACGGGCGGCAGTAACCGCGCCGCCGGACGTGCCGGAGACGATAACGGTAATCACTGCGACAATTGCCAGCAGAGCAAGAAGAATGGTGAACGATGAAGGCATACCGCGCTTTTTCTTAGCGGTCTCAGTCATAGTTCTCATCCCCCCTTCATAAATCATTTAACTTTCTCGTGCGAAGCGGATCTTCCGTGCCGTGCCCACCGCCCGGCGCGAGATATTTACCAGACACAGCCGCTCGGGGTGTTCAACAATACACCCCGAGCGAGATGCTAGATGCTCTTACTTGAGCGTGGCGTACATGACAGCCTTGATGGTGTGCATGCGGTTCTCGGC
>CAVFEY010000065.1:0-6966 GCA_963621725.1 Firmicutes bacterium AF25-13AC
CAGCAGGGGCTCTCAATGTTTTTATGTCCTGCTCATATTGTCTCTGCCGGCACTTGGGGACACTCCTGTTTGCCAACAGTCCAGAAATCTATCCTTCATTCCAGCCTGCCGTACCAGAAACAACAGACGTACGACCAATGCCAACGACCCTCACGATCTGATTTATCGTAAGGCCCGCTTTTCTCATTTTGCAGAGAATAGGTCTACGCTCGGAAGGCTTCATGGCTGCAAGCTCAGGAAGAGCTGTGGGGAAAGCAATTCCCTTGGCGACCTCAAGAGCTTCATCGTCCAGAATGCGCGGTCGAGGTTCAGCATCGTAGGGAGCCTGGTCAATTCGATCGGCAAAATAGTGCCGATACTCAAGCGAGCCACCCACAAGATCCAGAACAATGCCAGGGTCGCAAAACCCAAACGAATCGTAGCCATAAGCATAAGCCCGATAACTGGACCAACGATAATTGTCGGCGGCCGAAACGCCCGCCTTGACCGGATTCATATGAATATAGTCAGCAAGTGAAATTGCCTGCGCATCATTCTCGACCGGAATATTAGTAAATCTATCTTGGAATAAATGCCCAACTCGGTCGGTTTTGCGATTGAAATACATCGCATACGACGTAAGAACGCCGCTCATACACGAAGATATCTTCCCATGAGGATCATCAACCATAAGATGAAAATGATTCGACATGAGACACCACGCGATAACGCCGATACCATTCCCAACTAACTTATCCTCGAACAACGTAAGGATCCGATATCGATCTTCGTCGTCTTCAAAGATGCAGATGCCACCATTACCACGTGCGATAATGTGGTTATAGCCCGTCAACGAAACGACTCGACCTGTTCTTGGCATATCGCCCTCCCATCACAAACCCACCGGGCAACATCTGATAGGCGCGGACGATCTAATTTGCTAAGCCCGTGCTGACAGTTTACAGGGCAAGCCAGGCAGATTCTCCGAAAAACGACGAAACAGCCTTACAAGGAGTGTCCCAAAGTGCCGGCAGAAAAGGAACGTCCCCAAGTGCCAAGTGCGCTTTCCTCCGTCCCCTACGGATCAATTAGGCGGTGGCGCGGCCTAGCCAGTTGCCACTGTGGTGGTAGATGGTGAACATCGTGGCCGTGATGAGCCAGGTTACGGGGTAAACCAACAGCAGGTGCTCAAGCGACGGATCGAACGGCATAATCGCAAACACCCAGATCACCCTGAGCACGACAGTGCCAAAAATCGTGAGCAGCATGGGCTGCAAGCTCACGCCGGCACCGCGAATGGAGCCCGACGCGTTCTCGATAATCGAGAAGATCGCGTAGAACGGCGCGATGAAATGAAGAATCGTCGTGGTGTACGCCGAAATCGAAGCATCGTCGACAAACAAACGCGACAGCGGACCCGAGAACACCAGGAGCACGGCAGACAGGCCACCAATGAGAATAAACGAAAGCACGAGCGACGTGTGATATCCCTTGCGCATGCGCTCGTAATTGCGCGCGCCAAAGTTTTGCGCCGAGAACGTAGTGATCGATACGCCGAGCGCCTCGGTCACCATCCAGATAATGCCATCCAGGCGCCCAGATAGACCCCAAGCAGTCGTGACATCGGCGCCAAACGAATTAACCGACACCTGGATCAGAACGTTCGAGATCGAATAGGCAGCCGATTGAAAACCGAGTGGCAGACCACACGAGATCATACTCTTGCAAATACCGCGATCGATGCCGAACTTAGACAGCGAAAGACGCCATGCACCCGGAGCGCGCATCATGCGAAACACGATCATCGTTGCATTAGAGCAAATGGTCAGAGCCACTGCGATGCCGCAGCCCAGCGCCTCCATATGCAACACAGCGACAAAGATGATATCAAACACCACGTTAACCAGGCAGCCAGAGGCAATGATCACGGCAGGCCCGCGCGTGTCGCCCACGGCGCGCAGCAGTGCCGTTCCCATATTGAGCAGCAGCGCTGCAACCATGGCGGCAAAATAACAACGAGCATAGGCCACGCCCTCGGCCAATAGTTCATGCGGCGTGTTCATAAGCACCAGCATGGGCTCAACGAACACTATGCCAAGAATCGAGAAAACGATACCGCCCACCAGCGCGAGCGTCATGGCGGTATGGACCGAACGACTCAGTCGCTCATCATCGTGCTGGCCAAAATACTGACCGGTAATGACCGCGCAGCCGGCGCCGACGCCAACGCAAAAGCCAATGCAGAGCTCGGTGAGCACCATCGTGGCTTGAATGCCACCCAACGCGAGCTTGCCGCCAAACTGACCGACGATATAGGTGCCGATAAGCGTGTAGGCCTGCTGAAAAAACGAACTAAAAAAGATGGGAACGCACAGCGACAGCAATTGCTGCCAAATGACACCTTGCGTTACATCGATAGCCGTAGATTTCTTAGCCACACGCCCTCCCCACAGGCATACGTCAAACAGCAAAACAGCAATTTAAAACCAAAGCCAAAACCAGCTTAGCACCGACTGGCAGCGACCGAAACACCCCGAATTAGAGCACGGTGCGGAATAACTGCCTAGTGATACAAACCCGGCTGGTAGTGATACTCATTGCTCACGTGCGGGCATAGCTGCCAAAAGGCGACGGCGCTCGCCGCGGCCACGTTGAGCGAATCGACCCCGTGCGCCATCGGAATGCGCACCGCGTGGTCACAGCCGGCAATGGTCTTGGCGCCCAAGCCGGCACCCTCGGTGCCCATAAAAATCGCCAAGCGATCAATCTTCTGCAGTACAGGATCATCAAGCGAAACAGAGTCGTCCGTCAACGCCATAGCGGCACACGAAAAACCGGCATCGTGCAACGCGCTCAGACCATCATGCGGCCACACACGAGCCTCGCTGCCAATGCGCGTCCACGGCACCTGAAACACGGTGCCCATGCTCACGCGGGCCGAGCGACGGTACAGCGGGTCGCAGCACGTCGGGCTGACCAAAATACCGTCAACGTTCAATGCGGCAGCAGAGCGGAAAATCGCGCCAACATTGGTGTGGTCGACAATACCCTCGAGCACGCACACGCGCACCGGACGCTCCCCCGCCGCCTCGACGAGGCCACCCAAGAACTCATCAACCGGAATCTGACGCGGGCGACGAAACGCCGCAAGCGCACCGCGCGTCACGTTAAAGCCCGTCAACTGCTCCATGAGCTCCATGGAGGCGACGAACACAGGAACAGGACCCGCGCCCTCGCGCACGACTAGGCGCTCAAACAGCGGCATCATCTGGTCGAGCCAGCGTTCGCCCAAAAGAAAGCTCACCGGCTCGTATCCGGCACGCACCGCGCGCTCGATGACCTTGGCACTCTCAGCGATAAAAATGCCCTTCTGCGGCTCCAGCACGCAGCGAAGCTCACGCTCGGTCAGTCGCACGTAGGCATCGAGCCGCTCGTCCTCGAGCGAATCAATTCGCAGAACCTCAACGGCATCAGTCATAGCAGCCAGCCCGCACCCTTCTTTACAGCACATCTATACCAAACGAGGCGACGCTAAGCGCCGCCCCATGCATTCAATCAACCCGATGATACCGTTCACGCCAGACGATTTACGCCTCGATGCGACGATACGTCACGAACTCATAATTGACGCCCTCGTCACCCTCACCGGCGGCAATCGTCGCGACCCCGCTACGCTGCGCAATCTCCCACGCGGGATCGGCGTCCAAGTCGGGAAAGTACGTGTCCACGGGATGGACGCAGTGGTTATGAGTGACCTCGGCCTCCACGCAGTACGGCAAAAACTGCCGATAGACATCGCCGCCACCGATCACCCAGGCAACGGGCTCATCGGCAACCGCGGCGAGCGCCTCGTCGATACTATGCACCACGTCGACGCCCTCGGGGGCAAAGCTCTCGTCGCGGGTGAGCACGATATTGCGGCGGTTCTTGAGCGGACGCCCGCCGGGAAAACTCAGCAGGGTCTTGCGCCCCATAATAACGGGGCAACCTTTGGTGCACGCCACAAAATGGCGCATGTCGGCGCGATTGGACACAACCATATCGCCCTCGCAGCCAATGCCCCAGTCTTCACACACAGCGACGATGGCAGAAAGCTTACACGTCATGCCCACCACCTACACCGCGATGGGAATGTTCTTGACCTGTGGACCGTGCTCGTAGCCCTCCACGATCAGGTCATCGGTCGTAAACGCATAGAAATCGTGCACGTCGGGGTTCAGCGTTACCTTGGGCGCCGCAAACTGCGGACGCTCGATAAGTTCGCGGACGATATCGACGTGACGGTCGTAGATATGGGCGTCGGCGATCACATGCAGCAGCTCGCCGGGAATCATATCGATCGACTGCGCAACCATCATCAGCAAGATGGCGTACTGGCACACATTCCAGTTGTTCGCGGCCAAAATGTCCTGGCTGCGCTGGTTGAGAATCATGTTGAGCGTCGGCTTGTCGTCCTGCGGGCGCTGCGTCACGTTATACGTCACGCTGTACGCGCACGGATACAGGTGCATCTCGGACAGGTCGCTAAACACATACGTGTTGGTCATGATGCGGCGACTGTACGGTGTGTGCTTAAGATCGTACAGCACTCGGTCCATCTGGTCGAAATCGCCCTCGGCATAATGGCTCTTCTGGCCAATCTGGTACCCGTAGGCCTTGCCGATGGAGCCGGTCTCGTCGGCCCACTCATCCCAAATATGGCTGTTGAGGTCATGGACGTTATTGGACTTCTTTTGATAGATCCACAAAATCTCGTCCATCGCAGACTTAAGCGCCGTGCGGCGCAGGGTGAGCGCAGGGAACTCCTCGCGCAGGTCGTAGCGCGCCGTAACGCCAAAGTTTTTAATGGTATAGGCAGGGGTGCCGTCCTCCCACACCGGACGGACCTTTTGGCCCTCGGTGGTGGTGCCATGGTCCAGAATGTCGCGGCACATGGATACAAACTGTTGATCAGCTTTGCTCATTGACCCTCCTGTCAGTCGCCTACAAGCGAGATTCATTGTAGCCCAGGCGCACGCGGCCCCACAGCCCAAACATAAGCCCTCATTTTCTGACATATGCCAGAAATTCCTTGCGCAAATCCGCACGTTCGCTATTCTATTGTTGACATATGTCAGATTTGGAGAGTGTATGGCAGGAAGACGAGAAAAATTACGCCGCGTTGGGATCATCCCCGAATACCGCGGCTTTACCCCCGACGGCCTTGCCAGTGGAGACGCCATCGACATGACGATCGACGAACTCGAGGTGCTGCGCCTGTGCGACCTGGAAGGCCTTAACCAAGAGGCAGTCGCACAGCAGATGGGCATCGCGCGCGCCACGGTGGCGGCTATTTGCAGCCGAGCACATCGTAAGGTGGCAAACGCGCTGGTCAACGGGCGAGCGCTCAGTATCGAGGGCGGCAATATCGCATACTCCCCCATCACCACGACAACGGCCGCATGGCCAGCAAAGGAGGTCAGCACCATGAGGGTAGCAACGACGTACGACAACGGCAACATCTTTATGCACTTTGGCCGCAGCGAACAGTTCAAGATCTACGACATCCAGGATGGCAAGGTGCTCAACGAGCAGGTCGTAGGCACCGGCGGCACCGGTCACGGCGCATTGGTGGGCCTGCTTACCAACGGTGGCGTTGGCACGCTCATCTGCGGCGGTATCGGCGGAGGCGCCATCAACGCGCTCACCCAGGCCGGCATCACGGTCTATGCGGGCGCCCAGGGCAGCTGCGATGCCTGCGTCGAGGCCCTCATTGCCGGCACGCTCGCGCAGACCGGCGAGGCCACCTGCGGCTGCCATGTCCACGACCACGAGCACACCCATGAGCATGGCGAGTCCTGCGGCTGCCACGGCCATCACGACCACGACGGACATGAGGGCTGCAGCTGCCACTAGCGGCAAGCACCTCGACGTCAACACGCTTCCGCGCGTGCGACAACCTGCGAACAAACGGCGTAGGCCGCCTGGAGTACCATCCAGGCGGCCTACGCCATACACGACTCAACCAGTCGTTACTTCTTATTACGCGTCTGCGCTTCCATCTGGCGCAGCAGCTCCATATCGGACTTGGGACCGCCCGTACCCAGGCCGCCCATGCCGCCCAGACCCATAGCGTCCAAGCCAGGGATATTGGGCATGCGCATCTTCTTGCCCTTCTTTCCCTTTTTGCCCTTTTTGCCGCCGGCCTGTGCCTGATTGGCCATCGTGCGCATGCGGCCCATCATCTTATTCATCTCGCCCCACTGCTTCATGAGGCTGTTGACCTCGGTGGGAGTCACGCCGGCGCCCTTGGCGATACGGGCGCGGCGCTGGCCGTTGATGATGGAGGGACGCAGGCGCTCCTCCTTGGTCATCGACATGATGATGGCCTCGTTCTTGTCGAAGATGCCCTCGTCCAAATTGCCGCCCATCTGGTTGAGCGCGCGCTGGCCGCCGGGGAGCATACCCAGGATGCCCTTCATGCCGCCCATCTTCTTGACAGCCTTCATCTGGTCGAGCATGTCGTTCATGGTAAAGCCCTCGCGCAGCATACGCTCGGCAGCCTCGAGCTGCTCGGCGTCGGCCGCCTCCTGGGCCTTCTCGATGATGCCGACAACATCGCCCATGCCCAAGATTCGCTTGGCCATTCGGTCGGGATAGAACGGCTCCAGCGAATCGGGCTTCTCGCCCATGCTCACGAACTTGATGGGCTTGCCGGTCACCTGGCGCACGGAAAGCGCGCCGCCGCCACGGGCATCGCCGTCGAGCTTGGAGATGATCACGCCGTCAAAGTCAGTGCGCTCGGCGAAGGTCGAGACGACGTTGACGATATCCTGGCCGGTCATGGCATCGACGACCATCAGCACCTGATCGGGCTTGACGGCCTTCTTGATATCCACGGCCTCCTGCATCATCTGCTCGTCGATCTGCAGACGACCGGCGGTATCGACGATGACTACATCGCGCAGGTGGTCGACTGCCTCCTGGATGGCACCCTTGGCGATATCG
>CAVFEY010000065.1:7045-7347 GCA_963621725.1 Firmicutes bacterium AF25-13AC
GACCGGGTGCTCGCCGTCGCCGCGGAAGACCGGCACGCCGATCTCTCCACCGAGTGTGGCCAGCTGGTCGGCAGCGGCGGGACGGTAGACGTCGCACGCGGCGAGCAGCGGCGAGCGGCCCTGCTTCTTGAGCTGGTAGGCCAGCTTTACGGCCGCCGTGGTCTTACCGGAGCCCTGCAGGCCCACGAGCATGATGACGTTGGGGATGCGGCTTGAGAGCACGAGCCGGGAATCGGTGCGGCCGAGCAGCTCGGTCAGCTCGTCGAGCACGATCTTCACGACGTTCTGAGCCGGGGTGAGCG
>CAVFEY010000066.1:0-7256 GCA_963621725.1 Firmicutes bacterium AF25-13AC
GTTCTCGGTGATGAAGATCTGCTTGTAGTTGGGGTAGCGCTGCTTAATGTAGACGAGCAGATCGAACAGGCCCTCGGGATAGATGATCCAGTCCCAGTCGGTGGTGGGGATACCAGGCTTGTTCACATGCTCGCCAATACCCTTAACGCGCCAGCGGCCGGTGCCCTTCTCACCCGTACCGTTGTGGTGCAGGTCGTTCTCGCCGTCGTAAGCCTTCAAGAAGCGGCACTGGTAGTTGTTAACGCCCAGGTAGTCGTTGTAGAGTGCGGCCTCGCGCATGATTTCGAGATCCTCGTCTAGGATCTCGATGGTGCCGCCCGAGACGGCAGCCAGGCGGTTGGCGCACTCGAGGGTGTCGGGCGCATAGTCGCCGCGGAAGGTGGCATCGAGCAAGAACTGGTTCTGCAGCACGTGCTCGTTGTTGGCGGCCTTGATGTCGGCGGGGTCGTTCTCGTTGAGCGGATACTTAAACTCCAACGACTGAATGACGCCGATCTTGCCCTTAAAACCGCCGTTGTGGAAGGCCAGCACGGCCTTGGCGTGGGCGAGCATCATGTTGTGTTCGCACTGGAAGGCCTCGGCAAGATGCGCCTTGACGCCGCCGGGGAAGGTGCCCTCGATGTAGGTGTTGGAGGCGTCGGCCCAGATCTCGTTAAAGGTGAACCAGTAGGTCACCTGGTCGGCGTACTCCTTAAAGCAGAAGGTGGCAAAGTCCACAAAAGCGTCGATGGTCTCGCGGTTGAGGAAGTCGCCCTTCTCAAAGAGAGTCAGCGGCGTGTCAAAGTGGTGCAGCGTGACGAACGGCTCAACGTGGTGCTTGTGGCACTCGGCGAAGAGGTCATGGTAGAACTGAACGCCCTCGGGGTTAATCTCGCCGGTACCGTTGGGGAAGATACGGCTCCAGGCGATGGAGAGGCGAATGCCGTTGATGCCAAACTCCTCGCACAGCTCCAGATCGACGGGGTACTGGTTGTAGAAGTCCGAAGCGGGATCGGGGGAAAAGCGCCCCTGGGCCTCCAGGAAGTCGTCCCAGGCAACCTTGCCCTTACCGTGAGTGCGCGTCTCGCCCTCTACCTGGTAGGCAGCGGTGGCGCCGCCAAAGACAAAGCCCTCGGGAAACTGCGCAGGCGGGTTGGTGATGCTAGCAGGGTTAACGGACATGATGATCCAATCGTCTAAATCGAAGGGCCAGCCGGTCTTGGATGGTCGGCTGGCCCTGAGCGTTACTTACTTCGAGAGTTGCTCGCTTACGAAGGCGAGAGACTTGTCGCCGTTCTGGGAGAGCTCGATGTACTGCTTGCCACGGCAGGCGACGCATTTGTTGCCCACGCGCTCGCAGTCCTTCTGAAGGTCGGCCAGGTAGCTTGCGGCCTGCGGAGCCAGGACGACCAGATCGAAGTCGGGGAGCATGTCAACGTGGTTGCCATAGGCCTCGGCAGCGGTCTCGAGGTTAATACCGCGCTCCCTGGCAGCCTTGGCCAGCGCGTTGGCGAGCAGGCCCGAGGTACCGCCGCCCTGGCAGAGTACGAGCACGCGCTTGCCGTTGAGGTCGCTAGTGGCCGTAGCCTCGGTGGCGGGCGCTGCGGAAGCGGCGGGGGCGTCGGCCTTCACGGCCTCGGCAGCAGCGCCGGCGGCAACGCTCTTGGCGTCAGCCTTGCCCTGGAAGGCGTCGTTGAGCTTGGTGGCCTTCTCAGCGTTCTTGGCGGCGAGCTCCTCCTGGGAGATCTCGGCCTCCTCGGCGCACTTCTGGGCGTCATAAGCACGGAAGAACGGATAGTACAGAACGAAGTCGACGACCAGGATAAGGGCGAGCATCACAAAGGCGAGCGGCTGGAAGCCCAAGCCCATGATGGTGCCGATGGGGCCGGGGACGGTCCAAGGCAGGGTGTACATAAAGCCGTTCATGCCCAAGAAGTCGATAAAGATCTTGAGGATCCAGATGTTGGCGATCGGGGCAAAGACAAACGGGACAAAGAAGACGGGGTTGAGCACGATGGGCGCGGCGAACAGCAGCGGCTCGTTGACAGCGAAGCAGACGGGAACGATGGCGGCCTTACCGACGGCGCGCATCTCCTGGGACTTGGCCAGGAAGCAGAACATAAAGACCAGGACGAGCGTGGCGCCGGTGCCGCCCATGCAGACGACGAAGTACTGGGCACCCTGGGTCAGGACAGCAGAAGCGTGCTGGCCAGCCTGGAACGCAGCCAGGTTGTCGGTCATGTTGGCAACGAGGGCGGCGGCGATGGCGGGCTCGACGATCGAGGGGCCGTGGACGCCCACGAACCAGAACAGGCTCATGGCGCCGTAGATCACAGCGAGGCCGATGTAGCCATCGGCAGCGGTGAACAAGGGCTGGAACACCTGGATGACACCCTGGGCAAAGCAGAAGCCAAAAGCAGCGCGGAAGACGATGTCAAAAACCCAAAAGACGGTGATGCAGACGGAGAAGGGGATGATGTCCTTAAAGGTCTGCGAGATGTTGGGCGGAACCTGCTCGGGCATCTTGACGGTGATGTTGCGCTTAATGAAGAACTTGTAGATGATGCCGGTCACAAACGCAGCGATGAAAGCGGTCAGCAGGCCCTTGGAACCAAGGTAGGTGGTGTTGAAACCGCTGGCAGCGTCCGTGGCGATGGTGTCGCTCGAAAGGAGCAAGAAGCCGATGATGGCCGCGCACATGCACGAGATGAAGTTGATCTGGTTGTTCTTGGGCAGATCGCGGTTCTGAGCGTCGGCGAAGTGCTTGGCCGTGGTGGCGGCGCAGGCGATGGCCAGGATGCCCATGGAGTAGTTGTAGCACTTCCACAGGGCGTTGTTGATGTCATCGGGCCAGTAGAAACCCCAGATGTTGGGGACCGAGGCTACCAGGCAGAAGATGGACGAGAAGATGATGATGGGGATGACGGAGATAAAGCCGTCGCGGATCGCCTTGAGGTACTTGTTGCGGGCGATCGCGTTGAAAAAGGGCTGGCCCTTTTCGATGATGGCGATGAGTTGCTCCATGCAATGCTCCTAAGAGTCGGTGGGTTAGCAACGATGGTAGCTTTTGGCGTTCGGTTGCCAAAATGTTGACGTTGCCATTTTTGGATACAAAAAAGACGCGAATCGGTGGTCCCTGTGCCTGGGGACCGTCGATTCCTTGCGCGTAAACGTTTGAGTCGCCCGGTGGCTCTGTGTTTGCACAATGGCAACGTTAACATTTGGGCGACAAAAGCCGTTCGGTGAAGCAAAAATGTCGGTGAACGGTAGGTTTTGGGTGGTGAGCGTATGGTGGGGGAGGCGTTAGATATACTTGAAGACGTTTCATTTGACTGCGTAGGGTGCCACCAATGGCATCGTTGACATAGAAAGATCAACCTATGGCCGCTGTTAAAAAATCGGTTTCCGTTAAGGATGTGGCGCTCCTCGCGGGCGTCTCAGAACAGACGGTCTCGCGCACTGTCCACGATTCGCCCAGCGTGCGCCCCGAGACCAAGGAGCGCGTGCGTGCCGCCATGCGCGAGCTTGGCTATCGTCCAAACTTTGCCGGTCGATCGCTGCGCCGCGGCAAGTTTAAGACTGTCGGCGTCGCCATGTTCAACATTACCGGTACCGGCAACCTCGACCGCATGGAGGGCTTTGCCGCCGCCGCCGACAAGCACGGCTATGCCATCACCCTTACTAAGGTAGATGGACATCCCTATACCCTCGAGAGCGCATCATCGCGCATGAGCGCACTGCCAGTGGACGGTATGGTTGTGATCATGAATCGCATGCCGGCGGACTTTGGCACCTTCGAGCCACTGCCCGGCATGCAGACAGTGCTCGTTACGATGTTGGAGCACCCGCTGTGCTCGACGGTCGATAACGATCAGTTCGATTGTTCGCGCCAGGTTGTCGAGTACTTGCTGGGGCAGGGGCACAAGACCGTGCACTTTATCTCGTGTCCCGAGCGCTCGCTTTCGGGCATGCAGCGCGAGGAGGGCTGGCGCGAGACATTGCGCGCGCATGGTATTGAGCCACCGCGACTCATCCGTGGCGACTGGACGGCTCAGAGTGGATATGCCGCAGGCCAGGCTCTGGCGGACGATCCGACCTGTACGGCCATCTATGCCTCCAACGACGCCATGGCCTACGGTTGCATTCGCGGACTCGAGTCGCGCGGAAAGCACGTGCCCGAGGATGTGAGCGTGGTGGGTGTAGATGACAGTCTGGGTGACATCGTGCCCGATCGTCGCCTGGCCACCGTGCGCTTTGACAACAAGCGTGTCGGCATGTGGGCAGTCGATAAGATCGCCGGTGCCGAGGAGGTTGCGTCTGGCGTGGAGCACATGCTGATCCCCGGCGTGCTCGTAGAGGGCGATACGGTGCGCGATTTGCGTTAGGGTGCGGTCCTGTTTGGGCTTCCACTAATCATGTTTGATATTGTTCAAAACAGTTTAAAAACCGTTCACGGGTGAAAAGCAACCGTTCATAGCTCGAAATTGCGTTTTGCGTTGTTCTTTTTTGTTTGAATGTTAATGTTTCTGCCATACAGAACGCAGCGCGTATGCCCGGACGCGATGCTCTCCATTGGTTCATATGTGAAAGGAACGCAATATGGCAACCAAAGAAGAAATCTCGATGGTTGGATTCGAGATCGTCGCATACGCAGGTGACGCCCAGACCGATCTGCTTGCAGCGCTCGATGCTGCTCGCGAGGGTGACTTTGAGAAGGCCGAACAGCTGCACAAGGATGCCAGCGATGCGCTCATCGGTGCCCACGACACGCAGACCAAGCTGCTTTCGCAGGAGGCCGGCGGTGGCGAGATGGAGATGACCTTCATCATGGCTCACGCTCAGGACACTCTCATGACCACTATGATTCTGGAGAAGCAGACCCGCTTTACCATCGATGCCTACAAGCGCATCGCCGAGCTCGAGGCCAAGCTCGCCTAACGAGCCCGCACAACCAAGTCCCCTTCCAAAAGCTCTGCCGCTATCCGCAGCAGGGCTTTTTCTGTATCCCACCTATCTAGGTTGCGGCGAAATGGGGGCCGACAGGCCAAAATGACCCGCTTTCCCGTCCCCGGAGGATCGGTTGGTAGCGCTCGCCACGAAACTGGCCCATCTACTACGTTTAATCCGATACCCTCGAACACGCCCGCGTTTCATGAAAAACCGCAGGACTTCTACCTGCGGTTTTGTTTTTTCGCTTTGTGGCATGGTCGGAGATAGGCGGTTAAACGTAGTAGATGGGCCCATTTCATGGCGGACGGGTCATGCAGCAGCCTGGTGCGCCGCCTGCCGTTCGGTTTTTTTACTGGGTGGGTATAATTCCATCCGCAATACAGGCCGGACTGAGGAGGTATCCAAATGCCGGACAATGGATCGATTCAAAAGAGAGACGCGCACGAGATGGCTCATGGGCGTCCTGTCCAGATAACCGAGCACACGACGGTAACCGAGCTGCAGCCCAGCCTGTCCGATGTCGTGTGCGCAAACAAAAAGCTGCGGATTGGCTTTATCGTTGCGCTCGTGGTACTGGCGCTGCTGTCGGGCTTTGTAGCTCGTCCGCATTTTGCCGATACCAAGACTTGGGACTCCACCATCGAGGTCATCGATCAAAAGAAGGGCAACGTTTTGGCGCTCACGACCTCGTGCGTCGCCCTATCTGCGGGTATCACTGCGCTGCCGGGCGATACGGGAACGCCAGTCGCCGAGCAGCTCGCACAGCTTTCGGGTAACCTGGGCATCGTGCTTGCCGTGCTCTACCTCGAGAAATATCTGCTGACCATTTTGTGGTCGGTTGGCTTGGGCATCTTAATCCCGTTTGCGTTGGTGCTCTTTGCGGTGTCGCTTGGCATTCACGGACGCTGGAGCACGAGCGCCATCCTACGCCGCGTGGCGACTCGCGTGCTGGTGGTCTCCATGATCGGAATGGCCTTGGTGCCTGCAAGCGTATGGGTGTCGCAAAAGGTCGACGAAACGTATCGAGTGAGCATCGAAGCGGCCGAGCAAAAGGCGGCCGACGCTGCGAGTGCGGCAGATAGCGATAGCTCCAAAACAAGCAAGAAAAAGACCGAGTCCGCAGAGCCCAAGAACGTGCTTGAGCAGCTTGCCGACGGCGCCTCGGGTCTCGTCGCGTCGGTGACCAGCGGCGCCAAGCAGATGACCGACGAGATTGTGCAGCAGGTGACCGACCTAATCGAAGGCGTCATCGTGATGATCGTGACTTCGTGCGTGATTCCATTGCTGGTGCTCGCAGCGTTTCTGTGGCTGGGTCACGTACTGCTGGGGATTGATATTTCCGGCCCGGCGAACTATTTGACGGGCCGCTTTCTGAGTGCCCCGTCCAAGCACGCAAAAAAGGGTGGGCAGTTCGAGTAGCTAAAACAGCTGTATATACCGGGGCATACCGCCGAAAGGCGGCCGAGATGCGTTCTCGGCCGCCTTTTTGTTTGTTGAATACGTGGTAAGCCGGGCTTTCCTGAGTCCAAACGGCCAGCAATCATCTATGAACGGTACTTGTTCAAAAAAGAACAAAGATAAACAAATAGTTGTTGCAGTCTCTGTTCGAATGTGTTCAAATAAACATGAACAGTGAAGAACCGCACATTCAGATGCCCGGACCTGAACGCGATTCAACACTTCCAAACAGAAACTGCGCACCTGCGTATCTCTCAAGGAGGATGTCATGAGGGTTGTAATCGCTTCCGATGCCGACGGTATGTCGATGAAGGAGTCCATCAAGGAGATGCTCATCGCCGACGGTCACGAGGTCGTCGACTATTCCGAGACCCCTGCCGCGGACTTTGTCGATTCCGCCACCGCCGTTGCCAAGGACCTGCTGGAGCACAAGGACTCCCAGGGATTTGCATTCGATAAGTACGGCGTCGGCTCCTATATGGCCGCCGTCAAGATCAAGGGCATGGTCGTCGCCAACATTTCCGACGAGCGTTCCGCCTACATGACCCGCGAGCACAACGGCTCGCGTATGGTCACCATGGGCCCGGGCGTTGTGGGCACCGAGGTCGCCAAGAAGATCGCCCGCGAGTTCCTGCGCGCCCAGTACGCCGGCGGCCGTCACCAGATCCGTGTCGACATGCTCAACAAGATGGCCTAACGAAAGCCACCGAGAAATCGAACTTCTACCTCAACTTGTGAATTCAGACGAAAGGACGTTCTGATGAAGAAGACCATCGCAATCGGTTGCGACCATATCGTTACGGACGAGAAGATCTACCTGGCCGACCGCCTGGAGCAGGCTGGCTACAAGGTGCTTGACTGCGGCACCT
>CAVFEY010000067.1:0-2996 GCA_963621725.1 Firmicutes bacterium AF25-13AC
GCGTTGGCGTGATCGGGGAAATTGCGTTGGCGGAATCGGCTAAAGTGCGATGGCGGAATTGGTTGTTTTTACAGTAGCGCTAACAACGGGTTCTGCTATGTCCCGGAGACCGACGTGAGGACCCTGGGCGAGATCGTCTACCTGCTGGGCTGCTTCCGCGACAGCCGCGAGACGCTGTCGGTGCCCGACCTGACTGAGGGATCATTCTCCAAGAAGCTCTGGAGCACGTTCCTGTCCTACTATGAGCCGGGGCACTTCGCCTATAGCCTCAAGCCCAACGTGGACGACCGTGGCTCCTTCACCGAGTTCCTACGCACGCCGGAGCGCGGTCAGGTCTCGATCAACATCTCCAAGCCCGGAATCACCAAGGGCAACCACTGGCACATGAGCAAGTGGGAGAGGTTCCTGGTGGTCTCCGGCACCGCAAGCATTAAGCTAAGAAAGGTGGGGGAAGACGCGGAGGGCAACCCATTCCCCGTCGACGAGTACATCGTGAGCGGCTCAGAAATGCGCGTCGTCGATATGATCCCCGGCTACACGCACTCCATCACCAACCTGTCCGACACCGAGGATCTCGTGACGGTCATGTGGGCCAATGAGCCTTTCGACCCAGAGAATCCCGATACATATTTTGAAGCAGTCTAATTATGAACTACGTCAGACGGTTCTTATCTATTAGGCTCGACTGGTTGCTTATTGGGCTTATCGTGGGATTTGCGGTTTGTCTCAACAGCTGTAGCGCTGTATCGACATTGAAGGGCTACTCGTCTTTGTGCTTGCCCTTTGCACTTCTAGCTTGCTTGCTTTTGCTCATGTTCACAGATGTGGAAAAGAATAATACTGCGTTAACTGGTGGGCTTCTTGTGTTTGTGCTACCGGTTGTTTTTTCCGCTTTAGCCAATTTTGACAATTCAAATGTTGTCAATTCCCTAACGCTATTAAGCTGTATTTTCTTGGCTTACCTTTGTGTAAGAAAATTCGGTTCTATTCTCATGTGCCGCATTTTTGTAAAGCTTATGTGCATTAGTGCTGCTATGTCTCTCATACTCTATCTTGCCACCAATTTATTGCGGTTGAATCTGCCATTCCCCGTACTTGAAAACGTTAACGGAATTCATTACAAAACCATCTTCATTGTTTCTCAGTATGCTGAAACATATATTGATGACAGTAAAACTATGGGGTTTTTCTGGGAAAGCGGTATTTTTGCTTCCTATCTGCTTCTTGCTATTGCGATTGAATTCATGGTCGAGGAAAAAGCATCGATCAGAAGGTTGGCCTTGCTCGTTATTGCGCTGTTTACAACCGGCTCTACGGCTGGCTATCTGATTCTTCCAATTGCTCTAACTATTGGATTGCTGAAGAATGGCGGACGTGGACGTGTGGCGATTTCAGTTGGTATCGTCATTGTCGTTTTATGGGTCTTTGCAAATTATTCAGCAATTCAAGACGCGTTGGTACAGATTAACCCAACCCTTTTTTGGAAGCTCGGGGATGCCGACGCTGTTACAAAACTAACGAGGCTTCAGTCTCCGAGCGTTTGTTGGGACCTATTTTCCGCGAATCCGATATTTGGATTGGGCTACGGAGATGCTCTCGAAGCCTATTCAACCGTTGCTGCGAGCTCTGCTACCATCGATTCTTTAACGACGACTAGCTTCTTTCAACTCGCTGCTTTCGGCATTTCTGGATTCGCTATGTGGGGAATTACGATATATGCGCTCACAGGAACTGGGCGCCTTCCCTTGTCCTCAGGTATTATGCTCGTTCTTCTGTTCGTCATAATAATCAACAAGGAACCGCATACCGCTTCTGTGATGACCTACATTCTGCTCTTTTCCTTTCTCTCCTTCACTGGCAAGACTTCAGAAAAGGCTTTAAATTTACACTATGGGAGTACGTATGCATAGCAGCCTAAAACTAAGCGTTGCGGCAAACGCGGGGATTAAGGTCCTGGCCCTCATTGTGTCCCTGCTTTCAACGCCTCTTACGATGTCATTCTTTTCGAACGACACCGTTCTTGGTGCTTGGTTCACAGTACTCTCCGTGCTGAACTGGATCTCATTCTTTGATTTTGGGATCGGCAATGGGCTGCGCAATGATTTGACTTATGCGCTTAATGAAGGCAATAAGGAGAGGGCTCGAGTTGTAATTTCCTCGTCGATTTTCGTTCTCGGTACAGTTGTACTTGCTTTGATTCCTTTAGGCGCAGTGGCATCTGTACTCGTCAACTGGAATTCAGTCTTCTCAGTCGGTACGGATGAGATTTGCGAAACAACTCTTGCCGCATGCATGGCCATTGTCATCGTAGGGACCTTGTTGCAGCTTGTTCTCAAACTCGTGAATTCACTCCTCTACGCTGTTCAAAGAAACGCTACTCCAGCACTTCTCCTCCTCATCTCAAACTGCCTCATCCTTATTGCCATAGCCTTCCCACCCATTCTGGCAAAGAATGGTGAGAGACTCATGTATATGTGCGTGGTCGAGATGATTGCTCTATCGGCTCCACTTGTTGTCGCCGCCTTCGTACTTTTCATAACCGATCTTAAAGAGTATGTTCCAAGATTCAAAGACGTACGGACGAGTTACTTTAGTTCGCTTGGCTCGCTTGGCATCCAGTTCTTTATCATTCAGATTTCCTTGCTTTTTGTATCGTCGACTAACGAGCTATTTATCGTTTCACTCTGTGGTTCCGAAAGTGTTGTACCTTACTCCGTGGCATACAGGGTATTTAACCTAATCCTCGTATTCTTCGGAGTCATGGCTCAGCCCATTTGGTCCGACATGGCAGGCTCCTATTCATTGGGCAACAGAAGTAGGCTTCTTTCGGTGCACAGGAAGTATCTGTGGCTGTCGACCATCGCATCTGCCGGGACAATCATAATAGGACTGTTCGTTAATCCCATCCTAACTTTATGGTTGAGAGGGCAGGCACCCACGCTTACGTTCGCTGAGTCCGCTTCCCTTGTCTTCCTTGTCGTTGCCACTGTTCTCAC
>CAVFEY010000067.1:3006-7149 GCA_963621725.1 Firmicutes bacterium AF25-13AC
CTACCAATCGTTTGAGACCCCAAGTGTTTTTCTATTGCCTTGGCGCTATAGCAAAGTATCCGATTTCTGCCGGGTTGTCTGTTATTGCTCAGGGCTGGGCTTCCGTTGTGTTTGCGAACGGTCTCGTTCTCGTCCCCGTTCTTATTTCTCAACACATTTCAAATCGATGGCTTACTTCGGGTGGCGAGGAGGATCCCCTTGGGCCAAAGTAAAAATAGTGAAGTACTTTTCTTTGTTGGCGGATTGTTCCCACACGAACGTGAGGATGAAATTAGAAAGTTAACGAAATCAGGGCTTCAGAGCGCCGCAAACAATCTCCAATGGAAGTTCGTCAAAGGATATGACTCTTGTCTGGGCGCTGAAAATGTCCATATTTTTAACTCTGAGTACATTGGCTCCTTTCCGAAGAGATACTCCGGCCTCTATATTCACCGATATACTTTCCGGCACTCCAAAAACTCTAATGAAGACGTCGGTGCTGGCTTCATTAATCTTCCTGTCTTAAAGGAGTTTTCACGCGCCGCAAGACTGTGTTCTGAGATTGATAGGATTGACTGCGACATCTGTGCACAGCTTTACTTTGTAGGCTATGCCGCCACCTATCCCATTGTGACCGCCCTCCATCATGCGAAAAGGAAATTTCCTGATAGCGTTGTCGCCCTTATCGTTCCAGATTTACCTCAATATATGGAGCTGAGTAGACGTGGCGCGGGATTCCTACACAAGCTGAAGAACCATATCGTTTCAAAACGCATGAAGGGTATGGACTGCTACGTTCCCCTGACTGCAGCAATGGCTCCTTATCTTGGAGTTGATTTGACCAAGTGCTCTGTCGTCGAAGGCATTGCTGATGATTATGTTGCTTCTGACCTTGGTACTACCGCTCAAGATCTTCCTGAACGGTATATCCTCTACACGGGGACGCTCCAATACCGGTACGGTCTAGGCGAGTTAATTTCAGCATTTAAAGAGCTTGACGATACAGGAATCGGCCTTGTTATTTGCGGCGACGGCGAGGCAGCAAATGAAATTGCGGCTCTGCAGTCTGAAAATCCTATGGTGCGGTACCTTGGCGTATTGCCACCTCAAGAGATTAAAGGCCTACGCAACGGTGCCACCCTTCTCGTGAACCCGCGCAAGAACGAGGGGGATTACACAAAATTTAGTTTTCCCTCGAAGATGATGGAGTACCTTGCATCGGGAGTGCCGACCGTCGCTTACTGGCTCGATGGAATGCCTAATGACTACAAAGATCTTTTCATTGATGCAACAGACGGCGGCCTAAAGGCTGCTTTAAATCGAGCTCTCGCTATGGATTCTGAAAAGTTGTACCAACTTTCCTCTCGTGCGAAAACCTACGTCCTCAACCACAAGAATTCAAAGAATCAATGCGCACGTACTCTTGAACTATTCAGAAAGGAGTCTATGTACATTGAGCGATAATCACTTTTTCAATATTCCCGTCGCAATATTCATTTTCAAAAGGCTCGATACTCTTGAAAGGATTTTTGAAAGACTCGCTGAGATTCGCCCTAGCAAGCTCTACCTCATCGCTGACCAGGGAAGAGATGAGGCAGAACGCCTCGCCGTCGACAAGGTGAGACACCGTGTCGATTCCCTAATTACTTGGGACTGTGAGGTTGTAAGAGACTACGCTAATGAGAATAGGGGCGTATACGGAAACATCGCACTTGGCGCGAAGCGAGTCTTCGAGCGGGAGCCAGTTGCCATTTTCTTGGAGGACGACAATTTACCTTCAGCCTCTTTCTTTCCCTTCTGTGCAGAAATGCTAGCGCGATATCGTGACAATGATAAGATCCTTTGGATCTGCGGAACTAATTATCTATCGCAATACAAAGCGCCGCAGAATGCTTCATACGTTTTTACGAGACAGCTTATGCCTTGCGGATGGGCATCGTGGGGAGACAAGTTCCTCTCTTCCTACGACTTCGAGCTTAACGAGACGACTCCAAAGGACAAGAGGCGCGCTCGCAACACATATTCGGTGCGGCGACTCTACCTTCAGCAGCTATTCAACGTGGAGTACGAAAAAGCGCACAAGAGCCGCACCGGTCGCTACTATTCTTGGGATTATCATATGGCATGGACTCTCAGGGCTGGCGGGTTTTATGGCGTCGCCCCGTCAGTGAACCTTATAGAGAACATTGGTGTTGACGACTGCTCGGAGCACGGCGGCAACGACCTCTCGCTAGACATGACGAACCGGTTTTGTTCAATGGAAGGTTACGAACTCCCATTTCCGCTCAGACATCCTGAGGCTGTTGAACTCGATAAGACATATGAGCGGCTAATCGAGCGGAAGTTACTGTACCCCATCAAGGATTACATCGGTGCACTTGTTAAGCTGGCTGCAAATCGACTGTTTAACTTTCCGCCGGACCTCTCACTCAGGCAAGCGATTAAGAAGGATTTAAAATGACTAATATGGTAGAAGATAAGATGGTTCGATTCAAAAACGATGGTCGCCTGAAACTGCTGATCATCGTGGGCACGCGCCCCGAGGTCATCCGCCTGTCCGAGGTCATCAAGAAGTGCCGCCGCCACTTCGACTGCCTGCTGGCGCACACCGGGCAGAACTACGACTACACGCTCAACGGCATCTTCTTTCGCGACCTGTCGCTGGACGACCCGGACGTCTACCTGGACGCCGTGGGCACCGACCTGGGCGAGACCGTCGGCAACATCATCGCCGCAAGCTACAGGCTCATGGTCCAGGTGGAGCCAGACGCGTTGCTGATCCTAGGTGACACCAACAGCTGCTTGTCCGCCATCGCGGCCAAGCGCTTGCACATCCCCATCTTCCACATGGAAGCGGGCAACCGCTGCAAGGACGAGTGCCTGCCCGAGGAGACCAACCGCCGCATCGTCGACGTGATCTCCGACGTCAACCTGGCCTACTCCGAGCACGCGCGCCGCTACCTCAAGGACACCGGCTGCGCCCCCGAGCGCACCTACGTCACCGGCTCGCCCATGGCGGAGGTCCTGCGCGCCAACCTGGAGAAGATCGAGGCCTCCGACGTCCTCTCCGAGATCGGCCTGAAGCCCAAGCGCTACATGCTGCTCTCCGCCCACCGCGAGGAGAACATCGACACCGAGGCGAACTTCACGAGCCTGTTCACCGCGATCAACGCGCTGGCCGAGAAATACGACATGCCGATCCTGTACTCCTGCCACCCGCGCTCCCGCAAGCGCCTGGAGGCGACGGGCTTCAGGCTGGACCCGCGCGTGCGCATGCACGAGCCCATGGGCTTCCACGACTACAACTGCCTGCAGATGAACGCCTTCGCGGTGGTGTCGGACTCCGGCACCCTGCCCGAGGAGTCGAGCTTCTTCGCCTCTATCGGCCGCCCGTTCCCGGCCGTGTGCATCCGCACCTCCACCGAGCGCCCCGAGGCGCTGGACAAGGCATGCTTCACGCTCGCCGGCATTTCCGAGAAGGGGCTGCTGCAGGCAGTACACACCGCCGTCGAACTCGACGCGGAGGGGTCGCTGCCCGAGGCGCCCGTTCCCGACTACGCCGACGAGACCGTGTCCACCAAGGTGGTCAAGATCATCCAGAGCTACACCGGCGTCGTGGACAAGATGGTGTGGAGGAAGAACCTGTAATCGACGGGGTTTGAACTATGGAGTCGCTGGATGGCAAAAGAATCCGATAGCTTTGCCAAGAATTTAGCAATTTCGGTTATAACCGGCCTGTTTACTATAGGCGCCGAAGTGGCTGCAGCCTATTTGGTGCCACAGGTGCAAAATCCGATAATAGTTAACAATAATGTTGTTATATCTACAGACGATTATGAAAAAGCGGTAGACAGGATTCAAGAGCTCGAAGAAGAGCTTAATCAACTGAGGCCTGTGAACTCGAACGAGAACAGCAGCACTGGAAACAGTGCTGCTTCTGGCGTATCGAGCCGGGCATTATTGAAAGATAAGCCCGGCTCGTCATCCAATTATTCACAGTCAGGCGATACGAACGCGAAAGATACTGCGGGAAATCGCTATGACCCCAACCACTGGGGAATTATTGGATCTTGCTCAGCTTGCAGTGGCTTTGCCGACTATTATTTGGGCGGAAACTATTCCAAGCTGTCCATTACCATCGCCCCATCCAGCACAAATATTGAT
>CAVFEY010000068.1:0-6903 GCA_963621725.1 Firmicutes bacterium AF25-13AC
GGATATCGGACACAGGGGCCGCAAGGGCCCTTACACCAACTTTCTCGACACTACCACATTAAGCTTTATGCCGCAAAAACCTTCGCCTCCCAGGGCTCGCGGCAGTCCAAGCAACAAATACGCCTCGACCTCAAAAGGCGACGCGGCACCCAATGGAACGAGTTGCGATACCGCCATAAATCTATTGCCGTAACGCATCCCGCAAACATCTGAACAAAAACGGTCAAGGTCTCCGCCCAAAACCAAAGCGTCTCGACGCCATAAATTTGAGGCGGTGCCGTCCTCGGACGGGCAGCGCACCCAACCGACCGTTGTCGAAATCGCGCCCGAATCAATTGCACGCGAAAGCTCCGCCTCAAGTGCCGCCGGCAGGGCACACACCGCAAACAAGCCACACATCTCCGCCAATACCAAAAGAAGCTGAAGATCCGTCAGATGCCGCGACATGATGAATGTCGTCAGCAGAGGAGACGTAACCAAAAACCCATGCTCCGTTTCCAGCACGGATTCCCTGGGGAGCTCGCCAAGAAACAGCCGCTGCCTAATGCTGGCAGGACAAGTCCGTTTGTTTCTCGTCCGAACCAATGTATACAACGGAAAACCGAGCGCGACCGCAGCCGTCGGGTTGCGGGCGAGATCATATCGCTGCCGGTCTTCTTCCGGTCGTGGAAGCGGCGGACACAAAGCGCGGACTTGAGGAGGCAAACGCCAGTACCTAAAAGCCGATATGTCACAAAGTAGATCCTTCATAGGCACAGGAAAACACGAATTTCAACCCAGTCAGTCACGCATTGGCGCGAACGCACCAAAAATGGCGCCGAACGGACTGCAAAGTTTTCAACAGCCCTCCCCAACTGGCCAAAAGCTTGCCAAGAGCTGGACGAAGCCCTGTTGAAAACCCCATTTTTTCTCATGCAGGAGCTTTGCGCGGCAAGTGAGTAGACTTTTTTGAACATCCCGAGCAGGCCGGTCATCCTGCTTTTCAAAACCGCAGGTAGATAGCTTGTTACAAAACTTCCTGGTCGCCAAAGTGCTAAAAGTCTACTCACTTAGGTTGCAGAGTGCCCCCCATTAGCTGCAATTCCAAGGTAGTTAGCACTTTTGGACTCAGATCGTCATACTGGACAAGAATTTGAGTTGAGTTTTCAGGGACAGATGCGCCATCGGCACACCAATAACAGTCACTGATATCGACAAAAGGGATGCTCGAGCGCGCGAGAGCCTGCGCAAAAGAGCTTCCGCCCGTTCCACGCTCCGCAACCACGGTACAGTAAAGGCCCGCATCTGCCTGCTCGATCGAGACCTCCCCTGCCGGAAACGCTTTCCGCACAAGCGCCATCAGGCCATCACGCGCCTCACGAGCACGAACGCGCACGCGGTTCACATGCCGCTCGTAATCACCCGATTCCAGCAAACGAGCCAAAGCGACCTGGTCGACAGAACTCACCGACGAGGCATAGAAACCAAGGTTGCACCTAAACCGCTCCATCAGCTCATCGGGCAGCACCATGTACGCTAGACGCAACGCCGATGAAAGGCTCTTCGAAAACGTGTTGGTGTAGATAACCGACTGGGCGGCATCAATCGACGCGAGCGCGGGAATTGGCTTCCCGGCAAGGCGAAACTCACAATCAAAGTCATCTTCGATGAGATACCGACCTGGTCGCTCAGCGGCCCAGCTCAGAAGCGCATAGCGACGCGCAATGCTCGTCACAAGACCGGTCGGATACTGATGGGACGGCATCAGGTGAAGGACATCGGTCCCGCTTTTCTGCAGAGTGCTCAAGTCCACGCCCTCATCATCCAACGGGATATGTCGAACTTTGCAGCCCATAGCCTGATAGATACGCGTCAGACGCAAATAGCCCGGATCCTCAACCGCATACACCTTGTCCGCGCCAAGCAACTGAACCAACATGGTATCGAGCAGCTGGGCGCCCGCACCGATAACGATGTTGTTGGGGTCGACATTCATACCCCTTGTCCCGTGCAGATGGTGAGCAATTGCGCGTCGCAGCCGAGCAGTGCCCTGCGCCGGTGCGGGCGAAAAGATTTCGCGCTCGTCTTCGGATGCCAGCGTCGCCCGTAGCGCGCTTTGCCAAAGCCGCGCCGCCTCCAAAGCAGAAGGAGAAAGTGCGTCGAATTGCTCGACCCGCCCGCGGACATCATGCGCGCTGGGGTCCACAGAGACGGCATCTCGGTCGATGCCCCCCGCAGCCGAAGCCAAAACCGGTGCATCCGGAAGCTCGCAAGCGTAGTAGCCACGACGTGGTATTGAGCAAATATAGCCCTCAGCGAGTAACTGGCTATATGCATTCTCGATGGTAATAACACTGATTCCCAGATGACTGGCAAAGGCGCGCTTAGACGGCAAATGCTCCCCCGCCACAATGCGTCCAGCTACGATATCATCTCGAATTTGCTGGTAAACATACTCATAGAGCGATGCTTCGCCGCGTTTTTCCAAATTGTAGTCAAGCATGAGCCTATCACCTGACCTTATTAAGTCATTCAATCTGGTATTAGTCTGACCTTGTAATTATCTCGAAAACTGAGTATTTTGTCATACCCAGCTCCCCGATAGGATGTTCCGACAAGCAATGCACATGCCAACCAAGGGAGCAACCATGGCAGAACAGAACAGCAAGGCCGACCGCGTCAAACTCAATCGCGAGCTCGCGCAGATGCTCAAGGGCGGCGTCATCATGGACGTTACCACGCCCGAGCAGGCACGCATCGCCGAGGAGGCAGGCGCCTGCGCCGTCATGGCCCTCGAGCGCATCCCGGCCGACATCCGTGCCGCAGGCGGCGTCTCGCGCATGAGCGACCCCAAGATGATCAAGGGCATCCAGGAGGCCGTCTCCATCCCCGTCATGGCCAAGTGCCGCATCGGTCACATCGTCGAGGCGCAGGTCCTGCAGGCCATCGAGATCGACTACATCGACGAGTCCGAGGTTCTCTCCCCTGCCGATGACGTCTATCACATCGACAAGACCCAGTTTGACGTGCCGTTTGTCTGCGGCGCCCGTGATCTGGGCGAGGCGCTGCGCCGTGTTGCCGAAGGCGCCACGATGATTCGCACCAAGGGTGAGCCGGGTACGGGCGACGTCGTTCAGGCCGTGCGTCACATGCGCAAGATCCAAAAGCAGATCCGTGACGTTGTTGCCCTGCGCAACGACGAGCTCTTTGAGGCAGCCAAGCAACTGCAGGTTCCGGTCGAGCTGGTGCGCGAGGTCCATGCCACGGGTAAGCTTCCCGTCGTGAACTTTGCCGCCGGCGGCGTAGCGACCCCCGCCGACGCCGCGCTGATGATGCAGCTGGGTGCCGAAGGCGTGTTTGTCGGCTCGGGCATCTTTAAGAGCGGCGACCCCGCCAAGCGCGCAGCCGCCATCGTCAAGGCCGTGGCAAACTTCACCGATGCCAAGCTCATTGCCGAGCTTTCAGAGGACCTGGGCGAGGCCATGGTGGGCATCAACGCCGACGAGATCGAGATTATCATGGAAGAGCGCGGGCGCTAGTCCAGCAGAAAGGATCGCACATGAGCGATTATGCAGACCAAACGGTCGCCGTGCTGGCGGTCCAAGGCGCTTTTGCCGAGCACGAGGCAAGACTATCCGGGCTTGGCGCACACTGTATTGAGCTGAGGCAGGCGGCTGATTTGAAGCAGGACTTTGACCGTCTGGTACTTCCCGGCGGCGAGTCCACCGTTCAAGGGAAGCTGCTTGCCGAGCTCGGCATGCTCGAGGAGCTTCGTGCCCGTATCGCTGAAGGCATGCCCGTCCTGGGCACCTGCGCCGGCTTGATTCTGCTGGCGCGCGACCTTGCCGCCCACGACGATAAGGGGACGCCGCGCCTGGCAACCATGGATGTGCTCGTCGAGCGCAATGCCTACGGCAGGCAGCTCGGCAGCTTTCGAACCAAGGGGCAGGTAGCCGGCATCGACGGTGAAGTGCCGCTGACGTTTATCCGCGCGCCCCGCATCGTCGAGGTCCACGGCGACGCAAAGGCCCTAGCGAAAGTCGACGGCCGTATCGTCGCTGCGCGCCAGGGCAACCAGCTCGGCGTAACCTTTCACCCCGAACTCGATGAAGACACCCGCCTCCACGAACTGTTCCTACAAATGTAGGCATCGAAATCAACAAACGAAACGAGAGTGGATAATCTCCCACCTTGAGCATGAATATGGGCTCATACCGGGAGATTATCCACTCTCATGCTATGTAGTCGTTGGGTGTTCTTAAACGACTAGTCAAACAAGAACGTCCATTACAGTCGAAATTGTCAGCCCGGGACCGTCTCGGGCTACGATTGAGGCGCGCCCAGAACGGGCCGCCGACCGGGCGCCCGCGCACGGCCGAACGTCCCTGCCCCCGAGAGGGCCCGTTGGGTGCTGCCGGCGCGGGGCGCGCCGCCCCCGACGGCTGATAGGAAAGTGCCGGGCAGGCGCCGCGGCTGGTAATGTGAGTGCCGAGGGGGAGGCCATCCGGTCGAACGACTACCGGAAGGACACCACCGTGAAAGCGCCATCCACCAGACCCGCGGCCGTGCTCGGCCTGGACGTCGGCAAGTCGTCGCACTGGGCCTGCCTGATCGACCGCGACGGGGAGGTGCTGGCCAGCGCCCCCGTCCGCAACAGGGAGGCCGAGCTCGACGCGCTGTTCGCCTCCGCGCCCGCCGGCACGCTCGTCGTCGTCGACCAGTTCCGCAACATAGGGTCCCTCGCCGTGAGGCGGGCCCGCGCCGCGGGGCTCGTGTGTTCCGTCAAGTAAAAATCGACAAATACGTCTGTCGAATTTCGACACCCTCATGCTGACCGCCTCCGGGCGGGCCGGCGCCGTCGCGGCCGGCCCGCCCGCTGCCTAGAACGGTATCTCCCAGTCCTCCGGGGGCACCTCCTCCATCCCGCCCCGCTCGCCCGTCATCAGCGGGTGGTCCGGCGTCAGCCCGCAGCCCGGGCACTGGAAGAGCCCGCAGAGCGTCTGCGCGTCCCAGGCGCCGGCGTCGCGGTCCTTCATCCTGTTCACCGGGCAGTCCTCCGCGGCGTACCTCATTCGGCCTCACCCTTCCCGAGCATCAGCGCGTTTTCCATCCTGTAGCTGGCGCCGTTGAACTCCACCAGCCTGCCCGTGTAGACGAGCCTGTCCACGACGGCCGCGGCCATCTTGTCGTCGCCGAACACCGTGCCCCACCTGCTGAACTCTATGTTGGTGGTGACTATGAGGCTCTGGGTGCCCTCGGGGGCCGACATGACCTGGAACAGCAGCCTCGCCCCCTCGACGTCGAGCGGCACGTAGCCGAGCTCGTCGAGTACCAGCAGGTCCGCCGACAGCAGGTCGTCGAGCTCCCTGCGCAGCCTGCCGCGGTCGCGCGCGTCGGCCAGGTGCATCACGAGCTGCGCGACGGTGAAGAACCTCACGGACTTGCCGGCCCTGACGGCGGCGGCGCCGACCGCGATGGCGAGGTGGGTCTTGCCCCTGCCCGTCTTCCCGTGGAAGACGAAGTCCTGGCACGCGTCGATGAAGGCGAGCGACCTGAGGTCGGCCTCCCCGTAGCCGTCGGGGAACGAGACCTGGGAGAAGTCGTAGCCGTCGAGCGACTTGGCCGCGGGGAACCTCGCCCTGCGCATCCTCCTCTCCAGCTGGTTGGCGGCCCTGGCCTCCATCTGCCTGGCCAGCAGGCCCTCGACCGCCCTCATCTCGGGGAGCGTCGCCTCCTCGCAGAACTCGTCGACGACGCTGTTCGAGAACAGCATCGAGCGCGCCTTGCCCCTCAGCGAGGACTCGAGCAGGCGCCTGTCGGGGCATGCGGCCCTGGCCATCTACGCCACCCCCATGAAGCCGTCGTAGACGCCGAGGTCCACGGGCTCGTCGTAGGTGACGGTCCCCGTGGCGGCGCGCGCCGCGCTGACGGCGACCGACGCCTCGTCGATGCGGCCGGTCGCCTCGTAGGCGAGGCGCACCGCCTGCAGCGTGGCCTCCCATCCGGAGGTGGCCGCCTGGTCGCGCATCACCCTCAGCTCGGCCTTCAGGCCCGCCCTGTCCAGTGAGTCCATATGCTCCCTGAGCTCGTCGGGGAGCGCCTCCCTCACCCTGCTGTTCTCCCAGCCGCCGGCGTTCCACGCCAGCAGGGCGAGCTGCGAGGCGGGGTCGGACGTGTCGGTCGGGGCGCTGCCGTAGGCCCTGGGGTGCTCGCAGACGAGCTCGCCGCTGCCGGGGTCGTAGACGCTCACGGTCGTCGCCCGCAGGCCGACCGTGAGCCTGCGGCGCGATGTTAGCGCTAATCTAAAATTGACCACTTTCGCAAACGCATCTCGCCGAATGCGCTAACGTGCTTTCGCCGAACCCGCTAACGTACTTTCACCAACTGCGCTAACGGAACTATGCTCCGATCGGGTATCCGACCCGGGAGGAGCGGGATATGGAGCGAAACGTAATGGGAGAGCTGAACGTCTACAGGGGGTCCGGCGCGAAACCGAACTTCAGCGAGATCGCGAGGAGGCACGGCATGGACCGGCACACGGTCGCCAAGTACTGGCGGGATGGCGAGTCCGCCGCCGACGGGAGGTCCGCGAGGGGCAGCGCCTTCGACCCGCTCGAGGAGGTGATCCGCGCGAAGGCCCAGCTGCCCGGCATGACCAAGATGGCCGTGTACGCGTTCCTGCGCGAGGGCCGCGGGGAGGGGCTGCCCGGGTACGGCGCCTTCACCGCATGGTGCCGGGCCCGCGACGTGCCCTTTGGGGGCGTGGGCGGCCGCGAGCCGCACCCGCGGTTCGAGACGCCCCCGGGCAGGCAGCTGCAGTTCGACTGGAAGGAGGGCATTGTTAGCGCTACTGTAAAAACAACCAATTCCGCCATCGCACTTTAGCCGATTCCGCCAACGCAATTTCCCCGATCACGCCAACGC
>CAVFEY010000069.1:0-5998 GCA_963621725.1 Firmicutes bacterium AF25-13AC
AACGTCAGATTGCCGCTTAGGGGCGTTTGCAGCGTCGAGCCGTTACGCGGTTTGGCAAAACCGCGTAACCCACTACACAGCCTGTGCCAGCTTCTCGGCACGCTCGGCGGCGGCGAGTGCCTCGATGACGGTGCCGAGCTGATCGCCCAGGAGGACGCCGTTGTAGGTGGAGTTGAAGCCGATACGGTGATCGGTCACGCGGTCCTGGGGCTGATTGTAGGTACGAATCTTCTCGGAACGATTGCCGTGGCCGATCTGGCTTTGACGCTCGGCACCGAGCTCTGCCTGCTGCTTCTCGAGCTCCATCTCGTACAGGCGGGCGCGCAGCATCTGCATGCAGACCTCGCGGTTCTGGATCTGGGAGCGCTGTTCCTGCGACTGCACCACGGTGTTGGTGGGCAGGTGAGTGATGCGCACGGCGGAGTAGGTGGTGTTAACGCACTGACCGCCAGGGCCGGAGGCGCAGTAGGTATCGATGCGCAGGTCGGACTGGTTGATCTGGACGTCGATTTCCTCGGCCTCGGGAAGTACGGCGACGGTAGCCGTGGAGGTCTGGATGCGGCCCTGGGACTCGGTCTTGGGGACGCGCTGGACGCGGTGCACGCCGGACTCGAACTTCATGACGGAGTAGACGCGGTCGCCCTCGACCTTGAACTCGATGGACTTAAAGCCGCCGGCCTCGCTGGGGCTGGAATCGAGCACGGTGGTCTTCCAGCCGCGCGACTCGCAGAAGCGCTGGTACATCTTGTACAGGTCGCCGGCAAAGATGGCCGCCTCGTCGCCACCGGCGGCGGAGCGAATCTCGACGATGGTGTTCTTGTCGTCGTTGGGGTCGCTCGGGATGAGCATGTACTTGATGTCTTCCTCGAGCTGGGGGAGCTTGGCCTCGTTTTCGGAGATGTCCATCTGGAGCATCTCCTTCTCATCGGCATCGGTGGTATCGTGCAGCATTTCCTTGGCCGCCTCGATGTCATCGAGCGCGCCGATGTACTCGCGCGAGGCGGCAATGAGGTCGGACTGGTGCGCGTACTCCTTGTTGAGACGCGTGAACTCCTTGATATCGGAGGCGACGGCCGGGTCGGAAAGCTTCTTCTCGAGCTCCTCGTAGGCCTTGATGATCTTTTCGAGCTTGTCGCGCATGACGGACTCCTTTATATGCGTGAAGGTGAAAATCGGCAGAATTGATGGGACGCGGGGCGCCGCTGCGGGGGTAAGCCCAGCTAGAACATGTCGATCTTCAGATACATGCGCATCCCTTCGCGTATGGGGTACATAATTGCGGTCTAACCCATACATGATAGCGTGCGCAGGCAAACCTGCATATAACCCGCACGGAATGATTGGTGCAAACAAACCTGACTCCATTGCACCAAGGGCTTGCTTTATGGCTAGAGCGTTTGGAGTAGGGCGATGAGGAAGCGGACACCCTGGAGGTAGGCGCGGCGAGTGATGCGCTCGTTAGTGCCGTGGACGCCGCGATCGCACTCGTCATCGTCGACCACAAAGGCCGAGAAGCGAATGCACTCGGAGCAAATGCGCTGGTAGTTGGCAGCGTCGGTCGCACCGATCACGGTCGAGGGCACAATTGCCACTGGCTCGAATGATCCGTTTTCCTCTGTCCCCAATGGATCACGGAAATAGCGGGCGGCGATGGCGCGAACGGCCTCGAGCCCCGGTCCACCGACACGCGGAGACGGCGAAGGCTCGGAGCTGCCGGGGCCCAACTCCACTTCGACACGACCGGCAAGGTCCGCACCGGCAACCGCCTCACGGCAGCGCGCCACAACGTCGGCCACGCTCGTGCCCTCGAGCATGCGGAAGTTAATGTTGGCCCACATATCCCGCGGCATTACGTTGGCGCCGGTGCTGCCACCCTCGATCTGCGTGGGTGCGCAGGTGGTCGTCACGAGCGGGTAGAGCTTCTTGCTGGCGAGGCACTCGCGCACGATGGTGTCCTTGTTGAAGGCAATCTCGTCGGCCGTGTAGAGCCCCAACTCGACGAGTTGGGCGGCAAGCAGGTCCGTGACGCGCGTCGGCCACTCGAGATCGCAGATTGCGGTGATGGCACGGCCGAGCACCTCGAGCGATGTGCCGCCGTAGGGGTTGGACGAATGCCCGCCCTCACTCTTCGTCTTGAGCACGATATCGGCATAGCCTTTCTCGGCCAGGTCGGCATGCATAAGCCAGCCCTCGCCCGCGCCATACTCGGCAGCCGAAACGACGCGGTAGTCGCCCTCGTCGATCAGGTACTCAAGCTCAATGCCGCGCTCCTCGAGCGCGCGGCCGATGGCGCCTGCGCCGCACTGCGTGGTTTCCTCGTCCTGGCCAAAGGCGAGCAGCAGGGTACGCTTGTGCTCCCAGCCGTGCGCGAGCGCATACTCAACCGCCTCGAGAATGCCTGCGACCTGGTCTTTCATATCGATGGCGCCGCGACCCCAAATGTAGGTGTCGTCCACATGTCCGCTAAAGGGGGCATGCGTCCAGTCAGCCTCGGTGCCGGGTACCACGGGAACCACGTCCATGTGGCCCATGAGCATAATGGGCTTGAGGGCAGGGTCGGAACCGCCAAGCGTCACCAATAGCGAATGGTCGATAAGCTCGACCTTACCCGCCGTAAATACGTGCGGCCAAGCCTGCTGCATATACGCGCGCAGGTCGTCGAACGGCTGCCAGTCCACCGCCTCGGCATCCATACTCGAGATGGTCGGAAACGACAGCACGCGACCCAAGCGCTCGCACGCGCCAGCCTCGTCTATATCGGCAAAATCGTCCTCATGCGCAAAGAAGCGCCAAACCTCGGCCATGACATCCTTTCGATTGTGATGACGAGGGCCGCCCCACCGGAGCGGCCCTGCCACATAAGCGTTTGCGGTCGGTTATTTGTCCTCGAGATAACGCGAGAGGAACTCGCGAGTGCGCTGGTGCTTGGGGTTGCCGAAGAGCTCGGCCGGCGCGGCATCCTCGAGCACTACGCCCTTGTCCATAAAGACCACGCGGTCGGACACCGTGCGGGCAAAGGCCATCTCGTGTGTGACGACCACCATGGTCATGCCGTCGGCAGCGAGCTTGCGCATGACCTCAAGCACCTCTCCCACGATCTCGGGGTCGAGTGCGGAAGTCGGCTCGTCGAACAGCATGATCTGTGGATTCATGCATAGGGCACGAGCGATGGCAACGCGCTGCTTTTGGCCGCCGGACAGGCGACCCACGGCGGCGTGCGCGAACTTCTCGAGCCCCACGCTCGTCAGATGCTCCATCGCGACCTTCTCGGCCTCGGCCTTGCTCATCTTTTTGAGCGTGACGGGCGCGAGCGTGCAGTTGTCGAGCACGTCCATGTTGTTGAACAGGTTAAAGCCCTGGAACACCATGCCGATGTCCTCGCGCAGCTTGTTGATGTTGCAACGCTCGGCCGTGAGGTCCTGGCCGTGGAACCAGATGTGGCCCGCGTCCGGGGTCTCGAGCAGGTTGAGGCAGCGCAGAAAGGTCGATTTACCCGAGCCCGAGGCGCCAATAATAGTGACGACCTCGCCAGGATTGACGGACAGGTCGATGCCCTTGAGCACCTCGAGCGAACCGAAGCTCTTGCGCAGGCCCTCGACGCGGATGAGCGGCTCATTGGTCTGAACGGCGGCCGCGGCGCCGGTAGTAGCGGTATCTGCCATGATGATTCTCCTCGTCTTGAGCCTAGTTGGAGCTGGGCAGCGTGGCAGGAGCCTCGGCGCCGAGCTTTTTGCCAAAGGCCTCGAGCAGGCGGCTCGCCACGAGCGTCAGGATCAGGTAGACCACGAGTGCCACGCAGTAGACCTCCATCTGGCGGTAGTACACGCCGGCGACCGTGGTAGTAGCGTACATAAGGTCGAACACGCCGATGACCGAGAGCACCGACGAATCCTTGATGTTGATGATGAGCTCGTTGGTGAGCGCCGGAATCGCGTTTTTAATGCCCTGGGGGAACACGACTTTGCGCATGGCTTGCCACTGCGACAGGCCCAGCGAGCGTGCTGCCTCGGCCTGGCCGGGATCGATGGACTCGATGCCGCCGCGCAGGACCTCCATCATGTAGGCGGTGGAGTTGAGCGAGATGGTAACGAGGCCGGCGGTGAAGGTGCTCCAAATCTGGTTGGCCTGAGCGGTCTCGAAGCCCATGCCGCGCAAAACGGTGAAGCCCGCGTAATAGATGAGCAGACCCTGGACCATCATGGGCGTGCCGCGCACGATGGTGGAGTAGACGGTCGCAAAGCCGCGGCCGATACTCTTAAAGAAGCGCACCAGGTCGTTATCCACGCGGTCGAACGTCTGAATACGCAGGAACACAAAGAGCAGTGCCAGGAAGAATGCGATGACAGTGCCGAAGGTCGCAAGCGCGATGGTGATCTCGATACCGCGAATGAAGAAGTCCCCGCTCTTGTAGGTCATGTAGACCAGGCTCGACAAAAAGTCGCTGGGGTTGGAGTCCGAGACAATACTCACCTGCACCAGGTCGATAAACGACATGACGCAGCGGTCCACGAAAAAGATCGCCGCGATGGCGACCACGACGTAGCTGCCCAGGCGTGCTCCACGACGGAAACGCTCGGATGCGAACGGCGACGTTTCGCGATAGTCGCTCCAGTGCATAAGCTTGGTGACCAGCGCCGCCGCCGACACGACGAGCCAGGCCCAAAGAATCGCCCAAAGACAATCTTGGAACACGCCCGTAGGCGCCAAGAAGCTCAGCGGCGTGGGGTTGCGCTGGCTAAACGCCAGGCCGAGCGCCGCGATAACGCTCGTGCCCAGGTACACATAACGGTGGTCGGCCTTGATAAAGGAGGCCAGACGATTGATGGTTTTCATGCTGCCTCCCTATGCCGGCTGACGGTCGAGGCACGCGTCCCACATTTGGTCGCGCTCCTCTTGGCTAATGCCCTTGAGTGCCTTGTCGATGAGCTTAAGCAGTTTGTCCGAGCCCTTGCGGCAACCGACATTTGCCGCGACCTCCTGCTTAAAGCCCTCGCCCTCGGCAAAATGAATAGGGACAATGCCCGGATTTTGGGCCATATAGCCCTTCTCGTTCTCGGTGTTGTAGGTCACGGCGTCGCACGTGCCCTGCAGCAGGTTCGAAAACACTGTGGGAACCGAATCGACCGGATTTTTGTGCACAACGCCCGGGATCTCGTCGATGACGGTGTCGAGCATGGTGTCCTTTTGGCCGAGTACCGTGGCACCGCTAAAGTCGCTGAGCTTGGTGGCGTTTTGGTAGGGGGAACCCTCTTTTACGAACAGGCCAAAGTAACCGATAAAGTACGGATCGGAGAAGCCGACAGACTCCTCGCGCTCGGGCGTGGCGCTCATGCCGGCGATGATGAGGTCGATCTGGCCGTTGTTGAGCGAATCGATAAGACCCGAGAAGCTCTGCTTGACGGCAACGGGCTCGCCACCGAGGGCTTTGCAGACGATCTTGGCGATCTGCACGTCGTAGCCATCGGCATAGGCACCCTGCACGTTGTCGATGGGGATGGTGTATTCACTGGCTTCGGAAACCTGCCAGTTGTACGGGGCGTAGGCCGCCTCCATGCCGATGCGGATCTTATCCTTGCCGATCACGGAATCGGACAGGTCGTCGCGACCGCCGCCCGTCGTGGGCTGAACCGCCTTGAGCGTGGACGGGCGCTGACAGCCGGCGAGCGCGCCGGCGACGACGGAAGCGCTCGCAGCGAGAGCGCTTCCCAAAAAGATGCGACGGCTGCATACCGGCTGGGTCTGCGCATCGCACTGTTGGGGAGAATGCATAATCTGCCTTCCCTGTTGAATCGTATGCTGACAACTTAACAGGATACCGCTCAGCGCTACCTCCAGCAAATGCATATATAAATGCATATATGCAAGTTTACGAACCGAAAACGATTGGTAGTCGTTGGGGACGTTCTTAAACGACTAGTCAAACAAGAACGTCCCCAACGACTAGGCATGAAAAAGGCAAGGCATAGACCTTCTGGTCATGCCTTGCCTTTTGAATGAC
>CAVFEY010000070.1:0-5357 GCA_963621725.1 Firmicutes bacterium AF25-13AC
GTAGCCGCGGGCGGCCGCCACCGAGGCGATGCCGACGCCGGTGTTGCCGCTCGTGGGCTCGATGATGGTGTAGTCGCCGCCGCGCACGAGCTTGCCTGCCTTCTCGGCCTCGTCAATCATGTTCTTGGCGACGCGGTCTTTAACTGACCCGGCGGGGTTGAAGTATTCGAGTTTGACGAGCACACGAGCCTTGAGGTCCTCGTCGGCCTCAAAGTGAGTGAGCTCCAGGAGCGGGGTGTGGCCGATAAGCTGATCGATGGACGTGTAAACCTTGCTCATGGTGAACCTCCAAAGTGTTCAAGTTGCTGGTTGCCGTGTGGTTTCACGGTGCGTGTAGCAGCTAAACCCATAAACCTTATAGGTTGTTCGTTTAGCTGTTGGGAAGCATACTAGACACTAAAGCCTAGTAATGCAATAGGAAATAGAAGATTATTACGAGCTGATTAACCATCTTGACCGGAACGGGTATTTTCAAAACCAATTTTTCGGCTAGAATTTCTACGGACTAAATGACCGAAAGGCAGCACTATACATGTTGGTTTCTACAAAGGGCAGATATGCCCTGCGCGTTATGGTCGATCTGGCCGAGCACCAGGCGGCCGGTCGCATCCCGCTCAAAGAGATCGCGGCGCGACAGGGGATTTCCGAGAAATATCTCGAGAACATCTTGGCTACGCTCGTGCGCGCCAACATGCTTTCGGGCATGCGCGGCAAGGGCGGCGGCTACGTGCTCACGCGCCCGCCCGAGCAGTACACGGTGGGCGAGATCCTGCGCCTGACCGAGGGCAGTCTGGCACCGGTTGCATGCCTGGATGGCGACTGCAAGGGCTGCTCACGCTCGGATGAGTGCCCCACGCTCGACGTGTGGAAGAACCTGGACAAGCTCATCAACGACTACCTCGACGGTGTGACACTCGATCAACTTGTCGCTCCCAACCATGGCTACGACTACGTCATCTAACCCACACCTGCCATTTGGAGACGGAGTAGAAATGGTAGATTCTCTCGCCCTTTGAGACGTGAAAAATAAGAAGGCCGCCCATTTTTGCGATGGGCGGCCTTCGTTTTGGGCTGTTGAGACGGGCACGGCCGGAATGGCCGTTTTAGTCCTCGGCGATGCTGTCGAGGATGCTGCGCGTGATGGATACCAGGATGCTGCCCATAAAGGCCGAGCCAAAGCCGGCGATGGAGATGCCGACGCCCAACAGGTTGACCGACAGGTAGCTGGCGAGCTCCAGCATAAAGCTGTTGAGTACGAGCTGGAAAATGCCGAGCGTAATGATCGTGAGCGGCAGCGAGATGACCGTGAGGAACGGTTTGACGAACGAATCGACGATGTTCAGGAACAGTCCCACAAAGGCAAAGCAGACCCAGGCCTCGGCAAAACCGAAGGGTTGGATACCGGGAACGAGGAACGTGGCGATCGCGATGGCGATCGAGGTGAAGAGCCAGTTAAGCATAAAGCGCATGGCGTGAATCCTTTCTTGCGCCGGGGTTGCTGGCGTCGCGTGAAGCGGCTTGCGGCGGCGACTTGGATGGTTGCGCGGGCGCGCCGCGGTGTTTGGGCGCCCATTGTCTCAAATATTCGTGGAGCTTACGTGCGCATTCGGTTTCTAAACGGCGTTCGTCCTGAAAAACGTGCCGCTGACAGAGAGTCTTGTCACTTTAGTTTGGTGGTGTGCTACACTGCTACGGGCAAATGGCCCATGCATAGTTTTATTGCATATTTACGGGCGAACGATGCCCGATGTCAGTATCAACTTCGATGCCTTTTGGCGGGTTTGGCGGTGATCGATGAATATCGAGAACATGTTTGACAAGCCTGATGTCAAGCAGCTGGTCCACGCATTTAGTCTTTTGGACGACGAGAACGATATCCAAGCTTTTTTGACCGATATCTGCACGCCGCGCGAGATCTGCGATCTTTCTCAGCGCCTGCAGGTCGCGCGTTATCTGGACGAGGGCGAGCCCTATGTTGAGGTTCAAGCCCGCACCGGCGCTTCGTCCACCACGGTGAGCCGCGTGTCCAAGGCGCTCAACGGCGAGTACGGTGGCTATCGCAAGATCCTCATCAAACTGGAGGATGGCGAGTAGGCCAGCGGCAAAAACGAATTGCGCAGAACCGTCCCTTCGGGGGCGGTTTTTTCCTCCGTCCCCAAGGAATCAAATCTGTTGGCGTGGGGCAAATCTGTCCGCGTGGGCGGGTAGGATGAATACATTGATTATTGCGAACGGTTTGAGTGGAGGACCATGCCTGTTCGAATCTATACCACCGATACCGGTACGAACTTGAGCGATGCCGAGGCATCGTTGCTCGCCGACTTGGTTGCCCGCCACGGGCGTGCCGTTTTGCTGGCGCCCTCGTTTGCCGAGCTCGATCTGTGCCGCCACGATGCTGCGGTTGCTGGCGCCTCGCTAGGTGTTGACTACAAAACCCCCGCGTCGTGGCTTCGTTCGCTGTGGGAGCTTATGGGCGATGGCCGCAGCTTCGTCGACAACATGCAGCGCCAGATGCTGTTCTCGGACATGGTCGCCCGTCGCGACGATGCCGACCTGCAGCCGCTTTCGCGCAGTCAGGGCACGGTGCGCATGCTCGCGCGCATGGCCCGCGATGTGCTGCCGGGCGTAGCGGGAACGGGTGCTGAGCGCTGCTGCGGCGACGTTTGCCGGCCCGATCCCAAGAGCGACGCCGAGGCTCGCGTGTTCGATCTGTTGAGTGCCTATGCGAGCGGCTTGGACCGTCGAGACATGGTCGAGCCCTGCGAGGCGGCTGACCTTATGGCCGGGGTGCTGGCCGACAACCTTCCGGCGTGCGCCCGCGCGGTATGTGTGCGCGGTGTCACGTCATTTACGTATAGCCTGCTCGAGCTGCTGTCGGCCGTGGCGAACAGCGGGGGAGAGGTCGTTGTGCTGCTCGCTCGCGAGCAGGCGGCGATGCGTGAGGAGCTGGCCACGGCCCTTGATGCCCGCGGCGTGCTGTTTGAGGCCGCGCCGCTGGGGGAGGGTGCCGCCGTGCCCCAGACTGCCTCCAAGTCCGCCGCACAGCCTACCTTTGTAGAGGTTGCCGGCCCTCACGCCCGCGCCCGCGCCTATGTGGATGCAATCGATGAGCTGGTAAAAACGTGTGAGGACGCCGCGGTCGACGGCGGTGTCGAGGCGTCCGCGGACCCCGTGCGCGTACTCGTGGTGTCTGCCCGGGCGCCCCAACTGTTCGGTGAACTCGCTGCCCGTTTGGCGGCGCGTCATATTGCGGCCGAGACAACCGAGTTTACGGCGTTTTCCCAATCCATCGCGGGCAGGCAGTTCTCGGCGCTCGCCAATCTGATCGAGCGCATGAAGGCCGCCGACGAGGGCATCGCCTCCAAGACCGAGTGGTGGCCCGCGCCGGAGCTTACCGACTGGATTTACAGTCCGCTTTCGGGTGCCGATGCCGCCAGCGCGCGCACCTTCGACAAGAACATGCGCCTGTCGCGCGGCAAGACCACCACGGCCGTCAAGAGCCTGCTGCAGAGCGTGCAGGGCCAGGTCAGGGGCAGACGCAAGGCTGCCAGTGATGAGAACTGGTTTAAGAACGTGCCGTGCGTGGTCTCGGACGTGTTTCAGGCGCTGTGGCGCGACAAACCCGTGACGGCGCTCAAGGCCATGCTCGCCGTCGCCGAGGCGCTGCCCGATCGCGCCCTTGGAGGCCTTGACGGTCAGGCTCGTCGCCAGGCAGAGACGGCTCTGCTGCGCCATGCCATCGACATCCTTATGAACGATGCTCGCGCACTCGACGTGTCACAGGCGGCAACCGTTCCTGTGCTCGACGGCGTTCGCACCAAGGTGGACCAGCGCAGTACCGCTTACGATTACGAGACCTACGAGGTCGACCGCGCGCCGCGCGCCCAGCTGCGCTTTGCGTCGCTTGCCGATGCGGCGGCCCTGCGCCCCGACAGCTGCGATGCCGTGCTGTTTGCCGACGTCGACCTGGACAGTTATCCGCTCTCACATGAAGAGGGCCCGCTGGCCACGCTGACGGCAGCGTTAGATCGCAGCGGTGTGACGCTTGAGCCTGCCGCCTTGTTGCGCGTGCGCTTCGGCCGCGCGATGCAGGCTGCGCGCGGCCCGGTTGCGCTTGCCCGCGTGACGCACGATCGCCAGGCGCGCGAGTGCTATCCGGCGGCTGCATGGACCGAGCTTCGAGCGCACGCCGAGGCCACTGGCGCCGCCAGGGTTTCGTTCGTGGGCGAGGGCGGTATCGTCGCCGATTTTGATCCAGCGGCCGGCGAGGGCATCGAGTGCAAGCGCGTCGTGTGCGAGGCTCCTCAGCACTTGAGTGAGGCGGCTGTGCCGTACCTGGTCCTGCGTCGTCGCGATGGTGGGGGCGAGGATGCACCGCTCGTGCCGCGTCTAACGTCCGCCTCGCAGATTGAGGCGTACTCGACGTGCCCGCTGTGCTGGTTCGTGTCGTATCGCGTCAAACCTCAGTCCATCGACGCGGGCTTTGGAAACATGGAGAAGGGCAACTTTGTCCACGATGTGCTGGAGCACCTGCATGCTCGCCTGCCCCAGGAGGGCATGGAGCGCGTGACGCCCGAGAATCTGCCGCGCGCTCAGGAGCTGCTGCGCGAGGTCTTTGACGAGACGTTGGCCGAGCACGCCGGCAAGCGAGGCACGGAGGGCCCGCTCGTGCCGCTCTCTGCGGTGGAGGAGCGTCAGGTGGCAGAGATCTTGCCGCAGCTGGAGGGCGTGCTTGCCTACGAGTCCGAGGCACTTGCCCCCTTTGCGCCGCGCTACCTGGAGTTCGCCTTCAACGAGCTCAAGGTCGAGTATGCCGGTTGGCCGCTTGGCGGGCGCATCGACCGCGTGGACGTGGACGCCGAGAATCGTGCCGTGGTGATCGACTACAAGCACCGCACGGGCGTTGAGGAGTTTAAGCTCGCCGACCCTACGGTGCGCGACGAGGAATCGGGGACGGCGCCCATCGACGATCCGCGCTGGTTGCCACCACATACCCAAACGCTCATCTACGCCCAGGCCATGCGCCGGGCGCTGGATTTGGACACCCGCGCGGCGCTCTACTTTTCGACCAAGGGCGGCAAGCCGGCGTTGCGCGGTGCCGCGAGCGCCGAGCTGCTCGAGGAAGAGCGCGGCGACGGTCGCATCCCGGGCCTTAAGAAAGGTTTCCCCGGCGAGGGTGGCAGCATGGACTTCGACGCCCTGCTCGATCGCGTGGAGGCTGGCATCGCCGAGCGCCTGCGCGAGCTCGAGGCAGGCGACGTCGCCGCCGTCGACCCGACGTCGGCTCAGGCCGCGCATGCGCGCTGCCCGTATAACCACGAAGGAACGTTTGTAAGGAGGGACGTGTAGACCATGGA
>CAVFEY010000071.1:0-5229 GCA_963621725.1 Firmicutes bacterium AF25-13AC
CTTGCGTTTGGCGGTCAGCCGTCGGCGCGCTTACACCAACATTTCCGACGCGATCCATTTGCCTGTTCAGACACCAAAACGTTCCCCCTAAATCGCAGCACGATGCCAATTGTAATGACCGCATCGCATGTACCGATGTCGCCGCGCGAACATATCGGGCAACGGTAGCAACAAGAGGTATGAGGGGGCATAACTAATCGTTGCACAACAAAACGGGGCCCAATGCATTCGCACCGGACCCCGTCCCAACTCTTTAGTTATCTGGCAACCGAGAGGCTACTCCTCCGAGCCGTCCTCCCCAGAAGCTTTCTTCTGCTGATCGAGCTTATGCTTACCACTTACGATAGACGTAGCGCCCAGTGTGGCCAAGCTTGCACTGGCAAGGCTCGCCATAACGATAAGGTCGCCCGTCTTGGGCATGTTACCGCCAGATGACTTGGTCGTTGTAGTCGTCGTGGTTGTAGTGGTCACCGTCTTGGAGTCATTTTGCTCTTGGGCCTGGTTGTCGGTGTTGCCCTTACTGCTGTCCTCGCCCTGCTGCTTTCCGTCCTCGGTCTTGTCCTTGTTCTTGTCCTTCTCCTCAGATTCAGACTTCTTGTCCTCGTCCTTCTTCTGAGCGGACTTGTCGTCCTTCTCATCAGAGCTAGAACCCTTATCGGATTCAACCTTCTCGGAAGCCTTATCCTTGGAGTCGCCCTTTGCGGCTTCGGTCTTTTCCGTGGAAGCCTGATCAGAGTTGTCCTTGTTCTGGGCCGAGCCGTTATTGACGCCAGCCATCAGCGAAGAACCCAGCGTAGAACCAAGCTGCTCGGAGAAAGAAGGCTTCTTGTCCGGCGAAGCAACGGGAGCGTCCGGCGCCTTATTCGAGTCGTCCTTGGAAGCATCGGAATCAGGGGTTGCGTCAGAGCCAGAGCCGTTGTTAGAGCCGGTGTCAACGGACGAATCGCTCGAGCCGGTGGATGAGTTAGAGGTGTCAGCGTCGGTCGAACCAGAAGCGTCGCTGTCCGTATTGCCGGCAGAGCTTGAAGACGAATCGCCCGCAGCAGAGCCGTTCGAATTGGAGCCGTTCGAGGTAGAGCCGTCGTTGGTAGTGCCACCAGCAGAGCCATTACCGTCAGCATCGGTCGAGGGCGCATCCATCCTGTCATCGTTGGCATCGTCACTCGAGTCGTCATTCGAATCAGGTGTCGGCGAGGGCGCCGGTGTAGGCTCGGGCTGCACGGGCGTCGCAGCGGCAGCGGCCTCGTCCTCGGCAATATAAACCAAACAGTCCTTCAGCTCATTCTTATAACGATTCTTCCAGCCCTCATGATACTGGGGTTGGCTCGAATACTTGGTCGCCACGTTATTGACCACGCTGTTGGAAAGCGCCGTCACAAACTCGCGATCGGACATATCGTTGGAAAGATTCGCCCAGCGGAAAAAGTCCCTGCAGCCACCGGTGCCGCACATGTTGGTGATGCTCCACACCATGCCCTTGACGCAATCGGCGCGACCCGAAATATCAATACCCAAGCCACTCTTGAGCCACGCCTCGGTCACCGCATAGTACGAGTTGTACGCATAGGCATCCTGCAGAGCCGAAAACTCAGCAGGGTCGGTGTTATAAGCGCCCTGGAAGGCCTCCTGCGCAATACGGCCCAACTCGGTGAGCTGGCCGTTCTCGTACATGGCATTGCTCGCGCTGGAAATTTCGCCGCCGCGATCAATCGCATCCTTGAGCATGCTGTATTTTTCGGGGTTATAGTTGTAGGCCTGCTTCATAAACGGAATGAGCGACCAACGACGGTCGAACTGGTAATAACCCAGCGCGTTATAGCCGTCACCGTACGAAAAGCCCTGGTTGTAGTTGCCATGGCTCTCGTACTTGGTAAAGTACTTCATCTCGGGAGTCACGTTGACAAACGAAACGCCATGGACCGACCTCAGCACGCCCGAGAAGGACTGCTGGGTGTAGAGACCCTTATCGATATCGGTGGCATCCGAGGCAACGCCCGGCGTGGGCTCCTCGGCAGCGGCGGGTGCCGGCGCGGAAATGGCGCCAAACGAAAGCGCCAGCGTCAGGCCCGCGACAATAGCAGAATGCTTGGGCTGCATAAGATCCTCCCTGCATTGGTATAGTTAAAGTGCAGTTTGCAAAGATAAGAGTAAGTATTGCAGCTCGCCCGTTGTTGCACAACAACCCCTCGGTAAACGGCAACAACCCTCCGCGAAATCTTAAGGAATTAAACAAACTGGTCGTCGGGCACCATCAGAAGCTCGCCGTATCGCTCCATCAGCCCGTCCCTCAACTGACAGAAAGCGGGGATATAGACGTTCAAGATGCGCTGAATCAAGTCTTGAGCGAGCTTGTTGTCGTAGATATGGACGTTCGTATTGCGGTCTCTGAGCATATCTAGCCAGGCCGCCTCATCAATAAAGTCGTAGAATCGGTACGACTCCTTCAAGATGGCACGAGGAGACCCCGACGCGGCAAGCGTGGCGCCTTCATACTCGAGCAGACGCTTAAGGAGCTTCCAGCTCAGTTCAAATTGAAGATTGAACTTATTAATCAATCCACTCTGAACAAAATCATTGTTGAGATCCTGATTGGGCGCATCCTCAAGATTCGCCAAGGCGCTGGCAAAGTTCTCATATTTTTTCATACAGAATCACACCATCCCTGGCAATTTCATCGAGCAATTGCTGCGATAAGGGCTCATCGAGATTGACGACATCTACATCTAAAAGAGTATCAAGACGCTCCTCGATCAAATATGACAACCGGCCGAAATCCCGGCAACCTGCTACTGCGATGTCAATATCGCTCTTAGGCAAGTTGTCACCTCGAGCGCGGGAGCCAAACAGCACAACCTTCTCGGCGTCACATTCCCGAGCAAAAACTTCAATTTGCTTATACACCTTGTCGAGAGATGCCATTTGCAGCCCTACAGCTTAATGTCAAAGTTGATCTCGGGGACGGCGGCCAGGTCGGCCAACGTCACGCCGTCAACATAGTTCTCGATGACCTCGTCCAGGCCGCGCCAGAACTTGACGGTGGAACACAGGTCGCTGCGGGCGCAGCTGTTGTCGATGCCATCGCACGCCACCGGAGCCGTACTGCCCTCGACGGCGCGCAGGATGTCGCCAGCACGCACCTCGGCCGGGTCCTTGGCCATCATGTAGCCACCGCCCTTGCCGCGCACGCTCTTAAGCAGGCCCGCCTTCATAAGCGGACGAACCAGCTGCTCCAAATACTTTTGCGAGATATGCTCGCGGTCGGCAACCTCGCGCAGGGCAATCTTGCCCTCGGCGTCACCGAGCGCCGCGATATAGATCATCAGTCGGAGGGCATAGCGGCCCTTGGAAGAAATGAGCATACCTACCCTCTCATCGCATCTGGGACAACATAACCAGCTTTGTTTGTCCCAAATCTTAAGTAAATGGGACAAACACAACAGGTTATTTTGTCCCAGAATTTGAAAAGTCGAGTGGATTAGTCGGGTTTTCCCTTGACTAACGCCGAACCCATAGTAACTTTATTCCGAGAAGATTCCTAGGGTTTAGTACACCTATGAGTACACCATATACAGAGAGGGACAGCATGAGCGCAAATCCGCTGCTTTCCATCGAAGGTCTGACCGCCTCCGTGGACGAGAAGACCATCCTCCACAACGTCAACCTCAACGTCGCCGCCGGCGAGACCCACGTTCTGATGGGACCCAACGGCGCCGGCAAGTCCACCCTCGGCCACCTGGTCATGGGCGACCCCGTTTACACGGTCAACGACGGCCGCATCGTCTTTGACGGCCAGGACATCACTGAGCTCACCACCGACAAGCGCTCGCGCGCCGGCCTGTTCCTGAGCTTCCAGGCCCCGGTCGAGATTCCGGGCGTGCTGCTGTCGAGCTTTTTGCGCGCCAGCATCGCCGGCCGCCCCGGCCTGGAGATGAAGGGCAAGGAGTTCCGCCGTCGCGTCAAGGAGCTCGCGGCAGAGCTCAACATGGATACCGCCTACCTCAACCGCGAGCTGGGCGTGGGCTTCTCGGGCGGCGAGAAGAAGAAGGTCGAGATGCTCCAGCTCCTGTTGCTGCAGCCCAAGCTCGCCATCCTCGATGAGACCGACTCGGGCCTAGACGTCGACGCCCTGTCCACAGTCAGCCACGGCATGGACGCCTACCGCAAGAGCTGCGACGGCTCCATGCTCATCATCACACACAACACGCGCATCTTGGAGCACCTGGATGTCGACCGCGTCCACGTTATGGTCAAGGGCCACATCGTGCGCGAGGACGACGCCTCGCTCATCCCCTGGATCGACAAGAACGGTTTTGAGACCTTCGAGCGCGAGGCCGCCGAGCAGCGCGCCCAGGCCGAGTCCGCTGCTGCCGAGCAGCAGGCGTAAAGGGGCGACGCAATGACCAAGAACCGCACCGAGGTCGCGGACATCGACCGCAGCCTCTACGACTTCACCTATGGCGAGGAGGGATTCGAGCGCCTCGAAGCCGGCATCACGCCCGACATCGTGCGCGAGATCAGCGCCAAGAAGGACGAGCCGCAGTGGATGCTCGACCTGCGCCTCAAGTCCCTCGAGATTTTCAACCGCTTCCCGGATCCGACGTGGGGCCCCTCCATCGAAGGCCTGGACATGGATAACATCGTCACCTATGTCAAGCCCAACACCGACCAAAAGCACGACTGGGAGTCGGTGCCCGACGACATCAAGAGCACCTTTGAGCGCCTGGGCATCCCCGAGGCCGAGCGCAGCTATCTGGCAGGCGTCGGCGCGCAGTACGACTCCGAGCTCGTCTACCACAACATGCAGGACACGGCGTTCAAGATGGGCATCGTCTACTCCGGTATTGAGGAAGCCCTGCACGATCCGCAGTGGGAACCGCTCATCCACGAGAAGTTTATGACGCTCATCCCGCCCACCGACCACAAGTTTGCGGCCCTGCACGGTGCCGTGTGGTCGGGCGGCTCGTTTGTCTACGTGCCCAAGGGCACCAAACTCGACTTCCCGCTGCAGAGCTACTTCCGCCTTAACGCCAAGGGCGCCGGCCAGTTTGAGCACACGCTCATCATCGTTGAGGACGATGCCGACCTGCACTTTATCGAGGGTTGCTCCGCGCCCAAGTACAACGTGGCCAACCTCCACGCCGGCGCCGTCGAGCTCTTTGTGGGCAAGCGCGCACACCTGCGCTACTCGACCATCGAGAACTGGTCCAAGAACATGTACAACCTGAACAC
>CAVFEY010000072.1:0-4873 GCA_963621725.1 Firmicutes bacterium AF25-13AC
ATCTGGTCGATTCCGACGCTTCGATCGCCGGCGATCTTGCTGACGACAAGTTTGCACTGTTCGTTGCCGGTGAGCCGCATATGCCCACGCTCGAGTTCCCGGGCGATGGCGCACAGCCGGTCAAGAAGATCTGCTTTAAGCTGCTTGCAGATGCTTACTGGGAGGAGTAGCGCGCTGCTCGGCTGAGCTGTTCGTATGCTGGTGTGATTCCATTGAGGAGCGCGCTTGAGCCCCGTTAATCGCGGTTCCCTTGGGGATTGCGGTTGGCGGGGCTTTCTGTTTTTGAGTAGGGGAGTTGACGCCGTTACGATACGTGGATTGGCGCGCACGCACTCAAAATCGGCAACAAAAAAGCCGCCCGAAGGCGGCTATCTTGTGCAATGGAGCCAGCGACCGGGCTCGAACCGGTGACCCCCGCTTTACGAGAGCGGTGCTCTACCAACTGAGCTACGCTGGCGGCCATGTGGTGACGCAACTGAGGCGTCAACGGCTGTCTATGATACGGGACATCGCACATCCGCGCAAGGGTTCTGGCGGCTTTTCTCACTTTAAATGCACTAATATTGGAAGCGTGATGTCTGCGGTACCCATTTGGTGCTTGACCTGCTGTTGAGTTGGTGGCCGACGTCCCGCTCGTATGGGTCTCAAACAGAATGGGGCAGCCATGGCTCTACCCAAGATCCTTCTCACGCGTATCGATGACCGTTTCATTTACGGGCAAGACGTTGAGCTGTGGAACGAAGCCGTGGGTTCCAACCTTGTCCTAATCGTCAACGACGAGATCGCGGCTGATTCGCGCAAGTGGGCTCCTATGAGGGTCGCGGCGCCCGAAGGCGTGTGGACGCGGTTTTTCTCGGTGCAAAGGACCGTCGACATCGTTCATACCGCAACGCCGCGCCAGTTGATTCTGATTATGGTGGCCTCACCCGCCGATGCGCTCGCGCTGGTTAAGGGTGGCGTGCCGATCAACAAGATCAGCATCGGCCATATGCAGGCAGGGGAGGGCAAACGTCCCGTTACGCCTGCCGTTGCCGTAGACGATACGGACATCGCCGCCTTCAAAGAGCTGCAAGAGCTCGGCATAGAGCTGGAAATCCGCTATCTCCCCAGTTCCGCCCCCGACCCCATCGGCAATCTGTTCAACTGATCCCTTGGGGACGGAGGAAAACGGATCATTTTGCCCTTGCGAGGGACGCGCGCGATGCCGCCTGTCAAAAACTATGCCCATTTACTACGTTTGATCGGCTATCGCCGAGCATGTCGAATTTGAGAAAAACAAAACCGCAGGTAGACGGCTTGCGAATTTAACAAAAACCGGTGCATAGTCGAGCATCCCGGGCTAAACGTAGTAAATGGGCATAGTTTTGATATGTCACTCATACAGTCACAGCGAAAATGAGCCCAAAAGATGAAAAAACGCCCGTCGGCGGCGATGCCGGCGGGCGATGCTGTGTGATATGTCGCGTTGTGGGCTTAGTGCCTCATAAAGTGGTACTCGATCACATTGCTGTAGGGGTGACCCGGGCCCACAATGCCCTGCGGGAACAGCGGCTGGTGCGGCGTGTCGGGGTACATCTCGGCCTCGAGGGCAAAGCCGGCGCCCCAGCCATAGTTAGCATCGTCCTTGGCGTGTTCGTCGCCCAGCCAGTTGCCGGTGTAGAGCTGAACGCCCGGGGCAGTGGTGTAATAGTCCAGCTCACGGCCGGTCCACATCTCCTCGACGTGCAGGGCGCGGCGCAGGTTGCGGCCGTACTGATATCCATCGATGCACAGGCAGTGATCGTAGCCGCGCGCCTGCTTGATCTGCGGATCGTCGGCCTCCATGCCAGGCGCGACGGGGCGCAGCTCACGGAAGTCAAACGGCGTGCCCTCGACCGGAGCAATCTCGCCGGTGGGGATGTTCTGCTCGTTAATGGGCAGGTAGTGAGCAGCGTTAGCAACAAAGAAGTGCTCACAGTCCATGCCGGCGTTATGACCGGCAAGGTTAAAGTACGTGTGGTTGGTCATGGACACGTAGGTGGCGCGGTCGCTCTCGCAGCCATACTCGATGCGAAAGACGCCGGTGCGTGTAACGGTAAACACGGCCGTAAAGGTTCGGTTGCCGGGAAGGCCCAGTTCGCCATCCTCAAGCGAGGTGGTCATGCGCACGGCGTTATGGGCCTCGTCGAGCTCAACGTCCCACACGCGTTTATGCAGACCGTGCTCAAGATCGCTGTGCAGGTTGTTGGCGCCCTCGTTGGCGGGCATATGCCAGTCCGTGCCGTCGATGGTGATCGTGGCGCCCGCGGTGCGGTTTGCCACGGGGCCGATGGTCGCGCCAAAGCAGGCGGGGTTGTCAAAGTAATCCTCGAGCTTATCGAAGCCCAGCACCACATCACGCACGTTGCCGGGGATGTCGGGCACATCGATACCCAGCACGGTGGCGCCATAGTCCATAATGCGAACGCAGATCTCGGGCCCGTTGAGGGTGTAACGATGAACGGGGGTACCGCACGGCGCGGTGCCGAAAAGCTCGGAAGTGATCATTTGGTTCCTAACATCGAGGTATTTCCGACAAACTGTAGCGCGAACAGGCGAGATTATCACTACACCCCACTAAAGCATGGGGTATTTTTCTCAAAAAAGTGATGATTGGAGCTGTGCGGGCATTCATTTTTGACGCGCACGAGTCTGATACAATTTGTTCGTTACTGTTTGAATGATATGCGCGCAAAGAACGGCGAGGATTCATCGTGATTAAGGCAGAGCGACAGGATAGGGTTCGTCAGCTGCTCGAAGAGCAGGGCACGGTCTCGGTCAAGGAGATTTCGGATGCACTGGGCGTCTCGGATATGACGATTCGTCGTGACCTTGAGGAGCTTGCGAGCCTGGGCGAGATCGAGCGCGTGCACGGCGGCGCCCGCAGTGCACAGGGCCGTCCCCACGCTATGTTGCGCCACGAGTACTCGCACAGCGAAAAGCGTACCAAGCATGCCGAAGAAAAGCTGCAGATTGCGCGCCGCGCCGTGGAGCTTATCGAGGAGGGCTCGACCATCTTTTTGGGTACAGGCACCACGGTTGAGCAGATGGCCTCGATGCTGCCGGCGTTTCGCCTGCGCATCGTGACCAATTCGCTTTCGGTGTTTAACCTGCTCGAGGCGCGCGAGGACTGTGACCTGTGCCTCGTGGGCGGTATGTACCGTCGCCGCACTGCCGCTTTTGTGGGGCCAACGGCCGAGGATACCCTGCGTGCGCTGGGCATCGACGCGGCGTTTATCGGTGCCAACGGCATCTTGGACGGTGACGTATCTACGTCCAACATGGACGAGGGCCGTATCCAGCAGCTCGCCTTTAGCAAGGCCGACTCGCGCTATCTGATCGCCGACTCCAGCAAGATCGGCAAGCGCGACTTCTACACCTTCTGCCGCCTGGACAGCTTGGACGCCGTGGTGTGCGAGCCGGGTATTACCGCCGAGGACCGCGCCGCCATTGAGGAACACACACAGGTCATTTGCTAGTTAACGCTGCAGGCGATACTTCTGCCCCCTGCCGGTGCGGGGATTATCGCTTCAATATGACGTGCAGAATGACACGTATAAGTAAAAACACCATTTGTGCGTCAAATTTGATGACGCGTAAAAATTTGCGCGTCATTTTACGCGTCAACGTGACGCGATATGACACGCAAATGCGCTCGGGCCAAGTATTCAGCTTGTGGGCTAGACCAGGCGGGCGTAGTCCTGTGACTGATGAAAGATGTGGGCGATATAGATTGTTTCGTGCTCAAACTTGTAAAGGCACACGTAGTTGTTGACGGGAGACGATCGGTAATTACGTGCCGCCAGCTCTTGCATGTGCGAGAGGGGACGTAGGAGCGGCTGCTCGCGAAGCAGATCAAGCTGATATTCAAACTCAGCGACAAAATTGCCTGCTGCACGCGGATTCTTAAGGATTTGAGCAAGGTATCCGACGATACTCTCGAACTCATATCGCGCGCTTTTGAGGATTACGACGTTATAGGTCATATTTGTCTCGTATCGAAGCCGCGAAGGATTCGTAATCGCTGTAGTCGCCTTGCGATATTTCGTCTTCTGCCAACATCATACGAGACAGCAATTTTGCCTTGGCGATTTCTTCTTGCATGAGGCGATACTGGTCGCTGCTGATGCAGTGCATGGCCTCGTAGCCGTTCTTAGTTACGGTGACGTCGCGCTCAGACTCAACAAGCGTAGTGAATGCAGCAGTGTCCTTCATATCTCGGACTGGCACACAAGCTGACATGGGTACCTCCTTTGCGTTGGGACACAATTGTACCACGGTGTGTCCATGCGGACGATACCGTCGAATCGTCTCAATCTGTAACAGTTGGGATCGAAAAACTCGGCTAGATGTTACAGATCGAGACAAACGTGCGGTGCGGCTCGGTTAAAAACAAAAAGGCCGCATGCGAACCCGTGGAGGGATTCGTATGCGGCCGACAGGGGGTATGCGGCTTGAATTAGGCCATGAGCAGGCCGGTCTCCGCGACGTTCTTGTACCAGTACGCGCTTGCCTTGGGATAGCGCTTCTGGGTCTCGAAGTCGATATAGAACAGGCCGTAACGTTTGTTATAGCCGTTGGTCCAGGAGAACTGGTCCTGCAGCGACCATACAAAGTAGCCGTCGACGTTCACGCCACCGTCGATTGCCTTGAGGATCCATGCGAGATGCTGACGCATGTAGTCGATGCGAGGGGCGTCGTCGATAAATCCGTCCTCGAAGTCGTCCTTATAGCCCATGCCGTTCTCGGTGATGTAGATCTTCTTGTAGTTGGGGTAATTGTTCTTAATGCGCAGCAGCAGATCGTACAGGCCCTCGGGATAGATGATCCAGTCCCAGTCGGTGGTGGGTACGCC
>CAVFEY010000073.1:0-1772 GCA_963621725.1 Firmicutes bacterium AF25-13AC
CGCCAAGGCCGAGGCCTTCGCTGCCGAGAAGGCGGCCCTCGAGGCCTTCCGTGGCAAGCCGTCCGTGACTGCCGATGGCATCAAGAAGATCATCGCCTGCAACATCGGTAACCCCGATGACGTGCCCAACGCGCTCGATCACGATGCCGAGGCTATCGGTCTGTTCCGCTCCGAGTTCCTGTTCATGGACTCTGCCGAGCTTCCTTCCGAGGAGGAGCAGTTCAACGCCTACCGTAAGGTCGCCAGCGCGCTCAAGGGTGCTCCGGTCATCATCCGCACGCTCGATGTGGGTGGCGACAAGGAGATTCCGTATCTGCACATGGTCAAGGAAGATAACCCCTTCATGGGCTTCCGCGCCGTGCGTTACTGCCTGGCCAATCCCGACCAGTACAAGGTCCAGCTCCGCGCTCTGCTGCGCGCTAGCGCCTTCGGTGACGTCAAGATCATGATCCCGCTCGTCACCTGCGTCGAGGAGGTCTTGGCTGTCAAGGAGCTCGTCGAGCAGTGCAAGGCCGAGCTGACCGAAGAGGGTCGCAAGTTCAACGAGAACATCGAGGTCGGCATCATGGTCGAGACGCCCGCCGCTTCGCTGCTCGCAGACCGTCTTGCCGAGGTTGCCGACTTCTTCTCCATCGGCACCAACGACCTGATCGGCTACACCATGTGCGCCGACCGTGGTAACGACACCATCTCCAACCTGTACCAGGTGTACTATCCCGCCGTGCTCCGCTCGCTCAAGAACATCATCGAGAGCGGCGTGAAGGCCGGCATCATGGTCGGTATGTGCGGCGAGGCCGCTGCCGATCCGCTGCTCGAGCCGCTGCTGATCAGCTGGGGCCTGGAGGAGTTCTCGATGAGCGCTCCGTCGATCCTGCGCGCCCGCAAGACCATCAGCCAGTGGACCAAGGCCGAGTGCGACGAGCTCGCCGAGAAGGCGCTCGCCTGCAACACTGCCGCCGAGGTCAAGGCACTGCTCGAGTCCGCAGCTCGCTAATTTGGTATCAGAGGTAACCGCGTGGTTGGAATGGGCCGGCCACGCGGCCCTCACATATACAGGGGGTACTGTAAATGTTCTACACGCTAACCGCTAACCCGGCTGTCGACATGACGGTTTCGAGCTCTCCGCTCGAGCCCGACGAGAACGTCCGCACCGGCTCGGCCAGCTACACGGCTAACGGCAAGGGCCTCGACGTGTCCTTCGCCTTTAAGAAGATGGGCGTCGACACCGTCGCGCTCGGCTTCTTCGCTGGCTTCACGGGCAAGTTCATCGTCGAGGAGGTCATGAACCTGGGTTGCCTCTGCCGCCCGGTCTGGACCGACGGTATCACGCGCATTAACACCTACGTCAACGATGGCCAGCACGAGTACGGCATCCTGAACCCGGGTGCTCCGATCACGCCGCAGCACCAGGAGGAGCTCTACAACATCCTGGACACCGCGGGCGATCTCGAGTGCCTGATCGTTTCCGGCTCCGTGCCTCCCAAAGCTACGCCCGACTTCCTGGCTCAGGTCATGGAGCACGCTCAGGCTCGTGGCGCTGACGTCGTCCTGGACCTGTCCTCCGACAAGCTCAAGGAGCTCGCTCACAAGAAGCCGCTGCTCATCAAGCCGAACCATCATGAGATGAAGGCCATCTTCGGCGTGCCGGTCGACACCGACGACGAGGTTCGCGTTGCCATGAAGATGGCTCACGACGCTGGCGTTCAGAACGTGCTGCTCACCCGTGGTAGCCGCGGCGACGCTTACTTCTCCAACGGCGAGGACATCTGGTA
>CAVFEY010000073.1:1782-4869 GCA_963621725.1 Firmicutes bacterium AF25-13AC
CCGTCTGCGCCGGCGACTGCACCCTCGCTGCGTTCCTGCACAAGTGGTACAGGGATCGCGATAACGTCGAGGAGGCCATGAAGCTCGCTATGGCCACCGGCGCCAACGTTGCCGAGTCCGTCGGCATTGGCGACTTCGGTCACGTCGACGAGTACAGCAAGCGCGTTGCTGTTCGCAAGCTCGATCGTCAGTAATCGAAACGCGACATATTCGTGCGCATGCGGCGCCCCGGTTTCGGCCGGGGCGCCTTTTTTGTTCCGTCATGGGGGAGAGGTGTCCTTCCGTACTTCATCGCTTCCACACCGTTCACCGAGTTGTCCTAGCCTTTTACCGATGTGTGGAATATACTTTCATCAACACGTTGCTTCGTGAAAGGAACATTCATGATTTACACGCTCACTGCAAATCCCGCCATCGACTACAACATCGCCTGCGACGGCCTTGCTGCCAACACCGTCACGCGTACCCGCAACGCCGTCTACACGCCCAACGGCAAGGGCCTCAACGTCTCGTTTACGCTTGACCACTACGGTGTCGACACCACGATCTTGGGTTTCTTCGCCGGCTTCTCGGGTGAGTTTATCGTTAAGGGCGCCGAGGCCCTGGGCGTGCCCGTCAAGCCCGTGTGGACCGACGGCATCACGCGCGTCAACGTGTTCCTCAATGCCGGCCCCGACACCGAGTACAACATGGTCAACGCCGGTGCCGCCATCAACGAGGCTAACGAGCAGGAGATGTTTGAGCTCATCGATTCGCTCGATGACATGACCTGCCTGGTCATCAGCGGCTCGCTGCCTCCCAACACTTCCGAGGGCTTCCTGGCCGAGGTCCTGCGCCGCGTCAAGGCTAAGGGGGCCGAGTTCGTCCTCGACATCTCGAGCCATCAGCTGGCAGACCTCATTGCCATGGAGCCGCTGCTGATCAAGCCCAATGACGATGAGCTGCTCGATATCTTTGGCATTAAGGTGAGCGGTGGCGACGATGAGTCTGTCAAGGGCGCTATGGCCGAGCTGCACGCCAAGGGCGCCAAGAACGTGCTGCTGACCCTTGGTGGCGATGGCGCGTACTTCTCCAACGGCGAGCATATCTGGTTTGCCAACCGCACCTTTGAGGTCAAACTGCTGTCGACCGTCTGCGCCGGCGATTCCTCGCTCGCTGCCTTCCTGTCCGTGTGGCACGACGCCCCCGAGTGTGTTGAGGATGCTTTGCGTCTTTCGATGGCCACCGGCGCCAACGTGGTCGAGTGCCCCGGTCTGGGCGATTTTGCCAAGGTGGACGAATATAAGAAGCACATCGAGGTTCGCCAGGTTTGCTAGCCGCATCGATACATCGTTGCCGAACACCCGCTTTGGATTACCAGGGCGGGTGTTTTTTGCGCGCTGAACGTATGTGGCGTCTGCTGTCTCGTTTTATCGAATTGACGACGCGATTGCGTGTGCGCGCTTTCTCGTTTCTTGTTAGACTTTTTGAGAACCATCGATTAACGCTCACAAGTGCAGGAGGCCATAGGCATGTGCAATGTTTCGCTCAACGGTACGCAACCGTCCGATGCCTCCCTGCGCGTCCTGCGCGCGCTTGAGGCGGCTGGTCTTGAGGCTTGGTACGTAGGCGGTTGGGTGCGCGACGCCCTGATGGGGCGCCCCAGCCACGATGTTGATATGTGCTGTAGCGGCCTGTGGCAGGAGTCCAAAGCGGCGCTCGAGGCCGCTGATATCGCGGTCGTGGAGTCGGGCATTAAATTTGGCGGAATCACGGCTATTTCCGATGGCGAGCGTATCGAGGTCACCACGTACCGTCTGGATGGCTTTTACACCGATGGGCGCCATCCTCAGAGTGTCGAGCGTGCCGCCTCGCTCGAGGACGATCTGGCCCGCCGCGACTTTACCGTCAACGCCATGGCCTGGCATCCCGAGCGCGGGCTTGTCGACCGCTACGACGGCCAGGGTGATCTGGAGCGCAAGCTGATTCGCGCTGTCGGTGATCCCAAGCGTCGCTTTAACGAGGACGCCCTGCGCATGCTGCGTGCGGTGCGCTTTGCCTGCCGTCTGGACTTTATGATTGAGCCCGAGACTAAGCGTGCGCTTGCCGAGTGCGCGCCGCTGCTCGATGCCGTGGCGCGCGAGCGTGTGGGTATTGAGCTCGAGGGCATTCTTTCGACCGGCCACGGGGGAGACGCGATGCTGCGCTACCCCGAGCTCATCTGCGCCGCCGTGCCCGAGCTTGCGCCCGCTCGCGGGTTTGATCAGCGAAGTGTCTATCATGCGTTTAACGTCTACGAGCATATCGCCCGTGTGCTGACGGTGGCAGGGGAGCTGGCGCTGTGCGACGGCGTCGCGCCATCGTCGAGCCTTATGTGGGCGGCGTTTTTGCACGATGTCTCCAAGCCCGAGTGCTTTACGGTCGATCACGCCGGCAGCGGACACTTCTACGGTCATCCCGAGCTCGGCGCCAAGAAAGCGCGCGTCATTATGGATCGCCTGGCACTCTCGCACGACCTGGTGCGCGACGTTTGCCTGCTCATCAAATATCACGATAAGCCGCTGCGCCCCGAGCGCTCCTGCCTGCTCAATATGATGCGCGCGCTTTCGGGTGAGGGCGTCGACACGGCCCGCCTGATTGACGAGCTCATGGACCTCAAGCGTGCTGACACGCTTGGCAAGGCCCCATCGTGCTTCTATTACGTTGAGACGATTGAGGAGATGCGCGCGCTGGCGCACGAGCTGCTGAAGGCAGGGGAGCCCCATACGCTCAAGATGCTCGCCATCAACGGCGGCGACCTGATCCGTGCCGGAGTCAAGCCCGGGCCGGAACTGGGTCAGCTTCTCAACTCCGCCCTCGACGCCGTGATCGAAGACAATATTCCCAACGAGCGCGAAGCTCTTTTGGTCCATCTCAACTTGAATTAGCTACCCACTTTTCCTGCGTGTTCCATAACCTGCCGACAAAATTTGGGCAATTTGGAATTTCTTCTTGCGCTGACGTTTTTTGTCCCGTAATATATTTCCTCGCAGCACGGCAGTGCAGATGTCATGTGGCCCGTTCGTCTAGCGGTTTAGGACGCCGCCCTCTCAAGGCGGAGATCACCAG
>CAVFEY010000074.1:0-756 GCA_963621725.1 Firmicutes bacterium AF25-13AC
CGCGATTGGCGAAAATGCGTTGGTGGAAATGGTGAAAATTATATTGACGCTAACACCGCGTCGGTCGGCATCGCGGCGAGCTTCTCGCGCGCAGTCCTCGCGTCCCCCGAGTGCGCGTGGCACCACCAGAACACCGCCTTCACGCGCTTGACCGACGTCAGCCCCCGGTGGTTGCGCAGGACGGCCCCCGGCTGCGAGTTCACCCCTCCCTCGATCATGTTGTTGGTCGACGGCAGCGGGCCGGCCTTGGCCAGGGCGGGGTCGAGGTAGGTGAACGGCGTCCCCGCCGACACCAGCGACGACAGCGACGAGCGCGCCCGCCTCAGCCTCTCGTGGGTGTAGACCCTCCTGCCGTCCACCACGGTCCTGTCCTCCAGGAAGTCGGCCCAGAACCCGCACCAGTCGAGGTAGCGCTCGACCCAGAGCTCGGCCTGGTGCAGCGTCTCGATGCCCATGAGGTCGCGCGCGATGAGGTAGAGCTCGCGCCCCGCCTGGAGCTTCGGCCGCGTCGTCGTGTAGCGCTTGACCTGCGAGAAGGCGTGGAAGGTGCACCTCTGGACCCTGGTGCGCGGCCAGGTCTTGCGCACGGCCTTGGCGAACCCGCTCCCGCCGTCGGTGACGACCACCTCGGGCGCCGGGATCGGCGACATGAGGGCCGACCACGCCCTCGAGTTCTCGAACCTGGCCATGTACCAGGAGACCACCCTCTCGCCGCTGCAGCATATGAGCACCACGAGGTCGCGCGCGACCCAGATC
>CAVFEY010000074.1:766-4708 GCA_963621725.1 Firmicutes bacterium AF25-13AC
ACCCAGATCCCGTCGACGTAGAGCACGCGGTGCAGCTCGCCGTCGGGGACGGGCATCGGCCAGACCTCCCAGAACTCGGCCGTCCTGCGCCTGAAGGACCGCCCGCCGCCCGGCATCGCCGCCTGGGAGTCCTTCGAGAGGAGCCACCCGAGGAACTCGTCCAGCCTCGTCGCCGTGTCGTCGTACCTCACCGTCGTCGACGCGCCGCAGGCCGTGCACCTCCACCGCTGGGACCCCGATGAGGTCCTGCCGTTGCGCTTGGTCCGACCGCCGCAGTAGGGGCAATAAACGGCCTTCATGGGCACCTCTTCCGAAAGGATATTTAACGGTTCCGGAAAAGGTTATCTACCTGCGGGAACGATAGGCAACCGGACACACATTCTGTCCGAGCGGTTAAAAGCGGGCACGGGATTTAAACGGCTGAAAAAGGGGCATCGACCTGCGCCGATGCCCCAAAGTAGACACACATTTTGTCCTATAAGCCCTATTTGCAAGTGAAAACTAATGCCATGAAAAAGAAAACAGGCCAGACATATTGCCTGACCTGTTGAAAAACCTGGTGGGCCCTCCGGGATTCGAACCCAGAACCCAGGGATTATGAGTCCCCTGCGCTAACCGTTGCGCCAAGAGCCCTTATAAAGTGGCACTTGCAGTTGGGGTAGCAGAACATCCTCCAACGCTTTGAACCACGTCGTGAAATACTACCATGCACGCGGCACCTGTTCAACGCACGATCTTGTCGACCAGGAGGATCATGGTGCCGCCTTTGACCTTGTTTTCCTATATGAAAAAAGGGCCCAACTTGCGTTGGAGCCTCATTCAATGCTCGGGTGGAGACGAGGGGGATCGAACCCCTGACCTCTTGACTGCCAGTCAAGCGCTCTCCCAGCTGAGCTACGCCCCCGTGCGAAGAAGTACTATACGGGAACTCTCACGGCGATGCAAGGACAATTTTGGAAAAACTTTCCTGGGGCGGCGGCGCGGATGCGGGACGGACTCGAGAGCGATGGGCCCGCGATGCCCGACTAAGCCCGCGGGGCGCGCCCCGCGGGAGGGCGGCGCTGCCGCCGCCCTCCCATCAGGCTCCACTCCGCCCGCCCCCGGGGCCTCCCGCCACGAAACCGGCCCATCTACTACGTTCGGCCGGCATCCCCCGACCATGGCGTCTCGGGCAAAAATAAAACCGCAGGTAGACGGCCTGCGGTTTTCGCGAAATACGGGGTATGGTCTAGGGGTCGGGGTTAAACGTAGTAGATGGGCCGGTTTCGCGGCGGCGGCATCGCAGGCGGCCGACCGAGGGCGCCCGGAAGTGAGCAAGGCACCCGTCTAACGACCGATTTCCAGCCAGTTGCACAGCACGTTGGCTCGTAACTCCATTTCCTTTGTCTTTTGCGCCTTAGTTTTACACCTATAGCGCAATTCCAAGCGCGAGCAAAGACTTCGCACGATCGCATCAAGCTGCTCGGCATCGTTAAGCATGTCGTGCGTAACCAGAAAGACGTCATACCCCATACTTTGCAGCGCCGTCATGCGTTTGGCATCGTGGTCGAGCACGGCGCCTGATCCGTGGATAACCTCTCCCTGAATCTCCACGATGCCTGCTTTCATTATGGTTGGATTTACGATCACGATATCCCCGTAGCAGACTTTTTGCCCTGCAATGCTCTGCGCCGACGCGGTAAGCGGCGTAAGGTCGTTAACATAAACGTTTCGAAAGCCGGCACCGCCGCGAGAGCGAGGAAGCGATAGCAATAAAATTCCTGCAACTTCAAGCGGAGAAGCTGCTATACCTGTCACCAGCTGCGCGGCGTTGTAAAACTTCGTACCCCACTTTCGTCTTTTCATCTTACTGGCATACTCATGAAGCTCGTGTAATTCGATGAGCGGCTTCCTCATCCAGAGTGAAGTGCCCTTTAGCCTTGTGACCTCCTTCGTTTTCTTTTGTCCGTTGGGCCCCTTCGTATTTACCTGTTCTTTGACTTTTATGCGCGCATAAACGCGTTTCCATTGTGGTTCGTCTTGGCTTTCATCAAGGTCAAAGAGGGATTCGGTGGTTGCATTCTCGGCGGCGTCATTGGCTGTGTCTAGTTCCGCCTCTGCTGCTGCGGTGGGCTCAAAGACTGAGAACCATCCGCAAAATTCGTACATGGCAAGGACAAGATCGGTTGGAGACATAAAGCGCGCCATGGTGAATAGCGTCGCAAGTGGTTTGGTAACCCTAAAGCTCATCGTGGTTTCCAGCGTGCTATCCACCCCCGAAGCATCATCACAGTGGATTGTTGTCCGTAATCCCGAATGGTAGTTAACGCCACCTGGCACTGTTGCGGTAACAATCGGGGTCTTGAGGACGTCGACTACAAAGGGCGATTGAGATAGGGCTCGCCAGCCGTCTTCAGGGCTTGGCAGTCTTGGGTAGAGGTCACGAACCTGCGGTGGACAGCGCCAGTAGCGGAATGCGGTGTTTGCGCAGACGATCTCGTCCATATGGGCCTCCCCTAGCTTTGGCTGCGTGCCGTTATGTTTGCAGGTAGACCGATTATCAATGGCGGCATCATGCCGGTAAGTACCGGAAGCTGACCAAATGCCGACAAATAGCTTGACGCATTTTGCCTAAAGATCGCCGTGTGGCACAAATCTGCTGGCAGGCGTTCTGGGCCCGTGGTCCCTATCTCCACATTTGTGCGTGAATCCCATGGCAAATTCAATGAAAGAGCGCATGAGCTTTATGCAAAACGCGCGATGACGTCAGTTCAGGAGAGATCAGCTAGAAACGTGTTTAAAAAATTCGATTCGATTTTGGTGTCAAGCTTGGTGACAAATAGAAAAAGGTCAGAGGCTTAACACCTCTGACCTGTGCTTTAGATGGTGGGCGATACAAGATTCGAACTTGTGACCCCATCCGTGTGAAGGATATGCTCTACCCCTGAGCCAATCGCCCGTCGCCTTTCGGCAAAAGAGATACTAACATAGCCGCGCGTGGTTTACCAAGAACTTTTTGCCCCCGATTTTAAATTCGTGGGTGCTAGCCAAGCCAAAACAACCAAAGCAATCGGAAAAATTGCAGCTCAACCACCCTTTACCGCTTTATCCACGAGGTCTCTGGGCGGCAGATAAGTCGTGCGTTGTTGTAGGCCATGTCGAGCGTGAGGCAGGTGCGCGCGGCGTAGAAACCGTCCTCGCGTTGGATGGTCAGCGCCAGCTCGGGCTTGTCGCCGGTCAGGCACAGCGGTAGGAGTAGCTGGATCCGGCCGCCGTAGAACTGCGGCACCGCGAGCGTATAGTTGGCTGCGGCGCGGCGGGCGGCCTCGACGACGGCTCCCTCAAAGGCACGGCGCAGCAGCAGCGAGTTGCCCTCCCCCATCAGGCTGGCGGGAATGCGCGTCAGGTTCTCCTCGTCGCCCAGAATATGGTCGATGTTGGAGCGGATGGGAAGGCGGTAGTCAAAGACTAGCTCGGAAGGGTCCTCGGCAAAGCGTACACGGCACGGCAGGTACTCAAATGAGACCAACATGGGGTCGCTTTCTTTAAAGAAGCCCTTCAAAAACCAGCGCTGGCGCGCGTCTGGCTTGGTATTGGGCTCAAACAGGCCGTAGATGGTCTCGTAGCGGCGCGTGTACAGGCCGGTGTTGAATAGGCAGCGATCGTCGTCGAACACCAACGGCAGGTTGGAAGGCGCGGTCTGGTCCACGTCGCGCTCGGTCAGGAACACCGCGCGGCTAAACGAAAACGACAGGTAGTTTTTGAGAATGCGGTTGCCGGGACCCCAGTCCTCGGGATCGGCGAGGTCGACTAGGCGGTCGTAGCAGGGCTCGGGGCAAAACGCAAAGTCGTATACATTGCTGCACAGGGTGTTGGGGATCTCCATGTGGCGTCCAATCAATTGAAAATGAACTGCACCCCAAAACTTGGACGTCTTAAATAAGAACTACGCCGCAAGGGGCT
>CAVFEY010000075.1:0-3850 GCA_963621725.1 Firmicutes bacterium AF25-13AC
GGGCGGCGCCACCGGGTCGGCGCGCCACTTGCTGATGGAGATCCCCCAATCCACGAACTCACCTCCAAGCCCGTTTTCCTCGGCTTCGGCAACCAGCTTTTCGTACAACATCCGATAATCCATCAATGCCACCTTTCCCCGCGATCTTCATTCCCCCATTATGCGACCTCGACGGCAGAAGGGAGGTTAGCAAGAGACGCACGTTGTAACACAAAATAAATTTTGCGCTACAACGTGCAGCGGGGCTTCCGCCCCGAACCCTGGAGCGCGCCGGTTGCGCGCAAGCCGGAGGCGGTGCCTCCGTGCCGTGTCCGGCGGGCGATGTAACGCCCCTCGCTTGCGCTCGCTCGCTCCGCTCGAAACGAAAGAGGGTACAGGGTGCTTGCACCCTGTCACTGCCGAATTTCCGGATGCCTTCCGATTCCCGCATGGCTTTCAAGCGCCTACGCCATCCTGGTCTTGGTTGACTTCGCCGCCTCCTTCACTGCGGATATTCTTCCCGAACCTCGAGCACGATCCTGGCGGCGGCACCGCCCCTTGCTCGAGAGGCGGCCGGAACCGCGCCCGTGGTAGAATCTCCGGCGGTGCTCCGTCATGTCCTGGGCAGCTTCCGAAAGGAGTGCTCATGGACGCACAGACAGTCATAGCGGTATGCGAGTTGTTGTTGGTGGTTGTCGCGCTGATCGACCTAGTCGGGAGACGCGACGAATGACGGACGGTGTTGGGACAACAAGAAAGCCGGTCTCCCCTGGAAGGTAAAACCGGCTTAGTCAGTTAACCGATGCTGCCCGGGTGGGCGGGGCACCGATTGTCTTGCATTATAGCACGCGCCCGGATGTTGCTCCAGCAACGTCGCTGGCGCGTTCATCAATCCGGCATCTTGGCGAAGAACTCCTTCAACGTCAGGCCGTTCTCGACGGCTATGGCTCAACGTTCTTCAATATGTCTCCTGGTTGGCATTCCAGCGCATCGCAGATGGCGGCGAGCGTCGAGAATCGTACAGCTCGCACCTTGCCGGTCTTAATCCGGGATAGGTTCACGTTGGTGATCCCAACTCGGTGCGACAGCTTGTTGAGCGACACGCCTCGATCCTCCATGATTTCGTCAAGTTCAATGACGATGGCCATGTCCGTATATCCTTCCACGCTACGACCAGACCACGATACCACGTCGTGCTCTAAATGCTCACTCAAAATGATGCACCCGGCATCCGTCCATGCCAGAACATGGGCGCATGTCCACGATAAGGGTGCAATACGGGTTGAGGATCAAGGATCTGCGCGACGAGCGCGGCCTATCCCAACGCGGCTTCGCCGCGCTGATCGGGATGAGTCCAACCTACCTCGCCGACATCGAACGCGGCGCACGGAACGTGAGCATCGACAACATGAAGAGGATCGCCGACGGCTTCGGCGTGACGTTCCACGAAATGACGGAAGGAATGGAGTAGGAACGCCATCCCTAGTACGTATGTTAGATGGGTCTCTTAGTTAGTTCCGGCTCCAAGCGATCCCCGAAAGAGCCGACGATCTGCGGTTTATTGCCACGCCGTGGTCGGGATCAGCCGCAAAACACCAAGATATTCACTCGCTTATTGTATCACCAAGCCCAGCCAATCCTTCCAGGCTGTCAAGGCCGTGCATCGCCAAGAGCTTCACCATGTCGGCCATCGTATCGACCGCCCAGTGTTCGCGCAGTTCATCCCTATGCTGCTCGAAAGCTGCTTCGAGGATGGCAGTCTCGGACTTACAGAACTCAACTTCGATTTTCATGTTGGCTCCAATCGATTGAAAACACCCTTCGGACGTTATACGATGGGTCAATCCCCGCAGGTGTCCCATGTTCGGGGCATCCATGGATTTTCCCGCAAAAACCTATCCGTCTTGCCGATCCCACGGCCACCGCCAGCGTCGGCTCTCCTTCTGCTCGGAACTTTCCAGCGCGCGCTCCTGGACGTTGGCCGCGTGCAGCGCCTGGGCGGCCTTGGCCGTCTCCTGCGCCGCTTCCAGCGCTCGCCCCAGGCTTGCTATCTGATCGTCCTTCACCGCGAGCTGATCCGTGAGCGCGGCCACCGTCTGCGCCCACCCATCTCCGATGCGCTCAACGTCTGGCACGTGTATGGCATCGTGTATGGCACCTTCGATAACCTCCGTTGCCGATTTTCCGCTGTCGGAGCAGAGTTTTTCCAGTTCTTCTATCGTTTCTTGTTCGAGACGATATGTTTTTTTCACCTTCATTCGCGTATGGCTCCCGTCTGGCAATCCGTATGGCAACCATCGTCCCCGCGCTTCGCACGCAGCGCTTCGCGATCCTCCTGCGTGACCACCTGAGCCGCACGGAAGCTCCGCATGTAGTGCTCGATGGCGTAGCAGCAGGAATCGTCCAGGAGCCGCGACCACTCATCGTTGTGCTCGTCGCACCAGTCCCAGAACAGATAGAAGTCCACGACGTTGTTCTCCCGGATGAACGCGCGCATCTCCCGCAGCGCCAGGTGCTTGTCCGAAGTCGTGGCGCACAAGTCGCGCCAGTCCGCGCCGCCGAACTCGCAAACGCCCTCCGGGTCGTACTGTGCTTTGTCGGGACTGTCCATGTGCGTGAGGTAGCGAGCCATCGCGGGCAGGCTCTTCACGTACTTCACGTTCTTGGATTTCAGGAATGCGAAGTCCTTCACCACCTGGTCGTACGATACTGGGTTGTCGTACATCGCCAGCAGGTGCCGGTGCGGCTCCTTCAACGTTCCCGCCTTGTGCTTGGGGTTCTTCTTCTCGTCGCGCTCCGTCCACTCGTCGGCATCATGGGACGGGGACACCAACGTCGGCATTCCCAGCTCGTCAAGCTCCTCGCGCCACTCCGGGCACTGATCCTCGTAGAACACAAGCATCCAGTTCGTACGCCGTTGCTTGCGTTTCTCCTGCTCATACTTGCGTTTTACTTCTCGTCGCTTCTCCGGGTCTGCGTACGGCATAAAAAAACCTCCTGGTGTCGGAGGCAACTCGTTTTCGTGGATGGTATGAACCTACCATGGCCGCACTTCCCCCGTTCGTGATACAATACGAGGTGGTGCTGGGCGCGAGCTGCTATCTCGTTTCCGGCGTCGTTTGAGTTGCTACCTCAAACGGCCTACGGCCATTCTAACATGACCCGCCCGCTTGCCGCCGGCGGGTTTTTTGTTGCCCTGGTTCCTGAGGAACCTTTCCTGGGAAAATACAATTTTTACGGAACCCGTTTGACCTGGGAAAACTCGGTTTTTCGCTTCTAAATCCCCAGGTCAACAAGGTACCGGGGTCGGCAGTCGGCATCCCCCGGGGTGGGGGTCGCAGAAAGCCCCACCCCGAATCAACCCGAAAAACCAAGGTCAAAACCTCGCAGTGAAGGACGGGGAAGCTCACCGGAAATGACCGTCAAAGCGACGGAGGCCCATCGCAGGGCCTCCGATTCCATCTCAACCGACTTCGCCTCATGCGAGGGCGAAACCAGGCCTTAGAACGGCTCTCGTTGCCCCCGACACAGCTTTGAGCACCTTCCTGAAGCGCCTAGAAGAACGCCACTTTGGGAATCTCCGCAATCATGGCCTCGTTCGCCGCGCTGCGCTCCGCGTTCGACAGGCCGAGCGCCACAAGGAAGCCGCCGTTTTCCCGTTCTGCCGCCCCAGGGCTTCGCCTCCATGATTTCACCGCTTCCTCACGCCGCCTGCTCGATGCCATTCCTACGATTCCCATCTCCCAGTCGATTTGCCTTTCCGACTTCGCGGCCATCCCTTCCGGCTCGTTTTCCAGCAGCCATCCGTACAGGGCGAGCGCCACCGGGTCGGCGCGCCACTTGCTGATGGAGATCCCCCAATCCACGAACT
>CAVFEY010000076.1:0-3668 GCA_963621725.1 Firmicutes bacterium AF25-13AC
TTGAGCGTTGCCTTCTCGAGCGACCCCGAGACCGCGAGCACTACCGGCTGCAGACGCAGGCGCTTCTTGAGGATGCGCTTCATGTGCTGGCGGTAGTCCTCTTCCTCTTCGACGCCCTCGCCGTCCGGATCGATGTCGGCGTTGCGGGTGACGCGGATCAGCGCACGATCCAGCGGCTTATAGGAGCCAAAGCAGCTGTCCAGGCAGGCGAGGATGACGTCCTCGAGCAAGATGTAGGAGTAGGTGCCGGTGGGCGAGGGGATCTCGACCACGCGGTTCATCGAGGCGGGAATCTCGATAAGGCCCAGCAGGCTCTCCTCGTCGGTGGCGCCGTCCAGACCACAGGCCAGATAGAGCGCGCCATTGCGTAGGTTGGGGAAGGGGTGGCGAGGATCGATGACCAGCGGCGAGATGACCGGCGACACGTAGGCCTGGAAGTAGCGGGTTACAAAGGTGCGCTCCTCGGGCGTAAGCGAATCGATGCGGGCGCGGTGAACGCCCAAGGTATCGAGCTTGCCCTCGATGCTCTTAAAGATGGACTCCCAACGGGTAAGGAGCCCGGGCATTTCGGCCATGACAGCATCGACCTGTTCGGAGGCGGTCATATTGCTCTTGTTGTCGACGGGCTGTTTTTTGAGCTCTGCCAGATCGGACAGGCCGCCCACGCGCACCATGAGAAACTCGTCGAGGTTAGACTCGAAAATCGACACGAACTTTAGTCGCTCGAATAACGGAACGGTTTCGTCGAAGGCTTCGTCGAGCACGCGGTTGTCAAAGCGTAGCCAGCTGAGCTCTCGGTTTTGCGTGTACGAGAAGTCGCGCGGCGGTTTGCGCAGCTTTGCGGCGGCTTGCTTCTTTTCGATTTTGCTCGGCATATGCATCTGTCCGTTCAGTCCCCACAAGGGACGGTAGCCTAACACTAATCACTATTGTCTCAATTTAGTCGACCTGTGGCACGGACGCATCGCGCGAACGGTATCTTTACCTACTTCTTACGCTGCCAAGGCATGCAACTAACTGCCCAACTCGTTTGGAAACAATCTATATCCATACTCAACTGGTGAGGATGTATGAATAAGAATGATTGCGAGCTGAATATAATCGAATCCAAATTGATTCATGGACAAACGACATATATATGCAGAAAACCGTTTTAGCTATGCAATTCCTAAACATGAAAATATTTGTGCAATCTAGCTTAATTCCTTAGAAATAAGAACATTTACCTTTGAAAACCTGCTTTAGAGAACCGAAGTGCATCATGGGGGAATCATATGCGATATACCGTTCATCGTACTTTGCTGACCGTTCGGGGGCGAGGTGGAATTGCAGGTGGTTTTTGGATATAACTAGAGCTGTCAGCAAGCAGCGTCCCATACGGAGGGGCGCTGATACATTCGGCCAGTAAGGCCCGAAAGAAAGGTAGGAGGCCATGACGAAAGGTCTGCACGTGCCTTCCGAGATCGGCAAGCTCAGGAAGGTCTGCCTGCACCGTCCCGGCGACGAGCTCCTCAACCTGCCGCCCGACGAGCTCGAGCGACTCCTGTTCGACGACGTCCCGTTCCTGGAGGTCGCGCAGCAGGAGCACGACACCTTCGCCCAGATCCTGAGGGACCAGGGCGTGGAGGTCCTCTATCTCGAGAACCTCGTCGCCGAGGTGTTCGACCAGGTCCCCGGCGCCCGCGCCGAGTTCACCGACCAGTACATCGCCGAGGCCGGCATCCGCGGCCAGCACATGCCGCAGATCGTCCGCGAGAAGCTGGACTCCATCGAGGACAACCTCGAGTTCGTCAAGAAGACCATGGCCGGCATGACCAAGTCCGAGATCGACATGCCCCTCACGGCGTCCACGACCCTCGACTCCCTGGTCAACTCCGAGTCCGAGTCCGACCTGATCATCGACCCGATGCCCAACCTCTACTTCACCCGCGACCCGTTCGCGGTCGTCGGCGAGGGCGTCAACCTCAACCGCATGTACTCGGTCACCCGCAACCGCGAGACCCTGTACGGCAAGTACGTCTTCAAGTACCACCCCGACTACAAGGACGTCTCGCTGTACTTCCGCCGCGACTGCCAGTTCCACACCGAGGGCGGCGACGTGCTGAACATCAACGAGAAGACCCTCGCCGTCGGCATCTCCCAGCGCACCCAGGCCGCCGCGATCGACGTCATGGCCCAGAACATCTTCTGGAACTCCGACTCCAAGGTCGAGCGCATCCTGGCCTTCGATATCCCGGTCTCGCGCGCCTTCATGCACCTCGACACGGTCTTCACCCAGATCGACGTCGATAAGTTCACGATCCACCCCGCCATCATGGGCACCCTGCGCGTCTACGAGCTGACCGCCGGCAAGAACCCGGGCGACGTGAACATCCGCCTGATCGAGGACACCCTCGAGCACGTCCTGGAGGACGCCACCGGCGTCGACCAGGTCAAGCTGATCCCCTGCGGCGGCGGCGACCCGATCGCGGCCTCCCGCGAGCAGTGGAACGACGGCTCCAACACCCTGTGCGTCGAGCCCGGCAAGATCTGCGTCTACGCCCGCAACACCGTCACCAACGACGTGCTGTACAAGGAGGGCCTGGACCTTCTCGTCGTGCCCTCCGCCGAGCTCTCCCGCGGCCGCGGCGGCCCGCGCTGCATGAGCATGCCCTTCTGGCGCGAGGACCTCTAAGTCTTTCCGTTTCCGGTGCGGTCCCCCTACAACCGCACCGGCTTCGCCCGTTAAACGGGCACCACTAATACTTACGTAATTCATTTCTTCGAAAGGAATCAAACCATGGGTGTTAACCTTTCCGGCCGTAGCTTCCTCAAGCTTCTCGACCTCACCACCGAGGAGATCGAGTACCTGCTCAAGCTCTCCAAGAACTTCAAGGATATGAAGCGCGCTGGCGTTCCGCACCGCTATCTCGAGGGCAAGAACATCGTTCTGCTCTTCCAGAAGACCTCTACTCGTACCCGCTGCGCCTTCGAGGTCGGCGGCATGGATCTGGGCATGGGCGTCACCTACCTCGATCCGGGTTCGTCGCAGATGGGCAAGAAGGAGTCCATCGAGGACACTGCCCGCGTTCTCGGCCGCATGTATGACGGCATCGAGTTCCGTGGCTTTGCCCAGGACGACGTCGAGGAGCTCGCTGCTAAGTCCGGCGTGCCCGTGTGGAACGGCCTGACCACTGAGTGGCATCCCACCCAGATGCTCGCCGACATCCTGACCGTCCAGGAGAACTTCAACTACGACATCAAGGGCAAGACCCTCGTCTTCATGGGCGACTGCAAGAACAACGTTGCTCGCTCCCTCATGGTTGTCTGCTCCAAGCTCGGCATGAACTTCGTGGCCTGCGGCCCCGAGGAGTGCATGCCCGCCGACGACGTCATCGAGGCCTGCAAGCCCATCGCCGAGGCCAACGGCTGCACCATCAAGCTGACCACCGACGTCAAGGACGGCGTCACCGGTGCCGACGTTATCTACACCGACGTGTGGGTCTCCATGGGCGAGCCCGACGAGGTCTGGGCCGAGCGCATCGCTCAGCTCACCCCGTATCGTGTCACCTCCGAGGTCATGGCTATGGCCAACCCGGGTGCCATCTTCCTGCACTGCCTGCCCAGCTTCCACGACACCAACACCACCATTGGCGCCGAGAAGTGCGAGCAGTTCGGCATCACCGAGC
>CAVFEY010000077.1:0-3245 GCA_963621725.1 Firmicutes bacterium AF25-13AC
GCAAACTTGTCGTCAGCAAGATCGCCGGCGATCGAAGCGTCGGAATCGACCAGATCGTAGTCGTCCTTCTCGTCAAACTCCTGGACCAGCGTCAGGCTGCCCGTGGCAACCTTAAAGGCCTCGCGACCCTCAATGTCGATCTGCAGGTCGTGATAGCGCTGATGCGTCTCGTAGTGAGCCTCTGCCTCGGGACGCGTCGTGGGAGCCATGACGTTCGCAAAGACCTTGTCGCCCAGAATCGGATGACTGCCGACCTCGAGCTCCGCCGGGTCGTTCTCCTCGAGCCAGTCGATCAGCACGTCGAGGCCCTTGATCATTCCGCGATACTCCTCGATATCGCCCAGTGCACCGTAAATCATCTAAATCCCCTCTCGGATCGTTTCTTTGGCGGCTACTCGGTAAACGCGTTACCGACGCTGTTGCCACCCACATACGTCTCGACCAGAGTAAGGTCGGGATTGAACACGACAAAATCGGCATCGCGACCAGGCATAATGCTGCCACATTTATCCTCAACGTGAGCAGAGCGCGCGGGCACCTCGGTCGCCATGCGAATGGCGATATCGGCGCTCGCAAGACCCCAGTCAACGATGTTCTTGACGCCCTGTGCGAGCGTGAGCACTGAGCCGGCGATAGCAGAGCCATCGGCGAGCCAGCAAAGGTTGTCCTTCATAATGACATCCATGCCACCGCTGGTGTACTTGCCCTCGGGCATGCCGCCGCAACCCAGGCAGTCGGTAATCAGCACCGTGTGCTGCCAGCCCTTGGCCTGCAGCAGGGCCTTGATAGCAGCAGGGTTCACATGTTTGCCATCGCAGATGATCTCGGCATAGGTGTTGGGCGTGGTCATAGCGGCGCCAACAACACCGGGCTCACGGTGATGGAGGCCACGCTGGCCGTTATAGGTATGCGTAAAGCAGCTGGCGCCAGCATTGATCGCTGCAGCGCACTCATCATAGGTGGCATCGGAGTGGCCAATACAGGTCACGACGCCCCTTGCGCTCAGAGCCGCGGCGTAAGCGGCAGCGCCATCGCGCTCGGCCGCCATGGCGCTCTTGACGATACGACCGCCGGCGGCCTCCTGCCACTCGTCAAAAACTTTCTCGGACGGATCGATCAGATAAGCAGGGTTCTGGGCGCCCACATGCTTCATGGTAAAGAACGGACCCTCCAGGTAGATGCCCTGAATACGAGCACCGCAGAACTCGGGTCCACGCTCTTCGTCCGCCTGTGCAATGGCAGCGCAGGCGTCCTTGATCTGCTCCACGCCGTCGGTAAAGGTCGTAGGCAGCCAGCTGGTGGTACCACGACGTGCGAGCTCGGTCGAACTGATGTTGATGCCCTCGGCATCGTTATCGGTCGTGGCATGGTTATAGAAGCCATGGATATGGGTGTCCACCATGCCCGGCGCAATCCATGTACCCGAATAATCTTTGATCTCGCAAGCGGGCTCATCGGCCTGCCAAGCGCCAAAGACGCCGTCTTCGACCACAAGGAAGCCGCCCAGCTGCGGCCCCGCCGGCAAAAAGAACTTGTCGGCCTTGATAGCATACGTGCTCATCTATGCTCCCGTACCCGCAGTGCATTTTAGGGCGGATCAAAAACCACTGCATTGTTAATTCGAGCGATTGTTCGTTGCCTTCTACCGCTTGGCACATTTTGCACCCGCCGCAAAACACGCCAAGCCGTTTATACCCAATAACTCTAGACGGCTCGGTTGTGGTAGACCTTGTACTTAAACTGGTCGGCACGCGCAACCGATCGCGTATACTCGATAACCTCGTTGTTCATGTCGTATGTGGTACGAATCAAATCCAGGACCGGTGCGCCTTCGGCAATCTCGAGCAGACGAGCGTCGGAATGGCGGGCGATACTCGCGTAGAATTCTTCCTCTGCCACGCGAACTTTCTCGTGATAGTCCTGCTCGATCATGTCGTACAGCGATTTGTTCTCGATCATGGGGCGCTTAAGCGCAAAGAACTTGCGGCTTGGCAGATACGTGCACTCAATCATCAGCGGCACACCATCGGCAATACGCAGGCGCTTGATCTTGTACAGACGCTCGCCCAGACGCGCGTTCATCTCTGCGGCAATATTCTTATCGGCCTCGACCTCGGTAAACTCAAGAATCGTCGTCTTGGGCACACGGCCGATCGCCTTCATCTGCTCGGTAAAGCTATAGGTTTGCGTGAGGTTTGCCGTCTGCAGAGAGCGATCGCATACCATGGTTCCACGGCCGCGCTGACGAACCACCAAGCCCAGGCGCTCAAGCTCCTGCAGGGCAAGGCGGACCGTCGTACGCGAGAGCCCATAGCGCTCCGACAGATCGCGCTCGGACGGCAAATAGTCGCCGGGTCGAAGTTCGTGATCGATCTTGTCGGTCAGCAAATCGACGAGCTGATCGTACAGAGGCTGTTTGCGAGCTCCCATTGCCATAATGATACCTGCCGGATAAATGACTCGAAATTGGTTGTAACCAGACACCACGTACTATAGCAGTTTTAATGAAATAACAGCAGGTCATCCGGCATATTTCGATATTGTTTGCCGGATGATTGTCTGCGCACTGTAATACCAATCACATCGCCGCATCAAGTAACGAGGTAGCAAAAAGGGCCGCCCCCGCGGAGCGGGACGACCCTTTACAAGACACATGCGTCTTTGAGGCTTAGAGAAGCTTCTTGAGCTCCTCGGCAACAGCCTGGACCTGCGTGCCGATGATGACCTGGGTAGCACCCTTGTCCATCTTCATGACACCCAGAGCGCCGGCCTTCTTGCAGGCGGCCTCGTCGACCAGCTCGGAATCGCCGAGCTCGAAGCGCAGGCGAGTAGCGCAGCAGTCAACGGTCTTGACGTTCTCCTTGCCACCGACGGCAGCGAGAACAGCAGCGGCCAGAGCGGCGAACTTTTCGTCGCCAGCAGCGGCGGGAGCAGAGGTCTCCTCGACATCCTCATCCTCGCGACCAGGGGTCATGAGGTTGAACTTGGTGATGGCGAAGCGGAACACGAGGTAGAAGACCAGGAAGGCAGCGATGCCCAGCGGGATGATCATCCAAGTGTTGGCAGCAGCCGGGAGGCTAGAGGAGAACAGGAGGTCGGTAGCACCAGCGGAGAAGCAGAAGCCAGCACGGAAACCAACATAGTAGGTGATGATGGTGAAGATGCCGTACAGGGCAGCGTACACGACGTAGAGCGGGAAGCACAGGAACATGAAGCCGAACTCGAAGGGCTCGGTAACGCCGCAG
>CAVFEY010000078.1:0-3112 GCA_963621725.1 Firmicutes bacterium AF25-13AC
GTTCACAGGCACCTTTGTGGTGGTTTTTTATTGCCCCTGCATGCTGGGGTCGAACTCGCTTGCCGGGATCACACGGTAGCCGTGGCGCAGGAGCAGGTCAACGAAGACACCGTTGCCCGCGGTGAGCGTGCCGCTGAAGGTTCCGTCGTAGATGCGACCCGCGCCGCACGAGGGACTGCGGTCCTGCAGGATGCACGCGGCGATCTCAGATGGGCCGCCCGCCTGCTCGCACATATCGAGCGCACGTTGAGCGCCCAGGCGAAACTCACGATCGACCGAGGCGCCCTCGCAGGTACGGACCTCGCCGTCCACGATCTCGGACGGCTTGCGCGGTGTGGGCAGGCCGCCAAAGACCTCAGGGCACACCAAGAGGACCTCGGTCCCCGTACGTTCGCAGGCCTCGACCAACGCGCGGTGGTAGTTGTCGAGCCCGTTATACTTGCAGCTCTCGCCCATCAAACAGGCACTCACCACGATCTTCATATGCATCCCTCTCAAGCAAAACGCCTCATTTGAGATAGGCATTCAAATGAGGCGTCGATATTTACTGTCCCGAATGCAACGCTACTGCTGCTTAGGCATCAGCGGATTCTCGCGCATGAGGAGATTCATGAACTCCTCGCCCGTGATCGTCTCCTTCTTGTACAGATAACGAGCCAGCTCATGGAGCTTGAACTTGTTCTCCTTCAGGATCTGCAGGGCGCGATCGTGCGCGTCCTCGATCAGCTTAGCGACAATCGCGTCCACACGCTCGGCCGTACCGGGGGCGCAGGTGAGGGACGTGTCCTGGTTGAGGTACGCGTTCTGCACGGTACCGAGCGCCATCATGCCAAACTCGTCGGACATACCAAAGCGCGTCACCATATTGCGGGCGAGCTTGGTGGCCTGCTCGATATCGTTGGCGGCACCGGTCGTCATCTCGCCAAAGATGAGTTCCTCGGCCGCACGACCGCCGCAGTAGACGGCGAGCTTGTCCAAGACCTCCTGGCGCGTCGTCAGGAAACGCTCGTCCTCCTCGACCTGCATGGTATAGCCAAGAGCGCCGCTCGTGCGCGGCACGATGGTGATCTTGGTAACCGGCGCGGAACCCTTTTGGCGGGCAGCAACGATGGCATGGCCGATCTCGTGGTAGGAAACGACCTGCTTCTCGTGGTCGGAAAGCACCGTGGACTTACGCTGTTGGCCGGCAATGACGACCTCCACCGACTCCTCGAAGTCGTCCTGGGTTGCACGTTTGCGACCCTCGCGAACGGCGCGCAGGGCGCCCTCGTTGATGATATTGGCCAGGTCGGCGCCCGAGGCACCGGGCGTGGCGCGGGCAATCGCGGTCAGATCGATCGGCGGCTCGGTCTTCACACTCTTGGCGTGGAGCTCGAGGATGTTCTTACGTCCGGTCAGATCGGGCAACTCGACGGGGATGCGGCGGTCAAAACGACCAGGGCGCAGCAGCGCCGGATCGAGGCTGTCGGGACGGTTGGTGGCAGCGAGGACAACGATACCCTTGTGGTTATCGAAGCCATCCATCTCGGTAAGCAACTGATTTAGTGTCTGCTCGCGCTCGTCGTTGCCGCTAAAGCCGCCGCCATCGCGCTTCTTACCGATGGTATCGATCTCATCGATAAAGACGATACACGGGGCCTTTTCCTTGGCCTGCTTAAACAGATCACGCACCTTAGCAGCGCCGCGACCGACAAACATCTCAACGAACTCAGAGCCCGAAATGCTAAAGAACGGCACGCCCGCTTCGCCGGCAACAGCCTTGGCAAGCAGGGTCTTACCAGTACCCGGAGGGCCAACAAGGAGAGCACCGCGCGGCAGCTTGGCGCCGATCTCCTCGTAGCGCTGCGGCTTCTCCAGAAAGTCGACGACCTCCTTGAGAGACTCCTTGGCCTCTTCCTGACCGGCGACGTCCTTAAAGGTCACGCCCACGTCCTTGGAGGCGATCACGCGCGCGCCGGACTTACCCAGTCCGCCGCCGCCAAAACCGCCGCCGCCAAAGTTCATCGACGGGCCGTCATCGCCCATAGCCTTCTTCATGCGGCGGTTGAGCCACCAACCGATGAGGAAGAAAATCGCCATGGGAAGAATGAGTGTGAGCAGGTAGTAGGTCATCAAACCCGAGTTTTTATCGGGAACGACCGACTCCAGCGAAGCGCCAGACTCAAGCACGCGATCGGTAAAGCCCGCATCATTCGGCACACCGGTCGTCTTATAGGCGATGTTCTCGTCCTCGCCCTTCTTGGTGTAATAAATCGTATAGTCGTCGGTGTTGTACTCGACCTTTTCGACGCTCTTCTTGTCGAGCGCTTTGACAAACGTCGAGTAATCGGTCTCCGTAATCTGCTGCGTGTGACCGATGTTGGGGAACAGAACGGTCGAGAGCACGAGGTAGACGACGAAGGCGATGAGCACGTAGAGGATCATATTCCGTCTACGCTTGTTGTCATCCATCTCCATCTGCTTGAACTCCATCTACTGGGGTTAATAATGCTTTCTAGAATACCCAACCCGGACGGCGATAAACCGACGCCGGGCACGAAAAGACAGAGATAGCATCACTGGAAGTCGGCAAGGTTCAAATCTATGCGGGCGACGGCAAGGGCAAGACGACGGCTGCGCTGGGGCTCGCGCTGCGTGCCACGGGCTATGGACTTAACGTGCTCATGCTTCAGTTTGCCAAGAAGCTGCACTGCGCCGAACATGATGCAGCACCTCGTTTAGGGCTACGCATCGTACAAGCCGACCGCGACACACCCGAGGCTTGCGCCGCGCAGATCATGGAGCTCGCATACGAGCAGATATCACAGGTCGACGTTCTGATTTTGGATGAACTCGGCGAGGCCATGCGCCGCGGCTTCGTGACGCGCGAGGATGTCGAGGAACTGATCGCGATGAAACCCGACACCACAGAGCTCGTACTGACCGGCCGCGGGCTGCTGCCGTTGGCCGACCTCGCGGACTTAGTCACCGAAATGCGCCCCGTCAAGCACTACTTCGACGAAGGCCTCCTGGCCCGCCAAGGCATCGAATACTAATCCGGCGCTTAGGGCCGGCACTTGGGGACGTTCCTTTTAATATGAGCAGGACATTGTCAAGAGGCAAAATCGGGCCT
>CAVFEY010000079.1:0-2890 GCA_963621725.1 Firmicutes bacterium AF25-13AC
GGGCCCTTGCGGCGTAGTCGCTATTTATTCAGTCCAAGTTTCGGGGCGCAGTTCACTGTTCCCTTTGTGGTGGTTTTTGGCGCGGATGGGTTAGTTGAGGGCGGCTTGGGCTAGGCGGGCTTCGGCGGCCTCCTCGGTGACGCCAAGGGCCACGGCGAACTCCTCGATGGAGCGGCGTTTGGCCTCCTTGAGTACGCGCATGTAGTAGGAGCTGGGTTTTTTATCAGCTTCCTCGGCCTGGCGAATGCGGTGCATCATGGTCTTTGCCACGCGGACCGTCTCGGGCGCGCCCAGCTTGAGCTGCTGCTTAAAGTGTGTCTCCTCAAGCGAGCTGTTGCGCTCGGTAAAGGTGTCGCACTCCAGCTCGTCATAGTGGCTCAGCAGGTGCTCGGCATCTTGCTGAGAGATGGCGGCGTGCAGACGGTCGGCCTGCGCCACGGGGTACATGAGGATCGTCTGCGCATGTCCCTGCTTGGTCTCGAGCAGCAGCATGGGCTGCGGTGTGTCGTCCCTAAAACCGACGACGGTGCAGACTCCCTGGCCCGGATGAATGACGTGTTGACCGATTGAGAACATGCTACCTCCAACTTATACGAATTTACGTATGTCTAGAATAACACGCTGACGTGCGCAAACCCGTACTTTATGCAGGAAAAGCACACAACTCTGATAGGTAAGAGTATTCGATAACAGACGCAGCTCATTCACACCTTTATGCATTTTCAACGCCTGCATAATCTGCAGGCAGACCGGCATCTTTGAGTGACTCCATACAAGCTGTAGTCATTTTTGTGCATATGCAATATCTATTAGCTTTACCCTGCGACAGTGCCCGTCGCTTGTGATAGAGTGCTACAAACTCTGGCTTTTGCCCTACGAGTGACCAAGAGCTCGGGGGCTTTAACACAAGGAGGATCTATGCCCGAGAAGATTGAAGAGCTGGTACGCGCTGCGCTTGCTGCGGCCCAGGAGGCCGGCGACCTTTCCGCATTTGAACTTGACGATTGCGCTATCGAGCGACCGGCTGACACTTCTCATGGCGAGTGGACCTCTACCATGGCCCTGAAGTCCGCCAAGCTGGCCCACTGCGCCCCGCGCAAGATCGCCGAGGCCATCGTTGCCCATATGCCCGAGGACCCCGCGATCGAGAAGGTCGAGATCGCAGGCCCCGGCTTCATCAACTTCTACCTCTCCGTTGCCGTCAAGAATGCCATCTTTGGCGAGGCTCGCGAGAAGGGTATGGACTTCGCTAAGTCCAACGTCGGTGGTGGCCTGAAGACCCAGGTCGAGTTCGTTTCCGCCAACCCCGTCGGCCCCATGCACATCGGCCACGGCCGCTGGGCCGCGCTGGGCGACTCGCTCTGCCGCGTTATGGATCACGCCGGTTACGACATCCAGCGTGAGTTCTACATCAACGACCACGGCTCTCAGATGAACACCTTCGGCAACTCCATCAGCACGCGCTATATGCAGCTTGCCGACATCATCGCCAAGCAGGGCGTGGATATCGACGAGGCTCACAAGCTGCTGATCGCCGACCGCGACGCCTTTGTTGCCGACGAGAACGACGAGCATCCCGAGACCCATCCGTATCAGGACAACTTTGCCGAGACCCTGGGCAAGGACTCCTACGGCGGCGACTACATCATCGACGAGGCCGCCGAGTTCTGGCGCACCGACGGCGATAAGTGGGTCAACGCCGATCCGCAGGAGCGCATGGAGAGCTTCCGCGAGCGCGGCTATGTAAAGATGGTCGACAACATGCGCGACCTTTGCCATGCCGTTAACTGCGACTTCGATCGTTGGTTCTCCGAGCGCTCGCTGTATGTGAAGGACACCGAGGGCGAGACCGCCGGCACCTCCGCCGTCGACCGCGCTTTTGAGAAGCTCGACAAGATGGGCTATCTCTACACCAAGGACGGCGCCCTGTGGTTCCGCTCCACCGACCTGGGCGATGACAAGGACCGCGTTCTGATCAAGTCCGACGGCGAGTACACCTACTTCGCCTCCGACGTTGCCTATCACTGGGATAAGTTCCAGCGCGTCGACCACGTCATCGACATCTGGGGCGCCGACCACCACGGCTACATCGAGCGCGTCCGCTGCGTCTGCGATGCCTTGGGTTACCCCGGCAAGTTTGAGGTTCTGCTGGGCCAGCTCGTCAACCTGCTGCGCAACGGCAAGCCCGTCCGTATGTCCAAGCGTAAGGGCACCATGGTGACCCTGCAGGAGCTCGTCGACGAGGTCGGCTCCGACGCTGCCCGTTACACCCTCATCTCCAAGAGCTCCAACCAGATGGTCGACTTCGATATTGAGGCCGTCAAGAAGCGCGACAACTCCAACCCGGTGTACTACGTGCAGTACGCTCACGCCCGTGTGTGCTCCATCCTGCGCCGTGCCGCTGACGTTACGCCCGAGCAGGCTGACGAGATGGGCATGAAGGCCGTCGCCGCCAAGGCCATCGGTGAGAACGTCGATTACTCGCTGCTGACCGACCCGACCGAGCTCGCCCTTTCGCGCAAGCTCAACGAGCTCACCGACCTCATCGCCAGCTGCGCTCGCGACCGCGCCCCGTTCCGTCTGACGCACTTTGCTGAGGAACTCGCCGGCGACTTCCACAGCTTCTACGCTGCCTGTCAGGTGCTGCCGAGCGAGGGCCGTCCCGTCGACCCCGAGCTTTCGCGTGCCCGTCTGGCCGCTTGCGATGCCGTCCGTGTGACGCTCGCCCTGGTGCTCACCCTCGTTGGCGTTTCCGCGCCCGAGCAGATGTAAGCTACGGGTCATTTGACCGTACAGACTTGGTTTAACTAAGCCTTGAAAGCCCGATCTCCCCACTGAACTGCGCCCCAAATCTTGGACGCCCTAAATAGCGACTAGGCCGCGAGGGCCT
>CAVFEY010000080.1:0-473 GCA_963621725.1 Firmicutes bacterium AF25-13AC
GGATATCGGACACAGGGGCCGCAAGGGCCCTTACACCAACTTTCTCGACACTACCAGCCATCATTCAGCGTGGATACATCCGGATGCGCATAGATCCAGACGATTCCAACGTTCTCGTATTTCCCGTGCAGGTAATCGAAGAGGGCAAGCGACACCATACAGTTGCCGCCGACGGTCACGACTCTGTCGGAGTTTTCTGCCGTAAGCTTCCTCTGCGCATCCTGAATCCCCGCCAGGACTTCGTCCTCGGCATAGATGCGAACTGCCTCCCATTCCTCATGTCCAAGTTTTGGGACGCGTTTCACAATGCCGGGTGGAACTCCTGGACAGTCGGATCACGTGGTGGCCCCCTTTGAGAGGGTCACGAGCATCACGGTTCCGTTCTCGGAACTTGTTTCGACCTCTACCGTGCCACCGTGAAGCGCTGCAATCTCCCAGACAAGCGCTAGTCCGAGTCCTGCGCCGCCGTATGC
>CAVFEY010000080.1:483-2805 GCA_963621725.1 Firmicutes bacterium AF25-13AC
GTATGCCCTGCTGCGGGATTTGTCCAGGCGAAAGAACGGTTGGAAGATGCTCTCACGGTACTGCTTGGGTATTCCCGGGCCCTGGTCCTCGACTCGCAGGAACACGTGGCTGTCGTTGTCGCCGATGGAGACGTTGACAGTCGAGCCGGGGCGGCTGTAATGGATGGCATTTTCGACCAGGTTAAACACCAGCCGATAGAGGAGCGTGTCGCTCCCGATTACTAAAGCGTCTCCAGCACAATTGAGGGATATGCCCTTATTTTCGGCAAGTGGCGCAAGGTCGGTGAGGACCTCTTCGGACAAGGGGCCAAGTTCCACATCGTCCTCGCAAGGAACGCTGCGGAGCTCACTCATCTCGAGCAATACCTTGGCCATTCGAGACATGCGCTCGGTTTGTTCTTGTAGAAGGCCGAGCAGCTCGGCTGTTTCGGGCTGCAAACCGGAGTGCTCGGAGATGAATAGTTCAATCTGTGCTTGCATAAGGGCGAGCGGGGTGCGCAGCTCGTGTGCGGCGTTGCCGGTAAACTGACGCTGTGCAGAGAACCCTTCGCCAAGACGGGCGATCATGTCGTTGAAAGAGGCGCTACATCGTTGTAGCTCGGTGGGCACATCTTCACTGAGTCTGATTTCGCTTAGGTTGTCAGGCTGCACGCGCTCAACCTGGGCGGCAAAAGCTCGTAGCGGTTTGAGCGCACGGCCGCTCACAAAGTATGCCAGCACGCCGCCAAGGAGTGTGACTCCAGCCGTGATGCACCAGGTTGTCGTGCCAAAAGACTCTTGTGCGTCGTTTACGACGATCGTGACCTTGTCATCGGGGGTCGCTTTCGTTGGGTCGAACGCCTGGGGCGAATCTTCGCCGGTTGCGGTAAAGGCCGAGATGTCACTGCCGATGGCATCCATGTAGCGCATGCCCGTATAGCCGACCAGGCAGTTCGTCAGCACGCACGCTGCGCACGTGAGCAGTGCCGTCATAATCGTTATGCGCCATTGCAGCGAAAGCCTTTTCATTCGCCATCCTCCATAACGTAGCCCTCTCCAATCCGATTGCGAATCGGGTCGTATCCCAAAGCGCTGCGTAGCTTTTTGCGGAGTGACGAGATATGAACGCGGGTTGCGTTGCTAAAGCTGTTCACGCTGCTATCCCAAACGTGTTCGATAAGCTCCTCCTGACTTACCGGACGCCCCTGATTAAGCATCAGGTATTCCAAGATTCCCGTTTCCTTGCGCGTAAGAGATAAAGCCTCGCTGTCCACAGAAGCGATGCGCGCCTTGGTGTCAAAGCTGAGCTTTCCGCAGGTTAAAACTATGTCGCTTTGTGTAAAGCGTCTGAGGGTAAGGCTGCGAATCCTTGCCGCAAGCTCGTCCAGATGAAACGGCTTGGTGAGGTAATCGTTGGCGCCGGCATCGAGTCCGGCGACTTTATCGGATACTTCGCCACGTGCGGACAGAATCAGTACCTTAGTCTCGCAGTCAGTTTTCCTAAGTTCCCTGAGTACGGTCATGCCGTCGATACGGGGAAGGTTGAGGTCGAGCACCACGAGGTCGAAGGCCTCAACGTTCAGTAGGTCGAGCGCCTCCTGTCCGTCGTGACAGCAGTCGACGCTGTACGCCAAGTTTCGCAAGCTGCGCGCGATTGCATCACACAGTGCTCGCTCGTCTTCGACGATCAAAATACGCATAACAGTCTCCTTGCACATTCCAAATCGCGCTTAACACGGATTTTATAGCCGATATGGTCCAATGGTCGCGTAACGAAAGGAGTGGTCGAGTTGTTCAAAGCGGTAAAACCCATGGTACAGGTCGCTTTGTTGATCGTCGGAATTGCCATGGTGTGCTTTGGTATTATGCGCGGCGAGGCGGATGCCGTGCTGGCCAAGGCGATTAGGTTGTGCTTGGAGTGTATCGGAATTGGATAAAAGAGAAAACACTGCGTCGCATGTTTTGGCCCGATTTCGCGGATTCATTCAGGCGGCGACGACGCTGGTCACCAACATTCACCTGCCAAACTTTGCCAAAGGCGGCATCTATCAGGGCGCGGGAAAAACAGTCTGCGTACCTGGACTTAATTGCTATTCGTGCCCCGCGGCATCGGGTGCGTGCCCCATCGGGTCGTTCCAGTCGGTGGTAGGCTCATCCAAGTTCAACTTTTCTTACTATGTTACCGGTACGCTCATTTTGCTCGGCGTGCTGCTGGGGCGCTTTGTATGCGGCTTTCTGTGTCCGTTTGGCTGGCTGCAGGAGCTGCTTCATAAGATTCCCGGTAAAAAGTTCTCCACGAAAAAGCTTAAGCCGCTCACGTACATCAAGTACGTCGTGCTGCTG
>CAVFEY010000081.1:0-2650 GCA_963621725.1 Firmicutes bacterium AF25-13AC
ATACTCATGGAAAACCTCCCATTTCCCGATGTCCAAGAAATGGGAGGCAGTTCACTGTCCCCTTTGTGGTGGTTTTGGGTTAGAGCTAGAGGGTGTGGCCGTAGGCGTCGGCGGCCTTGATGGCGGCGGCGAATTTTTCGTCGGTGAAGGGCTCGGGGTTTCCCTGCTTCCACTCGTTGGTGGCGTGGGCATACTCACACAGCGCCGGGATGTCGGCCTCGGTAAGGCCGACCTGCTCAAGCGTCACGGGCAGGCCCATCTGCTTGTTAAAGGCGGCGTAGCGCTCAAGGTTCTCGGTGTCGCCCGTGTAGGCAAACAGTACCAGCACGCCCAGGCTCACGACCTCGCCGTGCAGGTAGGTGCCCTCACGCGGAATGCTGCAGGTGGCATTGTAGAACGCGTGCGCCACGCTCGAGTTGTAGTAGTAATCGTTCTGGTTGGTCAGGTTCGAGACATAGCCCGTGTTGACCACGATATCGAGCGCGATCTGCTTGACGGCCTCGCTCGACAGGTCCTGGCGCACGTCCTCAAGACCCTGGACGCCATAGGTAAACAGCGGCTCGGAGCAGGTGTGGGCGAGTGCCAGGCCAAGACCGGCGGTGTGCTCCAAATCACCGGCGCTCGTGGCATACTCGACCTCGGGCTGCTTAGAGAGGGCATCGCCCACACCAGCCCAGAAGTACTCTGCCGGAGCCTCGGCGATGATCTTGGGGTTGATGAAGATGTGCGCCGGTCGGTTGGGGTACGAATAGCCCTCGAGCGAGCCGTCGTCGTTGTACACGACGGCAATGGCGGTCGCGGCGGAGCAGTTGGAACAGATCGTCGGGACCGTAAAGACGATCTTCTTGAGCTCAATGGCGGCCGTTTTGACGGTGTCGAGCGCTTTGCCGCCACCGCATGCGATAAGCACGTCAGCTTCCTGGCAGGCAGGGGAGTTCACGACTTTGGCGATATTGGCACGCGTACTGTTGGTGCCATAGACGCGCGTCTCAAGAATCTCGACATCGGTACCTTCAAGCGCTGCCTCGATGCCCGGCAACGCCGCAGCCAGGGCTCGTTTGCCGCCAATGATGGCGACCTTTGTCGCGCCGTACTCCGCCAGTGCGGCGGGCAGCTCGTCAAAGCAATCCTCGCCAACGGTGTAGTCGCTCATCCCAATCGTGCGCATAGCAACCTTCTTTCGTTCGATAGAGTGCTTTCAGGTATTTTGCTCCTAGAGCGGGGCTGTAATAGCGAGAAATTTCGAACGTATAAAACCAATGTTGAGGGTTTTTCGCCGGCGCGGAACGTGCTAGCATACTCCGCATAAGCGTTGATGGGGACGAGTAGTCGGCCGTCCGCATGCTACAGAGAGCGGGGAGCGCTGAGATCCCGTGCATGCGACCGATGAAAATCACCCCGGAGCTGCGGTCCCAACGGACGTACCGCGCAGGTTCGTCTTAGTAGACATCGCCGAGATGGTCGTCGATACAGGCCAGCCGAGTAACGGATGCGAGCGCGCGAATTCGCGGGCGAGGGCATCTAAGCTGGGTGGTTAAGCGAAGAGCTTTTACGGGCAGACTGCCTGTTTTGTGGCGCTTCGTCCCAGCTTGTAGGGACGGGCGCTTTTTTGGTGCCCAGAGGGCGTGCGCGCCCACGACATGAAAGGGGTACCGTGGCAAACGAGTACAAGCAGACGATGAATCTGCCCAAAACCGGATTTCCCATGCGTGCCGGTCTTTCCAAGTCCGAGCCCAAGCGACTCAAGGACTGGCAGGACAACAAGGTCTACGAGCAAGTTCTAAAGAAGAACGAGGGTCACAAGAAGTTCGTGCTGCACGACGGCCCTCCGTACGCCAACGGTCCGATCCACATCGGCCACGCCATGAACAAGATCTCCAAGGACATGATCAACCGTTATTGGATGATGCAGGGCTGCGAAGTTCCCTATGTCCCCGGTTGGGACTGCCACGGTCAGCCGATTGAGCACAAGGTCGAGGAGAAGCTCGGCACCGAGAAGTTCAACCAGACCTCCACGGCTAAGATCCGCGAGCTTTGCAACAAGTTCGCCGTCGAGAACATCGAGCTGCAGAAGGCCGGCTTCCGTCGCCTGGGCGTGCTTGGCGACTGGGACAACCCCTACCTGACGCTCTATCACCAGCATGACGCCGCCGACATCGAGGTCTTCAAGGCCATGTTCGACAAGGGCATGATCTATCGCGGCCATAAGCCCGTCCACTGGTGCAAGCACTGCCACACCGCACTCGCCGAGGCTGAGATTGAGTACTCTGACGAGACGAGCCCGTCCATCTTCGTGCGCTTCGAGATGACCTCCAAGCCCGCCGGCCTCGAGAACTTCGACGGCCCGGTTGACTTCATCATCTGGACGACCACGCCGTGGACTATCCCCTCCGACCAGGCAGTTTCCCTCAAGCCCGGCGCTGCCTACGTCGCCGTTGAGCACGAAGGTCGTGCCGAGGTCATGCTGGAGGACCTGGCTCCCAAGTGCTGCGAGGAGTTTGGCTGGGAGTACACCCCGGTCATGGTCGACGGCAAGCCCTACGTGGTTCCCGCCGAGACCTTCCACCACATTCACTACAAGCAGCCGATCTTTGACGGTGTCGAGGGCGTGGCGCTGCTGGCCGATTACGTCGGTGTCGATGACGGTACC
>CAVFEY010000082.1:0-2459 GCA_963621725.1 Firmicutes bacterium AF25-13AC
GAACTTCTGACCTCTTCCGTGTCAGGGAAGCGCTCTCCCCCTGAGCTAAACGCCCAAATGGAGCGGACAACGGGGCTCGAACCCGCGACCCCAACCTTGGCAAGGTTGTGCTCTACCAACTGAGCCATGTCCGCCTGCGAGGATTTAATATACGGGATGATCCACCCAAATGCAAGAACTTTTTTTAAAAAGTTTTGCGACGCTCTCGCGAGGGCATCAGTCGTCACGAAAGGCGTGGACAAACGCAGGCTCGCAGCGAGATGCCCCTACATCTCACCGAGCATGATCCAGGCAGAGCTGTCCTGTGCGAGCCTGCCGTCTGCAAGCGGTGATGAGGTGAGCAGGACCCTGCCCGCCGGCAGCTCCACGGGTGCTGCACCGAAGTTCGTCACACACGCCCAGCCGTTATCGCGGCGATAGGCGATGACGCCGCCCTCAGCGCCCTCGGCACCATCCGCAAGACCGGTGCGCCCGTCAAGATCGAGCCACGCAAGATCGTTGGCGCACCCGCGCAGCTTGCGCCGCAGCCAGAGGGCGTCACGATAGAGCGCAAGCATCGATGTCGGGTCCACTTCTTCCCTATCGGCAGCATAATCGGAAAACCATGCAGGCTGCGGCAGATGGGGCGCCGCATCGGCGTCTGCCGGCGAAAACCCAAACGATCCGCCATGCGCGGGATCGTCCGCCGCCACCCACGGCAGGGGCACACGACAGCCGTCGCGCCCCTTCTCACGCTTCGGTCCGTGCGTATTGGTCGCAGTAGGGTCTTCGAGTGCAGCCCACGGGATATCAGCCACCTCAAAAAGGCCGAGCTCCTCACCCTGATACACGTATGCCGAGCCCGGAAGCGACAGTTCAAGCAAAAGGGCCGCCCGCGCGCGGCGCTCGCCGAGTTCACGGTCCTCGTCATAAGACGACCCGTCGCGTAAGAGCCAGTCGAGCGCAATCTGGTGGTAGCGCGTCGCCTTGATTTGCGGCAGGGCATAGCGTGTCGCCACGCGCGGCACGTCGTGGTTGGAGAGTACCCAGGTCGAGGCGGAATCGGATTCGACGGCTGCCTTCAAGCCCTTCTCGATTGCAGTGTGCATGTCATCATAGGTCCAAGTGGCCTTGGCAAACTCAAAGTTGAATGTCTGGCCAAGCTCGCTGGGACGCGCGTAGAGATACTGGCGCTCGGGCAGCACCCATGCCTCGGCAACGGCACTGCGCGGCGGATTATAGCGATCGAACACGCGGCGCCACTCGCGATAGATCTCGTGGACCTCATTGCGGTCCCACAGCGGGTGGGTGCCGTCGTCAACCATGTCATCGCCCTCGGCGAGATGCCACCGGTCGAGGTCATCGCGGTCGAGATCCTTGGCGAGACCCTGCGCCACATCAATGCGAAAGCCATCGACGCCTCGATCACTCCAAAACGCCAGGACGTCGCAAAAAAGCGCATGAACCTCGGGGCATGACCAGTCAAAGTCCGGCTGCTCGGGCGTAAACATGTGCAGATACCACTGACCGTCCGCAACACGCGTCCAGGCGGGGCCGCCAAAGTTGGCATTCCAATTGGTGGGAGGCAGCTCGCCGTGCTCGCCGCGACCATCGCGGAAGATATAACGGGCGCGCTCGGGCGATCCGGGGCCGGCGGCAAGAGCGGCTTTGAACCAGGGGTGCTGGTTGGATGAATGATTAGGCACGATGTCGACGATAACCTTGATGCCGCGCGCGTGAGCCGCAGCGATCATGTCATCGAAGTCGTCAAGCGAGCCGAGACGTGGGTCGACATCGCAGTAGTCCGCCACATCATAGCCACCATCGACAAGAGGCGATGGGTAAAACGGGCTCAGCCAGATGGCCTCGATACCCAGCCGCTCAAGATAGTCCATCTGCTGGGTAATGCCCGCGATATCGCCCAGACCCGAACCAGTCGAATCCTTAAACGAGCGCGGGTAGATCTGATAGATTGCGGCGTCGGACATCCATGAGCGCGAAGAGGACTTTTCTGTAGCCATGGGGCGTATCTCCCTTGCAACGAGGTTATGCGAGATGCCCACGATGATACGCCCAAAGCGGACATTCGCGGCAAACAACGCCACAGCCACGACCCAGGAAGCTCGCTCCCTCTCGGGTTCGAGCCCATGCGATGGATACAAAAAAGCCCGGCTACCGTAGTAGCCGGGCTGTTGCGTTTGGAGCGGACAACGGGGCTCGAACCCGCGACCCCAACCTTGGCAAGGTTGTGCTCTACCAACTGAGCCATGTCCGCATATGTAAAACAAAACGGGCGCCGGAGCGCCCGGATGTTGCCTGGAGGCGAAGCCCGGATTCGAACCGGGGGTAAAGGCTTTGCAGGCCTCTGCCTTACCACTTGGCCACTTCGCCGAAAAAGGACCGCCTAAACGGTCCGGAAATGCAATGGAGCGGACAACGGGGCTCGAACCCGCGACCCCAACCTTGGCAAGGTTGTGCTC
>CAVFEY010000083.1:0-924 GCA_963621725.1 Firmicutes bacterium AF25-13AC
AGGACGCCGCCCTCTCAAGGCGGAGATCACCAGTTCGAATCTGGTACGGGCTACCACGCATCTGATACCCGGACTTCCCATGGAAGGCCGGGTTTTTTATTTTCAAACAACCGTCTGCAATTCCCGTTTGAACCAGAGCTTTGCGTTCTGCCTATGGCCCTTACGGGTACAATATCAAAGATATTTTGACTGTTAGAAGGAGTCTCATGACGGAGTCCTCTCAGTATACGTCTAAGCCCCAGGTCGAGGTTGAGGCCTCGGGCGGAGACGACAATAAGAGCGCGCGCCGCGGCGCCATCTTTATCGGCGTTGTGCTGGTGGGTTATATCGTCTATCTGGTGGTAACCGGGCAGATGGGGCAGTTCTGGGCCGCTATGTCGAGCGTCCAGGCGCCATGGCTCGTTGTCGCGTGTCTTTGCATGTTCATGTATCTGTTCTTTGGCATTGTGGCCTATGCGATCGCCGTCTGGCTCGACCCATATTCGCCCGTCGGCATCCGCGACCTGATCTCGGTCGAGGCGAGTGGCATCTTCTTTGGCAACCTGACGCCCATGATGATGGGCTCGACTCCCGCCCAGATCTACCGCCTGACCAAAGCGGGCCAAAATGTCGGCGAGGCCGGAGCAACGCAGTTCACGCGCTTTATCGTGTACCAGTTTGGCCTCGTTGCCTGGGGCGCTATCCTACTGCTTGCTCGCATGCCGTTTTTTGCCGAGCGCTATGGCGACATGACGTTGCTGTGCGTCTTTAGCTTTGGTGGGCACTGCTGCATCTTGCTGGGCATCTTCGCCGTCGCGCTCATGCCTAAGACCGTCACGCGCGTCGCCCATTGCATCATCAATTGGCTTGAGCGCATTGGTGTCTCGGCCACTAAGATCGAGGGATGGCGCACGTTTGTCGATGGCGAGATCTACTCCTTCTCCG
>CAVFEY010000083.1:934-2409 GCA_963621725.1 Firmicutes bacterium AF25-13AC
TTTTTCTTCCATGCTGCTCACGGTGGTCATCACCATGCTGCAACTCGCGTTTTTCTACCTCGTGCCGTATTTCCTGATGCTTGCCTTTGGCCACCACGAGGTCGACTTTTTCTCGGTCATGGCCGCGAGCGCCTTTGTCCAGCTGCTGAGCTCTGCGGTCCCCCTGCCCGGTGGAACTGGTGGCGCTGAGGGCGGCTTTGCATTGTTCTTGGGTCATTTCTTTGGGTCGGCTTCGACCGCCGGCTATCTGCTGTGGCGCCTCATTACGTTTATTGCGCCGACCATTTTGGCTGCGCCCCTGCTGGGCCTTAAGAGCGCCCACAACGAGAGCATCCATGCGCGCTGGGATCGCGTGATGCGCAAGCTCGGCCGCACGCCTCAGACGCCCTCTGCGCCCACTAAGCCGCACCCCGCGAATGCTGTTACCGTTGATCCCAAGAAGCAGGCTCAGAAGGCTTCTGGGACCGCTAAGCCGGCTCATAAAGCCTATGTGCGCCAGACAGGCGACGGTATTCGCGTATCTCCGTCGGCACTCAATAAGAAGAAGCACCCTAAGTCGCAGTAGGACAGTCGTGCGTTCTTCATGATGCGGGGCATATTTGTGCTGTATGGGGGATAATCCTCTTACGTAGATTATCTCTCATCTGTTGATGAATGCTCGCATATCGAAGGGACACGCCCATGGCAACCAGCAAACCGCGTCTTGATCGTCGCATCATTCGCAGCCGTAATGCCATCCTTTCGGCTTTCGAGCGCCTGCTCATGGAAAAGCCGCTGGCAGACATTACGGTGAGTGCCATCGCGCGCGAGGCCAATGTCGACCGCAAGACCTTTTACGTTCACTTTGGTACGGTTGACGGCCTGCTCGATGCCATTGCCGTCGATGTGGTGGAGATGATTGTCGACTCGGTCGAGAAAACGCTTGCTTCCATGGACGGCGACACCAACGAGCGCGCTCTGGGCGCGGCGGCGACCTTCTTTAAAACCGTTAACGAGGCACTGTGCAACAACTTGGTGCTCAATCGTCAGCTGATCGAGAACATTCCGCTCGATGATTTTATGGCACGTCTTCGTGCGCCGCTCGAGCACGAGATTGCCGAGCGCGATCTGCTGCCCCAAGGTCTCAAGGACGAGATGTTCGACTACTATCTGGCGTTTTTGCTGTCGGGTATTATCGGTATCTATCGCACGTGGGCGCTGTCTGACGGCTCGGTTCCTATCGAGCGCGTCTCTGAGGTCGCCAACGACCTGACTCTCAACGGTCTGTCGAGTCTGGAATCTCGCTTCGAATAGCATCGATAATTCAACAACTTAGTAAAACTGTTTTGATGGTAAGGCGGAGCAGCCTCGAAGATGAGCCTCGAGACTGCTCCGCTTCATTTCTGAGCGTTTGTCGTGTAGGGCAGCATTAATCGCCGTTTTTGAGTATGCGGCCCTGTTTTTCGAACTTGTGCATGTCGCTATCGGCCATGCCC
>CAVFEY010000084.1:0-2112 GCA_963621725.1 Firmicutes bacterium AF25-13AC
TTCCCGGTTCCACCGGGCCGCGCGGCAAGGAGATATATTGCCAGACCGGAGGGGCGCCGGGGGCGGGAATCTGGGCGTACACATTTCCTACACATCTAAGTACTCTCGGCTGGCTGGTTAAAAACAGGAGGGGACCTCGCATCCGAGATCCCCTCTTTCGCCCATCTATAGCAATAGACTCTTAAATACCTTATGCCAGCAGCTTGCGACCGGACTCCTCGATCGCGTCAAGTGCTGCATCTGCCTCGGCGGCATCCGCGCCCTTAGCGAAGATGTACAGCTTAATCTTGGGCTCGGTGCCGGAAGGACGAACAATACCCTTGTTGCCACCCTCAAGATCGAACTCAATAACATTAGCCTTCGGCAGGCCGTTCACGCAGGTGTTGTAATCAACGACGGCCTCAATCTTGGAACCGGCGAGCTCCGCGGGCGGGTTCTCGCGCAGACCGGCCATGATGCCGGCCATCTTTGCCGCACCCTCAGCACCCGGATAGCTCAGCGAAATCGTCTTGTTGTGATAGTAGCCATACTTCTCGTACAGCTCGTGCATCGCGTCGGCAAGGTTCTTTCCCTGGAGCTTGTAATACTGCGCCATCTGGCAAATCAAAAGCGAAGTGCTCACGGCGTCCTTGTCGCGCACGTGGTCGCCGGCCAGATAGCCGTAGCTCTCCTCAAAACCGAAGATAAAGCGATCGACCTCGCCAGCATCGGAAAGAGAAGTAATGATGTCGCCGATGTACTTGAAGCCCGTCAGGCAACGACGGAGCTCAAAACCGTACTCATCGGCCAGAGCGTCAACCATGGCGGAAGAAACGATAGTAGTGACAGCAACCTTCTTAGTGAGGTCCTCACCGCGAGCAGCGCGGGTCTTGCAGATATAGTCGAGCAGCAGAACGCCCATCTCATTGCCGGTCAGCAGCAGATAGTCATCGCTATTCTTAACGGCAACGCCAACGCGATCGGCGTCGGGATCGGTTGCAAGCAGCAGATCAGGGTGAACCTGCTCGCACAGGTCAATGCCCTTCTGCATGGCCTGGCGAATCTCGGGGTTAGGATACGGGCAGGTCGGGAAATCGCCGTTAGGCTCCTTCTGCTCGAGAACAACCGTGACATCGGTGATGCCAGCGCGCTCGAGCACCGTCGTGACGGGAATGAGGCCGGTGCCGTTGAGCGGAGTGTAGACGAGCTTAAGCGGAGCGCCAGCGATCTCCTCGGCAGAAAGGTTGGTCACGCCGCGGGCGAGAACGGCGTCATAATAACGCTCGAGGCACGAGTCATCGATCCATTTGACCAGACCCTGCTCAAGAGCCTCATCGAAGTCCATGGACTTCACGCCGGTAAACGTATCGGTCTCGGCGATAGCCTTAGAAATTGCATCGGCAGCCTCGCTGGTAATCTGGCAGCCGTCGGGGCCATAGGCCTTATAGCCGTTATAAGGCGCTGGATTATGACTAGCGGTCATGCAAATGCCACCGGAGCACTTAAGGTCACGGACGGCCCAGGAAAGCGTCGGCACGGGAGAAATCTTAGGATACACGAGAGCAGTCACGCCGTTTGCGGCAAGAATGGCAGCCGTCGTCTTAACGAACAGTTCACCCTTATTGCGGCTATCGCGAGCGATGGCAACCGTCGGATGCTCGAAGGTCGCATTGAGATAGTCAGCAAATCCCTGGGTCGCACGACCGACCGTATAGATATTCATACGGTTAGTGCCCGCACCGATAGTGCCGCGAAGGCCGGCAGTACCGAAGGCGAGATCCTGGAAGAAAGCGTCGGTGATGGCGTCCTCATCACCCTGCTCCTTCATCGTGTTAAGCTCAGCGAGTAGCTCCTCGTCCTTGACATTGGCAATCCAAGTATCAAGCAGCTCATGAACATCTGCCATATGAGTCCTTCCGTCACAATCAATAAAACGACCCGTGTAAAACAGGACAAGCGCAGCAGTGCGCTAAAGCAAATATTAGTCCATTGAGAACAAAGAACCGACCAAAGAACGGTGAACGTCTATATTCAGCGGTGGATGATTAAATTGATTTAATTGCAGAAGGAATGTTGCGCGTAAACGCAAAAAAGGGGGAGGCCGCGAGGCCTCCCCCTTCTCAGTTCAAGCGT
>CAVFEY010000085.1:0-2083 GCA_963621725.1 Firmicutes bacterium AF25-13AC
GGTGGCACAGCTCAAGGCGCTCGTCGAAGATCTTCCAGAACTTATCCATATCCTGGTGCGAGCTCAGCGCGACATCGGGCAGGTTGATGGTCACGACGCCCTGGTTAAAGCGACCATAGTACTTGGGCTTGTTCGGGTCGTAGTTCAGCGCGTTGGCAACGTTGTTAAAGCCGTTGCCGGAGCGGTCGGGCGTCAAGAAGCTGCGGCAGCCCATGCAGGTATAGCAGTCGCCGTTACCCGCGGTCTCGCCCTTCGACAGCTTGAGCTCGCGCATCTTTTTCTCGGAGATGTAATCGGGCACCATACGCTTGGCAGTGCACTTGGCAGCCAGCTGGGTCAGGTAGAAGTACGGGGAATCCTCGTGAACGTTATCGTCCTCGAGTACATAGATAAGCTTGGGGAATGCCGGGGTGATCCATACGCCGGCCTCGTTCTTAACGCCCTCGTAGCGTTGGCGAAGCGTCTCCTCCACGATCATGGCAAGGTCGTGCTTCTCCTGAGGCGTACGGGCCTCGTTAAGATACATAAAGACCGTCACGAACGGCGCCTGGCCATTGGTGGTCATAAGGGTCACGACCTGATACTGAATCGTCTGGACGCCGCGACGGATCTCGTCACGCAGGCGATCCTCAACAACCTCGCGGACCTTTTCGGGAGATGCGGAAACGCCGAGCTCCTCGAGCTCGCGGGCGACCTCGCCGCGAATCTTTTGACGGCTCACCTCGACGAACGGGGCGAGATGGGTCAGCGAAATCGACTGGCCACCGTACTGGGAGGAAGCAACCTGGGCGATGATCTGCGTCGCGATGTTGCAGGCGGTCGAGAAGCTGTGCGGCTTCTCAATCAGCGTACCCGAGATAACGGTGCCGTTCTGGAGCATATCCTCCAGGTTCACCAGGTCGCAGTTATGCATGTGCTGGGCAAAGTAGTCCGAATCATGGAAGTGAATCAGACCCTCATTGTGAGCATCCACAATCTCCTGGGGCAGCAGCACACGCTGGGTCAGGTCCTTGGAGATCTCACCGGCCATGTAGTCACGCTGAACGGAATTGACGGTCGGGTTCTTGTTGGAGTTCTCCTGCTTGACCTCTTCGTTGTTGCACTCAATCAGCGACAGAATCTTGTCGTCGGTCGTGTTCTTCTGGCGCTTCAGGCTCTGAACATAGCGATAGATGATGTAATGGCGAGCGACCTCGTAGCAGTCGAGACGCATGATCTCGTCCTCGACCAGATCCTGGATCTCCTCGACCGACACGGTGTGACCCGCGTTCTCGCATGCCTCGGCGACGTTTTGTGCCGCGTAAACCACCTGGCGGTCGGTAAGACGAGAGCTCTCCTCGACCTCCAAGTTTGCGGCGCGGATGGCATTGACGATCTTATCGATGTCAAAGACAACCTCGGTGCCGCTGCGCTTAATGATCTTCATCCTCTTGCCTCTTTCGCATCGTAGCCTCATCGCGCTTCAGGGCCAAATGATACCCGGCAGGGCTTGCCCCTGTCTTGCGGCGCCGTCGCGCAATCTGTGTTCTCGATAAACCATAAGCCTCCATGCGGACATTCCCTGGAGCCGATCAAGCGGCTCAAGGACACGTTCAAAAGAGGCAGTTAAGGTCTTCGTTCTCTGTCCGCCATCTATCATACGACAAAGAGGCATCTATATCCTGTATTCTTTTTTTAGGTCAAACACAACATATAGTGTTTCAGCAGGTCAAAGCAATTAGTCATTTTGCAGACGCATTAAAAATGAGGGGTTCTTGGCAAGTCGGTAAAACGTTACCAACACGGCTACCTGCATGGCAGTTATAAAACCCCCTTAGTCAAGCCGCTGACAAATCCTACCAAAACCAAGCCGCTCACGCCAAAAGAATCCAAAAGATTATGCTTGACCAACATGTTGCGGTCACGATCGGCCAGGACGTATGCAATCTGCCGGCACCTCTACGGGATGCGAAGACCATCGCGTACAGACCTTGGATCAATATTTGGTGGCTTATATTGGCGGCGTGCTTGGTGGCAAAACAAAACAGCCCAGAGGACATAGCCTCTGAGCTGCGAACATTTGGTGGGCGTTAGAAGATTTGAA